>NZ_JACVBL010000011.1:0-286070 GCF_014852285.1 Pseudomonas sp. PDM02 | reverse complement strand
CGGCATGGATGCCGGGTTAGCCGCCCCCGGCCAGGGATGGCCGATGGCGGCGGGCCCACGGAGCAGGACCGGAGCGAGGGCATGGCGAGCATTAGCGAGCCACCGAACGAAAGGGGCAAGAGCCCTTTGGTTACTTTGGGGCTTTTCGAAAGTGACTCGCTGTAAAAGCGAAACCAATAGCCGCCGTTACCCCAAAAATGGATATGTACTCCAAACAAAAAAACAACAGCATCAACCCCAACCATCACGGTTTATCCGACAAATCCTGAAATAACCCCCTACCCTGCTTGCGCGGCCACCTCCTGCTCTCTAACGTAGCGCCTTTACTGACGCTACCCCCCCGCAGGAGCTTTGCCATGGCCTCGCCAGCCCTCACACATTTTCTTCCCCGGTTCGGCGTTGCCGCAGCAGTGGCCGGTGTTTTGAGCCTGTCCGGTTGTCAGACCTGGAACGCCCAAGACACGCTCCCGCCCACCACCGGCGTGCAGCCGCTCAAAGGTCTGGCGCAAAACGTTTCGGTGCGTCGCAACGCCATGGGCGTGCCGTTGATCGAAAGCAGCAGCTTCCACGACGCGCTGTTCACCCTCGGTTATGTACACGCGAGCGACCGCATCACGCAGATGGTCACCCTGCGCCTGCTGGCCGAAGGCCGGTTGTCGGAGATGTCCGGTTCGGACCTGCTGGACGCCGACCGCTACATGCGCGCCGTCAACCTGAAGAAAAGCGCCGGCGAGTTGTACAAGGCCTCTTCGCCGCGCCTCAAACGCTTCTTCGAAGTCTATGCGCGCGGGGTCAACGCCTACCTGTTCCGCTACCGCGACAAGTTGCCGGCCGATCTCACCGCCACCGGCTACAAGCCCGAATACTGGAAACCGGAAGATTCGGCGCTGATTTTCTGCCTGCTGAACTTCAGCCAATCGGCGAACCTGCCCGAGGAAATCTCCTCGCTGGTGCTGGCCCAATCGGTCACCACCGACAAGCTACCGTGGCTGACACCGTCCGCCCCCGACGAAAAACTGCCGGTGGCCGAAGCCGAAAAACTTCAGGGCCTCAAGCTCAACGGGACGATTCCCGGCCTCGCCGAAATCAGCAAAGCCACCGGCCAACTGTCCGACCTGAATCTGCTGGGCGCCACATCATCGAACAACTGGGCGATCGCCCCGCAACGCAGCCGTAGCGGCAAAAGCCTGCTGGCCAGCGACAGCCATGGGCCGCTGGGCGTGCCGTCGCTGTTCAGTTACGTGCAGATTCGTGCGCCGAAATACCAGGCGTCCGGCGTGACGATCGCCGGTTTGCCGATGGTGCTGGGCGGTTTCAACGGCAAAGTGGCGTGGAGCATGACCTCGGTCATGGGCGACAACCAGGACCTGTTCCTGGAAAAAATCCAACGCCAGGGCAACGGCCTTTCCTACGAACTCGGCGGCAAATGGCAGCCGGTTATCGTTCGCAACGAAACCTATTTCGTCAAAGGCCAGCGGCCGATTCGCGAAGCGGTGTACGAAACGCACCACGGGCCGCTGCTCAACAGCGCCAAAGGCACGGCGCTGGGCAACGGTTTGGGCCTGGCGTTGCAGACACCGAACTTCACCGATGACAAATCCCTGGACGCGTTTTTCGACCTGTCTCGCGCGCAAACCGTGGAGAAAGCCTCGGACGCCAGCCGTGAAATCCGTGCGATCACGCTGAACCTGGTCTTTGCCGACGCCAGCAATATTGGCTGGCAAGTCACCGGTCGTTACCCGAACCGCCGCGAAGGCGAAGGCCTGCTGCCATCGCCCGGCTGGGAAGGTCGTTATGACTGGGACGGTTACGCCGACGCGATGCTGCACCCGTACGATCAAGACCCGGCGCAAGGCTGGCTCGGCACCGCCAACCAGCGGGTCATTCCCCATGGTTACGGCATGCAGTTATCCAATTCGTGGTCGGCACCGGAGCGTGGCGAACGCATGGCTGAACTGGCCGGCGTGGGCAAACACGACACGCGCAGTGTGATCGCCATGCAATACGATCAGACCACCACGTTCGCCGCCAAACTGAAAAAGATGTTTGCAGCGCCGGGCATGGCCAAGCCGCTCAAGCAGGCCATTGAAGCCCTGCCGGTCGCCGATCGCGGCAAGGCGCACGAAGCGTTTACCCGCCTGATGGCGTTCGACGGCAAACTCGCCGCGACCTCCGCCGATGCAGCGATTTACGAGCTGTTCCTGCAGGAAAGCGCCAAGCAAACCTTCCTCGACGAACTGGGCCCGGAAAGCAGTCCGGCGTGGAAAGCCTTTATCGCCAACGGCAAGTTGTCCTACGCGGCGCAGGCCGATCATCTGTTGGGGCGTGAAGACAGCCCGTTCTGGGATGACGCACGCACGCCGCAGAAAGAAGACAAACCGGCGATTCTCGCCCGCAGCCTCGCGGCGGCCATCACCGCAGGCGACAGTCAGTTGGGCGGCGATCACAAAGCCTGGCAGTGGGGCAAACTGCACCGCTATGAATGGAAAAACGCCAGTGGCCAGACCGTGCGCGGTCCGCTCGCGGCCGGCGGCGATCAAACCACCTTGAACACGGCGGCGTTCGCCTGGGGCCAGGACTTCAACACCACGCTGGCACCGGCCATGCGCTTCATCGTCGATTTCGGCCAGGCCGAACCGTTGATGGGCCAGAACGGCACCGGCCAGTCGGGTAACCCGGCCAGCCCGAATTACCTCGACAGCGTTGATCCGTGGTTGAAGGGGCAATACGTGAGTCTGCCGATGCAGCCGCAGAACTTCGACAAGGTCTACGGGACCAAGCGGTTGACGCTGACACCCGGCAAATAACGCAACTCCCCCTGTAGGAGCTGGCTTGCCAGCGATGGTCGTTAACGATTACGCGCACTGCCTGGTTAAACGCGGTGCATGTGAGTCCATCGCTGGCAAGCCAGCTCCTACATGGATGTTATTTACTGTGAAGTTTCGATAGAACTTCTGACCTCGCCCAAACCTCATAGCTAACAAGTCCCTCCATTTTGGTAACAACATGGATCTTGTTATCGCGCGTCCCGAAGGTTTGTACTGCCCCGCCGGGGATTTCTATATCGACCCGTGGCGGCCAGTCGAACGTTCGGTCATCACCCACGCCCACGGCGATCATGCCCGAGGCGGCAACCAGCATTATCTGGCAGCCGCGCCCAGCGAAGGCATCCTGCGCGCGCGACTGGGCCAGGACATCAATCTGCAAACCCTGGCCTATGGCGAGCGGTTGCTGCATCACGGCGTCACCCTGAGTTTCCACCCCGCCGGCCACGTACTCGGTTCGGCGCAGGTGCGCCTGGAATATGGTGGCGAAGTCTGGGTCGCCTCCGGGGATTACAAAATCGAACCCGACGGCACCTGTGCGCCGTTCGAACCGGTGCGCTGCCACACCTTCATCACCGAATCGACCTTCGGCCTGCCGATCTATCGCTGGCCGCCTCAGGCGCAGGTGTTTGCCGAGATCAATCAGTGGTGGCAAGCCAATGCCGCCGAAGACAAGACCAGCGTGCTGTTCTGCTATGCCTTCGGCAAGGCGCAGCGGATTCTCCACGGTATCGACGCCCGCCTCGGCCCCATTCTGGTGCACGGCGCTGTCGAGCCGCTCAACCGGGTGTATCGAGAAAGCGGCGTTTACCTGCCACCAACGATCCACGCTGGCGAGGTGAAAAAGAGCGACCCGATGATGCGCAAGGCGCTGGTCCTGGCCCCGCCCTCGGCGGGCGGCAGCAGCTGGATGCGGCGCTTCGGCGATTACAGCGATGGCTTCGCCAGTGGCTGGATGCGCTTGCGTGGCACGCGTCGGCGACGGGGAGTGGACCGGGGTTTTGTGCTGTCGGACCACGCCGACTGGCCAGGCCTGCTCTGGGCAATCGAACAGACCGGTGCCGAACGCGTTATGGTCACCCACGGTTCGGTCGCGGTCCTGGTGCGCCATTTGCGCGAACAAGGTCTCGACGCCCAGGAATTCACCACCGAGTACGGCGACGACGAGGAAGACATCACCGACACCGAACCGCAAAGCGCCGAGGTGCTGCCGTGAAGGCCTTTGCCCGGTTGTACGCCGAGCTCGACGCGACAACGTCCAGCAATGCCAAACTGGCGGCGATGCAACATTACTTCGCTCAGGCCGCCCCGGAAGACGCCGCGTGGGCGGTGTACTTTTTGTCCGGCGGGCGACCTCGGCAACTGGTGCCGGTGCGCATCCTGCGTGAACTCGCCGAGGCGTATTCCGGCCTGTCGCCTTGGTTGTTCGAAGAGAGTTATCAGGCGGTGGGCGATCTGGCGGAAACCATCTCGCTGGTGCTGCCCGAAGCGCCCCACAGTTCCACCGACGGATTGGCGGTGTGGATCGAAGACAAACTGCTGCCCTTGCGCGGCGAATCTCCCGACGTGCTCGCCCAGCGATTGCCCGAACTCTGGTCGCAACTGGACCGCCCCGGCCTGATGCTCTGCATCAAACTGATCACCGGCAGTTTTCGCGTCGGCGTCTCCAAGTTGCTGGTAACCCGCGCCCTGGCAGCGATGGCGCGGCTCGATAGCAAACGCGTGGCCCAGCGGCTGGTGGGTTACACCGACCTCTCCAGCCGTCCCAGCGCAGCCAGTTACCTGAAACTGATCGCCGCCGAGTCGGCCGATGAACACTCACAACGGGGCGGCCAGCCGTATCCGTTTTTTCTCGCCCACGCGTTGTCGCAACCGGTGGAGCAATTCGAAACCCTGCTCGGCCCGGCCAGCAACTGGCAGGTGGAATGGAAGTGGGACGGCATCCGCGCCCAAGTGGTCAAGCGCGATGGACGACTGTGGATCTGGTCGCGCGGCGAAGAATTGGTCACCGAGCGTTTTCCCGAATTCGACAGCCTGGTTCACGGTTTGCCCGACGGCACGGTGATCGACGGCGAGATCGTTGCGTGGAAAACCGCGCCACCGAGCACCGAAGATGCCTTCGACCCACTGGCGCCGAACCCACCGGCGGTGCAACCGTTCGCCCTGCTGCAACAGCGGATCGGCCGCAAGACCCTGGGCAAGAAAATCCTCGATGAAGTGCCGGTGGTCGTGCTGGCCTTCGACTTGCTGGAATGGCAAGGCGCAGACTGGCGCAACCAGCCTCAAGCCCGGCGGCGCACCCAACTGGAACAGGTCATCACCCAGTGCAACAACCCGGTGTTACTGCCCTCCCCGGTGTTGACCGGCAAAGACTGGCCCGACCTCGCCCGCCAACGCGAAGCCTCCCGCAGCCTCGGCGTCGAAGGCATGATGCTCAAGGCCCGGGATGCGTTGTATGGCGTCGGCCGGACCAAGGACATGGGCGTCTGGTGGAAGTGGAAAGTCGACCCGTTCAGCATCGACGCCGTGCTGATTTACGCGCAACGCGGCCACGGTCGCCGAGCCAGTCTGTACAGCGATTACACGTTCGCGGTGTGGGACAGTCCGCCCGGCGCCAGCGAGCGCACGCTGGTGCCATTCGCCAAGGCGTATTCAGGCCTCACCGACGAGGAAATGCGCCAGGTCGACAGCATAGTGCGCAAGACCACGGTGGAGACATTCGGTTCGGTGAGCAGTGTAAAACCGAGCCTGGTGTTTGAATTGGGGTTTGAGGGGATCGCCTTGTCCAAGCGCCACAAGAGCGGGATTGCGGTGCGGTTTCCGCGGATGCTGCGGTGGCGCAAAGACAAGAGTGTTGACGAGGCTGACAATCTCGCCACCCTGCAGAATCTTTTGGGTTAACCAATCCCCTGTAGGAGCCGGCTTGCTGGCGATGAACGATAACTCGGTCATTCTGAATCACCGCGTCGATCCGATCGCCAGCAAGCCGGCTCCTACGAAAAGCTTGATCACGTGCTCAATGACGGTGCAGCTATTTCCCGGCGCCCGTTTTCGTGCATAAATCCCGTCCAGCCATTTCTTGAATCACCTTTTAAAACGCTTGTTCGGGACTCTGGTTCGGAAATTGCTACTTTCAATAGGTCTTACGCTTTCCAGTAACAATAATTCTGCGCCACAAGCGCTCATATTGGTTCTTAGGGATTGAATAATGAAAAAAGCATTGCTGACCCTTTCTGCACTGGCGTTGTGCATGGCTGCCGGCTCCGCGCTGGCCAAGGAATACAAAGAACTGCGTTTTGGCGTTGACCCTTCCTATGCTCCGTTCGAGTCGAAAGCGGCCGACGGTAGCCTGGTGGGCTTTGATATCGATCTGGGCAATGCCATCTGTGCCGAGCTGAAGGTCAAGTGCAAATGGGTCGAAAGCGATTTCGACGGCATGATTCCGGGCCTGAAGGCCAACAAATTCGACGGTGTGATCTCTTCGATGACCGTCACCCCGGCCCGCGAAAAAGTCATCGACTTCTCCAGCGAGCTGTTCTCCGGCCCAACCGCCTATGTGTTCAAGAAAGGTTCCGGCCTGACCGAAGACGTCGCGTCCCTGAAAGGCAAGACCGTAGGCTACGAGCAAGGCACCATCCAGGAAGCCTATGCCAAGGCCGTGCTGGACAAGGCTGGCGTGAAAACCCAGGCCTATCAGAACCAGGATCAGGTGTATTCGGACTTGATGTCCGGTCGCCTCGATGCCGCGATCCAGGACATGTTGCAAGCCGAACTGGGCTTTTTGAAGTCGCCAAAGGGCGAAGGCTACGAAGTCAGCAAGCCGGTTGACAGCGAATTGCTGCCAGCCAAAACAGCTATCGGTATCTCTAAAGGTAACAAAGACCTCAAGGCACTTTTGGATAAAGGTATCAAAGCGTTACACGATGATGGCACCTACGCCACCATTCAGAAGAAACACTTTGGCGATCTGAATCTGTACAGCGGCAAATAATGCCCGGCGCCCATCTCGCGATGGGCGCTTTTTTCATCCGATCAGGTTGCTGATTTATGTTCGAAAACCTATTACAAAATCTGGGGCTCTCAGCCTTCAGCCTCAAGGGCTTCGGTCCGTTGCTGATGGAAGGCACCTGGATGACCATCAAATTATCGGCGTTGTCGCTGCTGGTGGCCGTGTTGCTCGGCCTGCTCGGCGCCAGTGCCAAACTGTCAAAAGTCAAACTCGTGCGCGTCCCGGCGCAGGTCTACACCACGCTGATTCGCGGCGTGCCGGACCTGGTGCTGATGCTGCTGATTTTCTACAGCCTGCAAACCTGGTTGACGTCGTTCACCGATTTCATGGAATGGGAATACATCGAGATCAACCCGTTCAGCGCCGGGGTCATCACCCTGGGCTTCATTTATGGCGCGTACTTCACCGAAACCTTTCGTGGCGCGATTCTCGCGGTGCCACGGGGCCAGGTCGAAGCGGCCACCGCCTATGGCCTCAAGCGTGGCCAGCGGTTCTGGATCGTGGTGTTCCCGCAGATGATGCGTTTCGCCCTGCCGGGTATCGGTAACAACTGGATGGTGATGCTCAAGGCCACTGCGCTGGTGTCGATCATCGGCCTCGCCGACCTGGTCAAGGCTGCCCAGGACGCCGGCAAAAGCAGTTATCAACTGTTCTACTTCCTGGTGCTGGCTGCGCTGATTTACCTGCTGATCACCAGCGCCTCCAACGTCATCCTGCGCTGGCTTGAACGCCGCTACGCCGCTGGCTCCCGGGAGGCCGTACGATGATCGAACTCCTGCAGGAATACTGGAAACCCTTCCTTTACACCGACGGCTACAACATCACCGGCCTGGCCATGACCCTGTGGCTGCTCAGTGCGTCGATCTTCATCGGTTTCCTGGTGTCGATCCCGCTGTCCATCGCCCGGGTGTCGCCGCACTTCTACATTCGCTGGCCGGTGCAGTTCTACACCTACCTGTTTCGCGGGACGCCGCTGTATATCCAGCTGCTGATTTGCTACACCGGCATCTACAGCCTGGCCGCTGTGCGAGAGCAGCCGATACTCGATGCGTTCTTTCGCGACGCGATGAACTGCACCATCCTCGCCTTCGCCCTGAACACCTGCGCCTACACCACGGAGATTTTCGCCGGGGCGATTCGCAGCATGGCCCACGGTGAAGTCGAAGCGGCCAAAGCCTACGGCCTGACCGGCTGGAAGCTGTATGCCTACGTGATCATGCCGTCAGCCCTGCGTCGCTCGCTGCCTTATTACAGCAACGAAGTGATCCTGATGCTGCACTCGACCACCGTGGCGTTCACCGCGACCATCCCGGACATCCTGAAAGTCGCGCGGGACGCCAACTCGGCGACCTTCCTGACCTTCCAGTCGTTCGGCATCGCCGCGCTGATCTACCTGACCGTCACCTTTGCGCTGGTCGGCCTGTTCCGCCTCGCCGAACGCCGATGGCTGGCCTTCCTCGGGCCGACCCACTAGGACTTTTCGCACATGCGCCACCAGATACATGACTTGCTGGCCCCGCTGCCGGGGACCGCACGACAGATTCACAGCTTCCACTTCGGCCCGACGTCGGCCCAGGGCAAAATCTACATCCAGGCGTCCCTGCACGCCGATGAAATGCCCGGCATGCTGGTCGCCTGGCACCTCAAACAACGCCTGGCCGAGCTGGAAGCCGCCGGCCACCTGCGCAGCGAAATCGTGCTGGTGCCGATTGCCAACCCGGTCGGTCTCGAACAAGTGCTGATGGATGTACCGCTGGGCCGCTACGAGCTCGAAAGCGGGCAGAACTTCAACCGCTGGTTCGTCGATTTGAGCGAAGAGGTTGGCAATGAGATCGAAGGCCAGCTCGGCGACGATCCGCAGCGCAACCTCGAACTGATCCGCAACAGCCTGCGCCAGGCTCTGGCGCGACAGACTGCCAGCACTCAACTGCAATCCCAGCGCCTGGTCCTGCAACGACTGGCCTGTGACGCGGACATGGTGCTGGACCTGCATTGCGACTTCGAAGCGGTCGCGCACCTCTACACCACGCCCGAGGCCTGGCCACAGGTCGAGCCGCTGGCCCGCTACATCGGTGCCGAAGCGAGTCTGCTGGCCACCGATTCCGGCGGTCAGTCGTTCGACGAATGTTTCACCCTGCTCTGGTGGCAGTTGAAAGAGCGCTTCGGCGAACACTTCGACATTCCGCTCGGCAGCTTCTCGGTCACCGTCGAATTGCGCGGCCAGGGCGACGTCAATCACCCGTTGGCCAGCCTCGACTGCCAGGCGTTGATCGATTACCTGATTCACTTCGGCGCGATTGCCGGCGAACCGGCGCCACTGCCGGAACTGCCGTATCCCGCCACGCCGCTGGCGGCCGTCGAACCGGTGGCCACGCCCGTGGGCGGTTTGCTGGTGTTCACCGCGCTGCCGGGGGAATACCTGGAGGCCGGGCAACTGATCGCCGAAATCGTCGACCCGATCAACGATCTCGTCACCCCCGTTCACTGCACCGTTGCCGGGCTGATGTACGCCCGCTCGCTACGGCGCATGGCCACTGCCGGCATGGTGATCGCCCACGTCGCGGGCACCGAAGCCTATCGCAGCGGCTACCTACTTTCGCCTTGAGGATGCATGCCCCATGTACAAACTGACCATCGAAGGCCTGCATAAAAGCTATGGCGATCATCATGTGCTCAAAGGCGTTTCACTCAAGGCCAACACCGGCGACGTCATCAGCCTGATCGGCGCCAGCGGCTCGGGCAAAAGTACCTTCCTGCGTTGCATCAACTTTCTCGAACAGCCCAACGACGGCGCCATGAGCCTGGACGGCCAGAACATCCGCATGATCAAGGATCGCCACGGCATGCACGTGGCCGACGCCGATGAACTGCAACGGATCCGCACCCGCCTGGCCATGGTGTTCCAGCACTTCAACCTGTGGAGCCACATGACCGTGCTGGAAAACATCACCATGGCTCCGCGCCGGGTGCTGGGTTGCAGCAAGCAGGAAGCCGAGGACCGCGCACGTCGTTACCTCGACAAGGTTGGCCTGGCCGCACGCGTGGCGGACCAGTACCCGGCGTTTCTTTCCGGGGGCCAGCAACAACGGGTCGCCATTGCCCGCGCATTGGCCATGGAGCCGGAAGTCATGCTGTTCGACGAACCGACCTCTGCGCTCGACCCGGAGCTGGTGGGTGAAGTGCTCCGAGTGATCCAGGGCCTCGCCGAAGAAGGCCGGACCATGATCATGGTGACCCACGAAATGAGCTTCGCCCGCAAAGTGTCGAGTCAGGTGCTGTTTCTGCACCAGGGCCTGGTCGAGGAAGAAGGCGCGCCGGAAGACGTGCTGGGCAATCCGAAGAGTGAGCGGCTGAAGCAGTTCCTCAGCGGCAATCTGAAGTAACACGCAGCCCTTGTAGGAGCGAAGCTTGCTCGCGAAAGCGGTGGGTCAGGAAAGAAAGATGTCGGCTAACCCACCGTCTTCGCGAGCAAGCTTCGCTCCTACCAATACAAGCCATTCATTCGCGTGGTTGATCACACAACCGGCGCGGGAGGCGGCTCATCCGGCAGGGTCGGCTCACCGGGTTCGGTGGGTTGTTCGTTGGGGGTATCGGGATCAGGCTGGCCGGGGATGCCCCCCGCCATGCTGATGGGCGGATGTGCCAGCAACGACCAGGCCAAAACGCCAACCTGATTGGGCTCAAGCCTTGCCAGTTCGGCACTTATACGCGGGTCGATCTTCATATAGCACTCCTGAGCGATGGCCCGATCCGCCTTGCGCAGATCGGAGCAGTACACCCCATAGAGTGTACGCTCGCCCAGGAATTCCCACGGTTTGTCAGACGGTTGACTCAGGTGCGTGGCAGCGTCACGCCGCGTTGGCCCTGATACTTGCCACCACGGTCCTTGTAGGACACTTCGCACTCTTCGTCGGACTCAAGGAACAGCATCTGCGCCACGCCTTCGTTGGCGTAGATCTTCGCCGGCAGGTTGGTGGTGTTCGAGAATTCCAGGGTCACGTGACCCTCCCACTCAGGCTCAAGCGGGGTGACGTTGACGATGATGCCGCAGCGGGCGTAGGTGCTTTTGCCCAGGCAAATGGTCAATACGTTGCGCGGAATACGGAAGTATTCGACGGTGCTGGCCAGAGCGAAGGAGTTCGGCGGGATGATGCAGACGTCGCTGTGGATATCGACGAAGCTGCCGGCATCGAAGTTTTTCGGGTCGACGATGGCCGAATTGATGTTGGTGAACACTTTGAAGTGATTGGTGCAGCGAACGTCGTAGCCGTAACTCGACACGCCGTAGGAGATCACTCGGCTGTCGTCGCTGCCGCGCACCTGGCGCTCGACGAACGGTTCGATCATGCCCTGCTCTTGCGCCATGCGGCGAATCCACTTGTCCGATTTGATGCTCATGGCGGGTGTCCTGAATAGCGAGGTGGAAAAAATCTGTCCGGCATCTTACCGGGGCGCGCCGCCGGTTCAAAGTCCGGGGCACAATTCTTGGCGATCCCCCTTAAATTCCGGACCTCGACGGCAATACAATGCACCGTCAGTCACGAAAACAGAGAAACCTTCGCCGGAAGCATTGGCACGTTCCGGAAAAAGGGTTAAGGTGGCGCCACTGTGCTGCTTGTGTCACTGAGAATCTCTACACGATATGTTGAATTTCGATCCAACCATCTACAAGAATTTTTCCTGCTCTTTGCACTCAGTCTCGGCCAGGGTTCTTCCTGAGTCGCAGTTATCTTTGTTCAAGGAGTTACACCATGTCTAATCGCCAAACTGGTACCGTTAAGTGGTTCAACGATGAAAAAGGCTTCGGCTTCATCACTCCACAATCCGGTGACGACCTGTTCGTTCACTTCAAAGCTATCCAATCCGACGGCTTCAAAAGCCTGAAAGAAGGCCAACAGGTTTCTTTCATCGCTACCCGCGGTCAGAAAGGCATGCAAGCTGAAGAAGTTCAAGTTATCTAACTTGTACTTGCTTTAGTAAAAAGCCCCGCCCTTAAAAGCGGGGCTTTTTTGTGGGCGGGTGTTTTGTAGTGATCCAAACGCTATGGATAGTACTGACGCCTTCGCGGGCAAGTCGGATCGCCGCACCGCTCGCTCCTACAGGTTTTGCGTCGGTATCGGAAATCGCGACCCGACGCAAAACCTGTAGGAGCGAGCGGTGCGGCGATCCGACTTGCCCGCGAATGGTTTTACCAGGCCACACCGAACCCTGCGGTGTAGCGGGTCTTGTCCAGATCGGCATCGTCTGTACCGCTGATGATGTCTCGCTCGGCCTTCAGGTTAAGCGACGCCCACTCGGTCACTTTGTAGCGCAAGCCCATTTCGGCATCGAGCGCATAATCCGCCACACCCGACAACGGCTTGCCCACTTCGCCATTGGTGAAGAACTCCACCTTCTTGCCGATCAGGTAGCGGTTGTAATCCCACTTCATCGCCAGGGAATAGAAGTTGTCCTTGCTGCCGTCGGAGAACTGGTAGTCCGTGTGGTTGAACAGCGAGCCGAGCGAGAATGCGCCTAGCTCGTCATCCCAGAACTGGTAACCCGGACCGGTACCGACGGTGCGCTGACGGGAGAGCTCTTCAACCTTGTCGCGCTTATAAACCGCACGGCCCTGCCAGAACCACTTCTCGGTCAGGAAGCGGTCGAGCGAGTACTCGCCCCGCCAGTTGTCGGTGGTGACCACGTCATCCTGGAATTCACGGTTGTACTCGCCTTCGGCGATATGCCGCCATCTGCCATGGCGCGCAGTGGTCTTGAAGTCGACATCGTAGTCGTCGGTGTCCTTTTCCGCCCGCTGGTAATCCAGCGCCGCATCGATATTGCCTTTCCAGACCAGATCTTCGACCACCGGCTTGGGCTTGAGAATCTGCTGGATGCTCGCCAGCTCGACGGTCTTCGGTGCCTCGCCGTTCTCCAGCGTCACCTTGCCGTCGTCTGCCGCGTGCAGCGACTTGGCCTTCTCACCGCTGTAGGCATCCTGCTTGACCAGCAACTCCTGATCGCTCTCCAGGGTTTTGACTTGCTTCCAGTCGATCGGAACCGAACCGGCGTATTCGGTCTGGATCACCAGCTTGCCGCCGTCGAACAGAGTGATCTTGCCACTCAGCTTGTCACCGTTCTTTAACCACACGGTGTCGGCGAGCAAGGGCGTGGAAGCACTCAGGACAGCGAGGCACAACAGGGTTCTGGACACCATAAGCAAAGACAGGCTCAAGTTTGCGAAAAAAGTCGGCATTATCCATAGGAATAAGGCCCTAACAAGGACTGACCCGCCCATCTCTATTGAGTTCATTTCTCAATTACTGATCGAGGATTTACCCTACAGACGGTCAGCCACTGTAGGTGCGAGCCTGCTCGCGATAAACTCAAGATCGACGCGTTTTCCCAGACAGCTCGCATTATCGTTAACGACCATCGCGAGCTGGCTGGCTCCTACAGGGACCCCGGATGTGACCGACGCCGATGCAGAAACCGAAAGCCCTGCGCAAATCCGACGCACGGCGCTGTACCTCACTCTGGCGCAGGTGCCTGAGGGCAAAGTCGTGAGTTATGGTCAACTTGCCGAACTCGCAGGACTGGGTCGCGCCGCGCGCTGGGTCGGTCGCACGCTCAGCCAGTTGCCCGGCGACACCAAACTGCCCTGGCACCGGGTGCTCGGTGCCGGCGGTCGGATCAGCCTGCCCGTGGGCAGTCCTTCAGGGGACGAGCAACGCGCACGATTGCGCTCCGAAGGCGTCAGTGTCCTGAACAATCGTGTTGATATTCAGCGCCATGGCTGGCGCCCGGTAGAGCACAGCGGTTAGAGTGCGCGCTTTGTTTCCGTAATCTTGAGGCAGACTTCAGCCCATGCCCCGTAAAACCTGGCGCGCCGCGCTCGCCGCCTATGCCAGCCCATCGACACTTGTGCTGTTGTTGCTTGGTTTCGCCGCCGGCCTGCCCTACATGCTGGTGTTTTCGACACTGTCAGTCTGGTTGCGTGAAGCCGGTGTGGCTCGCGAAACCATTGGCTATGCAAGCCTGATCGGTCTGGCCTACGCCTTTAAATGGGTCTGGTCACCGTTGCTGGACCAATGGCGCCTGCCATTACTCGGCAAGCTCGGTCGCCGTCGATCGTGGCTGGTACTTTCCCAGGCACTGGTAATCCTCGGCTTGATCGGGATGGGTTTCTGCGACCCGCAAAAACACCTGTCCTGGCTGATCGCCATTGCTGTAGTCGTGGCCTTCGCCTCGGCGACGCAAGACATCGCGGTCGATGCCTATCGCCTGGAAATCGCCGAAGACAGCCGCCAGGCTGCCCTGGCCGCCAGCTACATGTCCGGCTATCGGATCGCGGCACTGCTGGCCACCGCCGGCGCCCTGTTCTTCGCCGAAGGTTTTGGCTCCACCGGTTTCAACTACAAGCATTCGGCATGGGCCGGCACTTACCTGCTGTTCGGCGCCCTGATGGTTCCGGCGTTGCTGACCTCTTTCTTCATGCGCGAACCGCCGGTGCCGTTGCGCACGCAACTGCAGGCCGGGCGCTACAGCTTCGTGCATCAACTGGCCTCGGTGTTCGTACTGATCGTGCTGCTGGTTTCCGTGCCGGCCATGTTCACCCAGCTCTACAACACCGACTTCGCCAGCGTGCTGTTTGACGGCGTCAGCCTGCTCGACCTGCTGCTCCAGGACCGCGCATTCCTGCGGGCGATCCTCTACACCTCGCTCACCGCGATGTGCCTGTCGGCCATAGGCCGTCGTGGCCTGGCACCGGTGCTGACACCGGTCAACGACTTCATTCTGCGTTACCGCTGGCAAGCGCTGCTGCTGCTCGGACTGATCGCCACGTATCGGATGTCGGATACGGTGATGGGCGTGATGGCCAACGTGTTCTATATCGACCAGGGCTTCACCAAGGATCAGATTGCCAGCGTCAGCAAAATCTTCGGCCTGATCATGACGCTGGTCGGCGCCGGCATGGGCGGCCTGCTGATCGTGCGTTTCGGCATCCTGCCGATCCTGTTCATCGGCGGCGTGGCTTCAGCGGGCACCAATTTGCTGTTCCTGATGCTCGCCGACATGGGCGCCAACCTGAACATGCTGATCCTGACCATTTCCCTGGACAACTTCAGCTCGGGTCTGGCGACCTCCGCGTTCGTCGCCTACCTGTCGAGCCTGACCAACCTCAAGTTCTCCGCCACCCAATACGCCCTGCTCAGCTCGATCATGCTCCTGCTGCCGCGCCTGATCGGTGGCTATTCCGGGGTCATGGTGGAAAAATTCGGCTACCATGATTTCTTCCTGATCACCGCGCTGCTGGGCGTTCCGACGCTGCTGTTGATCGCCTTGCACTGGTTCCAGGAGAGCCGCCGCGAAGGCCCGACCCCAAAGCCTGAGCCGGTTCCAGCCCAGGTCGCGGAAGAATCGTAGTAAGCATCGCAAAGGGCGTGGAGATTCCCGCCCTCCTGCCACACCACCGACCGCGCGCCTGTACGCCAGCAGATCTCGCCCGTACAATGCTCCGTCATTTCTCGTCATCAGCAACCGACAACGGCCAACCATGCGCACCAGTCAATTTTTGCTCGCCACACAGAAAGAAACGCCTTCCGACGCGGTCGTCATCAGCCATCAGCTGATGCTGCGCGCCGGCATGATCCGCAAACTCGCCTCGGGCCTGTACACCTGGCTGCCGATGGGCTTGCGAGTAATGCGCAAGGTCGAAGCCATCGTTCGTGAAGAAATGAACGCCGCAGGCTCTCTTGAAGTGTTGATGCCGAGTACTCAACCGTCTGAGTTGTGGCAGGAATCCGGTCGTTGGGAAGAATACGGCCCTGAATTGCTGCGCTTCAAGGATCGCCACGGTCGCGACTTCTGCGCCGGCCCGACCCACGAAGAAGTGATCACCGATCTGATGCGCAACGAGTTGAGCAGCTACAAGCAGCTGCCGATCAACCTGTATCAGATCCAGACCAAATTCCGTGACGAAATCCGCCCACGCTTCGGTTTGATGCGCGGCCGCGAATTCATCATGAAGGACGCCTACTCGTTCCACGCTGACCAGCCTTCGCTGCAGGTCACCTACGACCGCATGCACCAGGCGTACTGCAACGTGTTCACCCGCCTGGGCCTGAAGTTCCGCCCTGTCGAAGCCGATAACGGCTCCATCGGCGGCGCCGGCTCCCACGAATTCCACGTACTGGCCGAATCCGGCGAAGACGATATCGTCTTCAGCAACGGTTCCGACTACGCCGCGAACATCGAAAAAGCCGAAGCGGTACCGCGTGAAACCTCTCGCGCCGCAGCGACTGAAGAGATGCGCCTGGTCGACACGCCAGATACCAAGACCATCGCCGCGCTGGTGGAAAAATTCAATCTGCCGATTGAAAAGACCATCAAGACCCTCGTGGTTCACGCTGAAGAGAAAGGCAAGCTGATAGCCCTGATCATCCGTGGCGACCACGAGCTGAACGAAATCAAGGCCGCCAACCAGCCTGGCGTTGCCAGCCCGCTGGTCATGGCGTCCGAAAGCGAACTGCGCGACGCCATTGGCGCCGGCGCCGGTTCCCTCGGCCCGTTGAACCTGCCGCTGCCGATCATCATCGACCGTTCCGTCGAGCTGATGAGCGACTTCGGTATCGGTGCGAACATCGACGACAAGCACTACTTCGGCGTGAACTGGGAGCGTGACCTGCCGGTTCCGACCGTTGCCGACCTGCGCAACGTCGTGGCCGGTGATCCGAGCCCGGACGGCAAAGGCACCCTGGAAATCAAGCGCGGCATCGAAGTCGGGCACATCTTCCAGCTGGGCAACAAGTACAGCAAAGCGATGAAGTGCGAAGTGCTGGGCGAGAACGGCAAGCCGGTCACCCTGGAAATGGGTTGCTACGGCATCGGCGTTTCCCGCGTGGTAGCTGCGGCCATCGAGCAGAACAACGACGCCAACGGGATCATCTGGAGCGACACACTGGCGCCATTCCAGATCGCGCTGGTGCCGCTGCGCTACGAAACCGAACAGGTTCGCGAAGCGACCGACAAGCTCTACGCAGAGTTGACTGCGGCCGGCTTCGAAGTGCTGCTGGACGATCGCGACAAGAAAACCAGCCCGGGCATCAAGTTCGCGGACATGGAGCTGATCGGCATTCCTCACCGGATCGTGGTCAGTGACCGCGGCCTCGCCGAAGGCAATCTGGAATACAAGAGCCGCACCGAGCCCGAGGCGCAAGCGCTGCCGGTCGCTGACGTGCTGTCCTTCCTCCAGGCCCGTATCCGCCGCTGACACCAGATAGAGAAGTCATGTTCAAGCGAAACACCTTAGGCCTCGGTGGTGCCGCCCTGTGCGGCACCCTGCTGGTCAGCGGCTGCGCCAATCACATGTCGCAACGCAGCGAGCACGAGGCTCGTGTCGAGCGCAAATTGCTCGATCACAGCCTGCAGATCGATGTCGGTGAGCCCAAGGTGCTTGAGCTGCCGCAACGTCGGGTGAAGATCCACGAACAGAAGACCTTCGAAGTCACCGAGTTCGAAGTCACCCGTCATTACGATCGCTACACGCCTTACCAACCCTGGCGGGAGGTCTACGAGATCCCGCTGGGCGCGGTGGCCGTGGTGGCCGGTGTCGGCGCGAACGTGGTCAACGTGTTCGCCCTCGGCAACCTGCCGGATAGCGTGACCAAGGACTGGTTCAGCTACGGTTTCGCCGGGCTCAACCCGTTCATGAACGCGCCGTCCCACGGTCGTGCGCAGCAGAACCTCGCCGGCATCGACGAAGTCCAGCTCGACAAGCGCACCGAATACTCGAGCCTGCCCTGGAGCGAGCGCCCGGTGGAGGTCAAGGCCGGCAAGGAAACCTTCGAGCTGACCACCGACAAAAACGGCGTCCTGCGCCTGAACCTGCTGGACAGCCCGTTCGCTGAACATGACATCAATCACCTGAGTCGCCTGCTGATCAAGGTCGAAGATAGTCAGGACGATGTACACACGGATTCGACCCTGGCGGTCAGCAGCTCGTTGCGCGGAAAATTGCTCGAAGCCCACGGGCTGATTTACGACGATCTTGAAGACGACGAAGTGAGCCAGTGGGTACACCGGGTCAAGCGCCTGTCGGAGCTGGGTCTGGAAGAAGAAGCCAGTGAGCTTGAACAGAGTTTGATTGAGCTGACGCGTAACGATCCTGAGTTGCAGACCGAATTCCTCAAGTCGCTGACCAAGGATGCAGGGCGGCTGGTCGCGGATCCGGGACCGAACTAAAAGCAAAAGCTTCGCGGGCAAGTCGGATCGCCGCACCGCTCGCTCCTACAGGTATTGCGTGCACCCCTGTAGGAGCGAGGCTTGCCCGCGAAGAGGCCCTGATAGTCACCGCAAAAACTACCGCTCAAACAACTCCATCTGCTCAAACCCTCCGCGCAAATCCTCCAGCCTCACCCCGATCCCCAACAACCGCACCGGTTTCCCGCCGCGATTGAACGCCTGGGTCAGCAGCAACTGATAACTCCCCAGATCCCGCCCTGCCCCGGCCTGCTCCAGCGTGGTCTGGGTAAAGTCATGGAATTTCACTTTGACGAACGGCTTGCCCGGCCGATAGCTGTTGTCGATTCGCGCCATGCGGCCCGCCAGGGTTTCTAGCAACTCGGGTAATTTATCCAGACAGCTCACCAGATCCGGCAGATCCACATCATAGGTGTTTTCGACACTGATCGATTGCCGCCGACTGTCGTTGTGCACCAACCGATCATCGATCCCACGGGCCAGACTCCAAAGCCGCTCGCCAAAACTGCCGAACTCGCGCACCAGCGCCAACTTGTCCCATTCGCGCAAATGCGAACAATCGACAATGCCGAGCCTGCCCAGTTTGTCGGCAGTCACTTTGCCTACGCCATGGAGCTTGCTGACGGGCAAACCGCTGACGAAATCCTCGACCTGATCCGGCGTAATGACAAACAAGCCATTGGGCTTCTTCCAGTCGCTGGCAATCTTGGCCAGGAACTTGTTCGGCGCCACGCCGGCGGAAACCGTGATGTGCAACTGATTGGACACCCGACGACGGATGTCCTGGGCAATTCGCGTGGCGCTGCCGCCGAAGTGCGCACTGTCCGACACATCGAGGTAAGCCTCATCGAGGGAAAGCGGCTCGATCAGGTCGGTGTAATCGCGAAAGATCGTGTGAATTTCCTTCGAGGCTTCTCGATAGGCGTCCATGCGCGGCTTGACGATGGTCAGGTCAGGGCACAACTTCAAGGCGTGTCCCGACGACATCGCCGAACGCACGCCATACGCCCGTGCTTCATAGTTACAGGTGGCGATCACCCCGCGTCGATCCGCCGAACCACCCACCGCCAGGGGTTTTCCGGCGAGGCGCGGGTCGTCGCGCATCTCGATGGCAGCGTAGAAGCAGTCACAATCGACGTGGATGATTTTTCGCTGGCTCATATAAAAGCGGTGTTCATGGCGTAGAATTGGAGTCAAGGCTTGCCGGATCTGCAGTATCTCACCGACACCTGTATATAGCACCAGTAGTCTGAATGTTCTTACCCAATGGTAGGAAAAGTTACAGATGAATTTATTTTCTCAATCGAAAGCGCCCCTGCGATAGAGCTGCAAGCCTTGCCAGGCCTGACTCACAGCCGATCACACCGCCCTCTTTCAGAGCTAAGCGATTGAACCAGAACAGGTTTTATCTGGATTGAAGGTTGACAGCCCGGCGTTCCTCTGTAGAATGCCGACACACAGACGCGGGATGGAGCAGTCTGGTAGCTCGTCGGGCTCATAACCCGAAGGTCGTCGGTTCAAATCCGGCTCCCGCAACCAAACATCAAAAAAGGCTACTCGAAAGAGTGGCCTTTTTTGTGCGCGCGTGTTTTGCCATGCGATTCGATTTCAATTCATGCACGCTTTCCTGTAGGAGCCGGCTTGTCTGCGGGCGGCGCTCCGACGATGGTCGTTAACGATAACGCGTGCTGCCTGAATCAACGCGGCGCACTCGAGTCCATCGTCGGAACGCCGCCCGCAGACAAGCCGGCTCCTACAGGTAACGCGCCATCGGTGTCTCCCAACATTCCGTGAGAAATTTGTTTTTTGACAGCACGGAGAAATCGTTCTGATTCCGAAACTTAACGCGCCCCTGCGACCGTTCGCCGCTTATTTACGCTTATTTGACCCGGCGCCGGATTAACGGTTGACACACCGGCGTATCTCTATAGAATGCCGCCACACAGACGCGGGATGGAGCAGTCTGGTAGCTCGTCGGGCTCATAACCCGAAGGTCGTCGGTTCAAATCCGGCTCCCGCAACCAAACATCAAAAAAGGCTACTCGAAAGAGTGGCCTTTTTTGTATCTGTTGAAAAAGTCCTTTCGCAACAATGACCTGTCACTGTGTAGGGAAGCGTTCGGGATCACCTGAGTTCTGAGTTCAGACTATGCTGAATCGCAGACAGAACCCCCTACGACGGATGCCATGCCATCGCCGCTGATCGGTGAGAGGCGTTAATATTTGTGATTATTTTTTTCTACAGGGATTGGTAACTTGGCTGGATACCCCCATCCTGTCGCGCACAATCCAAGAGGTGATTGATGCGCGCCAACTCGTCTGATTCACAAGACACCGTCACAGCGACACAACCGATCAAGGCCGAGCGTCTGCGCTTGCTTGATCTGGTCAGCAAGTACCGTCAGCCCATTGGCCTGGCGGTCACCCTGCTGTTGTTCGCTATCGCGCTGATTGCCTGTCGCCACCTGTTGAGCGAACTCGATCTGTACGCTCTGCACGACTCCATTCTCGACGTACCGAAACCGGCACTGCTCGGCGCATTGGCCGCAACCGTGGTCGGCTTCATCATCTTGCTTGGCTACGAATGGTCGGCCAGCCGCTATGCCGGCGTGACCCTGGCGCCGCGGCTTCTTGCCCTTGGCGGGTTCACGGCATTTGCCATCGGTAATGCCATTGGCCTGTCGATGCTCTCGGGAGGCTCGGTTCGCTACCGTTTATATGCGCGTCATGGCCTGGGGGCTTCCGATGTCGCGCACATGACGCTGTTCGCCAGCCTCTCGCTCGGCTGCGCCCTGCCCCCGCTGGCCGCCCTCGCCACGCTCAGCAACCTGCCTGCCGCCTCTGCCGCCCTGGGCCTCTCTCAGATGCTGCTGGGTGCGATTGCCGCCGCTGTATTGCTGCTGTTTACCGTATTGGCCGTCGGCATCTATCGCCGGCGCCTGCCAGATCAGCCTTATGCAGACAACCTGTTGGTCAAGGTCGGCCGTCGCACCTTGCGCCTTCCTGGCCGTCGCCTGACGTTCCTGCAACTGGTCATTACCGCCCTCGACGTAGCAGCCGCCGCGACCGTGCTGTATCTGTTGCTGCCGGAAGCTCCGCCCTTCGGTGCATTCCTGCTGGTGTACCTGCTGGCGTTGGCCGCTGGCGTGCTCAGCCATGTTCCCGGTGGCGTCGGCGTGTTCGAGGCGATTCTGCTGGCCGCCTTCGCCGACAAGCTCGGGGCCGCGCCGCTGGCCGCTGCGCTGCTGCTCTATCGCCTGATCTACGTGGTGCTGCCGCTGCTGGTCGCGTGCTTGCTGCTGTTGGTCAATGAAGGCCAGCGTTTGTTTCAGACGCGTCAGTCTTTGCGTGCAGCCTCCGGCCTGGCCGCGCCGATTCTGGCGGTGCTGGTGTTTCTGTCCGGCGTGGTGCTGCTGTTTTCCGGCGTGACCCCGGAAATCGATACGCGCCTGGAACACATCGGTTTCCTGATTCCTCATCGACTGGTCGATGCCTCGCACTTCGGCGCCAGCCTGGTCGGCGTGCTTTGCCTGCTGCTGGCCCAAGGCCTGCGTCGACGCCTGTCGGCCGCGTGGATGCTGACCACCATTCTGTTGCTGGTCGGCGCCGTGCTTTCGCTGCTCAAAGGTTTCGACTGGGAAGAAGCCTGCCTGATGACCCTGACCGCGAGCCTGCTGGGGGTTTTCCGGCGCTCGTTCTATCGCCCGAGCCGCCTGACCGAACTGCCGTTTTCGCCGCTGTATCTGGTGTCGAGCCTTTGTGTACTCGGTGCGTCGATCTGGCTGCTGCTGTTCGCTTATCAGGACGTTCCCTACAGCCATCAACTCTGGTGGCAGTTCACCCTCGACGCCGACGCCCCGCGTGGCTTGCGCTCGCTGCTCGGCGCCGCCGTGCTGCTGGTTGTGGTGTCCCTGACCTGGCTGCTGCGCACCGCACGCCCGGTGATCCACCTGCCCACGCCGGACGAACTGGACCGCGCGGTAAAAATCCTGATGGCTTCCGCCCAACCGGACGGTGGCCTCGCCCTGACCGGTGACAAGGCGCTGCTGTTTCACCCTAACGACGAAGCGTTCCTGATGTACGCCCGCCGTGGACGCAGCCTGGTGGCCTTGTATGACCCGATCGGCCCGACCCAGCAACGGGCGGAAATGATCTGGCAGTTCCGCGACCTCTGTGACATCCACCACGCCCGCCCCGTGTTCTATCAAGTACGCGCCGAGAACCTGCCGTACTACATGGACATCGGCCTGACTGCGATCAAGCTCGGCGAAGAAGCCCGGGTCGATCTGCAGCGCTTTGATCTCGAAGCCAAGGGCAAAGAGATGAAAGACCTGCGCTACACCTGGAACCGTGGCACCCGTGATGGCCTGTCGCTGGAGATCCATGAGCCAGGGCATGCGCCGATGGATGAGCTCAAGGTCATTTCCGATGCCTGGCTGACCGGCAAGAACGTGCGCGAGAAAGGCTTCTCGCTCGGTCGTTTCGGTGATGACTACCTCAAGCATTTCCGCATCGCTGTCATCCGTTTCGAAGGGCGCCCGGTGGCGTTCGCCAATTTGCTCGAGACTTTCGGCCATGACCTGGCCAGCCTCGACCTGATGCGCGCACACCCGGACGCCCCCAAACTGACCATGGAATTCATGATGGTCGGTCTGATTCAACATTATAAAAATCATGGATACGCGCGTTTCAGCCTGGGCATGGTGCCGCTGTCGGGGTTGCAACCCCGTCGTGGCGCACCACTGACCCAGCGTCTGGGCTCGATGGTTTTCCGCCGTGGTGAGCAGCTGTACAACTTCCAAGGCTTGCGCCGCTTCAAAGACAAGTTCCAGCCTGACTGGGAACCCCGTTATATGGCTGTGCCCGCCGGACTCGATCCGCTGGTTGCCCTGGCCGATACTGCTGCCCTGATTGCGGGCGGCTTGACTGGATTGGTGAAACGCTGATGATTCAACGCTCCTTGCGGTACGTACTGGGCACACTGGTAGTGCTGGCCCTGATTCTCGGTGGCGGTTACTGGTACCTCAAACGCCCGGCACCAGAACCGACGCTTGAACGGCTGACACCGGCCGACGGCGCCGCGATGACCCGCGTCATCCCCGGCAACACGCCGCGCGCCCAGGTGCTGGTGGCGGTCAATGACGACCAGAAGCTCAGCGACAAACAATTGATGACCCTGAGCCGCAGCGGCTCGGCGCAGATCGTTCAGGTGATCCTGCCCAAGGACTGCCTGTTGCAAAGCCGCGCCCTGCAATCCGGCCTGAGAGAACTCAAAGGCCCGGCGACGCTGGTCAGCGGCATCGGCCCTGGCGCCGTACTGGCATGGCGCTGGTTGTCCGAGCAAAAGGACGACAAGTCCCAGGCCGTTTCGGTGGACCTGGCCCTGGAAAAACCTGGCTGCACCCACCTGCTGCCGAAAAGCGCCGCTCACGGTCACTGGCTGGTGGCGTGGAACGACAACCCGGACGACACCAGCGCCGGCTTCGTGCGCGACCAACCCAACGCCGAAACCAGCATCAGCGACTACGACATCAACCTGCCGCAAGTGCTGAACAACGAACTGCGCAAGCTCCTCGTCGGTGGCGACAAAGCCGCTGGCGGCCTGCAGATTCCAGTGGTTGAAGTCCCGGCCGGCCAGGCCAAGGACACCGTCACCCTGTTCCTCTCCGGCGACGGCGGCTGGCGCGACCTCGACCGCGACGTAGCGGGCGAAATGGCCAAGATCGGCTACCCGGTCGTCGGCATCGACACCCTGCGCTACTACTGGCAGCACAAGAG
Source organism: Pseudomonas sp. PDM02 (assembly GCF_014852285.1). Classification (NCBI taxonomy): domain Bacteria; kingdom Pseudomonadati; phylum Pseudomonadota; class Gammaproteobacteria; order Pseudomonadales; family Pseudomonadaceae; genus Pseudomonas; species Pseudomonas sp. PDM02. The sequence continues at coordinate 262,218 of NZ_JACVBL010000011.1, read as the reverse complement.
CCCGGAGCAAAGCGCCCTGGACCTCGCCGAACTGATGCAGCACTACCGGCAGAAATGGGGCACCAAGCGCTTCATCCTGACGGGCTACTCGTTCGGCGCTGACGTCCTGCCGGCGATCTACAACCGCCTGGAAGCCTCGGAACAGCAACGCGTCGACGCAATCATCCTGCTGGCCTTCGCCCGCACCGGCAGCTTCGAAATCGAAGTCGAAGGCTGGCTCGGCAACGCCGGCAAAGAAGCCGCCACCGGCCCGGAAATGGCCAAGCTGCCGCCGGAGAAAGTGGTGTGCATCTTCGGTGAAGAAGAAATCGACGAAAGCGGCTGCACCGACAAAACCGCCGTAGGCGAAGCCATCAAACTGCCCGGCGGCCACCACTTCGACGAGAACTACCCGAAACTGGCCCAACGCTTGGTGGATGTGATCGAGAAGCGCCAGGCGAAGGAGACGGCGGCTCAGGAATGACCTGAACCCGCCCACAAAAAAGCCCCCGCTGCCTTACGGTAGCGGGGGCTTTTTCATTCCAGCGGCACACCACACTCCCCCTGTGGGAGCGAGCCTGCTCGCGATAGCGGTGTGTCAGTCGACATAAATGTTGAATGCAAGACCGCTTTCGCGAGCAAGCCCGCTCCCACATAGGGTCTTCACCGCCTTCATGCTGTGCACTCCCTCGCTGCCTGAATGGCAGCGAGGGCAATTGTTCAGATCCGACGCTCTGCCGCGTCGTAGACCTCTTCATCACGTCGGGCACCGACCGCGACGATCAGTACCTGAATCGCTCTCCCGTTGACTCGGTAAACAATCCGCGTGTCACCGGTTCGAATTCTTCTACAACCTGCAAGGCTGGCTCTAAGGGGTTTACCGCTTTTATCCGGCTCGCCGTTGATAATTCGCTCTTCGATCACATCAAGAATGCGATTCGCCGCAACAGCTCCCAGTAGATCCAGATCCTTCTGAACCTCCGGGTGATAGATAACGCCCCAAACCATCCCCAGCTCCTTTAGTCTTTCCTGGCGTACCTTGCCCGCATAGCGTCATGGCTGACTGCTTGGGCCTCATCGAAACCGGTCAGGCGTTCCCGAGCGGCTACTTCAATCCGAAGGTCATCCAGTTCGTCGAGCATTTCCTGATACGCATCGATATTGATAATCACCGCCGCCGGTTGATTGTCTTTGAAAATAACCAGGCGCTCGGTGGCGCGGCTGGAAATTTCCTTGAGCCTCGCGCTGAAGCCCCTGACCATCGCAGTCACCGATATCGCCTGGTCAGCACGTTCTAGTAATGCCGTCATATTTACCTCTCTACTATCACGCAACATTTCGCGCACAATTACACGCAGAGTATTGCGTTGAATATCACATTGCGCAAGCACGCCCATTTCTTCGGCTTTGTAGAATCACTCGCGGCGTTTAGTTTTTGTTTGTTTCAGACGGCGCAATATCGGATGACGCCCGCAGACCTTGTAGGCAAACTCCGAATCGTGTTTTTTGGGCACTTTGATGCCTTGTTGCGCTTTTCTTTGACGGGATAGTCTCCGGACGTCGCTGACCATTCAGCGATCGGGCTTGGAAACCCGTCGAGCGTAGGCAACAACGTGCCCAACATGACCGCAGACATTTACGGCTGCAATTCTGTGTCATGGCGGTTGTGCGTGGGACGTCTTCGGACGTGCCGGTTTCCTAGGCTCCCGGTTTTCCAACCTGCGCACAGCTGCCACCCATTCGCTTGGAAACGAACGTGGCGGCTCCTCAGTTTAGGAGATGCACCATGAGCAAAACAGATTCACCTGCCCCCTCAGAACTAAAAACCATCGGCCTCACCCCCGTCCTCTACTGCTCAAACCAACCCCTATTCCATGTCACGCGAGACGTTCCCCTCAGCGATGCGTTAGCCATGGCCTCCGATTTCCTGTACCTGGCCAAGGAGCTGACCAAAGATGCTGCCTACGCCCGCGACACCGACCGACACGCCTGGGCCGCGCATTATTTGACGGCGATGAGCAAGGCAGTGGTTGATGATGCAGTGAAGGTGCTGGAGCGGCCGGTTTGGACAAAGACCGAATCAAAAAAATAATTACCTGAGCGCAACTAAAAACGACGGGCCACACTCACAAAAAAGCCAGCAACACGGTCCCTGTAGGAGCAAGCTTGCTCGCGATAGCGATCTGTCAGGCAACATTAATGGTGCATGTCAGTCCGCCATCGCGAGCAGGCTCGCTCCCACAGGGGATCGTTGTTAGCCAGCGTCAGGCGTCGGACAATAAAAAGCCCCCGCTGCCTTCACGGCAACGGGGGCTTTTTGATGTCGCGGGCTTACATCTCGACCTGCGTCCCCAACTCAATCACCCGGTTCAGCGGCAGATTAAAGAACCGCAAATTGCCATTCGCATTCTTCAACATGAACGCAAACAACGCCTCGCGCCAGCGCGCCATCCCCTCAAGTTTGGAGGCGATGACCGTCTCGCGACTGAGGAAGTAGGTCGTGCGCATCGGGCTGAAGTCGAGGTCATCGAGGTGACACAACTTCAGCGCTTGCGGCACGTCCGGCTCGTCGATAAAGCCAAAGTGCAGGATCACCCGGAAGAACCCTTCGCCGTGTGATTCCACCTCGAAACGCCGTGTCGTCGGTACTCGCGGGATGTCTTCGTACACCACCGTCAGCAGCACCACTTGCTCGTGCAGCACCTGGTTATGCAACAAATTGTGCAACAACGCGTGGGGTACGGCGTCTGGCCGCGCGGTGAGGAACACGGCGGTGCCCTGGACGCGATGCGGCGGTTGCACGGCAATACTGCTGATGAAAATCGGCAGCGGCAGCCCGCCTTCGTCCATGCGCTCCACCAACAGTTGTTTGCCGCGCTTCCAGGTCGTCATCAGCACGAACAGCGCAATACCGGCGATCACCGGGAAGGCCCCGCCCTGTACGATTTTCGGCACGTTGGCGGCGAAGTACACGCCATCGACCAGCAAAAATCCCAACAGGACCGGCACCGCAAGGACCGGTGGCCATTTCCATAGCAGCAGTATCACTGCCGACACCAGAATGCTGGTCATCAGCATGGTCCCGGTCACCGCAACGCCGTAAGCCGAGGCCAGGGCGCCGGAAGATTCGAAACCCAGCACCAGCAGCACCACGCCGACCATCAGCGCCCAGTTCACCGCACCGATGTAGATCTGGCCTTGCTCGGCGCTGGAGGTGTGCTGGATGTGCATGCGCGGAATGTAGCCGAGCTGGATAGCCTGGCGGGTCAGGGAGAACGCGCCGGAAATCACCGCTTGCGAAGCAATCACCGTGGCCAGGGTCGACAGGCCGACCAGGGGAATCAACGCCCAGCTTGGCGCCAACAGATAGAACGGGTTGCGCGCCGCTTCCGGGTCACCGAGCAGCAAGGCGCCCTGGCCGAAGTAGTTCAGCACCAACGCCGGCAGCACGAGGATGAACCAGGCGCGGGCAATCGGCTTGCGTCCGAAGTGGCCCATGTCGGCGTACAGCGCTTCGGCGCCGGTCAACGCCAGCACCACTGCGCCAAGGATCGCCACGCCCATGCCCGGGTGAACGATGAAGAAGCGCACGCCCCAGACCGGGTTCATCGCTTGCAACACTTCCGGATGCTGCATGATGCCGTAGACGCCCAGCGCGCCCAGCACCAGGAACCAGGTGACCATGATCGGCCCGAACAGGATGCCGATTCGCGCGGTGCCGTGGCTCTGGATCAAAAACAGCGCCACCAGCACGATCAACGACAGCGGCACCACCCAATGGTCGATGCCTTCGAAGGCCAGCCCGAGACCTTCAATCGCCGAAAGCACGGAGATCGCCGGAGTGATCATGCTGTCGCCATAGAACAGCGCCGCGCCGATCAGCCCGCAGACCACCAGCAACGTGCGCAACTTCTTGTGCCCCGCCGCTGCCCGCCGCGCCAGCGCGGTCAACGCCATGATCCCGCCTTCGCCCTGGTTGTCGGCGCGCAGGACAAACATCATGTACTTGATCGAGACGACCCAGATCAGCGACCAGAAGATCAGCGCCAGGATGCCCAACACGCCGTCATGGTTGACCGGTACGCCGTAACCACCGGAAAACACTTCTTTGAGGGTATACAGCGGGCTCGTGCCGATATCGCCGTAAACCACCCCGACCGCCGCGACCAGCATACCGATCGGCTTCGCCGCCGAATGCTCGGCACCCGCCGCCTGACTACTTGCCTGACCCATCCAACACTCCTACTACCCAGACCGGACTTCTTGGAAGAAGCACTATGCTTTGTCACGCAGCATGCGCTGTTTTACATGACGTTACAGACGTTTTGTTGACTGTAAAAAATCGGTAACGCGTAACGGCGCGAAGCATAGCGCAGCACTCGTCGTATTTCCCTTCATAAAGCTGGTCAAGTGAACGTCTCATCGCTAGAATTGCGCACTTTTTGATCAGAGGCGCAACAAGCGCCCGTCTGTCGCCTTGCCGTCTTCGGCTGGAGGCGTCACAAATACCGAGGTTAGACATGTCCACCACTCCTGCGCCGGCCAATCCAAAGGTTGGCTTCGTATCCCTGGGTTGCCCCAAAGCACTGGTCGACTCCGAGCGCATCCTTACCCAGCTGCGCATGGAAGGTTATGACGTTGTGTCCACTTATCAGGACGCCGATGTCGTGGTGGTCAACACCTGCGGTTTCATCGACTCGGCCAAGGCTGAATCTTTGGAAGTGATCGGCGAAGCCATCAAGGAAAACGGCAAGGTCATCGTGACCGGCTGCATGGGCGTCGAAGAAGGCAACATCCGCAACGTGCACCCGAGCGTGCTGGCCGTGACCGGTCCGCAGCAGTACGAGCAAGTAGTCAACGCCGTGCACGATGTCGTGCCGCCGCGTCAGGATCACAACCCGCTGATCGACCTGGTGCCGCCGCAAGGCATCAAGCTGACCCCGCGCCACTATGCGTACCTGAAGATTTCCGAAGGCTGCAACCACAGCTGCAGCTTCTGCATCATCCCGTCGATGCGCGGCAAACTGGTCAGCCGTCCGGTCGGTGACGTGCTCGACGAGGCCCAGCGCCTGGTCAAGGCCGGCGTCAAAGAGCTGTTGGTGATCTCGCAAGACACCAGCGCCTACGGCGTCGACGTGAAGTACCGCACCGGTTTCTGGAACGGCGCGCCGGTGAAAACCCGCATGACCGAACTCTGCGAAGCCCTGAGCACCCTCGGCGTCTGGGTTCGCTTGCACTACGTTTACCCGTACCCGCACGTCGACGAGCTGATCCCGCTGATGGCCGCCGGCAAGATCCTGCCGTACCTGGACATCCCGTTCCAGCACGCCAGCCCGAAAGTCCTGAAGTCGATGAAACGCCCGGCGTTCGAAGACAAGACCCTGGCGCGCATCAAGAACTGGCGCGAGATCTGCCCGGACCTGATCATTCGTTCGACCTTCATCGTCGGCTTCCCCGGCGAAACCGAAGAAGACTTCCAGTACCTGCTGAACTGGCTGACCGAAGCCCAGCTCGACCGCGTCGGCTGCTTCCAGTACTCGCCGGTCGAAGGCGCACCGGCCAACGACCTGGACCTGGACATCGTCCCGGACGACGTCAAGCAAGACCGTTGGGACCGCTTCATGGCGCACCAGCAAGCCATCAGCTCGGCACGTCTGCAAATGCGCGTCGGCCGTGAAATCGAAGTGCTGGTCGATGAAGTCGACGAGCAAGGCGCGGTCGGCCGTTGCTTCTTCGATGCCCCGGAAATCGACGGCAACGTGTTCATCGACAACGGCAGCAACCTGAAACCGGGCGACAAAGTCTGGTGCAAGGTTACCGACGCCGACGAATACGACTTGTGGGCTGAACAGATCTAAACGCAAAAAATACGCAAAGCCCCGCTCTCTTGACGAGATGCGGGGCTTTTTTACGTCTATCGTTTTGTGGGAGAAAGGACTCGCGCCATCCACTGCAAAAGGGGCATTCGGCCATGCGCCAACATTCGGTCATCCACACGCCGAAACAGAGCGACTACCAGGAACTGACTCAGGTCTGGGAAGACTCGGTGCGCGCCACCCATGACTTTCTGCCGGACAGCTACATCGAACTGCTGAAGAATCTGGTGCTGACGCGCTACCTCGACGCGGTGATGCTGATCTGCACCAAAGACTCGCGCCAGCGCATCACCGGGTTCGCCGGCGTGGCAGCGGGCAAAGTTGAAATGCTCTTCATCGACCCGGCCCACCGTGGCCAGGGCCTGGGCAAGCAGTTGCTGCGTTATGCCATGGAACACCTGAACGCCGATGAGCTGGACGTCAATGAACAGAACCCGCAGGCGCTGGGGTTCTACTTCAAACAGGGCTTCGAGGTGATCGGCCGCACCGAGCATGACGGCATGGGGCAGCCTTATCCGTTGTTGCATATGCGGCTGCGCCAAACCCGGCAACAGTCGAGCAACGGCTGACCTGTGTAGGAGCCGGCTTGCTGCGGGCGGCGCTCCGACGATGGCATCACCACGGTACGAATGACACACCGCATCGCCTGCATCGCCAGCAAGCCGGCTCCTACAAAAAGCCCAACGGTGAAATGGAGCCGGGATTAACCGGCGCCCAGCAGGTACAATGCCCACCCCTTTTTTGTTACGGCCCTGTCATGACTGACCCGATACGTCTCTCCAAACGCCTCATCGAACTCGTCGGCTGTTCCCGTCGGGAGGCTGAGCTGTTCATCGAGGGCGGCTGGGTCACCGTGGACGGCGAAGTCATCGACGAGCCGCAGTTCAAGGTCGACACCCAGAAAGTCGAGCTCGACCCGCAGGCCCAGGCCACCGCACCAGAGCCGGTGACCATCCTGTTCAACGTGCCGGCAGGCATGGACGCGGATACGGCCATGGCCACCATCAGCGCCGAAACCCTGAGCGAAGAACATCGCTTCAGCAAACGTCCGCTCAAGGGCCATTTCCAGCGCCTGACCGCCAGCACCGACCTGCAGGCCAACGCCAGCGGTCTGCTGGTGTTCACCCAGGACTGGAAGATCCTGCGAAAACTCACCGCCGACTCCGCGAAAATCGAGCAAGAGTATGTGGTCGAGGTTGAAGGCGAGATGGTGGCTCACGGCCTCAACCGCCTGAACCATGGCCTCACCTACAAGGGCAAGGAACTGCCGCCGGTCAAGGCCAGCTGGCAGAACGAAAACCGCCTGCGTTTTGCGATGAAGAACCCACAACCGGGCGTGATTGCCCTGTTCTGCCAGGCCGTCGGCCTGAAGGTCGTCGCTATCCGCCGCATCCGCATCGGCGGCGTGTCCATCGGCAAAGTGCCGCTGGGCCAATGGCGCTACCTGTCCGGCAAAGAGAAGTTCTAAGACTTTTCACGCCGCCACACATTCTGGCGCCGCGGTTTATGCGGCGCCCACTGCCGACTATCAGGATTGCACACCATGATTCATAACGACGTACTGCGCAGCGTGCGCTACATGCTCGACATCAGCGACAAGAAAGTCATCGAGATCATCAAGCTCGGCGGCATGGACGTGTCCCTGGAAGCCCTGCTGACCTACCTCGACAAGAAAGAAGAGGACGAGGAAGGCTTCGTACGCTGCCCGGACGAAGTCATGGCGCATTTCCTCGACGGCCTGGTGATCTTCAAGCGCGGCAAGGACGAAAGCCGTCCGCCGCAGCCAATCGAAGTGCCGGTGACCAACAACATCATCCTGAAAAAACTGCGCGTGGCCTTCGAGCTGAAAGAAGACGACATGCACGCGATCCTCAAGGCCGCCGAGTTCCCGGTGTCCAAGCCTGAACTGAGCGCGCTGTTCCGCAAGTTCGGCCACACTAACTATCGTCCGTGCGGCGACCAGTTGCTGCGCAATTTCCTCAAGGGCCTGACCCTGCGCGTTCGCCCGCAGTAAGCGACGACGGCCTATGGGCCACCCCCCTCACCTGTAGGAGCCGGCTTGCTGGCGATAGCGATCTTAAGGACGCCATCGCCAGCAAGCCGGCTCCTACAGGTCGGGGTAGCAGGTCTGGCTGTATGAATCCCCATTCCGCGCAAAAATAGTGGCTCCGCTTCCGGCGGCTGACGACTAGGGTGTATGCACCCTCAGCTCTCAGGATTCGCCATGCACCCGTACTTTTCCCTGCAAGGCCGCACCGCTCTGGTGACCGGCGGCACCCGTGGTATCGGCAAAATGATCGCCAAGGCCTATGTCGAGGCCGGCGCCACCGTGTACGTCTGCGCGCGCGATGCCGAAGCGTGTCAGCAAACGGCTGACGAGTTGAGCGCCTTCGGTACGTGCCATGCGGTGGCCGCCAACCTGGCCACTGAAGAAGGTGTGCTGCAACTGGTCACGGGGTTGGCCGAGCAGATCACCCATCTGGATATCCTGGTGAACAACGCCGGCACAACTTGGGGCGCGCCGCTGGAAAGCTATCCGGTCAAGGGCTGGGAAAAGGTCATGCAGCTCAACGTGACGTCGGTGTTCAACTGCATCCAGCAGTTCTTGCCGCTGCTGCGCAAGGCCGGGTCAGAAGCCAATCCGGCGCGGATCATCAACATCGGCTCGGTGGCGGGGATTTCTTCCTTCGGCGAACAGGCTTATGCCTACGGACCGAGTAAGGCGGCCCTGCATCAATTGTCGCGGATTCTGGCGCGGGAACTGGTGAGCCAGCACATCAACGTCAATGTGATCGCGCCGGGGCGCTTTCCAAGCAAGATGACCCAGCACATCGAGAACGATGAGCAGGCGCTGGCGGAGGATACGGCGTTGATTCCGATGAAGCGCTGGGGCCGGGAGGAAGAGATGGCGGCGTTGGCGATCAGCCTGGCGAGTACGGCGGGGGCTTACATGACCGGGAATATCATTCCTCTTGATGGTGGGTTCAGTCTCTAGATCGGCGGTGCGGCCTTCGCGGGCAAGTCGGACTGCCGCACCACTCGCTCCTACAGGTTCTTTGGCGTACACAAACTCTGTGTTCGCTCGAGAACCCTGTAGGAGCGAGTGGTGCGGCAGTCCGACTTGCCCGCGAATAGGCCCGCTCAGCCACCACCAGTCTTGAGGCCCGTCGGGGTATCATGCCCGCCTCAATCCTGCTTCGACCCTAAACCAATGACCTACAGCGTTTCCCCCATCGGCTTCGTGCGCTCCTGTTTCAAGGAGAAGTTCGCCATCCCGCGCCAGCCGCAACTGGCACCCGCCGCTCGCGGCGTGCTGGAACTGGTGGCGCCGTTCGATCAGGGCGACGCCGTGCAGGGTCTGGAGCAGGTCAGCCACGTCTGGCTGCTGTTCCTGTTCCATCAGGCCCTGGAAGAAAAACCACGCCTGAAAGTCCGCCCGCCTCGCCTCGGCGGCAACAAATCCATGGGCGTGTTCGCCACCCGCGCGACGCACCGGCCCAACGGCATCGGCCAATCCGTGGTGAAGCTGGACAAGGTCGAAGCCAATCGCCTGTGGATATCCGGCATCGACTTGCTGGATGGCACACCGATTCTCGACATCAAACCCTACGTGCCTTATGCCGACATCATCGACACGGCGTCCAATAGCATCGCCAGCGCTGCACCGCAGCTGATTCCCGTGCAGTGGACGGACTCGGCGTTGCAACAGGCGCATGGGCACGCTCAGCGTCTTGAAGAGCCTTTGGTGGAGCTGGTTGAGCAGTGCCTGGCGCAGGATCCGCGGCCGGCTTATCAGACGCCCGCGCCGGAGCGGGAATATGGGGCGCAATTCTGGGATGTGGATGTGCGGTGGCATTATCCGACGCCGGATTCGATCTGCGTCCTTGAGGTCATTCCCGCACAGGTTTAAACGCCAGAAACGAAAAAGCCCGCATGACCTTCTCGGGTCATGCGGGCTTTTCCATGCGCTACGCGATTAATGTAGGAGCCGGCTTGCTGGCGATGGACTGGAACTCAGCGCGTTTATCCTGGGAGAAACGCGTCATCGTTAACGACCATCGCCAGCAAGCCGGCTCCTACAGGTGACCTTCGGTCACTTCTCGACGAACGCACGCTCGATCAGGTAATCACCCGGCTCGCGCATCCGCGGCGAAACTTTCAGGCCGAAGCTGTTCAGCACTTCGCTGGTTTCGTCGAGCATGCTCGGGCTGCCGCACAGCATGGCGCGGTCGTCCTGCGGGTTGATCGGTGGCAGGCCGATGTCGCTGAACAGCTTGCCGCTGCGCATCAGGTCGGTCAGGCGACCTTCGTTCTCGAACGGCTCGCGGGTCACGGTCGGGTAGTAGATCAACTTGTCACGCAGGGCCTCGCCGAAGAACTCGTTCTGCGGCAGGTGCTCGGTGATGAACTCGCGGTAAGCGACTTCGTTGACGTAACGTACGCCGTGGCACAGGATCACTTTTTCGAAACGCTCGTAGGTTTCCGGGTCCTGGATGACGCTCATGAATGGCGCCAGACCGGTGCCGGTGCTGAGCAGGTACAAATGTTTGCCAGGCTTCAAGTCGTCCAGTACCAGCGTGCCGGTAGGCTTCTTGCTGATGATGATCTCGTCGCCTTCCTTCAGGTGCTGCAACTGGGAAGTCAGCGGGCCATCAGGCACCTTGATGCTGAAGAACTCGAGATGCTCTTCCCAGTTCGGGCTGGCAATCGAGTAAGCGCGCATGAGCGGCCGGCCGTTGGGCTGTTGCAGGCCGATCATCACGAACTGACCGTTCTCGAAGCGCAGGCCCGGATCGCGGGTGCACTTGAAGCTGAACAGAGTGTCGTTCCAGTGGTGAACACTGAGGACACGCTCGTGGTTCATGTTGCTCATGTACGTGGGACTCCTGGAGATTTTGCCTGCGCCTGTGGTCTGCGCAATTGCATCGCATTCTAATGGCAGCGACAATATCTGTTAAATGGATTATTAAGATAAGGGTTATCGGTTATATCGATATGCGATTTACTCTCCGTCAACTTCAAGTCTTCGTCGCCGTCGCCCAGCAGGAAAGCGTATCCCGTGCTGCGGGCCTGCTCAACCTGTCGCAATCGGCGGCAAGCACCTCGATCACCGAACTGGAGCGCCAGTCCAGCTGCCAGCTGTTCGACCGCGCCGGTAAACGGCTGAGCCTCAACGCCCTCGGCAAGCAACTGTTGCCGCAAGCGGTGGCGTTGCTCGACCAGGCCAAGGAAATCGAAGACCTGCTCAACGGCAAATCCGGTTTCGGCTCGCTGGCGGTCGGCGCGACCCTCACAATCGGCAACTACCTGGCCACGCTGCTGATCGGCAGCTTCATGCAGCGCCACCCGGAAAGCCAGGTGAAGCTGCACGTGCAAAACACAGCCAACATCGTGCAACAAGTTGCCCATTATGAAATTGATCTGGGTCTAATCGAAGGCGACTGCAGCCATCCGGACATCGAAGTGCAGAGTTGGGTCGAGGATGAGCTGGTGGTGTTCTGCGCGCCACAGCATCCGCTGGCACTGCGCGGCACGGCGACCATGGAAGAACTGAGCCACGAGGCGTGGATTCTGCGTGAGCAAGGCTCGGGCACGCGCCTGACCTTTGACCAGGCCATGCGTCATCATCGCAGCGCGCTAAATATCCGCCTGGAGCTGGAACACACCGAAGCGATCAAGCGCGCGGTGGAATCAGGATTGGGGATTGGCTGCATTTCACGGCTGGCACTGCGCGACGCGTTTCGCCGTGGCAGCCTGGTGCCGGTGGAGACGCCGGATCTCGATCTGGCGCGGCAGTTCTATTTCATCTGGCACAAACAGAAATTTCAGACACCGGCGATGCGCGAATTCCTCGACCTGTGCCGCGCTTTCACCGCCGGGGTTCAGCGCAGCGACGAGATCGTGCTGCCCACCATCGCTTAAAGCAGGATCACCGCCCACACCAGCGCGATCATGGTCAACGCCACCAGCTGCGCGGCGCTGCCCATGTCCTTGGCGTTCTTGGACAGTGGGTGCAGTTCCAGGGAAATGCGGTCGATGGCCGCTTCCACCGCTGAATTGAGCAACTCGACGATCAACGCCAACAAGCAGACGGCTATCAACAGCGCCTGCTCGACGCGGCTGACGTTCAAAAAGAACGAAATCGGAATCAGGATGACATTGAGCAACACCAGTTGCCGAAAAGCCGCTTCGCCGGTGAAGGCTGCGCGCAGGCCGTCCAGCGAGTAACCGGAAGCGTTAAGGATGCGTTTCAGGCCGGTCTGGCCTTTGAAAGGGGACATAAAAGTGGCAACTGACCAAAAAGGAGTGGGAAAGCTAGATCAACCAAAGTCAAAAAAGCGTGAAGACGCCAACCTTCAGTGGCTTGAAATTGACTCAAGTTGTTGCAGGAGCAACGCCGCCTGGGTTCGGGTCCGTACATTCAGCTTACGGAAAATCGCCGTGACGTGGGCTTTGATCGTCGCTTCGGACACGCTCAGTTCGTAGGCAATTTGCTTGTTCAGCAACCCTTCGCAGACCATGGTCAGCACCCGGAACTGCTGCGGTGTCAGGCTGGCGAGGCCTTCACTGGCGGCCTTGGCTTCATCGGAAACGCTGACCGCTTCGAACGCCTGAGGCGGCCAGAACACATCGCCATCCAGTACCGAACGTACGGCTTTCTGGATCACGCTCAGGTCACTCGATTTAGGAATGAAACCGCTGGCACCGAACTCACGGGACTTGACCATGATCGAGGCTTCTTCCTGGGCCGACACCATCACCACCGGAATTTGCGGGTACTGACCACGCAGCAGCACCAGCCCGGAAAAACCGTAGGCGCCCGGCATGTTCAGGTCCAGCAACACCAGGTCCCAGTCGGATTTTTCGTCGAGGCGGGTTTCCAGCTCGGCGATGCTCGCCACTTCCACCAGACGGACTTCCGGGCCAAGGCCCAGGGTCAACGCTTGATGCAAGGCGCTACGAAAAAGAGGGTGGTCATCGGCAATCAGGATTTCGTATGTGGCCATTTTTCAAATGATCCTGTTCTTCTAACAGCTCAAGGCGCAGCCACGGAGCTGCACCAACAGGGCACGTTCAACGCCAATGACGTGGCAATCACGTAAACAATACGGCGTATGAAACTACAGCCGCGCCCCAATCGGCGCCAAGCATGCCCAGCGAAACCGGGGTGGTCAAGGTGCCTGGCCGCTACAGTTCTTTGCAGTATGGGCGACAATCAGGCCGTGACGACGGCCGCTTTCGGTACGAAAGGCATCAGCTCGGCATGTGCCGGTGTTGCGACGTTCATTTCCAGCTGATGCTTGGCATCGAGGTAATGTTGGCTGAACACGTCGAAATAAGCGTCCAGTGCCGACGCGGCGTCGACATCGCCCGCCAGATCGAGGCACAGCGCCGCCACTTCCGCCGTGCACAAATGCTCGCTGCGGGTCGACCGGCGCAGACGATAGCGCGACAGTTTCTCGGGCAGCAGGCTCAGGATCGGCAATGATTCAAAGTACGGGCTTTTGCGGAAAATCTTCCGGGCTTCGGTCCAGGTCGCGTCCAGCAGAATGAACAGCGGTCGCTTGCTGCTATCCACCTCGACGGTGTTGGTCACGCGCTCAGGCTCGACGTACTCGCCCGGAAACACCAGATACGGCTGCCATTGCGGGTCGGCGAGCAACGCCAGCAGCTGCGGGTCGGTTTCCGTGCGCGACCAGATGAACGCATGGTTGTCGCGCACTACGTCAGCGATCAGCCACCCCGTGTTACTCGGCTTGAACACTTCCTTGTTGGTCATGATCAGGCACACGCCCGAGCGGGTCTCGACCTGCGGGCGCCAGGCACACAGGCAATGGCTCTCGATCACGCGGCAGGCACGGCAACGCGTCGCCCTCCAGCCTCGGGCCTGAATCGGCTTGATGCCCTCCTCTTCGCGCTGGTCGCGCAAGCGGGCTACGGCGTTGGGGGCGTGGTTCATCGTGGGCAACACCGGCAGACAGGAAAACTCGACACGAACGGCACTCAGGGCGATAAAGGCCGGCAGTTTACCAGAGCGGCCGGCACAAGCCTGTACCGTCCAGACGGGCTCCCCTATAATTCGCCGCCAATGAACGCACAGCCCTGTGGCTGGTCGAACCACCAGTCACTGAACCAGGAGAGTTTCATGCTGCGCCTTATCGTTCCCACCGCTGCCATCCTGCTGGCGTCGTCCTTCAGCGCTCAGGCTGCGTCCTTGAGTGAGCAGAATCTCAACAGAGAGCTGCGAAACGTCGCCGCACAAAGCAGCGTCGGCACGCCACGGGCGATCAACGAAGACATTCTCGATCAGGGCTACACCGCCGAAGGCAATGTTCTGATCAACCACTTGAGCGTGCAAAGCAGCCACGCCAACAAGATGCGGGCTGATCCGAAAGCGGTGTACTTCCAGCTTGGCGCCTCCGTCTGCAGAAACGAGGGGTTCCGCAAGCTGATGAAGAAGGGCGCGATCATGCGTTACGACTTTACCGAGGTGAAAACCAATCGCGCGGTCGGCTCCGCCAGCTTCGAGGAATCGGATTGCCCGAAAGCCACGCCGCCGGCAAAGAAAAAGTAATCAATGGGACTTGGCGCGCCGCTGTTCATCCTCGGCGCGCAGTTCGGCCAACAACGCCTGTAAATAGCGCGAGCGCCGCTCGGCTCCCTCCAAACGCCGGCAACACTCCTCTTCGAGACTCAAATGATTGGTCTCGGCCGATGACTTCAATAATCGATACAGTTGCGTATCGATCTCCAGAATGACTCTGGCCATAGCATCCCGCCTCCTTGCACTTCGCCCACGCTTTGAGCGAAAAAAATCCTTGAACCGCTTGTACCGTGCGCCCTGCCTTTGACGCAAAGCTGTCGTGTCACGTCTGTAATTTAGTAAATCAGAGTGCCGGACACTTGGCGCAGGTTCAGACGAGCGGTGAAATCACCTTGCAAATCGTCAATAAGCGGTTGCCAGGAAAGACTTTGCAGCGCAATGATCAAGTCAGCGAAAACCATCTAGAGGGTCTAGATTCATAGTGTTCCCGTTCACTTTTCAGGGCAGAAAAGGGGCTGCCTGGTTTGCGTTTCCGATGCGAATGTTTCTTTCATCCAAAGGAACAACAGAGCCTGTACGGAAGGAGAAGTTGATGCCTTACCAACCGAATGACCTCCTCAGCCGTCATTTCGAAGAAAGCGGCCACGACCTCATCAGCAAGGTCGAAGAGCAACTCAACCTGGTTTCACCCAACAGCCCGAACATCCCGATCTACCGCGACATGATCCTGACCGTGCTGCGCATGGCCCAGGACGATCACAACCGCTGGAATGCCAAGATAACCCTGCAAGCCCTGCGCGAACTCGAACACGCCTTCCGTGTGCTCGAACAATTCCGGGGCCGGCGCAAAGTCACGGTATTCGGCTCGGCCCGCACACCGATAGAACACCCGCTGTATGGCCTGGCCAGAGAACTCGGCGCCGCACTGGCGCGCTCCGACCTGATGGTGATCACCGGCGCAGGCGGCGGCATCATGGCGGCCGCCCACGAAGGAGCCGGCCTTGAACACAGCCTGGGATTCAACATCACCCTGCCCTTCGAGCAGCATGCGAATCCCACCGTGAACGGCACCACCAACTTGCTGCCGTTCCACTTTTTCTTTACCCGCAAGCTGTTCTTCGTCAAGGAAGCCGATGCGCTGGTTTTGTGCCCTGGCGGTTTCGGCACCCTTGATGAAGCGCTGGAAGTGCTGACACTGATTCAAACCGGTAAAAGCCCGCTGGTACCGGTGGTGCTGCTGGACGCGCCAGGTGGCACGTTCTGGCAAGGCGCACTGGATTTCATCCGCAATCAACTGGAGGAGAACCGCTACATCCTGCCGACCGACATGAAGCTGGTGAGCCTGGTCTACAACGCCGAGGAGGCGGTGGAACAGATCAATCAGTTCTACAGCAACTTCCACTCCAGCCGCTGGCTCAAGCATCAATTCGTGATCCGCATGAACCACAAGCTCAGCGACGCGGCGCTCGAACACATGCAACAAGCGTTCGCCGACCTGTGCCTGAGCGATCACTTCCATCAGCATGCCTACAGCGGCGAGGAGCACGACGAACCGCAGTTCAGCCACCTCGCTCGCCTGGCCTTCACCTTTAACGCCCGTGATCATGGACGACTGCGCGAACTGGTGGACTACATCAACCTGCCGGAAAACTGGGCGCAGTCCAAACCCCAGGCGCAACAACGCACGCGGGAACCGTCAAAGGTTACGTGAGGAAAAGCACGGCAGCGTACTCGCCCCACCCGTAGGAGCCGGCTTGCTGGCGATGGACTCAAGTGCGACGCGTTGATTCAGACAGCACACGTCATCGTTAACGACCATCGTCGGAACGCCGCCCGCAGACAAGCCGGCTCCTACAGGTTATTGAGTTGCCTGAGTTTCTCGGAACTTTATGAAGAGGCAAAAAAAAACGGCCCGCTATCGAAATAGCGGGCCGTTTTTGTTTAATCATCCATTCCTCGACCGCTGAACAAGCGGTTGATCATTTCCATGGAATACCCCCGATAAGCGAGGAACCGCCCTTGCTTGGCGCGTTCCCGGGCGTCTATCGGTAAATGCCCGGCAAACTTGCGCCGCCAGGTATCTTCCAGTTGCTCCTGCCAGTTGATACCGCTCTCACGCAGTGCGAGTTCGATGTCATTGCGTTGCAGGCCACGCTGGCTCAACTCTTCGCGAATACGCAAAGGGCCGTAGCCGGAACGGGAACGGTAGGAAACGAAGCTTTCGAGGTAACGGGATTCGGACAACAGGCCCTCTTCCGTCAAGCGGTCGAGTGCTGTGTCGATCATTTCAGGGAGAGCGCCGCGCTGACGCAGTTTACGCGTCAGCTCGACTCGACCGTGCTCGCGTCGCGCGAGCAGGTCCATTGCGGTTCGTCGCACCGCGACGAGTGTATCGAGTACGGCGGTCATCGGATCAATCAGATATCAGCGTCAGCCAGGTCATCTTCAGTCTCTTTGA
The DNA here is from genome assembly GCF_014852285.1 of Pseudomonas sp. PDM02. Taxonomy (NCBI): domain Bacteria; kingdom Pseudomonadati; phylum Pseudomonadota; class Gammaproteobacteria; order Pseudomonadales; family Pseudomonadaceae; genus Pseudomonas; species Pseudomonas sp. PDM02. The sequence continues at coordinate 245,360 of NZ_JACVBL010000011.1, read as the reverse complement.
CCGCAGAGGCTTTGGATTCCGCTACCGATGACGGAGACAGCAACTTGTCACGCAATTGCTTCTCAAGTTTCGCCGCGATTTCCGGGTTGTCCGCCAGGAACTTGGCCGAGTTGGCCTTGCCCTGACCGATCTTGGTGCCTTCGTAGGCATACCAGGCACCGGACTTCTCGACGAAACCGTGCAGAACACCCAGGTCGATCATCTCACCGTTCAGGTAGATGCCCTTGCCGTAAAGAATCTGGAACTCGGCCTGACGGAACGGCGAAGCGACCTTGTTCTTCACAACCTTGACGCGGGTTTCGCTACCGACGACTTCATCACCTTCTTTCACCGCGCCAGTACGACGGATGTCCAGACGAACCGAAGCGTAGAACTTCAGCGCGTTACCACCGGTGGTGGTTTCCGGGCTGCCGAACATCACGCCGATTTTCATACGGATCTGGTTGATGAAGATCACCAGGCAGTTGGCGTTCTTGATGTTACCGGTGATTTTACGCAGCGCCTGGGACATCAGACGGGCTTGCAGGCCCACGTGCATGTCACCCATTTCGCCTTCGATTTCAGCCTTTGGAACCAGGGCGGCTACGGAGTCGACGATGATCACGTCAACCGCGTTGGAACGCACCAGCATGTCGGTGATTTCCAGGGCCTGCTCACCGGTGTCCGGCTGGGAAACCAGCAGGTCGTCGACGTTGACGCCGAGCTTGCCGGCGTATTCTGGATCAAGGGCGTGTTCGGCGTCGACGAATGCGCAGGTCGCGCCGGCTTTTTGAGCCTGGGCGATTACCGACAGTGTCAGCGTGGTTTTACCGGAGGATTCAGGACCGTAGATTTCAACGATACGGCCTTTTGGCAGACCGCCAATGCCGAGCGCGATGTCCAGACCCAGAGAGCCAGTGGAAATAGCCGGGATCGCCTGACGGTCCTGATCGCCCATACGCATTACGGCACCCTTGCCGAATTGACGTTCGATCTGACCCAGGGCCGCAGCCAAGGCTTTCTTCTTGTTGTCGTCCATTAAAGTCCTCACGTAATCAATAAGGCCTGACGGCCAACACCTGTATAAGTAGCCAGTATTATTCCACAGCGATTCAGGATCGCCTACCCCTGATTTGAGATTTCTCCCGAGGCATGGCGCAGCAGCCCCTCTAGCGCGGCCTTCACCGTTTGTCGGCGGACCTCATCGCGGTTGCCGGGGAAGTGCTGCACCTCGCTGAACACCCGCTCCCCCACCCCCCAGGCCAGCCAGACCGTACCGACCGGCTTGTTCGGCGAACCGCCATCCGGACCCGCCACACCGCTGACCGCCACGGCAAAATACGCCCGGCTTTTTTCCTGGGCGCCACGGACCATGGCCTCGACCACTTCGCGACTGACCGCCCCCACCGTCGCAAACAACCCGACAGGGACATTCAATTGCTCGGTCTTCTGCCGGTTGGAGTACGTCACATAACCGGCCTCGAACCACGCCGAACTCCCCGGAATCCGGGTGATCGCCTCGCAAATGCCGCCGCCGGTACAGGATTCGGCTGCGGTGACATGAGCATTGAGAACCTGCAGGCGTCTGCCCAGTTCGGCGGCCAGTTGGGTGATTTCTTTCACGGTCATCTCCTGAGCGGGCGGAATGGGACTACCGTACACGAGCGGATCACGCTTGCAAGTTACAGGATCGATCAAAATGTTAGCGACCGAGCGCCCTGATATAGGCCTGACAGGCCTGCAACGCAATCAGTGCACGGTCGCCGGCGTCGGTGATGGCGATAATTCGTTGAGCATGCGCCGGGTCAAGTCGGGCTCGAACGGCGCCATGATCCACGCTGCCGGTGCTGGCGGCGGTTGGCACTGCACAGGCTGAGGCAGCGTCATGGGCATCGAGGAGGACTGACAGCCGCACATCAGCAGTGGCAAGACGATCGCGCAAGCGACCTTGATCACGTTGGGCATCGCTAAGCGCTCGATAATGGGTGTGTTCGCTGACCGATAGCCGCTGTTCCAGCGCCAGCCGTTTATCCTGCTCGGCCTGCTGTCGAGTGGCGGCCACCACGGTCAGTTGATTCAACGTCTCGGCCTGCACCCTGGCCTGTTCCGCCAGTTGCCGCCCATAACGCCCATCCTGAAATCGCCAGGCCAGCGTCGCCGAGCCACCAGCCAACACAGCCAGCAACACAACAACGCCAACCACCCGCCACGACCCCGGGATCAAACCGAAGGCTGGCATAACACCGCCCTCGCCCGCGCCCAGAGTTGCAAACGATCCTGCAACCCGTTCAACCCCCCGTTGATCCGGCGGGTGATGCTGTTGAACTGGTCACGATCAGCCAGCTCGTTGAGGCCGTTTTGCCCCCAGAACCAGGCGGCGGATTCGGCGGCCCATTGCGGTTGCTCCAACAGTTCCGGCAACTGCAGCAGACGCTCGTCGCCGAACAATCCGAGGCTGCACTGTTGGTAGTTATGGTGGCCGGTAATCTGGATCAGGCCACGGCCTCGGTACCTTTGGCCATCACCGTCGGGCATGGGTGTATTACCCAAACGAACGGCCAGCGTGCCGGTGTCGTACTTGCTCAAATACTGATCACCGCCGAGTTCGCGCACGTAGTGCAACTGCCCGGATTCGTGACCGACTTGCGCAAGGAAAGCGGCGCTGCGTTTGGGCGTGTTGATGTCATGGCCATCCATGGCGCTATTGAGAGCAGAAATGAAAACGCCCGCTTGGCTGCGGGCGTTGGGAAGTATTTGCTGTAATTGCAGGACAGTAAGCGGCATGAGTGATGTTCCGTTCGCCATTGATCCGCCAGACCGGCGCCAGTGCATTTGATTGCGTTATTACGTGGCATCCGGACACTTCGCCTCGATCATGCAGCGATAGCTTTGATATTTGTCACCGCTGGCAATGACCTTTTCGATCGACCAGTACCCGCGCAGAAAATCCGGCCAGGACTGGTCGAGCAACAAGACACCCTCGGCGGACAGCGCCGGATTACCCGGGCAACTGATTTTCACCTTGAGCTTTTCACGCAGCAATTTGCGTACTTCTCCCTCACCGACGTCCCTGGCCTCCGTTTCATTCTGGCAGAGCCGACCGATGACCTTGAACGGCGGGCTACCGGTTTCAATCACCCGCACCACCCCCGCTGCCGCGTCCCACCAACTCGTCTTGCAGCCCTGGTTTTTCGCCCGGACGGTGTCATCGAGCGTGGCGGAAATGAAGGCGCGATCGCCGGGTCGATTGTTGGTCGTCACCGACAGTTTCACCTGGGGCAACACCTTGCCCGACAGTGACTTGGTCTGACTTGGGAGCGCCAGCACATACAGCTCATTCATCGGTTTGGCGATGGCCTTGTATATGCCGGCGAGGCGAGTCAAAAACGCCATGTCACTTTCGTTGGACTGATCGATGTGGTCGATTTTTTTCAGTGCCAGTTGGGGTGCCACCCGTGGCGAAAAACCATGCCGCTCAGCGATCTCGCGAAACAGCGCACCCAGGGTGGTCGGCCCATGACTGGCCGATCGACGCTGCAGGAAGCCGGTCTTGTCATCGGCACTGAACGGCGCTGCGGTTGCCACCAGCGTCAAGCGCAGCGGGAACAACGTCGGCGTCAGGCGAGACACCGTGAACTGGCCCTTATCCACCAGACTGGACTCCGCGTAACCGACCTTCAGGCCAATCTTGCCGCCCAGGATCGGCAGCCCCTCAAGCCCTTCCAGATCGAGCGTCAATGTCAATTGATCGGACTCGGTACCGGCGGCATCAATGTGCTCCCAACTGATCAGGCGCTTGTTGATCAAGTCCTTATTAGCCCCATAAATCTCTACCGCTGGCGTAAAACCCAATGCCATGGAACCTCCTTAATCCCACGCGGAAACCGGCGTGGTCACAACGGGTTGTGAGTCAATTTCCGGCAGGACTACCCAGATACCCGCAGGTAATACCGCCCCCTGTTCTGCCAGCGTGGGGTTGAGCCGCCACAGCGCCTCTTCGACGGCATCGTCACAGCGACTCAGTTCGCGGTACAGCAACAGGTTCACCGAATCACCGGCCACACTTCGAACTCTACGCATGGATGAACTCCGACAGGTCTATTGCCCAACCGACGACCATCGCCGTGCCGTCATCGATGATCACGCTTTGGGTTTCCGTCACCGTGTTGATTCGCCAAAGCCCCCAGTTGCGTCCGATGCCATCCACCAACGGCACCGGCCTGCGCTGCTCCTGCAACGTGCGCAGTTCATCGAGCCGCTCCATGGCCACCGCGTACATCGACGTCCCTGTAATCTTCATCGTTTGGGCTTTCTGCCCGGTCTGACTGGATTTCGGCTTGCCGGTCACAATGTCCAGTTCCACCCAGCCACCGTCCGATGTGTGCACGATGTTGTGGTAGGCGAAGTTGCGGGACAGGCCGAAAATGAAACTGCCCAGGATCATTTGCTGGCGCATTACCTGCCTCCATCGGTCAGGGCCGCACCACGTCGGGTGGCGAGGGCGTTGGTGGACATCAGTGGAACAAACTCGCCGTGGAACTGCGTTTGCAGCTGCTGCGCCACGATCGTCCGGATGTGCTCGGAGCTCTCCCCACCGGTGCAGGTGACCTGAATCGACGGTGAGTAATTGATCTGCTGGTTTTGTGCTGGTGCGCTGGTCAGTTCTTTGTTGACCTGTTCTGGCGAGGCCAGGCGATCGGTTGTCGGGGCGGCGAGTTTTTCGCCCAGTACGGCACCCGACTCACTGCCCAGCCAGCCTCCAATCAGGCCACCCAGAACGCCGCCAATGGCGGTGCCGATCACAGGAACAACACTGCCTAACGTGGCGCCCACCGCAGAACCGGCGGACGCACCCGCCCAACCGCCACCTGCTGCACCAAGACCGGCACCGAGCATGCGGCGATTGCCGGTCATTACGCCGCCGACGACGTCCATCGCCGCACCGACGGCTTTCAATGGTCCGGGTGCACGGCGGGTCAGCGAACGCATCGAGGCCCCCATCGCCATCAGACGTGAAGCGCCGCGCGAGCCTCGTGGGCTGACACGCACGGTCGGGCCCGTCCTGATGTCCGGCTTGTTCGCCTGTTCCTTATCTCTGAAATCTTCGGAAAACACCTGACCGAACTGTTTTGGAAGCCGGGCAGATGCCGCTCCCAAAAGCCGCTTGGCCATCTGATTTTTCATCTCGTCGAGTACGGGTGTGAACAGGGCTACCAAATACGGAAAGACTGCCGTGGCAGTGTCCTTCAGACCACTGAGCCGAGGGCTGAGGGAGGCAGGTGTGCTTTCTGCCGCCACGGGCGGTGTATTGCCGGTGGCCACGGGTAAATGATTGTCGCGAACGCTGTCGATGTTCGACTGTTGCTCGCCGGGTATTTTCCCAGGGCGATTGATGATCTGCGGCTGATCAATTACCTCGTGACTGTCGAGCCTCAAAGGTATCCGCCAGTCAGCCTGCTTCTCTGCCTCCATCATGGCCGGCGTTCTGTACGCCGACGCAGAGATTGCGGCAGCCATCAGCGGGACACTGGCGACGCTCTGGTTTGACTCCATCACCGTCTCGCGCCGACGCTCGGGTGAACGATCAGCCTCACCAGCGCTCTTCACGCCGACCGACTTGAGCAGCGATGGCCGCTCAATGGCGCCACCCGCGTCACCCACATTGTTTTGCCCGCTGGCCAACGCCGTCTTCGCGCTGGAACCTGTTGCCGGCATCAACGAACGCGGCGAGGAAAACGTCAGGTTCAACGATTCCAGTGCCGTGGTCAGCAGACTGATTTTGAGACTCAGTGTGGCCAGCACCTGGCTGAAACCGGGCGCCAGATCCTCTGCGCCCTCCCCCGTCACCAGCGATGACACGGCACTGCTCAGGCCCACCTCGCGAAATTTCAGCCAGTCTTCATTGATGGCTGTGTTCTTGAGCGAATATTTATCGTCCGCCATCCCCCTCTACTCCTGTTTGACGCCAAGGCGAGTGATCGCAATGTCGTAGCGGCGCAAGGCCTTGCCGACGTCCCATTCCAGAATGTCCGCTTCACTTATCGGATAAATGAGCGGCACCACATCGAGGATTACTTCGATGTCGCGCTCCGAAAGAAGGCCGCCGGTTTGTTTAAAAAATCGTCGATTCGCACCTGCAATTGCGTCCAGTCAGGCACGGTCAAACTGGCCAGATCGGGCAGCATCAGGCCGGTGCAATGGGCCGTGATGAATTCGGCGCGTTCCTTGGCGGTCTTGAGTTTTTTCATCGCCTTGGTCGCACGCAGCACCGGCATTTCCAGGGTCAGCGTGGTCAGGGCTCGACCCGCCACGGTGAGCGGTTGCAGCAAGCTCACTTCGTCGGGATCGGCCGACGGTTGTTCACCCTCGTCCGCTTGTTCAAGGAAATGCGACGTCGGCAAGGTCGACATCTCATGCACGTACTGCGCGATGCTCACGTAGTCCGGGCGTTTGAGTTGATCGAGTTCCTTGACCGACAAACCGGTGGCCAGCAGCGCCAGCTCGAAGAACTGATCGTCCTCATCATCGCCGGCACGGGCCAGGGCTTCTTTCTGTGCGGCGTAATACAACGGTTTGAGTTGAATCTGTTCGATCTCCGACTGATTGTCGGCGGTGATCGGCGACAACAAGGCGTGAACAGGTGGAGTCCAGGACATGAAATGAATTCCTTGATGAATCATGGGAGGCGTTGCGCATTGCACCTTGTGGGAGCGGGCTTGCTCGCGAAGGTGGAGTGTCAGTCGACATTTACTTTGACTATCAATCCGCATTCGCGAGCAAGCCCGCTCCCACATTAGTTCGGTGATCGCAGTGCGACTTAAGGGATCAGCACCGCGCGACGGGCGCCGCCGAGAATGTCGACGCCGTTGAGCACGAACTTCTGCGTGCGCACGTCGATGTCGATCACCGGGATGCCGTTTTCCAGGCGGTTGTAGGTGCGGCAGGACAGCTCAAGCGTGGTGAGGGGTTTTTCGCCCATCTTCAGCTTGGCCTCGGTCAGCGATTTGAGCTTGCCGCCGACGGTGTGGTAGGTGAACCAGGTGTTGCCATCCTGATCCTGACCGGCTTCACGGACGTTCAACAAAATGTCGTCGCCCAGCTTCACGCCGAGGGAGAGCATCACTTCGGCGCCGACGCCTTGCAAAATGAGGGTCGCGCCCAGCACTTTGCCGCTCTTGATCATTTCTTCGGCGATGAAGCGCCCGCCCGCCATCGCTTCCATATCGAATTCGATCTTCGGCGGGGTGAACTCTTCCACGGTGGCCGACAACGGCAGGCCTTGCAGGGTGGCCGCGATGGCCTGTCTTACGCGGTTGGTAAACATTAGAGAACGTCCTCCAGGAACTGCTCGATGATTTCATCGCGGGCATTGAGTTGATAAACCATGTGTTCGTTCGGCGCGTAGCGGCCGTAGTCGATGACCACGTACCAGGTGCCGTTCTTGTACTTCTCGACGCTGTTCAATTCCGGGTGCAGGTACACGCTGCCGCCGGGGATGGTTTCGTCGGCGACCAGGGTTTGCAGCCAGTCGTTGATGCGCTTGACCTCCTGGTCCATGAACGACTTGGTGAGGTTCTTGGCCATGGCTTTCTGGCCGGCCTTGACCAGCTTGCGGCTGATCGCATCTTCCAGGCCGACGTAGCTGATGAACTTGCCGGTGATGGAACGGTTACCCAGCAGCGAGAAGCCGCCGAGGATGGTGCGGGCGTAGTAGCTGATGCCGTAGCGGTTGAGCAGATCGCCCTCGGTGGAGGTGTCGAGGATGTTGTATTCCACGACGCGCGAAACGTCCTCGGCGAAGGTCACCTGATTGCCCGGGCTCTCCCATTGCTTGACCTTGGCCAGGGCCGCGATGGCCAGGCTCGACGGCGACAGGAACACGTTTTTCTTCGCTGCCTTGGAGTACACCGACGGCATGTTGTGCACCAGCAGGCAGCGGTCGAAACCCAGTTCCGCGCCGCCCAGTTCCTGGCTGTACGTCACCTGATCGGCGACCGCGGCATCCTTGCCGTCGAGCACCACACGGGCCTTGATGCGCTTACCGAAAGACGCGAACTCACCGGCCACGGCTTTGGTGCTGGTGAAGCCCGGCGCGCCGATGATGGTCAGGTCTTCCGGCACGCTGCCCAGTGCCGCGAGGCCGAGCTTGCGGCCGGTCAGCGGATCGACGCCGCCGATGACGTTGTTCAGCGTGTCCGCCGGGGTCGCGCCCTCTTCGACGATGACCACGTAGACCGGCACCTTGACCACTTTCAGGATCTGGAAGACCGCGTGATACAGCGTGCCTGCCTCGGTGCCGGTCGGATCGAGCAGCGCCTGGGTGGTGAAGCTGTTGATGCGGAATGGCGCATTGCGTGGAATCAACGGGTCAGCCTTCGGCGCGGTGCCGATCAGACCGATGACGTTGTCACCCAGGCCACCCATGGCCTCGGGGGATTCGGTGGCATTGACGGTGATGCCGTTGTGCTCGAAGTTCAAAACCTCAGCCATGGTTATTCAGCCTTCTTGGCAGCAGCTTTTTTCGCTGCGGTGGATGTAGAGGCCGAATCGGCAGCCTCGGCTTTTTTCAGCTCCAGACGACCAGCGCTGCGTAGCGCACTGGCCTCCACATCGAGCAGTTGCAGTTCCTGGCCGATGCTCGACCAGTGGCCACCCCCGGTAGGGAATGGGAGGAGCACGGTGTACGTTTGGCGTTCTGCCATTTCTGTTTCTCCATAAACGAAAAAGCCCCTTGGGTAAGGGGCTGTCGGGTGTTGTGTGTGTGTTTGTGTTGCGGATAAGAAAACGCCCCGGCGGTGCGGGGCGTTTATTGGGTGTGTTCGGCGATCCAGGACGGGGCGACCGGACGATGCTGGGTATCAGGGAAGTCCGGTGATTGAGGCCAGTCGCGCAGGGCTTGCATGTACACAAGCAACTCACCGAACTGCTCTGCGGTCAGCGTGGTGGGCCCTCCGATTTCACGCTGATCGCGATGACGCTCACGTAACCACATCAGCGAAACCAGTTCGGCATCGCGCCACTTTCGCTCATCGCCCGCTTTCGTGGTCGTGGGCGCTGTTGCGCTCTGGATGTACGCCTGAACCTCTTCATCAGACATAGGCACCAACCCGGCAGAGATAAAGTGCGCGGGAGCGTCATCTTCGTAAGCATTGACGTTACCGGTCTGTGGATTGTGGAAATACTTCATGGGCGCAGCTCCGACCAGACAGCATTGACAGGGCTTGAGAGGGTCACGGAATAAGTGGTTCCGACCGGGACAACGAAGGCGGCGTGAAAGCCCGTGGTAACAATGGTTACACCGCCGCAAATGGCTGTGATTGAGCCGGTCTGGATCGACACTTGAACCTGAATCGGTCGACCGGTGGTGTTGGTGTAGAGGGTGCCACTCACGCGACTGGCGGTGACGTTCTGCCAGGTCTGGCCATCACCTACGCCGCGTGGTCTGGCTTCCAGAGCCCCCACTTGTGCCGCCAGGCCCGCCACGTCGATGGTTCCCTGATTGACCGGGGCGTTCCAGGCCTTGATGCACCACATCACCGCCAGGTTGCGTGGGCGGGTTTCGTCCGTGCCGGTATTGCCCGTTCGCATTTCAAGGGCTGCACCATTTACCCATGCCGCCGCCGCACCGCCACCAGAAGGGGGAACGCTGGCGTAAGTGCCGCCCTCCCACATGGCGTGATTGTGTTTTTGGACAGATTGGGCTTGAGCGCTGCCCATCGCACGACCGACATCGACACCGCGCCCGTGGTCCCAACCACGCAAGAACTCGCCGCGAGTCTCAGGTAGTCGAGTCGATCCGACGGGATCGCCTGCCACGTTATATTTTTTGTCCAGATATGCAGCCAGCTCGGGATAAACGGAATCCACAAAAAGACTGTTATCCGCCTCAAGGTAGCCGGGAGGAACGGTGCCCAATGGGAACGGCACAAGCGCGCCCACTGGAACGGCTGCTTTCAGCTTTTGCACTTCCTTGACCAGTTCACCGACGTCAACCTGTCCCTGGTTAACCGGCGCGTTCCAGGCCTTGATGCACCACATCACCGCCAGGTTGCGCGGACGGGTTTCACTTCCTCCGTATTTAGAAACCGCACCGGCCAGCATCGGGGTGCCGACTGAAGTATTCGTGACAGCTACGAGTGCCGCGCTTCCTGCCCCGGTAATCCCAAAGCCGGCCCTTGCCGCGTGTTCGTGCTCTTCCAATTGACCAAGTTGACCACTACCCAAGACACGACCAACGTCCACCCCGCGCCCATGGTCCCAACCACGCAGGAATTCGCCGCGCGATTCGGGAAGACGGAAATTGCCCGCACCTTCGTTGCCCTGATTGAACGACGTCCCGAGGAACGCGGCCAAGTCCGGATAGGTCGCAATGCTGCGCACACTGCCGTCAAGTTCAAGAAACCCGGGCGGAACCTTGTTCACCGGCAACCCGACCATACTCCCGACCGGCAGTGTCGATGCCTGCGCGATCAGCGCTTCGATTTCGGGCTTGGTGTAGGTGTCCTTGATCCCAAAACCTGCCAGTGTTTCCGGATTAGTACCCGCAGTAGCGCGGCCGTACTTATCGACCGTCAGACTCTTGTAAGTCCCCGCCTGAATCCCCGTCCGCCCCGCAAGCATTTCAAAGCTCAGCGCCGTAGTGCCCAGCGTGATCGGCCCATTCGTGATCAGGTGCCAAAGCGAATCACCATTCGCCGTGCCCTCCTCGACCATCACGGTCAGGCTTGGCGTCACCTTGGCGCTGGCATTGGCATCCGCCGCCCGCACCCAGGCACCGTTAGCCGCCACATAAAGGCCGTTATCCTTCGCCAGCGTTTGCGCCGTCACCAGCACTCGCTGCCCGGACAGCACCGCGACACCATCGATTTGCTGCGCACCACTGAGCACGATGTTTTCCGTGGTGGCCACGCGAACGGATTGCTTGCCATCCAGCTTCGCCAGTTCGTCGGCGAGATAACCCATCACCCACGCCCGCGTCGCTTTGACCACGGTGTCGTCGATCAACAGCGTGACGATCGACGCATTGCTGGTCTCGAAAATCGAGCGAATGTAGAACTCTTTGCCCGATCCCGAGGTCGCCAGCACCGGCTTGAACGACTCCGGGTATTTAACGATGGCGTACAGGATGCCGGTGTCGGTCCAGAGCCCGGCTTCGCGCACATACCAACCGCCCTCTTCTGGCGGGATGGTCACTTCGGCGAGCAGCCAGCTCGGATTTTTCTCGTCCTGGAACAGCGCATTCAGTGGCCCGCGCCACACTTCTCGTTTAAGCGCCGTGGCGGTTGCCGCCGGGTTGTAAACCGCGCCGCCGCCGTCGCCGACCGAAATCTGCGACAGTTTGATCGGCACGCCCGCCGCCTTGCAGGCAGTTTCGTAGGCGATCCCCGCATTGGTAAGCAGGGTGTAATAGTCGGCCATTTAGGACCCCTGAGGATAAATAGTGGATGTTTCAACGGCGTAGAGCCCGGCGGCCATGAAGGCCTGCCCCGAGACTTCGAGCCCTTCGATGACAATCGGATAAACCGTGGTGAGTTCGCCGCACACCGTCGCCGCGCCAATGACGTGACTACCGAATGCGCTCAAGCCGACGGACACCGACAGAACGTCGCGCTCGCTTTTGGCGTCTGCCAGACGCCGGTCGAGACGAGCGTCGATTTCTTCGCTGTAGGGTTGCTCGGTAAACGCCCTGACGGAAAAGCTGTAAGGCGCGCCCGGCGGCGTTTGCTCGTACCAGGCACGCACCTCGGGCATTAACCGCAATCCCTTCGCGGCGTTTTCCAGGGCCTGACGTGTCCCGGCCTGTCGCGCGGTGGGCCAGGCCAGCTCAACGGTCAAACGCTTTTCCGCCTCGGCGGCCTCGGCGCTCCATTCACTGACACCACGATCCGCGGCGAGATAAGGCAGAAATGCCTGAGGCGTCGAGGTCGGGTTCATCAGCTCGGGGAACGGCGGCGCAATGCGGTCAAGCAATGCACCGAAGCCGATATCGAGGGCTTTTTCCAACGGTGAGCTGTTGGCTGGCAACAGGCTCGGGCGGGGCGTCTGGTCACTCATAGCGTGAGCACCTCGACCTCGACCCCGGTGCAGTAAGGCGCTTCAAACGCCGTCGTCACAATCGGCTCGACCGGTTCGAGAATGTCCAGTTGAACCGCGCCGGCGTTATGCAGCGTGTAGTCGATCCAGCTCGGATCGATCCGCCCTTCCAGTCGATGACAGCTCTGGGCATACGCTTGCAGTTGCTGTTGCGCGGCCACCTTGGTCAGCCCCGAATCAGGGCCGGCGTTGATTCGGGCGACGACGCGGATTTTGTAATTTTTGATATGGGCGCTTTGCACCGTGACCCGATCCGTTTCCGGTCGGACGTCAGGCCGGGCGAAGTGTCGGCGCACGCCGTCGAGCAGTTCATCGGACGCGGTGCCATCGCCATCCCGTGCCAGCACCGTGACCATCACTTCACCGGGCGCGGTGCGGCGTCCATTGCCGTCCTTGACCTGCGCCGCATGGCCGTCCGGATCGAAGGTGTACGTGACCGTCACCTCGCCCGGTGCATGAGTGTCCACCTTCACCACAGGACGCTCGCCGAGGGTGAAGACCTCGCGGCGATATTGCATGCGTGAACCGGCGGCCGGTGCGTGCGGCGCCAGGTAATAACGCAACCGGGCGTCGTCGTCGCTTTCGAACACAGGCGCAATCGGCGGGAATGCCGCCGGGTCGCCGGGGTCCAGCAACTGACGCTCAAGCCCCATGTCCGCGAGGCGGGCATCGAGGTTGCTGCCAGTCGCCCACCAGGCCAGCATCTGCTTGATACGGGCGTTGTATTTGCGTTCGTGGATTTGCAGGCGCACACAAAAGGCCTCAAGGGCCAAGGTCAGCAACTCGCTTTCGTTTTCGAGGCTGACCTTGATCTTTGCCGCCGACTCGGGAGCGCGGGCGCCGACGTACTCGACGACAAACGTCTTGAACTCGGCGAGCAAATCCTCGAACGCTTCGACGGTGACGATCGAAGGTTCGGCCAACTGGTTCTGGCCGGGTATCAACATGCTCATGTCACCACCTCGAAGGTCTGTTTGCGGTTTTGCCAGGTGCCGGCGAATCGCAGGACCAGCCCGGCACCTTGCCGGCTGGCCACAATGACCTGCGGCTGGAAATCATCGATGCCGTTCTGCGGGTTGTAGAACGCCTGCGCCGCGTGGCTCTGGGCAAGCATCAGCAAGTCGTCGCCGAGGTTGCGGCCCAGCAGTTCCGGGATCAGCGAGCCATACAAAGGACGCTTCTGCCGGGTGCCCAACGGCGTGGTCAGCGCTCGGGTTGCGCGCTGTACAAACTGCGGCCAGTCATCGACCGCCGCCCCGGTGTTTCTTTCGATTCCGATCATGGGAAACTCTTTATGCGGTACTGATGACGCGTCCCTGGTGATCCACCACCGGGCCGCTCAGGTGCACACCGGAAGCGTCGAGTCGCAAGCCGACCGCGCCCAGTTGCAGTTCGATGGCCTCAGGCGTGATCGCAAGTCTCGCCGGGCCGAGATTCAACTCGAGCGCTTCGCGAGAGCCATTGAACGCCGCCGGGCCGTTCTTCCAGTGCAAGGCATGGAGGGCGTCGTCGTAACCGCTTTCCGTACCGTCCAGATAAAGGCGACGCGTCAGCGAAGCCTGGGTCGAGGCGGGTGGAAACCGATTGCCGTTAAGCCCGAACAACGCCACGGATTGAGCGCCGCCCTCGCCGCCGCCATGGTTCAGCAACAGGCATTGCTCGCCGACCGAGGGGATCCGCGACTCGCTTTGCGCCCCGGCGCTGGGGTTGAAAAAACGGATGGCCGGCGTCAGCAATCCTGAGTGGCTGACGCGGCAGGTATTGCTGGCCGCATCGACTTCCTGGCACACGCCGATACGACACAGGCTGTCGCTGCGCCGGTGCATGTCTTCAAGTTCGGCCTCCATCTCGGCCAGCCGCTCAATGATCGGGCCGAGCTGCTGACGTAAAAGCGCATCGAACATGGCTCAGTCCTCAAGTGCGGTGTATTGGTCCGGGTCGTCGATGTTCGAGACTTCCCAGGTTTTGGCGAATTTCGGGATGCCCAGCGGGTCCTCCAGCAGCAATACGCCGAGGTAAATCGTCTGGGTAAAGGAGAGGGTCCAGGCGAGGTACTCCTGCGAACCGCTGATGAGCGTCGACGGCAAGGCATCGATATTCATGGGCAGGTCACATTGACTACCCGGCAGGCCCCAGCGGTTATCCGTGGCCAATCCCTTGAGTACGCTCGCCAGATCGCCTGCGGCCAATCCCGGATTACTCAGCGTCGGCGGCACAATGATTTGCAGCGAGACCGTCAAGACATGGGCGATGCGCCCATCAAGGGCGCGGTCGCCGGGTGCATTGCGTTCGATGGCGATCAGGACCCACGCCTGATCGAACGTGCCGTCGAAGTCCTGGCGGCCTCCGACCTTCAAACCCGGGCCAACCGCACGCAGCGCGTCGGCAATGGCAAAAAACAGACGCGACGGCTTATCGATGTCGAGGGACATAAGTGGCTTCCATTCAAATTTCGAGGCGTCCGGCTGCGTGGGTTCATGCAGCGGACCGGGGATGCCAGAACGGCAAAGGGACCTGGCTTTATTGATCCGGGCGGGAATCACGCGGCGGCACTTCACACACGCCGATCCGCTTGGCCGCCCAGCGCTCATAAAGGCCAATGGCGACATCGGCGCCGGCCATCGCCGTGAGGCAGCCGAACGCGCCGGCCGCCCAGATCGACAGGCCGGCGGCGTACAGCAGCATGATGGCCGACACCCCGCAAATCATGCAGGCCCCGGAACGCAGGGCCAGACGCCGCAGCAATGACCAGCCGCGAGCGCCCTCCTTGTCGGCACGCCACATTTCGCCGGTTACCCCGCCCACCAGGGCGAGCACGATGACCAGCCAGATCGGCATGTCCAGCAACGCTTGTTGCTCGTTTGTCATGTCTCGCCTCCTGGGGTGAATTGCGTAACGAAAAGGCCCCGCGAATACGAGGCCATAAATAAGGGGCGCGTGTCTTTCCACGCTACCTGTCGAAGACCATCGTCCTGATTTTGCTTCGGATAGCAGGCCTGCCCATCGACAAGCCTGCCCTTCAACCACGTTACCGGGCGCAGAACTCAGGCAATGCCGGTGAGTTGCCCCCATCGCATACCCGCTATCAAACGTTTTCGTTACGGCGCATAGCCTGCAGCAACGCATAACCCTTCCACGTCAGTTGATAAAGTGGCGTGCCCTTCGGGCCAACGCCTTCGTTGGAGAAATAACCTCCGTCCATCAACAATTTGAATTGGAACATCTCCTCTGCCTGCGCTGGACGATTGAAGGTTTTCTTGACCAGATCCTCCATCTCCACACCAGCAACGGGTGCGATCGCTTCGCACGCATTCATGAACGATTGGGCTACACCTGTAAAACGTTGCATATGTTTCTCCTGAACGATTAACCCAACAGCTCTATGCCAATTGGGAAGTTGCGGCATGCGCCGCTTCTTTGTCGCTCAATGGCGATCGCTCAAGGCTCGCGGCCTTCACGTGATTCAATGTTCCGCATCGGGAGCATTTGATCTGGAGCTCGGTGTACTCACCCACTCGGGCGAGAAGTCTTTTGCACTGCCCACATCTGCAATCTTTCAACATCACGACGCCTCCTGGCTTGTGCCGAATCCTTTCTGTGGATGAGGTTGATCGACCTCGTACGAGGTAGGCATTCCAAAAAGCCCGGCGCTTGCCGGGCTTTTCAGTAATGCGATCCTTCGCGTTGACCTTTCGGCGCTACTGGCGCGGTACGGGTCCATTCAGATTGTTTTTCCGACCGCGGTCCCTGCCCGCCGGATAACTGCTTTCGGTGCTTTACGCTGCACACCCGGGTCAGTTGCCAACCCTCTGAACCGTTGAGGCCGGTTCATCGCTGCCTTTGTCGTGGAACTAAAGAACTTCGTTTCGAGCTGCTTTGTTGAGCGGCTTGAGACAAAGAATATGCATGGATGCATATACAGTCAATGCGCAAATGCATTTATTTATGCATTTGAAATGCACTGACGCATTAAAGCCCCGCAGACAAAGGCGTTAACGGGTTTTCAGCAGGCGAAAAAAAACCCGCACGATGGCGGGTTTTATCTGACAGCGATGAGGTTAGCGGGCGTACATGCCCCACCAGAAGACGTGGCCGAGGATGACAATCTGCTCTTCCTGGATCTCCTGGAAGGTGTAGTCCTCGTCCGGATGTTCATCGCGATTGAAGCTGCGCAGGCGAATCCCCGTGGGCAGGCGATAAAGCTGTTTAACCCGCAGCTGACCGTTGTGGTTGATTGCATAAAGGTCGCCATCAACGATATCGCCGATCCCGCACTTGCCGGCATTGACCCCCACGGTGGCGCCGTCACGCAGTACCGGCAGCATGCTGTTACCACGCACCGTCACGCATTTGGCCTGGTCGAACTGCACACCGTTATGGCGCAAGCTGCGCTTGCCGAAGCGCAAGCTAGAGCGCTCGCTTTCTTCGATGACGAATCTTCCTGATCCAGCAGCCAATTCAACCTCGCGAAGAAAGGGGACCGACACCTCGTCGTCATCGACAGGCGTATCGTCGTCCCACAGGCTTATGTCCTTGAGTTCGGAATGCAATTCATCGCGACCGGAATTGGCGGCAGGCGCGACATCCGCACGGCCACGCAACTGATCGGTGCTCACGGCGAAGTACTCGGCGATCTTCGAAATGTGCTTATCCGAAGGATCGACAATCTTCCCGCCGAGGATCCGCGAGAGAGTGGATTGAGGCACGCCGGTGCGACGGTGAAGCTCCGTAGGGGAGATCCCGTGCTGATCGAGCAGCGCTCTTAAGACGGAAGAAACATTGCGTTTTTGCATAACGTGCATAGTGCTTGATCTTTTTTACGGAGGCAAATGCAGAATTGCATAATTCGTGCATAGACAGCAGAAATGTATCCCGCCGCACAGCAACGTATAGAACGAACGTCTGGCCACACTGATGGCCCGGTATAAACCTTTGAAGGCTGTCGACATCATACCGATGACCGAAGAAAAATACGGTTATGCACTAGATATCTGCACCGATCTATTGGGTGCAGATCGATTGGCTGGAATCCTCTTACCCGAGGATATTCAACTTTGAGGAAGCAGCTGATCTCGACTCGGGCACCTTCAACTGCCAACCATTATCTGGCCACATTCGCGGGCTTCTTGGTGTGGTGCGAAAACAAAGGATACTGCCGCAAAGGGCTGCTGCGTACTGCATCCGATTCACGATGATAGGGCGCGAACAGAACCCGCTGACCAAGATAGAGTTCGAACTACTGCTAAGCAAAGGCTGCCTCCATCCACAGACCCCTGCAGCGATCACGCTCGCAGTTTACACAGGCATTCGCCCAAGCAAGTTGTGCGCAATGGCGGTCCAAGATGTGGACATGACCATATGACAGATCAACATCACCAGGGCAATCACAGCAGACGGCACCTTCAAAGCCCCCAAGACTAGAAAGTCTCAGTCCGCACTTCTGATGCCCCGGCAATTGAGGCTTGCAAAACTTTGATGGGGCTGGTGGCAGACCATGCGGCGCGCGCGATAGAAGTGTACAAGAACCGCCACGAAAGCCGTGTCGAATAAGTAACGCCCTTACTGTTTCCGACAACACAAGCCCGAAAGAAAATCATCAACCATTGACTCCTCCCACCTCATCGAAGAGAAAGTGGACAGCCATTCAAAAACGCTCGGGATACGCCCTCGGTGGCCGCATCAAACTCGGGCACGCCTATGCCTGCTGGTGCCTGGCTACCCGTGGCAATCTCGCGCTTATAGGTAAACAAATGGGGCACAAAGACTTCACCAAGCTCGTCAAAGTATATGCAAAGTGGATGGTGACGAGCCGCCCACAGAGTTTGAACAGATGTGGCAGCAACTAAACCGACAATAGTTAACGGATACTAAAATCGCCTACCGCCCGAGTTTAGCCAGCTTTTCGCGGCGAGCTTCACTGGCTGCACGCACACCAGATCGAACTTCCTCGGCACTATCATCAATTAAATTATTCAGTGCAAAGGAGTGAATATCATAAATCTGGAAAGGCAATATGAGCATTCTGTAACAACCCATGAAGAAAAAACCGGACGCAAGAAAAATAGCTATATCTCTATCTAGGTACAGCTTTGTTTTTATTGCGAGCATGGTTATCAAGCAGAACACAAGGCACATCAAAAACGCAAATAATGTATTAATCTGAGACATCAGAATATATTTAGTCTTCAGAACATATAGCAAAGTTTGCTCGTAAGTAAGCTTACCCACAAACTGGCTTCGACCCGAGAAAAGCATCGCCGTGATGACAAAGCCAAATATAAGCCCGGAAAATGCAATTATTGCGTTAAGCAAGCCTTCATCTACAAAATCCGAACCAAAAATACTCAAACACGCGCCAACCAAAAAGACACTTAGGTTAAACGCCAGATATACCGAATTACTTTGTGACGCGCGCGCCACATCAGCCAACTCTCTATTAACTATCTGGGCGTTCCTTAACTCTTCTGGAAGTAGGGATGAAAATTTCATTATCTGCCAGCGCTCCGAATTCGTCCAAAATCCTTTTGCCGTTTTTTCCGGGCGTACACAACTGCTCGAGGTAGGCAACCATTTTGTGCCCTAGTTCCGCCCTGTCGGGATTTTTACCACCGACATCTGCTACCTCAATTGTCCTTTTGATTTTAAATTTGGACAGACCACGGATAGATGATCCATCTGCTAGATGAATGATAACACTCTCAATTTCATCCTGCTGCTGCGCTTCGTCGTAAGCTTCAATCACCTTGTCTACAGGCAGTTTATCCTTCGATTTCCACTCTACAGTCATCATACCGGAGCTGGGCATATAACCTTTTACACCAGAAAGCATGCCGAGAAGTTCACTTTGAGCATTAGGAACAGATTCACTGAGGCCCAACGAAAAACCGACCGCTCCGTTACCACGTTCAATTTCACTTCTTAGGCCAGCCGAGACTGCATCGGTGAAAAAGAAATTAAATCGCCTACCTAATTGATGAACTCTTACAAGCCTATTTAAGTATCGCTGGATGAAATTAACCCCCCCTGCACCTCGGGTACTTTCAATAATCGCCGCTTTGCCGTAAACAAGAACATGGGAGATTTGAATCAGCTCACGAGCATCCTCTTCTCCATCAGCGCGTTCATCAATTACAGCATTCTCCTGATGCGGGTCGGGAGTAAGAGTTTGTGGAATCGTTCCAGGCTCATATGACCAGACCTCAAACAAGATTGTCTGCTCATCTAAATCTTGGTAATTATTGAAGAAATAACACTGCTGAGGAATCCGAGTTCCATCTGCGAGAGCAACCATTTGCTCCCAAATTCGAGAGCCAACAGTCGGGCACAGGTCACGCACAGTCCTCATCAAGTCAACGAGGGTCACTTCTTCCCCTGGCTTATGAGGTGAAAACTGAACAGGCTTGAGCTGTAGGGTGCGGCTGATAGGCTTACGTGCCATTGATGATCCTTCGGAATTTCCTAATGCGCCCAGATACCGCCCTCACCCGGCTGAAAACCGGAGCAGCTGGAGCCATCCTGGGCAACGAATTGACAGCAGTTTCTCGCTTCTACCATGTTAACCTCGGCATCACGCACGAAACGGGTACCAACATAGCCATATGATGGCAGCTTTCCAAGTTTAATTCCGTCAGACAGATAGACGTCCTCCCCCAATTTGCCCCACAAATTTTAAAGAAACCCGCTAAGCCATTGATGAATAAGCCAATTTCAGATCTGTCCTCTCACACGCCAATGATGCAGCAGTACTGGCGCCTGAAGAACCAGCACCCCGACCAGTTGATGTTCTATCGCATGGGTGACTTCTACGAGATCTTCTATGAAGACGCGAAGAAGGCCGCCAAGTTGCTGGACATCACCCTGACCGCCCGTGGGCAGTCGGCAGGCCAGGCGATTCCGATGTGTGGGATTCCTTACCACGCCGCGGAAGGTTACCTGGCGAAACTGGTAAAGCTCGGCGAATCGGTGGTGATCTGTGAACAGGTCGGCGACCCGGCGACCAGCAAAGGCCCAGTGGATCGGCAGGTAGTGCGGATCATCACACCGGGCACGGTCAGTGATGAAGCGCTGCTGGACGAGCGTCGGGACAACCTGATCGCGGCGGTGCTGGGTGACGAGCGTCTGTTCGGTCTGGCGGTGCTGGATATCACCAGCGGCAACTTCTCCGTGCTGGAGATCAAGGGCTGGGAAAACCTGCTGGCGGAACTGGAGCGGGTCAATCCGGTGGAGCTGATGATCCCGGATGACTGGCCGAAGGATTTGCCGGCGGAGAAACGCCGCGGGGTTCGTCGTCGTGCGCCGTGGGATTTCGAGCGCGACTCGGCGCTGAAAAGTCTGTGTCAGCAATTCTCGACCCAGGACCTGAAGGGGTTTGGCTGCGAGAACCTGACCCTGGCCATCGGCGCCGCCGGTTGCCTGCTCAGCTACGCCAAGGAAACCCAGCGCACCGCCCTGCCCCATTTGCGCAGCCTGCGCCATGAGCGCCTGGACGACACCGTGGTGCTGGATGGCGCAAGCCGTCGCAACCTGGAACTGGACACCAACCTGGCCGGTGGCCGCGACAACACGCTGCAATCGGTGGTCGATCGCTGCCAGACCGCCATGGGCAGCCGCTTGCTGACCCGCTGGCTGAACCGTCCTCTGCGGGACCTGAACGTTTTGCTGGCGCGCCAGACCTCGATCACGTGCCTGCTCGACGGTTACCGTTTCGAAAAGCTGCAACCGCAGCTCAAGGAAATCGGTGACATCGAGCGGATTCTCGCGCGCATCGGTTTGCGTAATGCACGTCCTCGCGACCTGGCGCGTCTGCGCGATGCCCTCGGTGCATTGCCTGAGCTGCAAGTGGCGATGGCCGAGCTGGAAGCACCGCACATTATTCAACTGGCGAAAACCACCAGCACCTACCCGGAACTGGCGGCCCTGCTGGAAAAAGCCATCATCGACAACCCGCCTGCGGTGATCCGTGACGGCGGCGTGTTGAAAACCGGTTACGACAGCGAACTCGATGACCTGCAATCGCTCAGCGAAAACGCCGGACAATTCCTGATCGATCTGGAAGCACGCGAGAAGGCCCGCACCGGTCTGTCGCACCTGAAAGTCGGGTACAACCGCATTCACGGCTACTTTATCGAGCTGCCGAGCAAGCAGGCTGAATCGGCGCCGGCCGACTATATCCGTCGCCAGACGCTCAAAGGCGCCGAGCGCTTTATCACGCCGGAACTGAAGGCGTTCGAGGACAAGGCGCTGTCGGCCAAGAGCCGCGCCCTCGCCCGCGAGAAGATGCTCTACGAAGCGCTGCTCGAAGACTTGATCAGCCAATTGCCGCCGCTGCAAGACACCGCTGCAGCCCTGGCCGAGCTGGACGTGCTGAGCAACCTCGCCGAACGCGCGCTGAACCTCGACCTGAACTGCCCGCGCTTCGTCGACGAGCCGTGCATGCGCATCAGCCAGGGTCGTCACCCGGTGGTCGAGCAAGTACTGACCACGCCGTTCGTGGCCAACGACCTGAGCCTCGACGACAACACGCGCATGCTGGTGATCACCGGTCCGAACATGGGCGGTAAGTCCACCTACATGCGCCAGACCGCGTTGATCGTACTGCTGGCGCACATCGGCAGCTTCGTGCCGGCGGCCAGTTGCGAATTGTCGCTGGTGGACCGGATCTTTACCCGGATCGGTTCCAGCGATGATCTGGCCGGTGGACGTTCGACCTTCATGGTCGAAATGAGCGAAACCGCCAACATTTTGCACAACGCCACCGAGCGCAGCCTGGTGCTGATGGACGAAGTCGGTCGCGGCACCAGCACCTTCGACGGCCTGTCCCTGGCATGGGCTGCCGCTGAACGCCTGGCGCAGCTGCGGGCTTACACGCTGTTCGCCACGCACTATTTTGAACTGACGGTGCTACCGGAAGCGCAACCGCTGGTGGCCAACGTGCACCTCAATGCCACTGAGCACAACGAGCGCATTGTGTTCCTGCACCACGTGCTGCCCGGACCTGCCAGCCAGAGTTATGGCCTGGCCGTTGCACAACTGGCCGGCGTGCCGAGCGAAGTGATCGTGCGCGCTCGCGAGCACCTGGGTCGCCTGGAAGCCACCGCGCTGCCGCATGAAGTGCCCAAGGCTGCCACAGGCAAATCGGCCGCGCCACAGCAAAGCGACATGTTCGCCAGCCTGCCGCATCCGGTACTCGAAGAACTGGCCAAACTGGATCTGGACGACCTGACACCGCGTCGTGCACTAGAAATGCTCTATACACTAAAGACACGGATCTAACGCACTTGCCTGCAAGCTGTTAGAATCTCGCGCGGTTTGGGATGCTGCAGGCTAATAGCCTGGCCTGCAGACTATCGCTCCCAAACCTGGCGACCCCAACGTGAAGGGGCTCCGCTGCCGCCGCCTGAGGAGAAAATTAGAAATGACCTTCGTCGTCACCGACAACTGCATCAAGTGCAAGTACACCGACTGCGTAGAAGTCTGTCCGGTGGACTGCTTTTACGAAGGCCCGAATTTCCTGGTGATTCACCCGGATGAGTGCATCGACTGCGCACTGTGCGAACCAGAATGCCCTGCCGTGGCCATCTTCTCCGAAGATGAAGTCCCGGAAGAGATGCAGGAATTCATTCAGCTGAACGTTGAGTTGGCCGAAATCTGGCCGAACATCACCGAGAAGAAAGAATCGCTGCCCGATGCCGAAGAGTGGGATGGCGTCAAAGGCAAGATCAAAGACCTCGAACGCTGATAGACCCTGCGTTCCCGAAAAGGCCCCTTGCGGGCCTTTTTGCTTTTCTGCAGGCAAAAAAGTTGATAACGCAAAAACCTGTAGGAGCCAGCCTGCTGGCGATGGATTCAAGTACGCCGCGTCTATTCAGACAGCACGCGTTGTCCGGTCGTTTTTCGCGGGCAAGCCTCGCTCCTACAGGGAATCGCGTTTGCTTTTGCTTTTCACCACTCATCAGGCCGAGCGTTAGCTCGCCTTCAGCTTTTGATCTTGAGGTACACGCCCCCTCGAGAGGCCGAGCGCAGGTTCTGCGCAGTGGGCAACCCGGCATGGATGCCGGGTTAGCCGCCCCCGGCCATGGATGGCCGATGGCGGCGGGCCCACGGAGCAGGACCGGAGCGAGGGCATGCCGAGCCTAGGCGAGGCACCGAACGAAAGGGGCAAGAGCCCTTGGTTACTTGGGGCTCATCCAAGTGACTCGCCGTAAGGGCGAAACCAACAGCCGCCGTTACCGCAGGAATGGATATGTACACCACCAGCAAGAGATTGGTCGGCCCAGAGGCCGCCATCGCCGGCAAGCCGGCTCCTACAGGGGAGACCACGCTCAACTCGAAAATAAAGTGGCACCCAAACCCAAAAAAAAAGACAAAAAAAGGGGCGGTTTGACCCGCCCACATTTTTTCCCTATTCCCTGTGTTCCTTTTCATCGTCCTGATGAATCGCATCCTGCAATGTCCTTTCCCCTCATCCTTGAAGGGCGTGTCTGTCCGTCGACACAACCTGAATACTAGAGAATTCCCGAGCAAGAGCAATCACCCTCCCCGGCAAAAATCCGCTGTCACATGCTTCTGATTTTTATAAATACCTATAAAAATCAAAGCATTAAAAAAATCATCGGCGAACAGTAGTCGTCTTCCAGGGTGTAAAAATAGCGAACACTTACGCAAGAGTAAGCCAAGACTTACACCGCAAGACTACAAACATATCGTCATTGCAGGCGCGTCAGCCAGACAACAAAAAGCCCCGAACCAGTCGGGGCTTTTTGCATGCCGCTCAAGCGATTTGCTTATTGGAACAGCGACTCACTCGACAGGCCATTTTTCTCCAGAATCTCCCGAAGACGCTTCAGGCCTTCAACCTGAATCTGTCTGACGCGTTCCCGGGTCAGGCCAATTTCCAGGCCTACATCTTCCAGTGTGCTGCTCTCATGACCGCGCAGACCGAAGCGGCGTATCACCACCTCGCGCTGCTTGTCGGTCAGTTCCGAGAGCCATTGATCGATGCTCTGGGACAGGTCGTCATCCTGCAGCAGTTCGCATGGATCGGTCGGACGGTCGTCGGTAAGGGTGTCCAGCAGGGTTTTATCCGAATCCGGACCCAGTGAGACATCGACCGAAGAAACCCGCTCGTTCAGGCCCAGCATGCGCTTGACCTCGCCCACCGGTTTTTCCAGCAGGTTGGCGATTTCTTCGGGTGAGGGTTCATGATCGAGTTTTTGCGTCAGCTCCCGTGCGGCCCTCAGGTACACGTTAAGCTCTTTGACCACATGGATCGGCAACCGGATGGTCCGGGTCTGATTCATGATCGCGCGCTCGATGGTCTGACGAATCCACCAGGTTGCGTAGGTCGAAAAGCGGAAGCCACGTTCGGGGTCGAACTTTTCTACCGCCCGAATCAGTCCGAGGTTGCCCTCTTCGATCAGGTCCAGCAGCGACAAGCCACGATTGACATAGCGTCGGGCGATTTTCACCACCAGCCGCAGGTTGCTTTCAATCATGCGTTTGCGCCCGGCCGGATCGCCACTTTGCGACAAGCGTGCAAAGTGAACTTCTTCTTCGGGGGACAGCAGAGGGGAAAAGCCGATTTCATTGAGGTACAGCTGCGTGGCATCGAGCGCACGCGTGTAATCGATGTACTTGTGTTGCTTTAACGAGGCGGAGTGTCTGGATTTGGCACGAACGGAAGGTGGAGCAGCCCCTTCATCATTCGACATCGAATCCGTACCGATGCCGGTCTCCATCAGGAGAACCTCATCGTCGATGTCAAACTCCGGCACTTCTTTACTGAGAGCCATTGTTATAGTCCTTTGGTGAGTTCGACCTCAGGCTCAAGCGGCGCCTTTATCCTTGGCAACGCTGGAGCCTGTTCCCTCTACGTGACGGAACAGGCTGGTAACAAATCAACGACGTGGCAGGAACTGCAGCGGATCTACAGGTTTACCTTGTCGGCGAATCTCAAAATGCAGTTTCACCCGGTCTGTACCCGTTGACCCCATTTCGGCAATTGTCTGTCCGACCTTGACCTGCTGCCCCTCCCGAACCAACAGCCTGCGGTTGTGACCGTAGGCACTGACGTAGGTGTCGCTGTGTTTGATGATGACCAATTCGCCGTAGCCCCTTAAGCCACTCCCGGCGTATACCACCGTCCCATCAGACGCAGCTAAAACAGGCTGTCCCAAATCCCCGGCGATATCAATTCCTTTATTCAAACTACCGTTTGAAGAGAATTTTCCAATGAGAATGCCATTAGAAGGCCACCCCCAGCCGGTCGGGGCCGGGCCTGCGGGAGGCATCGGAGCGGGTGCCGGCTTGTTGGCGACGGACGGTGCAACCACCGTTGTCGTCGTAGTTGCGCCATTTGGCTGGCGCCGGATTACTGTGGTTTTACTCGACGATGAAGGCGCCGAATCGGCCGGACTGGCCACCGCCGTCGGCGTTGAACCGGTGCGACCGTCAAAGCGAATCGTCTGACCCGGATGTATCGTGTAAGGCGCAGGAATGTTGTTGCGTGCGGCGAGGGCTTTGTAGTCCCAGCCGTAGCGAAAGGCGATGGAAAACAAGGTGTCTTTAGGTCGAACCACATACTGGCCCGTGGTCACTGCCGGACGCTGGGCCACGGCATTGTTGCGATCGACGACGCGTACGTCGCTCGACTTGTTGCTGGAACAACCGACCAGCAAGGTACTCAAGACTAGGCCAGTCACCAGGCGCTGAAAGCTCGTTATACCCATTCGCTGCGCAATGACTGTGAGACTCACCCGCCGCTCCCTTTGTGGTGGCTGAAATATTGAATTGCCGCGCTCCCGGCATGAAGTGTCACCAGTATAACGGGCTGTGCAGGCTTTACCTTTAATGAAGCGAAGCACACGTTTGCTACCTGACGATGAAACCCGTTTAACCGATCGACGCCGCTGTAAGACAGAGGCAATCGAAGAGAATTCACCGCGCCCGGACAAATGCTCAGGCCAGGGGGCCGTTGAGCAATGGAACGAAACGCACCGCCCCCAGAACACGCCTGGAAAACCCGTGTTCTTCGCGGATGATCAGCATCAACTGTTGCACTTCACCCGAGCCGACCGGTATGACCAGTCGCCCCCCAGGTGCCAACTGATCAAGCAAGGCCTGAGGCACATCGGTCGCCACCGCCGTCACGATAATGCCGTTGTACGGCGCCAGCGCAGGCCAGCCTTCCCAACCATCGCCCCAGCGGAAAACCACATTGCGCAAGTTCAGATCAACCAGGCGTTCCTTGGCCCGATCCTGCAGAACCTTGATGCGTTCGACGGAAAAAACCCGCTCGACCAGTTGCGACAGGATTGCGGTCTGATAACCCGAACCCGTGCCGATTTCCATTACCTTGTCCAAAGGCCCCGCTTCCAGCAGCAGCTCGCTCATGCGGGCCACCATGTAAGGCTGGGAGATCGTCTGGTTGTTACCGATCGGCAACGCCGTGTCTTCGTAGGCACGGTGCGCCAGCGCTTCGTCGACAAACAGGTGTCGTGGCGTAAGGCGGATCACTTCCAGCACCTTGGTGTTGGAAATGCCTTCCTCGTACAACCGCTGAATCAGGCGCTCGCGGGTACGTTGCGAGGTCATCCCGATACCGCGATGCATCGGGTCTTGTTCACGAGCCATCAGCGCAGTCCCTCCAGCCAGCCGTCGAGACTTGCGAAAGCATCATTGAAGGTGCGATCCAGTTGCAGCGGCGTGATGGATACATAGCCTTGCATCACCGCATGGAAGTCGGTGCCCGGGCCGCCGTCTTCGGCGTCCCCTGCGGCGGCGATCCAGTAGCCGGACTTGCCGCGCGGGTCGACCACTTTCATCGGTGCCGCGGCGCGGGCGCGATGGCCAAGGCGCGTCAGCTGGATTCCGCGGATGTGGTCCAGCGGCAAATTGGGAATGTTCACGTTCAGCACCGTGCGCGGTGGCAGGTCAAGGTCAGCGTGGGCTTCCACCAGTTTGCGCGCAAAGTAAGCGGCTGTGGGAAGGTTCTCGACCTGCCGTGAGACCAACGAAAAGGCAAACGATGGCCGCTTCAGGAAACGCCCCTCGAGGGCCGCTGCCACGGTACCGGAATACAACACATCGTCCCCCAGGTTGGCGCCCAGGTTAATGCCGGAAACCACCATGTCCGCTTCGCGCTCCAGCAAGCCGTTGAGGCCCAGGTGCACGCAATCGGTCGGTGTGCCATTAAGGCTGATAAAGCCGTTGGCCAGGGTTTGCGGGTGCAACGGACGGTCGAGCGTCAGCGAACTGCTGGCGCCGCTTTTGTCTTGGTCCGGGGCGATAACCACGCATTCGGTGTAATCCGCCAGCGCAGCATAAAGCGCGGCGAGACCGGGTGCGGTTACCCCATCGTCGTTAGAAATCAGAATACGCATGGGCTGTCCGTCTGCCCCACCGGCACCAGATCAACAAGCTCGCGCACCAATACAGTGGCAAAGCATCCGGCCGGCAGGACGAATTCCAGTTGCAGAATGTCAGGCTCGGGATAATGCCACGTCAACCCACCAATGGGCAGCCGCAGGATGCGACGTTCGTGGCTCATTCCGGCGTTAATCAACCAATCGCGAAGGTCTGCTTCGCGGGCGGCGATTGCCTGCTCCAGTTCATGGACAGCGCCCGTCGCTGGCGAGTCACCTTCGCCCCACTGCGGGCCGGTCGGGTGCAGGTCTAGAATCGCCAGTCGCGGGTCGCTGCACTCGGCCTCACCGGCCGGAAAAAAACTGCGGCTGTCGGTAAACGCCAACAGATCGCCAACCTGCGCTTGCTGCCAGGTGCCATCAGCAACGCGCGCCGCCAACACTTGGTTAAACAGAAAACTGCGGGCGGTAGAAAGCAGACGCGAACGCACGTTGCGCTGCTCCGGCAAGGCCTTGCGCGCGGCCCAGCTACGGGCATCGACCACGTTGCCACCGTCAAAGCCGAAACGCTGGGCGCCGAAATAATTCGGAATACCTTGTTTGGCGATCAGTTGCAGACGCGCTTCGATCGCCGCTTTGTCGCCAGCGAATTGCGTGAGGCGCAAAGTAAAACCGTTGGCCGAGTGGGCACCGCGTTGCAGCTTGCGTTTATGCCGACCGGTCTTGAGGATTTTCAGCGTATCGTTTTCCGCCGCCGACAGATCAGGGTCGGCCTTGCCCGGCAGTTGCACGCTGAACCACTGACGCGTCAGCGCCTGACGGTCCTTGAGACCGGCGTAACTGACGGTGCGCAATGGCACGCCCGCCGCCTTGGCGATTCGACGTGCGGCCTCTTCGGTATTCAGGCCGCGTTTTTCCACCCAGATCCACAGGTGCTCGCCGTCGCCGCTGAGCGGAATATTGAGGACTTCATCGACCTGAAAATCTTCCGCCGTAGCTTTCAGTACAGCGGTGCCGAGGGCTTCACCATAGGCACGCGGGCCAAGCAATTGCAGTTCGTTCATGCGCGCAGCAACAAGGCAACGGAGTGCACGGCAATACCTTCTTCGCGACCGACAAAGCCGAGCTTTTCGGTGGTGGTAGCTTTCACGTTCACTTGATCCAACTCAACTTGAAGATCCGCGGCAATCAGCGCACGCATCGATTCGATATGCGGGGCCATTTTCGGCGCCTGGGCGACGATGGTGTTATCGACGTTGCCGACCTTCCAGCCCTTGGCGTGGACCAGTGCGACGACATGACGCAACAGCACACGGCTGTCGGCACCCTTGAATGTCGGGTCGGTGTCCGGGAAATGCTTGCCGATATCACCCAGCGCAGCAGCGCCGAGCAAGGCATCGCTCAAGGCGTGCAGCAGGACGTCACCGTCGGAATGAGCGAGCAGCCCGAAGCCGTGTGCAATGCGCACGCCGCCCAGAGTAATGAAATCGCCTTCAGCGAAACGGTGCACATCATAGCCGTGGCCAATACGCATAAAAAAAACGCCCCGATTTTTGTCAGGGCGTGATTCTACCTGCTTTGTCAGTCATTAGGCGCTTAGAGCACGTCCATGATGCTGCAAGTGTTCATCGATGAAGCTGGCGATGAAGAAATAGCTGTGGTCGTAGCCCGGTTGCAAGCGCAACGTCAGCGGATGACCGGCCAGTTTGGCCGCCTGTTGCAGGGCTTCAGGCTTGAGCTGGGTGGCGAGAAAATCATCTCGATCACCTTGGTCGACCAATAGCGGCAGCTTCTCGTCAGCCTCGGCAATCAGCGCACAGGCATCCCACTCGCGCCACTTCGAACGGTCTTCGCCCAGGTAACGGGAAAAGGCTTTCTGACCCCATGGGCAATCCATCGGATTGTTGATCGGCGAGAACGCCGACACCGACTGATAACGCCCCGGATTGCGCAACGCACAGACCAGCGCACCGTGACCGCCCATGGAGTGGCCGCTGATACCGCGCTTGTCCGAAGCCGGGAAATGGGCTTCGACCAATGCCGGCAATTCCTGCACGACATAGTCATGCATCCGATAATGCCGCGACCAGGGTTCCTGCGTGGCATTCAGATAAAACCCGGCGCCGAGGCCGAAGTCCCAGGCGCCGTCCGGATCACCCGGCACATCGGGACCGCGCGGGCTGGTGTCCGGGGCAACGATGATCAACCCAAGCTCGGCGGCCATGCGCATGGCGCCGGCCTTTTGCATGAAATTTTCGTCGGTGCAGGTCAGGCCGGACAACCAGTACAGCACCGGCAGTTTGCCGCCCTGCTCCGCTTGCGGCGGCAGGTACACGGCAAACACCATGTCGCAACCGAGCACGTCGGAACGGTGCCGGTAGCGTTTGTGCCAGCCGCCGAAGCTTTTCTGGCAGGAGATATTTTCCAGGCTCATGACCGACCTCAGAAATGAATGACGGAACGGATGCTTTTTCCTTCATGCATCAGGTCGAAAGCCTTGTTGATATCTTCCAGGCCCATGGTGTGGGTGATGAACGTATCCAGCGGGATCTCGCCGGTCTCGGCCATTTCGACATAGCTCGGCAACTCGGTACGACCGCGCACACCGCCGAACGCCGAACCGCGCCAGACGCGACCGGTGACCAACTGGAATGGGCGGGTAGCGATTTCCTGACCGGCACCGGCGACGCCGATGATCACCGACTCGCCCCAGCCTTTGTGGCAGCACTCAAGTGCGGCGCGCATCAATTGGACATTGCCGATGCACTCGAAGGAAAAGTCGACGCCGCCATCGGTCATGTCGACGATGACTTCCTGGATCGGACGGTCGAAGTCTTTCGGGTTCACGCAGTCGGTTGCACCCAACTGTTTGGCGATCTCGAATTTGGCCGGGTTGATGTCGATGGCGATGATGCGCGCAGCCTTGGCTTTTACCGCGCCAATGACCGCCGACAGACCAATACCGCCAAGACCGAAAATTGCCACGGTATCACCCGGTTTCACCTTGGCTGTATTGAGTACCGCGCCAATGCCGGTAGTGACGCCGCAGCCCAGCAGACAGACTTTTTCCAGTGGCGCTTCTTTAGGAATCTTGGCGACGGAGATTTCCGGCAGCACGGTGTATTCGGAGAACGTCGAGGTGCCCATGTAGTGGAAAATCGGCTGGCCCTTGTAGGAAAAACGCGTGGTGCCATCTGGCATCAGGCCTTTGCCCTGGGTCGCACGAATCGCCTGGCACAGGTTGGTCTTGCCCGACAGGCAGAATTTGCACTGGCGGCATTCCGGGGTGTACAGCGGGATCACATGATCGCCGACAGCGACCGAGGTCACGCCCTCGCCAATCGCTTCAACAACTGCGCCACCTTCGTGGCCGAGGATCGACGGGAAGATACCTTCCGGATCAGCGCCCGACAGGGTGTAGGCATCGGTATGACAGACACCGGAGGCAACCACACGCAACAGAACTTCACCGGCCTTGGGCAGGGCGACATCGACTTCAACGATCTCGAGGGGTTTCTTGGCCTCGAAGGCAACGGCGGCGCGCGACTTGATCATGTTGGTTCTCCAGTGAATAAAACGAGACAGTGAGTGTAATACAGCGCCTTACGGTGAATAATCCGGACAAAAGCAAAACATTATTGCCACATAGGGATAATCGTTAATGTCCGAGAACCGCTGGGAAGGTATCGACGAGTTCGTCGCCGTGGCCGAGTGCAGCCAGTTTACGGCGGCGGCGGAGCGTCTTGGGGTGTCTTCCTCCCACATCAGTCGCCAAATAGTACGCCTCGAAGAGCGCCTTCAGACGCGCTTGCTGTACCGCAGCACCCGGCGAGTCACGCTGACCGAAGCCGGGCAAACGTTTTTGCAGCATTGCCAACGCTTGCAGGACGGTCGTGAAGAAGCGCTCAGAGCCGTCGGCGACCTGACCAGCGAGCCCAAAGGCATGTTGCGCATGACCTGCGCGGTGGCCTACGGCGAGCGCTTTATCGTGCCGCTGGTGACGCGATTCATGGGGCTCTATCCGCAACTGCGGATTGATATCGAACTGAGCAACCGGCAACTCGATCTGGTGCATGAAGGCCTGGACCTGGCGATCCGCCTCGGCCGCCTTCAGGACTCACGACTGGTCGCCACGCGACTGGCACCGCGACGCATGTATTTGTGCGCGTCTCCGTCCTACCTGGAACGGTATGGTCGCCCACATAGCTTGTCGGAATTGAGCCGCCACAACTGCCTCATCGGTAGTTCGGACCTGTGGCAACTGGAACAGAACGGGCGGGAATTTTCCCAGCGGGTGCAGGGAAACTGGCGTTGCAACAGTGGGCAAGCGGTGCTGGATGCGGCGTTGCAGGGCGTCGGGCTCTGTCAGCTGCCGGATTACTACGTGCTGGAGCATCTGAAAACCGGGGATTTGATTTCGCTGCTGGAGGCTCATCAGCCGCCGAACACTGCCGTTTGGGCGCTTTATCCACAGCAGCGGCATCTGTCGCCGAAGGTGCGCAAGTTGGTGGATTATTTGAAGGAAGGGTTGGCTGAGCGGCCGGAGTATCGAAGCTAGACGGTTGCTGGTGTGCCAGGAAGAAATCGAGTGCCTGGACTACCGCTATCGCCGGCAAGCCGGTCTCACTCCTACAGTGGACGGGGACGAACACACATCTTGTGTACACCGTTGAACCCTGTAGGAGTGAGCCTGCTCGCGATCGGGGATAACACTGACCCCAAGTCAATCAGCGGCGGTTAGCCCAGCGCTGTCTCAACCATTCAAGATCTTCGGGACGTGTGACCTTGAGATTGTCGGAACGCCCTTCGATAAGGCGTGGCGATGAACCAGCCCACTCCATCGCCGACGCTTCATCAGTGATAACAGCATCCGCCACCAGACTGTCCGCCAACGCCCGATGCAACGCGCCAAGTCGAAACATCTGCGGCGTATACGCCTGCCAGATCACGCTGCGGTCCACGGTTTCAACGACACGACCGTGCTTGTCGACCCGCTTCAGGGTATCGCGTGCCGGAACCGCCAGCAGCCCGCCGACCGGATCGTCAGCCAGTTCAACCAGCAACTTGTCCAGATCATCGCGGCTCAGATTCGGTCGCGCAGCATCGTGGACCAACACCCAATCCTCATCGTCCGCACCCAACGCATGCAAGTGCAGCAAGGCATTGAGCACCGACCCGGAACGCTCGGCGCCACCGTCAACGCGTTGAATACGCGTATCGCCGGCGCATGCCAGATTGGGCCAATAAGGATCATCAACAGCCAGACTGACCACCAGTCCCTTGAGGGAAGGATGATCAAGGAAACAGCCAAGGCTGTGTTCAAGAATAGTGCGCCCGCCCAGGTGCAAATATTGCTTGGGACGGTCTGCGGCCATACGGGCACCGACGCCCGCGGCAGGGATAACAGCCCAGAAGGCCGGTAACGAGGAATTCATTGAGCCAACTGGTAAAGGGTTTCACCGTCCTTGACCATGCCCAACTCATGGCGAGCCCGCTCTTCAACGGTCTCCATGCCCTTTTTCAACTCACTGACTTCAGCGTCCATGACCCGATTGCGCTCCAGCAGGCCTTCGTTCTCAGCATGTTGATCCGCGATCTGCTGAGTCAGCTCGGCCACTTGCGCCAGACTGCCATTACCCACCCACAGGCGGTATTGCAGGCCAGCCAGCAACAAGAGCAAGACGAGGAACAACCAATTGGGACTGCGCATCGAATATCAGGTATCCAGTGAAAAAAGACAGCCATGCCAAAACTTTGAAGCTTCTGATAGCACGAAGCCTGGAAAGTCCAGGCTTGTGCTCTTAAGGCATCAGATTAGTGGCAAAAACGTCGCTGTCGCGATTTTTCCGACACAATCCGGTGTCTTTTTTACCTTATAGCAATCAGCCGCGGAACTCGCTGCGACCGTTGTACTTGGCTTTGCCATTCAACTGCTCTTCGATGCGCAGCAGTTGGTTGTACTTGGAAACGCGATCGGAACGGCACAGGGAGCCGGTCTTGATCTGGCCAGCCGAAGTGCCCACAGCCAGGTCGGCAATGGTCGAATCTTCGGTTTCGCCGGAGCGGTGCGAGATCACGGCGGTGTAACCGGCGGCCTTGGCCATCTGGATGGCTTCCAGGGTTTCGGTCAGGGTGCCGATCTGGTTGAACTTGATCAGGATCGAGTTGGCGATCTTTTTATCGATGCCTTCTTTCAGGATCTTGGTGTTGGTTACGAACAGGTCGTCGCCTACCAGCTGAGTCTTCTCGCCGATCTTGTCGGTGAGGATTTTCCAGCCAGCCCAGTCAGACTCGTCCAGGCCATCTTCGATGGAGATGATCGGGTAACGCTCGGTCAGGCCTTTCAGGTAATCGGCGAAACCTTCAGCGGTGAACACCTGGCCTTCGCCGGACAGGTTGTACTTGCCGTCTTCGTAGAACTCGCTGGCCGCGCAGTCCAGTGCCAGGGTCACGTCGGTGCCCAGCTTGTAACCGGCGTTGGCCACGGCTTCGGAGATCACTTTCAAAGCGTCTTCGTTGGAAGCCAGGTTCGGTGCAAAACCACCTTCGTCACCGACGGCAGTGCTCAGGCCACGGGCCTTCAACACAGCTTTGAGGTGATGGAAAATCTCGGTGCCCATGCGCAGACCTTCCGAGAAAGACTTGGCGCCAACCGGCTGAACCATGAATTCCTGGATGTCGACGTTGTTATCGGCGTGCTCGCCACCGTTGATGATGTTCATCATCGGAACCGGCATCGAGTAAACACCCGGGGTGCCGTTCAGGTTGGCGATGTGTGCGTACAGCGGCAGGTCCTGGTCCTGAGCTGCTGCCTTGGCCGCGGCCAGGGAAACGGCGAGGATCGCGTTGGCGCCCAGGGAGCCTTTGTTTTCAGTACCGTCCAGCTTGATCATCGCGTGATCCAGCGCTTTCTGGTCGCTTGGATCTGTACCTTTCAACAGGTCGCGGATCGGACCGTTGATGTTGGCGACGGCTTTCAGAACGCCTTTGCCCAGGTAACGGCTCTTGTCGCCATCACGCAGCTCGAGCGCTTCACGCGAGCCAGTGGAAGCACCGGACGGCGCGCAAGCACTGCCGATGATGCCGTTATCGAGAAGCACGTCCGCTTCCACGGTGGGGTTGCCACGGGAGTCGAGAACTTCACGACCTTTGATGTCGACGATTTTTGCCATTGTTGTAAACACTCCAAAGTTGACGAAAACGACGCAGCTGAAGGAAATCTTTTATCGCCGGCAAGTGATGTGCAACGGGCAGACTTGCGGACGATAAGGCTCAGGCCCGAGGGCCTGAGCAACAAATCGTGCGGTACTTTACCGGAGAAATGAGGATTACGCGGTTTCTACCGTCGGAAAACTCTTCACCAGTTCGTCCAAAGCTTTGAGCTGGGCCAGGAATGGCTCCAGTTTGTCCAGACGCAAGGCGCAAGGGCCGTCGCATTTGGCGTTGTCCGGGTCCGGGTGGGCTTCGAGGAACAGACCGGCCAGTGACTGGCTGATCCCGGCTTTCGCCAGATCGAGGACCTGGGCGCGACGACCGCCGGCGGAATCGGCACGACCGCCAGGCATTTGCAGCGCGTGGGTCACGTCGAAGAACACCGGGTACTCGAACTGCTTCATGATGCCGAAGCCGAGCATGTCGACCACCAGGTTGTTGTAGCCGAAGCTCGAACCACGCTCGCAGAGGATCAACTGATCGTTACCCGCTTCCACGCACTTGTTCAGGATGTGTTTCATTTCCTGAGGTGCGAGGAACTGGGCTTTCTTGATGTTGATCACCGCACCGGTCTTGGCCATCGCGACCACGAGGTCGGTCTGGCGCGACAGGAAGGCCGGAAGCTGGATGATGTCGCAGACTTCAGCGACGACCGCAGCCTGTTCAGGCTCGTGGACGTCGGTGATGATCGGCACGCCGAAGGCTTGCTTGATGTCCTGGAAAATCCGCATGCCCTCTTCCAGGCCGGGGCCACGGTAAGAGGTCACGGAGGAACGGTTGGCCTTGTCGAAGCTGGCCTTGAACACGTAAGGGATACCGAGTTTCTCGGTAACCTTCACGTATTCTTCGCAGACCTGCATCGCCATGTCGCGGCTTTCCAGCACGTTCATGCCACCGAAAAGCACCATTGGCTTGTCGTTGGCAATCTCGATATCGCCTACGCGGATGATCTTCTGCGCCATAAGGTTCAAGCCTTCTTCTGGTGTTGAGCCAAAGCTGCTTTGACGAAGCCGCTGAACAACGGGTGACCGTCGCGTGGCGTCGAGGTGAACTCAGGGTGGAACTGGCAAGCAACGAACCATGGATGATCCGGGGCTTCGACCACTTCAACCAGCGCGCCATCACCGGAGCGACCGGAGATTTTCAGGCCGGCTTCCATGATTTTCGGCAGCAGGTTGTTGTTCACTTCGTAGCGGTGACGGTGACGCTCGACGATCACATCCTTGCCGTAGCAGCCGTGAACCAGGGAACCCGGCTCCAACAGGCAATCCTGCGCGCCGAGACGCATGGTGCCGCCCAGATCGGAGGTTTCGGTACGGGTTTCGACGGCGCCGGTGGCGTCTTCCCACTCGGTGATCAGACCCACGACCGGGTGACCGCTTGCACGATCGAACTCGGTGGAGTTGGCGTCTTTCCAGCCCATGACGTTACGAGCGAACTCGATAACCGCCACTTGCATGCCCAGGCAGATGCCGAGGTACGGAACCTTGTTTTCGCGAGCGTACTGGACGGCGGTGATCTTTCCTTCCACGCCACGCAGACCGAAGCCGCCTGGAACCAGAATCGCGTCGACGCCTTCCAGCAGCGCGGTGCCCTGGTTTTCGATGTCTTCGGAATCGATGTAGCGCAGGTTGACCTTGGTGCGGTTGCTGATGCCGGCGTGACTCATCGCTTCGATCAGCGACTTGTAGGCGTCCAGCAATTCCATGTACTTGCCGACCATGGCGATGGTGACTTCGTGCTCAGGATTGAGCTTGGCGTCAACCACGGCTTCCCACTCGGACAGATCGGCGCCGCCGCATTGCAGACCGAAACGCTCGACCACAAAATCATCCAGGCCTTGCGAATGCAGGATGCCCGGGATCTTGTAGATGGTGTCGGCGTCTTCCAGCGCGATCACCGCACGTTCTTCAACGTTGGTGAATTGCGCGATCTTGCGACGCGAGGAGATGTCGATCGGGTGATCGGAGCGGCACACCAGCACGTCAGGTTGCAGGCCGATGGAGCGCAGTTCCTTGACCGAGTGCTGGGTTGGCTTGGTTTTGGTTTCGCCGGCAGTGGCGATGTACGGCACCAGTGTCAGGTGCATCAGCATCGCGCGCTTGGCGCCGACTTCGAAACGCAGCTGGCGGATGGCTTCGAGGAACGGTTGGGATTCGATGTCACCCACGGTGCCACCGATCTCGACCATGGCCACGTCGGCATCGCCGGCGCCCTTGATGATCCGGCGCTTGATTTCGTCGGTGATGTGCGGGATCACCTGGATGGTCGCGCCCAGGTAATCACCACGGCGCTCTTTGCGCAGGACGTGTTCGTAGACACGGCCGGTGGTGAAGTTGTTGTTCTGGGTCATGGTCGTGCGGATGAACCGCTCGTAGTGACCCAGGTCCAGGTCGGTCTCGGCGCCGTCGTGGGTGACGAACACTTCACCGTGCTGGAACGGGCTCATGGTGCCCGGATCGACGTTGATGTACGGATCCAGCTTCAGCATGGTGACCTTAAGTCCCCGCGCCTCCAGGATGGCCGCCAATGAAGCCGATGCAATGCCTTTCCCCAATGAAGAAACAACACCGCCCGTGACGAATATGTAGCGCGTCATGAAAAACCCTAGAAGTCTGCGTTAAAGCGGTCCGAGCCGCCGGGGAAAGCGAAGGAAGGCCGAAGCCCCCGATCACCTGCATTAATCACAGTGCACCTTTCAAAAAAACCGCCGCGTTGGGACAGACCGGAAGATGAAACACCGGTACGTTGCTCGCTACACATTTTTTGGAATCGCCCAGCAAAGACTGCTTGGTAATCGGCAACTCCTGCAATTCAGGCGAATCCACAGAAGTTGTATCAAGAAGGGAGCGTAGTCTACCGGAAAGCCCCTTTCAGCTCAAACCTTGATCTTCGTTCGGTGGCTGCCAATGCAAATTCCAGCCGTCCTGCTCACTGCCATTCAAACCTCGCAGGCTCGCCACCGCCAGCAATTGCTCGCCCTGATAGAGCAGCGGCAATCGGCCACGGACGAAGCCCGGGACCCCACGTTCGTTGAGCAAACGCTTCAGATCACGATGGCCGCGCTCGGGCAGACTCATGACCTCGCCCCCTTCACGATAGCGGATATGCAGCGGGCCATCGGGGGTTTGACCGGTGAGCGAGAGCACGCCGTTATCCGGCAACGCCAGCGATAGCGAGGGATCAGGCCAATCAGGCGCGGGCGGCGGCGTTCGCAGCCAGCAGCCCGAAAGCCACCAGATCCGCCCGTTCGCCCGATGCAATTCCCCATCGGCCAAGCGCCAGACCGGAGAGGCATCCGCGGCAGCATCACGAAAATCTTCCCAACCCGACCAATGGTCGCTATCCGGTAAACGGGTCAGTGCCGAGAGCCAGTGACTCACTGCATTTCGCTGGCGAGCGGCGGACAGGCTGACAAGCGTAGAAAGCTCAAGTGACGGCACACCCAGCCAATCGAATTCACTGATGGAGCTGGCCTGGGCCAGATCGATTTTCGCCAACTCATCGAGCAGTTCCTGCGCTTCGCTCAGATGCGCGGCGCTGCGAGCCATCGTCGCCATCGCTTGAGGCCAGCGCTCGGTCAGCACCGGGAAC
The DNA here is from genome assembly GCF_014852285.1 of Pseudomonas sp. PDM02. Lineage (NCBI taxonomy): Bacteria > Pseudomonadati > Pseudomonadota > Gammaproteobacteria > Pseudomonadales > Pseudomonadaceae > Pseudomonas > Pseudomonas sp. PDM02. The sequence goes on along the minus strand of NZ_JACVBL010000011.1, from coordinate 207,120 downwards.
ACCTGATTGCGCAAGTAATTACGCGAGAAACGTCGATCCTGATTGGAAGGATCCTCGATCCAGCTCAATGAGTACTGGTTCGCGTACCCCTCCAACTCTGCTCGCGTGACATCGAGCAAGGGTCGCACCAGATGCCCTTTGCCCAACACACGCTGGCGCGGCATCCCTGACAGCCCTCTCACCCCTGCCCCACGCAGCAATCGGAACAACAGGGTTTCCGCCTGATCATCACGATGCTGGGCGGTCAACAGCACTTCATTGGCTTGAGTAGCCTCGATGAACGCGCCATAGCGCGCGTCACGGGCTGCACGCTCAAGGCTGGCGCCGGGCTGAACCTGGACGTGAACGACCTGTAGCGGTATTCCCAGCGCATCACAGACTGACTGGCAATGCTCCGGCCACGCATCGGCCACAGACTGGAGGCCGTGATGAATGTGGATAGCTTTCAGCTCAGGGAGGTGTTCGGTTTTGGCGAGATGGGCGAGAAGGTGCAGAAGGACCGTGGAGTCGAGTCCACCGGAGAAGGCGATGTGCCATTTCGCAGCATTGCGCCACGGGTTCAGATTCATCAATAGCCGGGAAGGCAAATCAATCGTGGGCCGATCCATATCTTTCCCTTTGCACAAATCAAATGTGGGAGCGAGCCTGCTCGCGATTGCGGTCAAACAGCCAACCGATTAGTTGAATGTTAAACCGCAATCGCGAGCAGGCTCGCTCCCACAGGGGTATTGCGCGCCCGGCTTAGAGACCGTAGCTCATCAGTCGCTCGTAACGGCGCTTGAGCAGCGCTTCGTTGTCGAACTTCTTCAGCATCGCCAGTTGCGAGGTCAGCTCGGCACGGATCGATGCAGCAGCCGCCACCGGGTCGCGATGAGCGCCGCCCAGAGGTTCGCCGATCACTTTATCAACGATGCCCAGGCCTTTCAGGCGCTCGGCGGTGATGCCCATGGCTTCTGCAGCATCCGGCGCTTTTTCGGCGGTTTTCCACAGAATCGACGCACAACCTTCCGGCGAGATCACCGCGTAGGTCGAGTACTGCAGCATGTTCAACTGATCGCACACGCCAATTGCCAGAGCACCACCGGAACCACCTTCACCGATGACGGTGGCGATGATCGGGGTTTTCAGGCGAGCCATGACACGCAGGTTCCAGGCAATCGCTTCGCTCTGGTTGCGCTCTTCAGCGTCGATGCCCGGGTAAGCACCCGGCGTGTCGATGAAGGTCAGGATCGGCATTTTGAAGCGCTCGGCCATTTCCATCAGGCGGCACGCCTTGCGGTAGCCTTCCGGACGCGGCATGCCGAAGTTGCGGCGAACCTTCTCGCGCACTTCGCGGCCTTTCTGGTGACCGATGATCATCACCGGCTGGTCGTCCAGACGGGCCACGCCGCCAACGATGGCAGCGTCGTCGGAGAAGTGACGGTCGCCGTGCAGCTCGTCGAACTCGGTGAAGATGTGTTCGATGTAGTCCAGGGTGTATGGACGTTTCGGGTGACGCGCCAGACGCGCGATCTGCCAGCTGGTCAGCTTGCCGAAGATGTCTTCGGTCAGCGTGCTGCTTTTGTCCTGCAGGCGGGAGATCTCATCGCCGATATTCAGCGAATTGTCGTTACCGACCAAGCGCAACTCTTCGATCTTGGCTTGCAGGTCGGCGATCGGCTGTTCGAAATCTAGAAAATTCGGGTTCATAGGCGTCCGTCTTGGGTCGACGTCCAAGAGAGCTTGGGCCGGCCGGTTGTCTATTCGCGCCCTACCTTAAGGGAGAGGCGCGTTCAGGTCGAGATTAAAAATTCAGGTCGAGATCAGGGCGTTCAGTTGCTACCTGACCGTCAACGGTATTGGAGGAAGACGTTGTCTCGCCCGAACTGGTCACGCAAGGCTTGAATCAACGCATCCGCCGGGTCGATTCGCCAGGTCTCGCCGAACTGCAGCAAGGCCTTCGCATCGGGGCTCGTGTACTCCATGGTGATCGGGCACGCACCTCGGTGACGCTTGAACAGCTCACCCAGCCAGCGTAGCTGATCGCCTTTCAAATCCTTGGTCTGCAGCTTCAAGCGCAGACTTTCGGCCAGGTTGGTGCGCGCATCTTCCATGCTCATCACCCGCTTGACCCGCAGGCGCAAACCGCCGGAGAAATCGTCGTTGCTGACTTCGCCCTCGACAACAACCATCGCATCAGTCTGCAACAGCGACTGCGCCGAATGGAACGCATCGGCAAACAACGAAGCTTCGATCCGCCCAGAGCGATCGTCAAGGGTGATGAACCCCATCTTGTCGCCCTTTTTGTTCTTCATCACACGCAGGGCGATGATCATGCCCGCGACGGTCTGTGTATCGCGAGCCGGCTTCAGGTCGATGATGCGCTGACGGGCAAAGCGGCGAATTTCACCTTCGTATTCGTCGATCGGGTGACCGGTCAGGTACAGGCCCAGGGTGTCTTTCTCCCCTTTCAGGCGTTCCTTCAGGGTCAACTCTTTCGCCTTGCGGTGATTGGCGTAGACGTCGGCGTCTGCCTCGACGAACAGCCCGCCAAACAGATCGGCGTGACCACTGTCGTGGGTGCGAGCGGTTTGTTCGGCGGCCTTGATCGCCCCTTCCATCGCATTCAGCAGCACTGCGCGGTTCTGGTCGATGCTCGCTTGATAGGCTTTCGGTTCGTCATGGAAATACGGGCCCAGACGATCCAGCGCACCGCTGCGGATCAAACCGTCGAGGGTGCGCTTGTTGATGCGCTTGAGGTCGACACGGGCACAGAAATCGAACAGATCCTTGAACGGACCGTCCTGACGCGCCTCGGTAATCGCCTCTACCGGGCCTTCGCCCACACCCTTGATCGCGCCGAGGCCGTAAATGATGCGGCCTTCGTCGTTCACCGTGAACTTGAACTCCGAAGTATTCACATCCGGCGCGTCGAGACGCAGCTTCATGGTGCGAATTTCTTCGATCAAGGTCACGACCTTGTCGGTGTTGTGCATATCCGCCGACAGTACCGCGGCCATGAACGGCGCCGGGTAGTGCGTTTTCAGCCACGCGGTCTGGTACGACACCAGCCCGTAGGCGGCGGAGTGGGATTTGTTGAAGCCGTAACCGGCGAATTTCTCTACCAGGTCGAAAATGTTACCGGCCAGGTCGGCTTCGATATTGTTGGTCTTGCAACCTTCAATGAAACCGCCGCGCTGCTTGGCCATTTCTTCGGGCTTTTTCTTACCCATGGCCCGCCGCAGCATGTCCGCACCGCCGAGGGTGTAACCGGCCATGACCTGGGCGATCTGCATCACCTGTTCCTGATACAGGATGATGCCGTAAGTCGGTGCCAGTACCGGTTTCAGGCCTTCGTACTGGTAATCCGAGTGCGGGTACGCGAGTTCGGCGCGGCCGTGCTTACGGTTGATAAAGTCGTCAACCATGCCGGATTGCAAAGGGCCCGGACGGAACAGGGCCACCAGTGCGATCAAGTCTTCCAGGCAGTCGGGCTTGAGCTTTTTGATCAGCTCCTTCATGCCCCGCGACTCAAGCTGGAACACCGCGGTGGTTTCCGCTTTTTGCAGCAGCGTGTAGGTCGGTTTGTCGTCCAGCGGGATGAACGCGATGTCCAGCGGTGGTTCGTTGACCTTGGCGCGGTCGCGGTTGATGGTTTTCAGCGCCCAGTCGATGACCGTCAGGGTCCGCAGACCGAGGAAGTCGAACTTCACCAGGCCGGCGGCTTCAACGTCGTCCTTGTCGAACTGGGTTACCAGGCCGTCACCGGCCTCGTCGCAATAGATCGGCGAGAAATCGGTCAGCTTGGTCGGCGCGATAACCACGCCACCGGCGTGTTTACCGACGTTACGCACGACGCCTTCGAGCTTGCGCGCCATTTCCCAGATTTCCGCGGCTTCTTCATCGACCTTGATGAAGTCGCGAAGGATTTCTTCCTGCTCGTAGGCTTTTTCCAGGGTCATGCCGACTTCGAACGGAATCATCTTCGACAGACGATCCGCCAGGCCGTAGGACTTGCCCTGCACCCGCGCCACGTCGCGGACCACAGCCTTGGCGGCCATGGAACCGAAAGTGATGATCTGGCTTACCGCGTTGCGCCCGTATTTCTCGGCCACGTAATCGATCACGCGGTCACGACCGTCCATGCAGAAGTCAACGTCGAAGTCGGGCATGGAGACCCGTTCCGGGTTGAGGAACCGCTCGAACAGCAGGTCATATTCCAGCGGGTCGAGGTCGGTGATTTTCTGCACATAGGCCACCAGCGACCCGGCACCCGATCCACGACCAGGACCCACCGGCACGCCGTTGCTCTTGGCCCACTGGATAAAGTCCATCACGATCAGGAAGTAACCGGGGAAGCCCATCTGGATGATGATATCCAGCTCGAAATTCAACCGGTCGACATAGACCTGGCGCTTGGCTTCATAGTCTTCGGTGGTGTCCTTGGGCAGCAGAACGGTCAGCCGTTCTTCCAGGCCATCGAAGGACACCTTGCGGAAATATTCGTCGATGGTCATGCCATCGGGAATCGGGAAGTTGGGCAGGAAGTGCGTGCCCAGCTTCACTTCGATGTTGCAGCGCTTGGCGATCTCGACGGTGTTTTCCAGCGCCTCGGGAATGTCGCTGAACAGCTCGGCCATTTCCTCGGCGCTTTTGAGGTATTGCTGATCGCTGTAGTTCTTCGAACGCCGCGGATCGTCGAGGGCACGGCCCTCACCGATGCAGACGCGGGTTTCGTGAGCGGCGAAGTCTTCCTGCTTGATGAAGCGCACGTCGTTGGTCGCCACCAGTGGCGCGCCGATTTTCTCGGCCAGGGCCACGGCACCGTGCAGTTGTTCTTCATCGTTAGGGCGGTTGGTGCGCTGGATTTCCAGGTAGAAACGGTCCGGGAACACCGCCATCCATTCGCGTGCCAGTTTTTCCGCTTCCGCCGGATTGCCGCTGAGCATGGCCAGGCCGATTTCGCCTTCCTTCGCCGCCGACAGCATGATCAAGCCTTCGCTGGCCTCGGCCACCCACTCACGCTCGATGATGATCGAGCCATTGCGCTGGCCGTCGATGAAACCGCGGGAAATCAGTTCGGTCAGGTTGCGATAGCCGACAGCGTTCATTGCCAGCAGGCTGATCCGGCTCAGGGCGTTGTCCGGGTCCTTGTTCGACAGCCACAAGTCGGCGCCGCAGATCGGCTTGATGCCTGCGCCCATCGAGGCTTTATAGAATTTGACCAGGGAACACATGTTGTTCTGATCGGTGACCGCTACGGCAGGCATGTTCATGCCGACCAAGGTCTTGACCAGCGGCTTGATCCGCACCAGACCGTCGACCAGGGAGTATTCAGTGTGCAGGCGTAGGTGAACGAATGAAGCCGGCATAGTGATCCTGCGTTATGTCATGAAAACAACAAGGCCCGGATTGTACCGGGCCTTGGCGAAAACATCAGCCTCGCGACTAACTCTCGATGAGGCTTTCGCGCGCCTCATACGCCAACCGCACCGGTGCGAACGAGCGGCGGTGAATCGGCGTCGGCCCCAAGCGTGCCAGCGCTTCCAGATGAACGGGCGTCGGGTAGCCTTTGTGACCGCCGATGCCGTAACCCGGGTAAATCAGTTCAAATGCCGCCATTTCACGGTCGCGGCTGACCTTGGCCAGAATCGAGGCCGCGGCGATGGCAGGGACCTTGCTGTCGCCCTTGACCACGGCTTCAGCGCGCATGGCTAGTTTCGGGCAACGGTTACCGTCGATCATCGCCAGTTTTGGCTGAATGTGCAGGCCTTCGATCGCACGCTGCATGGCCAGCATGGTGGCATGGAGGATGTTCAGCTCGTCGATTTCTTCGACTTCCGCGCGAGCGATGCACCAGCTCAGGGCTTTTTCGCAGATTTCGTCGAAGAGTTTTTCGCGGCGGGCTTCGGTGAGCTTCTTCGAATCGTTGAGGCCAAGGATCGGACGATTCGGATCGAGGATCACCGCTGCCGTGACCACAGCGCCGCAGAGCGGGCCGCGACCGACTTCATCCACACCGGCAACCAGCTCTTCGACTTCGGCGACCAGGGTGAAATCGAGGCCCATCTGTTGTGCTTTTGTCATTGTGTTTTGCCGATCAGATTCAATACCGCGTCCGCTGCCTGATTGGAGGCATCAAGGCGCAAGGTCCGGTGGATTTCGTCGAAGCCGCGGGTCTGCTCTTCGCCACCTTCGATCAGGGGAGACAGCGTCTGGGCCAAGGCTTCAACCGTTGCATCGTCCTGTAACAATTCAGGCACCAGGAGGCGCTGGGCGAGCAGGTTCGGCAACGAGACGTAAGGGCTTTTCACCATGCGCTTGAGGATCCAGAACGTCAGCGGTGCCAGGCGATAAGCCACCACCATCGGGCGCTTGTACAGCAAGGCTTCGAGGGTCGCCGTTCCGGAGGCAATCAACACTGCGTCGCAGGCGGCCAGCGCCAGATGGGACTTGCCGTCGAGCAGGGTCAGCGGCAGATCGCGACCGGCCAGCAGTTCTTCAAGCTGCACGCGGCGCTGAGGGCTGGCACAAGGAATAATGAACCGCACGCCAGGGCGCATGGCGCGCAAACGCTCGGCGGCATCGAGGAACAAAGCGCCCAGACGCCCGACTTCGCCACCGCGACTGCCCGGCATCAGCGCGACCAATGGGCCATCAGGCAAACCGAGCTCGGCGCGTGCAGCGCGACGATCAGCCTCAAGGGGTATCGCATCGGCCAAGGTGTGACCGACAAACCGCACCGGCACGCCCTTCTCTTCATAGAATTTCGCTTCGAACGGGAACAGTGTCAGCATCAGGTCGCAACCTTCGCGAATCTTCAGCACCCGCTTCTGCCGCCATGCCCACACCGACGGGCTGACGTAATGCACGGTCTTGATCCCGGCCTGACGCAGCTTCAGTTCGATGTTGAGGTTGAAATCCGGCGCATCGATACCGATGAACACGTCCGGTTTCTCGGCGATCAGGTCTGCGATCAGCTTCTTGCGGCGTTTCAACAACTCGCGCAGCCGACCGAGCACTTCCACCAGCCCCATGACCGAGAGACGTTCCATCGGAAAATACGAGGTCAGGCCTTCAGCCTGCATCAGCGGGCCACCGACACCGATGAACTCGACCGCCGGATGCTGAGCCTTGAGCGCACGCATGAGACCGGCGCCCAGAATGTCACCGGAAGCCTCACCCGCCACCAGCGCAATACGCAGATTAGCCATGATTAACGTGTGATGCCGCGGGTCGAAGACTGGATGGAGTCACGGAACACCGCAACTTCCGGAAACTGCTCCGAAGGCTCGGCCAGCTCCGCGAGTGCCTGCTCAACCGTGAGGCCCTGGCGATAAACCACCTTGTAGGCACGGCGCAGGGCGTGGATCGCGTCTTCGCTGAAACCACGACGGCGCATGCCTTCGAAGTTCATGCTGCGAGCTTCGGCCGGGTTGCCGAACACCGTGACGTACGCTGGAACGTCCTTGCCGATGGCGGTGCCCATACCGGAAAAGCTGTGGGCGCCGATGTGGCAATACTGGTGAACCAGGGTAAAACCGGACAGGATCGCCCAGTCTTCAACATGCACATGGCCCGCCAACGCGGTGTTGTTGACCAGGATGCAATGGTTGCCGATGACGCTGTCGTGGCCGATGTGAGCGTAGGCCATGATCAGGTTGTGATCGCCCAGGGTCGTTTCGGAACGGTCCTGAATGGTCCCGCGGTGAATGGTCACGCCTTCACGGATGACGTTGTGGTCACCGATGACCAGACGGGTTTCTTCACCCTTGTATTTCAGATCGGGCGTGTCTTCGCCTACCGAAGAAAACTGGTAGATGCGGTTGTGCTTACCGATTCGGGTCGGGCCTTTGAGAATCACATGCGGCCCGATCACTGTCCCCTCGCCGATTTCCACACCAGCGCCGACGATCGACCAAGGGCCGACCTCGACGTCGTCGGCCAGGATGGCCGTCGGATCGATGATTGCGCGAGGGTCAATCAAACTCATACTTTTTGTTCCGCACAGATGATCTCGGCCGAGCAGACCGGCTTGCCATCTACCGATGCCTGGCATTCGAACTTCCAGATCTTGCGCTTGCAGCTGATGAACGTGGCTTCAAGGATCAACTGGTCGCCAGGCTTGACCGGCTGACGGAAACGCAGTTTGTCGGAGCCTACGAAGTAGTACAGGGTGCCATCAGCCGGCTTCACGTCCAGCATCTTGAAACCAAGGATCCCGGCAGCCTGAGCCATCGCTTCGATGATCAGTACGCCCGGCATGATTGGATGCGCAGGGAAGTGACCATTGAAGAACGGTTCGTTGATGCTGACATTCTTGTAGGCGCGAATGCGCTTGCCTTCCACATCCAGATCCACGACCCGGTCCACCAGCAGGAACGGGTAACGGTGAGGCAGGTATTCGCGAATCTCGTTGATGTCCATCATTTCGGGGGGAAGCCTATGTAAAAATTGGGAACGCGCGACTGACGCGCGCTCCTCTAGCAAATCAAGGAGGCAGTCTAGCGGCTGTGCACACTTGATATGGAAATGGTATCAGCCATCTGATGAAGCAATACCGTCAGGGGTCACTTCCCCTACTCGCTTTTCCAGCTGTCGCAGCCGCCGCGCGATGTCATCGAGCTGACGGATACGTGCCGCGCTTTTGCGCCATTCGGCAGCCGGTTGCATGGCCGTACCGGAAGAATAGGAGCCCGGCTCGGTAATCGAGTGGGTCACCATGGTCATCCCGGTAATGAAAACCTTGTCGCAAATTTCGATATGTCCCACCAGCCCTACGCCACCGGCGAGCATGCAATGCTTGCCGATTTTGGTGCTGCCGGAAATCCCCACGCACGCCGCCATGGCAGTGTGATCACCAACCTGAACGTTGTGGGCGATCTGAATCTGATTGTCGAGCTTGACGCCATTACCAAGAATGGTATCGGCCAGTGCACCGCGGTCGATGGCAGTATTCACGCCGATCTCCACATCGTCACCGACCAGAACGCCACCGATCTGGGCGATTTTCTGCCAGATGCCTTTCTCGTTGGCAAAGCCGAAGCCTTCGCCACCCAACACTGCACCGGACTGAATCACCACCCGCTTGCCGATGCGCACGTCGTGATACAGCGTGACGCGCGGTGCGAGCCAGCCACCTTCGCCGATAACGCTACGAGCGCCGATGAAGCAATGCGCGCCGATGGTCGTGCCTGCATCAACTCGCGCCCCGCTCTCGATGACCACAAAGGCACCGATGCTCGCCGCTGGATCAACCACCGCGTCCGCCGCAATCACTGCGGTCGGATGAATGCCGGCAGCCGCCTTGGGCTTGGGATCGAACAGGTGGGAAACACGAGCGTAGGCGGCGTACGGATCAGGTACGACCAATGCATTCCCGGCAAAACCTTCAGCGTCAGCGGCTTTCAGCAACAGTGCTGCAGCCCGGCTGTCAGCCAGGTATTTGCGGTATTGAGGATTTGCCAGAAAGCTCAACTGAGCTGGGCCAGCCTCTTGCAAAGTGGCTAGCCCAGTAATTTCCTTCTCTGGGTCGCCACGTAGAGTGGCGCCGAGGAACTCGGCCAACTGGCCGAGTTTTATGGTCGCTGTCATGGATTACTTCAGCTGATTCATGCGCTCGATAACCTGGCGAGTGATGTCGTACTGAGGTTTGACATCAATCACTGCGCCACGCTCGAAGACCAGGTCAAAAGCACCTTTCTTGATGACTTCTTCCACAGCGCTGTCCAGTTTCGGCTTGAGCTGCTTCAGCATTTCACGATCGGCAACGGCTTTGGCTTCGTTCAATTCCTTGGACTGGAACTGGAAGTCACGGGCCTTTTGCTTGAATTCAAGTTCCAGACGCTCACGCTCGCCTTGCTGCATCTTGTCGCCGCCAGCCATCAGACGGTCCTGAATACCCTTGGCACTGCTTTCCAGCGTCTTGAGCTTGGTCAGTTGCGGGCCGAACTTCTTCTCGGCATCCACGGCGTACTTCTTGGCCGCATCGGATTCCAGCAAAGCCATTTGATAGTTCAGAACGGCAATTTTCATGTCGGCAAAAGCCGGGCCTGCTACCAGTACGGTCGCCAGGAGAACCAATTGAGTCAACTTACGCACGATGCACTCCTACAAAATCCATTGTCGTTATCTTGGGTCAGACGCTTAGAACGTCTGGCCGAGGGAGAATTGGAACACTTGAGTTTCAGCCTCATCCGGTTTCTTGATCGGCATGGCCAACGCGAAACTCAGAGGACCCAGTGCGGTAACCCATGTCACGCCTACACCGACAGAGCTGGCCATGTTGCTCAGGCTGATGTCGTTGCACTGTGTATTGGACTTCGAACCATCGGCATTGGTGGTCGACTTGCACTGCGAGTCGAACACGTTACCCACGTCCCAGAATACCGAGGTACGCAGGGAACGCTGATCCTTGACGAACGGCAGAGGGAAAAGAACCTCCACACCGCCCTGGATCAGGACGTTACCACCGAACGGCAGCGGATCCTGGTCCGGATCGAGCGCAGTGCCAGGGTTCTTGCCGGTACTTGGAGTACTGCGAGGACCCAGGGTGCTGTCCTTGAAGCCACGAACCGAGTTGAAACCACCAGCATAGTAGTTTTCATAGAACGGCAAGCCATCGGTCGAACCGTAGCCGTCGCCATAACCCAGTTCGGTATGCAGGCGCATGGTGTAGTTTTCGGTCAACGGCTGGAACAACTGGCCACGGTAGTCGAGCTTGAAGAACGACAGGTCGCTGCCAGGGGTCGTGGTTTCCAGCACAAGGCTTTGCGAATGACCACGGGTCGCCAGCACGCCTTTGTTCAGGGTCGACTCGGACCAACCGGCCGAAGCCTTGAAGTTCAGGTAGCTGTCGCCTTCCTTGTTAACGAAGTCGAAGATTTCGTCAACGGTGTACAGGCCAGTCTTGATCTTGTCCTGTTGCGCAGTCAGGCCGAAGGTCAGACGCGAAGTCTCGCTGATCGGATAACCGACGCTCGCGCCGGCACCGTAGCTGTCTACCGCATAGCTGGCAACGTCGACGTCGAGGTCTTTGTAGTCAGTGGTGCGATAGAACGCGTTGTAGCCCAGGCTCACACCGTCAGCAGTCCAGTACGGGTCAACATAACCGAAGTTATAGCGGCTCTGGTATTCACTGCGGGTCAAGCCAACGCTGACCTTGTTACCGGTACCGAGGAAGTTGTTCTGGGTGATCGAACCACCGAGGATCAGACCCGCACTCTGTGCAAAGCCGACGCTGGCGGTAATCGAACCGGACGCTTGCTCTTCAACGCTGTAGTTCACGTCAACCTGGTCATCGACACCCGGTACAGCCGGGGTTTCAACGTTGACTTCCTTGAAGAAGCCCAGACGCTCAAGACGGGTCTTGGATTGGTCGATCAGGTAAGTCGAAGCCCAGCCGCCTTCCATCTGACGCATTTCACGGCGCAGCACTTCGTCTTCGGACTTGGTGTTGCCACGGAAGTTGATGCGGTTAACGTAAGCACGCTTGCCCGGATCGACCGCGAAAGTGATATCGACGGTGTGGTCTTCATCATGCGGCTGAGGTACGCCGTTGACGTTGGCGAAGGTGTAACCCTCGTTACCCAGGCGACGGGTGATCAGTTCGGACGTAGTGGTCATCAGCTTGCGCGAGAACACCTGGCCTTTCTGCACCAGCAGCAGGGACTTGACCTGGTCTTCAGGAACTTTCAGGTCGCCGCTCAGCTTGACGTCACGAACGGTGTACTTCTCGCCTTCGTTGACGTTGACGGTGATGTAGACGTGCTTCTTGTCCGGGGTGATGGACACCTGGGTCGAAGCGATATCCATGTTGATATAGCCACGGTCCAGGTAGTAGGAACGCAGACGCTCCAGGTCACCGGACAGTTTTTCACGAGCGTACTTGTCGTCGTTCTTGAAGAACGACAACCAGTTCGTGGTCTTGAGTTCGAACAGGTCGATCAGGTCTTCATCAGGGAAGACCGTGTTACCCACCACGTTGATGTGCTGGATAGCTGCAACGGTGCCTTCGTTGATATTGACCTTGAGGCCGACGCGGTTACGCGGCTGCGGCACCACTTCGGTGTCAACGGTAGCCGAGTAGCGGCCCTGAGCGACGTACTGGCGCTGCAGCTCGTTACGAACACCTTCGAGGGTGGCGCGCTGGAAGATCTCGCCTTCGGCCAGACCGGACTGTTTGAGGCCCTTCATCAGGTCTTCAGTGGAGATCGCCTTGTTACCCTCGATCTCGATACTGGCGACGGACGGACGCTCGACTACAGTAATGACCAGGACGTTGCCATCGCGGCCCAGCTGGATATCTTGAAAGAACCCGGTTTTGAACAGCGCACGAGTGGATTCCACCAGGCGACGATCATCCGCCTGTTCACCGACGTTCAACGGCAAGGCACCAAAGACGCTACCCGCGGAGACCCGCTGGAGGCCATTGACGCGAATATCAGAGATAGTGAAGGACTCGGCGTGAACTTCGGCGATCATCAATACGGTGAGAACCGCAGTTAGCAGCAGACGTTTCATGAAGTCCTTTCTTATTCCAACTGGCAATAAACAAACTGCCGCAAAATGCGGCAGATTCGCAATTCAGCGAAGTGTTACAGACGACCCAAATCATTGACCAGAGCGAGCAACATCACCCCGACCACCAAACTGATGCCGATCTGTATCCCCCAACCCTGCACCCGATCCGACAAGGGGCGACCACGCGCCCACTCAATCAGATAAAACAACAAATGCCCCCCATCCAGTACCGGAATGGGCAACAAATTCAGAACACCCAGGCTAATACTCAGATAAGCAAGGAAATTCAGGAAATCAGCGACGCCCGACTGGGCAGAAGCGCCCGCCACTTTAGCAATGGTTATCGGTCCACTCAAGTTTTTTACCGAGAGCTCACCGAACAACATTTTCTTGAGCGAATCGAGGGTCAGTATGCTCATGGTCCAGGTGCGTCGAGCCCCCTCGCCAATCGCGGCCAAAGGACCGTAACTGACCTCGCGAATCATCTCCGGCGGCCAATCGATCGCCTTCACCCCGGCGCCGAGATAACCACTGGGCGACTTTTTCTCGCCGCGAGAAGCCAGCGTCACAGGGACGTCGATTTGAGCACCATCGCGCTCGACGCGCAGCATGATTTTGGTATCAGGATGAATACGGACGATATCGACCACTTGTTGCCAGTCATCGAGCGCCTTGCCATCCAGGGCCAACAATCGGTCACCGGTTTTCAGGCCGGCAGCCTGCGCCGGGCCTTTCGGATCGAGCTCTGCCAGAACCGGCGGCAGCGCCGGACGCCATGGGCGAATACCCAGCGAGCGAATCGGATCCGGCTCGTCAGCGCCCTTGAGCCATTTATCCAGCACCAGCTCACGCGGCGAATCCGCTGTGGAACCCTGCTCACGAACCAGCAACTGAAGGGAACCGCTTTCGCCAAGACGGCGAACCAGTTGCAGATTTACGGCACCCCAGCCCGAAGTCGGCTCACCATCAATGGCAACAATTTCCTGACCTGCACTCAAACCCGCCCTAGCCGCGATACTGCCGGACTCAACGGCACCAATGACTGGCCGCACCTGCTCGCTGCCAAGCATGGCGAGCACCCAGAAAAAAATCATCGCCAGCAAGAAGTTGGCAATCGGCCCCGCCGACACGATAGCAATGCGCTGACGGACGGATTTGCGATTGAAGGATTGATCGAGCTGATCGGCTGGCACTTCACCTTCACGCTCGTCGAGCATTTTCACGTAGCCACCCAGCGGGATGGCGGCAATCACGAATTCAGTGCCTTTCTTGTCGTGCCAGCGCAGCAACGGCATACCGAAGCCCACGGAGAAACGCAGCACTTTGACTCCACAGCGACGTGCGACCCAGAAATGGCCGAATTCGTGGAAAGTGACCAGCACGCCCAGGGCTACCAGGGTGCCGACAATCATATAGAGCGCGCTCATCTACTTTCTCCGCAACTTATCCGGTGCTGCATGGGCCAACGTATTGCAGCACTTACCGCCCGTGACGACTCAACCACTGCCCGGCCAGTACTCGCGCTTTCGCGTCAGCCGTGAACACCGCCTCGAGATCATCCACCGCAACCACGGGCTCGAGATTTAACACTTCTTCGATGATACTCGCGATTTCCAGATAGCGAACCCGTCCGTCGAGAAAGGCCGCGACAGCCACTTCATTCGCCGCATTGAGCATGGCTGGCGCGCTATTGCCAGCCTCTGCGGACTGACGCGCCAGGCGCAGACATGGGAAACGCTCTTCATCGGGAGCCTGGAAATCCAGGCGCGCAATGGCAAACAGATCCAGCGGTGCGACACCTGAGTCGATACGTTCGGGCCAGGCGAGCGCATTGGCGATAGGCGTGCGCATGTCGGGATTACCCAACTGAGCCAGGACCGAACCATCGATGTAATCGACAAGCGAATGAATCACGCTCTGCGGGTGAATCACCACTTCGACCTGCGACGGCTTGGCATCAAACAGCCAGCAGGCTTCGATCAGCTCGAGGCCTTTGTTCATCATGCTGGCCGAATCTACCGAAATCTTGCGCCCCATGGACCAGTTCGGATGGGCACACGCCTGATCAGGGGTTACATGCACCAGCTCAGCCATAGGCGTCTGGCGGAAAGGACCGCCCGAAGCTGTCAGCAAGATCCGACGGACACCGACCGCACCCAGCCCACGAGCGAAATCCTGCGGCATGCACTGGAAAATCGCGTTGTGCTCGCTGTCGATCGGCAGCAGCACCGAACCGCTTTTACGCACAGCCTGCATGAACAACGCACCGGACATCACCAGTGCTTCTTTGTTGGCCAGGAGTATTTTCTTGCCAGCCTCGACCGCCGCCAGCGTCGGGCGCAGGCCCGCCGCGCCAACAATGGCGGCCATGACGGCATCGACTTCAGGATCGGCGGCGACCTGACACAGCCCCTCCTCCCCCACCAGAACGCGGGTCGACAACCCGGCAGCACGCAAGTCGTCCTGCAAGCCTCGGGCAGCGCCCTGCTCCGGCACAACGGCGAACCGTGGCGTATGGCGGACGCACAACGCGAACAACTCACTCAGGCGAGTGAAACCGCTCAAGGCGAACACCTGATAACGCTCGGGATGACGGGCAATGACGTCGAGCGTGCTCAGACCGATCGAGCCGGTAGCCCCCAGAACGGTAATCTGTTGAGGGCGGCTCACGGTGCCGCCATCCACAACAACACCGCGAACACCGGGATCGCTGCCGTCAGGCTGTCGATGCGATCGAGTACACCACCGTGGCCGGGCAGCAGATTGCTACTGTCCTTGACCCCGGACTGGCGCTTGAACATGCTTTCGGTGAGGTCACCCACTACCGAGATGAACACGATAATTGCGGCACCGATCAACCCTTTGAAAAGCTCGGCAACCGTCCAGTCGCGAACCAGGCCGACAATAACGGTGATGACCAGGCTCAGCGCCAGACCGCCATACACGCCTTCCCAGCTCTTGCCGGGACTTACCTGCGGTGCCAGCTTGCGCTTGCCGAAGGCCCGACCGGAAAAGTAAGCACCGATGTCGGCACCCCAGACCAGCACCATGACGGCCATGATCAACCAGTTGCCCAATGGGTATTGTTTGATCTGCACCAGACCTTGCCAGGCCGGCAGGAGAATCAACAGACCGATCACCAATTTGGTCGCCGCACTGGACCAACGCTCGCTCGAACGCGGATACGTCAACACCAGGTACGTCGCCACGCCCCACCACAGCACCGAAGCGCCCAGCACCCAAGGTGCCAGCCCCGGCAGGATATGCATGACAAACAGCATCAACGCGACGACTGCTGCATAGGCAACGCGGATCGGCTGCTCAGTGAAGCCCGCCAGACGCGCCCATTCCCAGGCACCGAGGGTCACGACCAGCCCGATGAACAGCGCGAAACCGGAGCCTTCGAGCAGGAAAAACCCGCACAGGGCGATCGGCAGCAGGATCAGCGCGGTGATGATTCGTTGTTTGAGCATTAAACCCGGGCCCCAGCCTCGACCTGCTCGCTCGTTTTACCGAAGCGGCGCTGGCGAGAAGCGAAATCGGCCAGCGCGGTGCGCATGGCGTCGTGTTTGAAGTCCGGCCAGAACAGGTCGGAGAAGTACAACTCGGCGTAGGCCAGTTGCCACAGCAGGAAGTTGCTGATGCGGTGCTCGCCACCGGTACGGATGCACAAGTCCGGCAACGGCAGATCGCCAGTGGCCAGGCAGGTTTGCAACAGTTCCGGGGTGATGTCTTCCGGACGCAGATGCCCGGCCTGAACTTCCCGCGCCAGACGCTGTGCGGCTTGCGCGATGTCCCACTGACCGCCGTAGTTGGCGGCGATCTGCAGAACAAAGCGATTGGTGCCCGCAGTCATCGCTTCCGCTTCACGCATCGCAGCCTGAAGCTCAGGATGGAAACGCGAACGGTCACCAATGATGCGCAGACTGATGTTGTTGTCGTTGAGGCGCTTGGCCTCACGACGCAACGCCTTGAAGAACAGATCCATCAAGGCACTGACTTCATCGGCCGGACGCTGCCAGTTCTCGCTGGAGAAGGCGAACAGGGTCAATACCTCGACCTTGGCCTCGGCACACACCTCGATCACTGCACGAACTGCGTCTACGCCCGCTTTATGCCCGGCGACACCTGGCATAAAGCGTTTTTTCGCCCAGCGATTATTGCCATCCATGATGATCGCGACATGACGCGGCACCGCGGACGGCACTGACTGCTTGGTCTTTTCCATGAAAACGCGACCCTTATACGGCCATCAGGTCTTTTTCTTTCTGCGCCAAATTCGCGTCGATTTCAGCCACGTACTTTTTGGTCAGATCATCAATTTCACCAGTGGCGCGACGTTCTTCGTCTTCACTGATTTCCTTTTCCTTGACCAGATCCTTGAGCTGGCTGTTCGCATCACGACGGATGTTGCGCACGGCAACACGAGCGTCTTCAGCGACATCGCGAGCCTGCTTGGTGAAGCCCTTGCGGGTCTCTTCGGTCAGGGCCGGCATGGAGATCAGCAGCAACTCACCCAGGTTGGTCGGGTTGAGGTTCAGACCAGCACTGCCGATGGCCTTGTCGACGGCGCCCAGCATGTTGCGCTCGAAAGCGACCACTTGCAGGGTACGGGCGTCTTTGACGGTGATGTTGGCGACTTGCTTGATCGGGGTGTCGGAACCGTAGTACGGCACCATCACGCCTTCGAGAATGCTTGGGTGCGCCTGGCCAGTACGAATACGGCCGAAGTTGTGCATCAGCGACTCGACGGATTTCTGCATACGCTCTTTAGCGTCTTTCTTGATTTCGTTGATCATTGTTGGCCTTCCTCGATCAGGGTCCCTTCAGCGCCGCCATGCACGATGTTCAGCAGGGCGCCGGGTTTGTTCATGTTAAATACGCGCAACGGCATCTTGTGGTCGCGGCACAGGCAAATGGCGGTCAGATCCATAACACCCAGCTTGCGATCCAGCACTTCATCGTAGGTCAGATGATCGAACTTCTCGGCATGCGGGTCTTTGAATGGATCAGCGGTGTAGACGCCATCGACCTTGGTCGCTTTCAGCACGACATCGGCATCGATTTCGATTGCTCGCAGGCAGGCCGCCGAATCCGTGGTGAAGAACGGATTGCCGGTACCGGCCGCGAAGATCACGACTTCCTTGGCATTCAGGTGGCGCATGGCTTTGCGACGATCGTAGTGATCAGTCACGCCAACCATGGAAATCGCCGACATCACGATGGCCGAGATATTGGCACGTTCCAGCGCGTCGCGCATGGCCAAGGCATTCATCACGGTGGCCAGCATGCCCATGTGGTCGCCGGTGACCCGATCCATGCCGGCCGCGCTCAGCGCTGCACCACGGAACAGGTTGCCGCCGCCGATCACCAGGCCGACCTGGACGCCGATACCGACCAGCTGGCCGACTTCCAGCGCCATGCGGTCCAGAACTTTCGGATCGATCCCGAACTCTTCCGAGCCCATCAGGGCCTCGCCGCTAAGCTTGAGTAGAATGCGTTTATAGCGAGCCTGATAACCACTGCCCTGCTGAGCCATTGCGAATCTCTCCTGCGGCGTATTTTAAAAATTCTTTGCGAGCTGTTTACAGCTGGCGTTCACTCTAGCTTGGCGCTGCTTCAGCGCCATCGGAACATGGCTTTGTAAGCCAGTTCCAAAAGGAAACCAATTAAAAATTGGTGCCCCATCTGAAAAGAGGCTGCGCGCGTAAGCGGGCAGCCTCTTCAGGGCGACAGTTAAAAAACCGTCTTATTGCTTGGCGGCAGCCAGCTGGGCAGCAACTTCTTCAGCGAAGTTGTCGACCGGCTTCTCGATGCCTTCGCCTACTTTGAAGTAGGTGAAAGAAACGATTTCTGCACCGGCTTTCTTGGCCAGTTCGCCAACCTTGATTTCAGGGTTCTTGACGAACGCCTGCTCAACCAGGCTTGCTTCAGCCAGGAACTTGCTGATACGGCCTTTGACCATGTTCTCAACAATGTTTTCTGGCTTGCCTTTGATTTTTTCTTCGTTCAGCTGCAGGAACACGGCTTTTTCGCGCTCGATAGCTTCAGCAGAAACTTCCGATGGCAGCAGGAACTCAGGGTTGCTGGCCGCTACGTGCATAGCGATGTCTTTGGCCAGCTCAACGTCGCCGCCCTTCAGAACAACCGCAACACCGATTTTGTTGCCGTGCAGGTAACCACCAACAACATCACCTTCAACGCGAACCAGACGACGGATGTTGACGTTTTCGCCAACCTTGCCGACCAGTACCAGGCGAGCAGCTTCTTGAGCTTCGATCAACGGAGCGACGTCAGTCAGCTTGTCGGCGAACGCTTTTTCAACGCTGGCAGCAACAAATGCCTTGAAGTCGTCCTGCAGAGCCAGGAAGTCGGTCTGCGAGTTCACTTCCAGCAGAACGGCGGATTTACCGTCTTCTTTCAGAGCGATAGCGCCTTCAGCAGCCACGTTGCCTGCTTTCTTGGCAGCCTTGATGGCGCCCGAAGCACGCATGTCATCAATGGCTTTTTCGATGTCGCCGCCAGCCTTGGTCAAGGCCTTTTTGCAGTCCATCATGCCTTCGCCAGTACGCTCGCGCAGTTCTTTGACCAACGCTGCAGTAATCTCTGCCATTTCAAAATTCCTCTTGGATAGGTTTTCAACCATTCCACCCGATCGAACGGGCGTTCAATTCTTCCCGAACCACCCTTGTTAGCAGCTGCAAGTTACAAATGATGTAAATGCGCCACCGGACAAATGGTTTTCGAGGTGGCAAAAAGGGGGCCAAGCCCCCTTTTTGCTTACTGAGTCAACGCCAAGGCGTCAGTTACTCAGCTGCAGCTGCCGGAGCTTCTTCAACGAACTGCTCGGTGCCGCCAGCAACGTGGTTGCGACCGCGGATTACAGCGTCAGCCATCGAACCCATGTACAGCTGGATAGCGCGGATTGCGTCATCGTTGCCTGGGATGATGTAGTCAACGCCTTCCGGGCTGCTGTTGGTATCGACTACGCCGATAACCGGGATGCCCAGCTTGTTGGCTTCGGTGATCGCGATGCGCTCGTGATCAACGTCGATAACGAACAGAGCGTCTGGCAGACCGCCCATGTCCTTGATACCACCCAGGGAACGATCCAGCTTTTCCAGGTCACGGGAGCGCATCAGCGCTTCTTTCTTGGTCAGCTTGGCGAAAGTACCGTCTTCGGCTTGTACTTCAAGGTCACGCAGACGCTTGATGGAAGCACGGATGGTTTTGAAGTTGGTCAGCATGCCGCCCAACCAGCGGTGATCGACGTACGGCGAACCGCAACGTGCTGCTTCTTCAGCAACGATCTTGCCAGCGGAACGCTTGGTGCCGACGAACAGAATCTTGTTTTTGCCCTGGGCCAGGCGCTCTACGAAAGTCAGAGCTTCGTTGAACATTGGCAGGGTTTTTTCAAGGTTGATGATGTGGATCTTGTTACGCGCGCCGAAAATGTATTTACCCATTTTCGGGTTCCAGTAACGGGTCTGGTGACCGAAGTGCACACCGGCCTTCAGCATATCGCGCATGTTGACTTGGGACATGATAGTTCCTTAATAAGTCGGGTTTGGCCTCCACGTATCCCAATGACCAACCAGCAGCATCAGCTGAAGGCACCCAGGTCATCGTGTCGACACGTGTGTGGATTTAAGCCTTTCGGGGTATCCCCGGAAAGCGGCGCATTTTATATCACAAGGCTCGCAAAAACGGAACCCGGATTCTCAATTCCTGACGCGCGCCTTTATCCGCGCCCTTGGAATCGCCCAAGAATGCGCCTATCTATAGAGAGAAGCGATGTACAGAGGCTCAGATTTGCGCTGTTCGTCTGTTAGAATCGCGTTTTTCAGGGCGGTAAAGATTGATCGCACACTGCCCATTCCGTTTTGACAAGCGCCATCGAGCGTAGAGAGAGCCTGTATGACCGTCACCCTCAAAACCCCGGAGGACATCGCAAAAATGCGTGTCGCCGGCAAACTGGCCGCCGATGTGCTGGAAATGATTGCTGAACATGTCAAGCCGGGCGTCACCACTGAAGAGCTGGACCGCATCTGCCACGACTACATCGTCAACGTGCAGCAGGCCATCCCTGCCCCGCTCAACTACAAAGGCTATCCGAAGTCGATCTGCACCTCGATCAACCACGTGGTCTGCCACGGCATCCCGAACGAGAAGCCATTGAAGGACGGCGACACGCTGAACATCGACGTCACCGTGATCAAGGACGGCTACCACGGCGACACCAGCCGCATGTTCCACGTCGGCACCGTGCCGGTCTGGGCCGAGCGCCTGTCGCAAGTGACCCAGGAATGCATGTACAAGGCCATCGAAATCGTCAAACCCGGCTGCCGCCTGGGCGACATCGGTGAAGTGATCCAGAAGCACGCCGAAAAGAACGGCTTCTCGGTGGTTCGCGAGTTCTGCGGCCACGGCATTGGCAAGGTGTTCCACGAAGAGCCGCAAATCCTGCACTACGGCCGCGCCGGCACCGGCATGGAACTGAAAGCGGGCATGACCTTCACCATCGAGCCGATGATCAACCAGGGCAAGGCCGACACCAAGGTATTGGGCGATGGCTGGACCGCGATCACCAAGGATCGCAAGCTCTCGGCCCAGTGGGAACACACCCTGGCAGTGACCGAAACCGGTTACGAGATCTTCACCCTGCGCAGCGACGACACCATCCCGCGCGTTTCGGCCTGATCCGGTCCGCACAGCTCTCAGCCTTATAGATAGGAAAGCCAATCGATGCCGCAGGTGGATCCCGAACTCTTCGACCGTGGCCAGTTCCAGGCTGAACTGGCCCTGAAGGCCAGCCCGATCGCGGCCTTCAAGAAGGCAATCCGCCAGGCGCGCGAGGTGCTCGACGAGCGCTTTCGCAGCGGCCGGGAGATTCGCCGGCTGATCGAGGATCGTGCGTGGTTCGTCGACAACATCCTGCAAAAGGCCTGGGAGCAGTTCAACTGGAGTGAAGATGCCGACATCGCGCTGGTCGCGGTCGGCGGCTACGGTCGCGGGGAATTGCACCCTTATTCCGATATCGATTTGCTGATCCTGCTGGACAGCGCCGACCACGAAGTTTTCCGCGATTCCATCGAGCGTTTTCTGACGTTGTTGTGGGACATCGGCCTGGAAGTCGGTCAGAGCGTTCGCTCGGTTGAAGAATGCGCCGTTGAAGCCCGCGCCGACCTGACGGTCGTCACCAACCTGATGGAAAGCCGCACCATCTGCGGCCCCGAGCATTTGCGCCAGCGCATGCTCGACGTCACCAGCACTGCGCACATGTGGCCGAGCAAGGAGTTCTTCCTGGCCAAACGCGCCGAGCAAAAGGCCCGTCATCACAAGTACAACGACACCGAATACAACCTGGAACCCAACGTCAAAGGCTCGCCCGGCGGACTACGGGATATTCAGACGATTCTGTGGGTCGCCCGCCGCGAATACGGCACCCTGAACCTGCGGGCATTGGCCGGCGAAGGGTTTCTGGTCGAGAGCGAAAACGCCCTGCTGGCTTCATCCCAGGAATTCCTGTGGAAAGTCCGCTACGCGCTGCACATGCTCGCCGGCCGCTCGGAAGACCGCTTGCTGTTCGACCACCAGCGTTCGATTGCCGGCCTGCTGGGGTTCAAGGGCGATGACGCCAAGCAAGCCATCGAAAACTTCATGCAGCAGTATTACCGGGTGGTCATGAGCATCGCCCAGCTCAGCGACCTGATCATCCAGCACTTCGAGGAAGTCATCCTCGCGCCCGAAGACGAAGCGCCGCCGCAGCCGATCAACTCGCGGTTCCAGTTGCACGACGGCTACATCGAGGCGCGCAACGACAACGTGTTCCGCCGCACGCCGTTCGCCATGCTCGAAATCTTCGTGCTGATGGCCCAGCAGCCGGAAATCAAAGGCGTGCGCGCCGACACCATTCGTCTGCTGCGGGAAAACCGGCACCTGATCGACGACGATTTCCGCAACGACATTCGCAATACCAGCCTGTTCATCGAACTGTTCAAGTGCAAGATCGGCATTCACCGCAACCTGCGGCGGATGAACCGTTACGGCATCCTCGGGCGCTATTTGCCGGAGTTCGGCTTCATTGTCGGGCAGATGCAGCACGACCTGTTTCACATCTATACGGTCGACGCGCACACCCTGAACCTGATCAAACACCTGCGTAAGTTGCAGTACACGCAAGTGTCGGAAAAATTCCCGCTCGCCAGCAAGCTCATGGGCAAGCTGCCCAAGCCCGAGCTGATCTACCTCGCCGGCCTGTACCACGACATCGGCAAGGGCCGGCATGGCGATCACTCGGAAATCGGCGCAGTGGACGCCGAAGCTTTTTGCCAGCGCCATCAATTGCCGATCTGGGACAGCCGCCTGATCGTCTGGCTGGTGCAGAACCACCTGGTGATGTCGACCACCGCCCAGCGCAAGGACTTGTCCGACCCGCAGGTGATCCATGATTTCGCGCAGATCGTCGGTGACGAAACCCGCCTGGATTACCTGTACGTGCTGACCGTCGCCGACATCAACGCCACCAACCCGACGCTGTGGAACTCCTGGCGCGCCAGCCTGCTGCGCCAGCTCTACACCGAGACCAAGCGTGCGTTGCGTCGCGGCCTTGAAAACCCGGTGGATCGCGAAATGCAGATCCGCCAGACCCAGAGCGCCGCCCTGGACATTCTGGTACGCGGCGGCAACGACCCCGACGACGTCGAGCAGTTGTGGTCGCAACTGGGCGATGACTATTTCCTGCGCCACACCGCCGGCGATGTGGCCTGGCACACCGATGCGATCCTCCAGCAGCCGGCCGACGGCGGCCCGCTGGTGCTGATCAAGGAAACCACCCAGCGCGAGTTCGAGGGCGGTACGCAGATCTTCATCTACGCGCCGGACCAGCACGACTTCTTCGCCGTGACCGTGGCCGCGATGGACCAGCTCAACCTGAACATTCACGACGCCCGGGTCATCACCTCCAGCAGCCAGTTCACCCTCGACACCTACATCGTGCTCGACACCGACGGCGACTCGATCGGCGATAACCCGGCGCGGGTCAAACAGATTCGCGAGGGCCTGACCGAAGCCCTGCGCAACCCGGACGATTACCCGACGATCATCCAGCGTCGCGTACCGCGCCAGCTCAAGCATTTTGCGTTCGCGCCTCAGGTGACGATCCACAATGACGCCCAGCGCCCGGTGACGGTGCTGGAGCTCAGCGCCCCGGATCGCCCAGGGTTGTTGGCGCGAATTGGCACGATTTTTCTGGAATTCGACCTGTCATTGCAGAACGCCAAGATCGCCACGCTAGGCGAGCGTGTGGAAGACGTGTTCTTCATTACCGACGCCAACAACCAACCGTTGTCTGACCCACTGTTGTGCAGTCGTTTGCAGGATGCGATCGTCGAACAGCTCAGTGTCAGCCAGGAACCCGATATCAAACTGTCGCGCATAAGCATTTGAATTGGCCGGCTCTTTGTAGGAGCTGGCTTGCCAGCGATGGACTTGAAGGCCCCGCGCTTACCCGATAAGCACGCGTCATCGTTAACGACCATCGCCGGCAAGCCAGCTCCTACAAAGGGCAGGCAGGCCTCCACATTGAACGAGATCTACCGATGAACAACGCTCTGTCCCAGTTGCAGCCTTACCCGTTCGAGAAGCTCCGCGCCCTGCTCGGCAGCGTCACGCCAAACCCGGACAAGCGCCCTATCGCGCTGTCCATCGGCGAGCCGAAGCACCGCTCGCCAAGCTTTGTCGCCGAAGCCCTGGCAAGCAATCTGGACCAGATGGCCGTGTATCCGACCACCCTCGGCATTGCGGCCCTGCGTGAAGCCATCGCCGCGTGGTGCGAACGCCGCTTCAACGTGCCGAACGGCTGGCTCGACCCGGCGCGCAACGTACTGCCGGTGAACGGCACCCGCGAAGCGCTGTTCGCGTTCACCCAGACCGTGGTCAACCGTGGCGACGACGCCCTGGTGGTCAGCCCGAACCCGTTCTATCAGATCTATGAAGGTGCCGCGTTCCTCGCCGGCGCCAAGCCGCATTACCTGCCGTGCCTGGACGAGAATGGCTTCAATCCGGATTTCGATGCCGTTTCCCCGGACATCTGGAAGCGTTGCCAGATCCTGTTCCTGTGCTCGCCGGGCAACCCGACCGGCGCGTTGATCCCGGTCGAAACCCTGAAAAAGCTGATCGCCCTGGCCGACGAGCACGACTTCGTGATCGCTGCGGACGAGTGCTACAGCGAACTGTATTTCAACGAACAAACCCCGCCCGCCGGCCTGCTCAGCGCCTGCGCGGAACTGGGCCGCAAGGACTTCAAGCGCTGCGTGGTGTTCCACAGCCTGTCCAAGCGCTCCAACCTGCCGGGCCTGCGTTCGGGTTTCGTGGCCGGTGATGCCGACATTCTCAAAGGCTTCCTGCTGTACCGCACCTACCACGGCTGCGCGATGCCGGTTCAGACTCAACTGGCCAGCGTTGCCGCCTGGAATGACGAAGTGCATGTGCGCGCCAACCGAGCGTTGTATCGCGAGAAGTATGACGCGGTACTGGAAATCCTCGGCCCGGTGATGGACGTGCAGCGCCCGGATGGCGGTTTTTACCTGTGGCCGAATGTTGAAGGTGATGACGAGGCGTTCTGCCGCGATCTGTTCGTCGAAGAACATGTGACCGTGGTGCCTGGCTCTTATCTGTCCCGTGACGTTGACGGTGCAAATCCGGGTGCCGGTCGGGTGCGCATGGCGCTGGTTGCGCCACTGGCCGAGTGTGTGGAAGCCGCTGAACGCATCCGCGCCTTTATCCAGCGCCGCAAATAAACACAAACCTGTAGGTGCCGGCTTGCCGGCACGAGCGACGCTATTTCACCTGCCCCAGATTGGCTTCGCTCAAGTCCAGCTCCCCCAGCACCTCGCGCAACACGTCATCACCAATCTGGTGGTGACGGCTGAGCTTATACAACTCCAGGCGTTGCGCCCGCAGCGCCTTCAAGCGCAGACGCCGTTCCAGCAGGTCCATCTGAAACGCCAGCGCCTGGGCTTCCGCCGAATCGTTGAACACCTCCAATTGATGCCGATACTCGGACATGATCCGTGCCTTGAGTTCGACAGCGAGCGCTGCCTGGGCGGCGTCCTGCGGATTGGCCTCTTCGGTTTCGAGCGCATGAATGGCGGCTTCGGCGGTTTTGCGCCAGGCATCGCGCACTTCACTGCGACGTTTGTCGTCAGGACTCTTCTCGATGCCGCGCAGCAGCAATGGCAATGCAATACACGCCGCAATCAGCGACAGCAGAATGACCCCGGCCGCGATGAAAATCAGCAGATCGCGCTCAGGAAACGCCTCATTCCCCATCAGTATCGGCACTGACAACACACCCGCCAGCGTCACCGCACCGCGCACCCCACCGACGGTCAACAACCAGCAGGAGCGCGCCGTCGGCACTTGCGTCATTTCGCCCTTGCCGCGCCAACGACGCAGCAGCCCCGACAATCGCCAGATGCTCTGCACCCAGACAAACCGCAACACCACCAGCACCAGGAAAATCGCCACCACGTCGAGGCAGCGATACAGCAGCGTTGGCCACAACGAAGTTTCGTGGCTGGCCACGGCTTTGATGATGTCCGGCAACTGCAAACCCAGCAGCAGGAAGATCAGCCCGTTAAACGCGAACTCCAGCAGTGACCAGACGCTGCGGTTGAGCAGTCGGGTGCTGGTCTGGCGCGGCAGCAGATCGAGCCAGCTCTGCATCATCCCGGCCGCCACGGCAGACAGAATCCCCGAGCCCCCCAGGCGTTCGGCCAGCACGTATGCCGCAAACGGCAGCAACAACATGAAGACCACGTGAGTCGCCGGATCATCCCAACCGCGAGCGATCATCCACGAGCGCAAACGCCCGACCAGCCAGCTCAACGCAACACCGACCGCCAGGCCACCAACCGCCACCAACACGAACGTCAGACTGGCGTTGGCCAGCGAGAACACCCCGGTCACCGCCGCGACCAGGGCGAACTTGAAGGTCACCAGGCCCGACGCGTCATTCATCAGCGCCTCGCCCTGCAACATGTGCATCAGTGGTGTCGGCAGTCGGTTTTGAGAAATCGCCGAGACGGCCACCGCGTCCGTTGGTGACAACACCGCCGCCAAGGCAAAGGCCACCGGCAGCGGAATGCTCGGCAGCAACCAATGGATGAAGTAACCCGCACCGACGACGGTAAACAGCACCAGGCCGACCGCCAAGGTCAGGATCGGCCCCCGCAGTCGCCAAAGTTCGCGCTTGGGCATGCGCCAGCCGTCGGAGAACAACAGCGGCGGCAGAAACAAAAACAGAAACAATTCCGGGTCCAGGGCGACGTGCAAACCGAGCGTCGGCCAGGCCAGCAAGGCGCCGGCACCGATTTGCACCAGCGGCAATGGCAACGGGATCACGCGTCCGACCAGGCGCGAAACACTGACCAGCATCAACAGGATCAGGACGGTGTAAGCGGTTTGCATAAAGCGCGGTTCCCGGACAATCGACAGCATTGAAGTGCCATATTAGCCGCTTAGACTGCGGGTTGACCGTTGTACCAATGTCGCAGGCTGTCGCCAGTCTCGAAAACCCCCCAAACCCTGTAGGAGCCGAGCTTGCTCGCGAAAGCGGCCTGACATTCAACATTGATAGTGGCTGACCTGCCGCTTTCGCGAGCAAGCTCGGCTCCTACAGGGTTTTGCGTTTTAAGCGGACGGTCATGGCATAATCCGTCACCTTTTTTTTCCAGCACCTGTAAAGGGGGCAATTCCTTGACCGATTCAAGCAAAACGTTGCACCTTTTCGGCATCAAAGCCTGC
Organism: Pseudomonas sp. PDM02; assembly: GCF_014852285.1. Lineage (NCBI taxonomy): Bacteria > Pseudomonadati > Pseudomonadota > Gammaproteobacteria > Pseudomonadales > Pseudomonadaceae > Pseudomonas > Pseudomonas sp. PDM02. Next base: position 179,811 of record NZ_JACVBL010000011.1, on the reverse strand, counting down.
GACACCATGAAAAAGGCGCGCACCTGGCTCGATGAACACGCTGTCAGCTATGACTTTCATGATTACAAAGCGGTCGGAATCGATCGTGAACACCTGAGCCAATGGTGCGACGAGCACGGCTGGCAAGTGGTGTTGAACCGTGCAGGCACGACCTTTCGCAAGCTCGACGACGAACGCAAAGCCGATCTCGACCAGCCGAAAACCATCGAACTGATGCTCGCACAACCCTCGATGATCAAGCGCCCGGTGCTCGATCTCGGTGACCGAACCCTGATTGGCTTCAAGCCAGATATCTACGCGGCAGCGCTCAAGTAAGCCAGCCCGTTCAATTTTGTTAGAGGTATTTACATGTCCACTTCCGTATTCAGCCTGGCCTTTGGTGTCGGCACTCAAAATCGTCAGGGCGCATGGCTCGAAGTGTTTTACGCTCAGCCGCTGCTCAACCCGTCGGCCGATCTGGTCGCGGCCATCGCGCCGGTTCTGGGTTACACCGAAGGCAATCAGGCCATCGCGTTCAGCACCGCCCAGGCTTCGCAACTGGCTGAAGCACTGAAAGGTGTCGACGCAGCCCAGGCTGCCCTGCTGACCCGTCTGGCCGAAAGCCACAAGCCGCTGGTCGCCACCATTCTGGCCGAAGATGCGCCGCTGACTTCCACGCCTGAGGCTTACCTCAAGCTGCACCTGCTGTCCCATCGCCTGGTCAAGCCGCACGGCCTGAACCTGGCCGGCGTGTTCCCGCTGCTACCGAACGTCGCATGGACCAGCCAGGGCGCGATCGACCTCGCCGAACTGGCCGAACATCAACTGGAAGCCCGTCTGCGCGGCGAGCTGCTGGAAGTTTTCTCGGTAGACAAATTCCCGAAAATGACCGACTACGTCGTGCCGGCCGGCGTGCGTATCGCTGATGCCGCCCGTATCCGTCTGGGCGCTTACGTCGGCGAAGGCACCACCGTGATGCACGAAGGTTTCGTCAACTTCAACGCTGGCACCGAAGGCCCGGGCATGATCGAAGGCCGCGTTTCCGCCGGCGTGTTCGTCGGCAAGGGTTCGGACCTGGGCGGCGGTTGCTCGACCATGGGCACCCTGTCGGGCGGCGGCAACATCGTGATCAAGGTTGGCGAAGGCTGCCTGATCGGCGCCAACGCCGGTATCGGTATCCCGTTGGGCGACCGCAACACCGTTGAATCGGGCCTGTACGTGACCGCTGGCACCAAAGTGGCGCTGCTGGACGAAAACAACAAACTGGTCAAAGTCGTGAAGGCTCGTGAACTGGCCGGTCAGCCGGACCTGCTGTTCCGCCGCAATTCGGAAACCGGTGCCGTGGAATGCAAAACCCACAAATCGGCGATCGAACTGAACGAAGCGCTGCACGCTCACAACTAAGCAGAGCGTCACGACCACCTGTTCTTGTAGGAGCGAGGCTTGCCCGCGAAGCTTTTGGGGATCTCACCGGCCCCTTCGCGAGCAAGCTTCGCTCCTACAGGTCCGGCGTAGCCCAGACCATCAGGTCAGGCGTACGTCCGCCCATGTTTAGCAGGGCCCGATACCATGATGATTCTCTCCCCCTGGCGCGCCGATTTTCCGGCCATCGCCGCCCTGCAACGGCAAGACCAGACCTATCTGGACAACGCCGCCACCACGCAAAAACCTCAAGCCCTTCTGGATGCCCTGGCGCATTACTACGCCAATGGCGCAGCCAACGTGCATCGGGCGCAACACTTGCCCGGCGCACATGCCACCCAGGCGTTCGAGGACAGCCGCAATAAAGTCGCGCAATGGCTGAATGCCGGTGATTGCGGGCAGATCATCTTCACCCACGGCGCGACCTCTGCGCTGAACCTCCTCGCCTATGGCCTGGAACATCTTTTCTATCCGGGCGATGAAATTGTCATCAGCGCCCTGGAGCATCACGCCAACCTGCTGCCATGGCAGCAACTGGCCCACCGTCGCGATCTGAAACTGGTGATCCTGCCGCTGGACGCCGACGGCTTGATCGACCTCGACACCGCCGCCGCGTTGATCGGCCCGCGAACCCGCTTGCTGGCGGTCAGTCAGCTGTCCAATGTGCTCGGCGCCTGGCAGCCATTGCCCGCGCTGCTGGCGCTGGCCAAGGCACACAACGCGTTGACCGTGGTCGATGGCGCCCAAGGCGTGGTCCATGGCCGACACGATGTGCAGGCGCTGGGTTGCGACTTTTATGTCTTTTCCAGCCACAAGCTCTATGGCCCGGATGGCCTGGGGGTGTTGTTCGGCCGCCATGAGGCGCTCAAGCAACTGCGCCATTGGCAGTTCGGCGGCGAAATGGTGCTGGATGCGGATTACCAGAACGCGCGCTTTCGTCCTGCTCCGCTGGGTTTCGAGGCAGGAACGCCGCCGATCTCCAGCGTGATTGGTCTCGGTGCGACGCTCGATTACCTCGCTGGCCTCGATCAGGACGCGGTTTCGGCCCATGAAGCCGCGCTGCATGACTATTTGTTGAAAGGTCTTGAGGCGCGCGACGGCATTCGCTTGCTGGGCAAACCGCAACTGGCCCTGGCGAGTTTTGTCGTCGAGGGTGTGCATAACTCTGATCTGGCGCACTTGCTGACAGAACAGGGGATCGCGGTGCGCGCCGGTCATCATTGCGCGATGCCGCTGCTGAAAAGCTTTGAACTGGCCGGGGCGATTCGGGTGTCGTTGGCGCTTTACAACGACTCCGAGGACCTGCAACGGTTCTTTGATGCGCTGGATCAAGCGCTGGAGTTGTTGCGATGAACCTCCCTGCTGATGCGGAAATGGCGCTCGAAACTTTTCAGGCCGCCGCAGGCTGGGAGCAACGCGCGCGACTGCTGATGCAATGGGGCGACCGGCTGCCGGCATTGAGCGATGTGGATAAAGTCGACGCCAACCGCGTGCATGGCTGTGAAAGCCAGGTGTGGTTGGTGGGATCGTTGCAGGACGGTCACTGGCAGTTTGCCGCGAGCAGCGATGCGCGGTTGATTCGCGGGTTGGTGGCGTTGTTGCTGGCGCGGGTTAACGGGTTGTCGGCGGTCGAGTTGCAGCAGGTGGATTTGCCGGACTGGTTCAGTCAGTTGGGACTGTCGCGACAGCTCTCCCCTTCGCGCAGCAATGGTCTCAATGCCGTGCTTCAGCGAATGAATGAGTTGGCCGCGCCCCTGTAGGAGCGAGGCTTGCCCGCGAAGGCGCCGTACCTGACACACCGCTTTCGCGGGCAAGCCTCGCTCCTACAGGTATTGCAAACCATTTCCTGTCAGGCAGGTTTAACCCGATCCGCCGGGCGCCGCACACCCGCCACAATCTTATCCACAGCCTTGGTCGCCGCGACCATGCCGAACGTCGCCGTCACCATCATCACCGCACCAAACCCGCCCGCGCAGTCCAGCTTCACGCCATCCCCGACAAAACTCTTCTGCAGGCAAATGCTGCCGTCCGGTTTCGGATAACGCAGCTGCTCGGTGGAGAACACGCACGGAACGCTGTAATGGCGGGTCACGGTACGGGAGAAGTTGTAATCGCGGCGCAGGGTCGAGCGCACTTTCGAGGCCAACGGGTCGTTGAACGTACGGTTCAGGTCGCAGACCTGGATCAACGTCGGGTCGATCTGCCCGCCCGCCCCGCCCGTGGTGATGATCTGGATCTTGCGGCGCTTGCACCAGGCAATCAGTGCAGCCTTGGCGTTGACGCTGTCGATGCAGTCGATCACACAGTCGATGTTCGGCGTGATGTATTCGGCCATGGTGTCGCGGGTGACGAAATCCGCCACCGCGTGCACCGTGCAATCCGGGTTGATCCCGCGCAGGCGCTCAGCCATCACCTCGACCTTTGGCTTGCCGACGGTGCTGTCCAGCGCATGCAACTGACGGTTGGCATTGCTGACGCAGACGTCGTCGAGGTCGAACAGCGAAATCTCGCCCACGCCACACCGCGCCACCGCTTCCGCAGCCCAGGAGCCGACGCCACCGACGCCGACGATCGCCACGTGCGCCGCGCGCAAGCGCTCTAGCCCTTCGATGCCATACAAACGGGCGATGCCTGCAAACCGCGGATCTTCTGTGCTCATGACCATTACCCCAAAAACCGGCGCGCATTATAGGGCCACACGCCAAAAGATCTAAGCTACAAGCGACAAGTGTAAGAACTTATGTGAAAGCCGATTGCCCAATGTCGTGCAATTCCCTGTCCGATGTACGTTCAGTGAACTGCCGGTGTAGGATGCGCGCCCCTTGGCGATCGCCAACCGTTCCTTCGTTCCACAGCCTTTGGAACCCGAAATAGCTATGTCATCGCGTAAATTTGGACTCAACCTGGTCGTGGTGCTCGCCATCGCAGCCTTGTTTACCGGCTTCTGGGCGCTGATCAATCGCCCGGTCACCGCCCCCAACTGGCCTGAACAGATCTCCGGTTTCTCGTACTCGCCGTTCCAGCAAGGCCAGTATCCGCAGAAAGAGCAGTATCCGACCGACGATCAAATGCGTCGCGATCTGGAGATCATGAGCAAGCTGACGGACAACATCCGTACCTACTCGGTCGATGGCACCCTGGGAGACATTCCCAAACTGGCAGAGGAATTCGGCCTGCGGGTCACCCTGGGGATCTGGATCAGCCCGGACCTGGAACGCAACGAGCGGGAAATCACCCGGGCCATCGAAATCGCCAACTCCTCACGCAGCGTGGTTCGTGTGGTCGTAGGCAACGAGGCCATCTTCCGTAAGGAAATTACCGCTGCCGAACTGAGCGTGCTCCTTGATCGCGTTCGCGCAGCCGTGAAGGTGCCGGTCACCACGTCCGAGCAATGGCACGTCTGGGAAGAACACCCGGAACTGGCCAAGCACGTCGACCTGATTGCCGCGCACGTGCTGCCTTACTGGGAATACATCCCGGTGGACAAGGCCGGCCAGTTCGTCCTCGACCGCGCTCGCGACCTGAAAAAGATGTTCCCGAAAAAACCACTGCTGCTCTCGGAGGTTGGCTGGCCGAGCAACGGCCGCATGCGTGGCGGCACCGATGCGAGCCCGGCAGATCAGGCGATCTACCTGCGTACGCTGGTGAACAAGCTTAACCGCCAGGGTTTCAACTACTTCGTGATCGAAGCATTCGACCAGCCGTGGAAGGCCAGTGACGAAGGTTCGGTGGGCGCGTATTGGGGCGTGTTCAACGCTGCGCGTCAGCAGAAATTCAACTTCGAAGGCCCGGTCGTCGCGATCCCGCAATGGCGCGTGCTGGCCATCGGCTCGGCGGTGTTGGCCCTGCTGTCCCTGACCTTGCTGATGATTGACGGCTCGGCCCTGCGTCAACGTGGCCGCACCTTCCTGACTTTTATCGCCTTCTTGTGCGGTTCGGTGCTGGTGTGGATCGGCTACGACTACAGCCAGCAATACAGCACCTGGTTCAGCCTGACCGTAGGATTTCTCCTCGCACTCGGCGCACTCGGGGTCTTTATCGTCCTGCTGACCGAGGCGCATGAACTGGCCGAAGCGGTCTGGACCCACAAACGCCGGCGTGAATTCCTGCCGGTGGTGGGCGATTCGGACTACAGGCCGAAAGTCTCGATTCACGTGCCGTGCTACAACGAGCCGCCGGAGATGGTCAAACAGACCCTCAACGCCCTGGCCAACCTCGACTATCCGGACTTCGAAGTCCTGATCATCGACAACAACACCAAGGACCCGGCCGTCTGGGAGCCGGTGCGCGATTACTGCGCAACCCTCGGCCCGCGCTTCAAGTTCTTCCACGTCGCACCGCTCGCCGGCTTCAAGGGCGGCGCGCTGAACTACCTGATTCCGCACACCGCCAAGGATGCCGAAGTGATTGCGGTGATCGACTCTGACTACTGCGTCGACCCGAACTGGCTCAAGCACATGGTGCCGCACTTCGCCGATCCGAAAATCGCTGTGGTGCAGTCGCCGCAGGATTATCGCGACCAGAACGAAAGCACCTTCAAGAAGCTCTGCTACGCGGAATACAAAGGCTTCTTCCACATCGGCATGGTCACCCGTAACGACCGCGACGCGATCATCCAGCACGGCACCATGACCATGACCCGGCGCTCGGTGCTCGAGGAACTCGGCTGGGCCGACTGGTGCATCTGCGAAGACGCCGAGTTGGGTCTGCGCGTGTTCGAGAAAGGCTTGTCGGCGGCGTACTACCACACCAGCTACGGCAAAGGCCTGATGCCCGATACCTTTATCGACTTCAAGAAACAGCGTTTCCGCTGGGCCTACGGTGCGATTCAGATCATCAAGCGTCACACCGCCAGTCTGCTGCGCGGCAAGGACACCGAGCTGACCCGTGGCCAGCGCTACCACTTCCTCGCGGGCTGGTTGCCGTGGGTGGCGGATGGCATGAACATCTTCTTCACCGTGGGCGCACTGTTGTGGTCGGCGGCGATGATCATCGTGCCGCAGCGGGTCGATCCGCCGTTGCTGATTTTCGCGATCCCGCCATTGGCGCTGTTCGTGTTCAAGGTCGGCAAGATCATCTTCCTCTACCGTCGCGCCGTTGGCGTGAACCTCAAGGATGCGTTCTGCGCGGCGCTGGCCGGGCTGGCGTTGTCGCACACCATCGCCAAAGCGGTGCTGTACGGCTTCTTCACCAGCAGCATTCCGTTCTTCCGCACGCCGAAAAACGCCGATAACCACGGCTTCTGGGTGGCGATTTCGGAAGCGCGTGAAGAGATGTTCATCATGCTGCTGTTGTGGGGCGCGGCGCTGGGGATCTTCCTGGTGAACGGGCTGCCGAGCAACGACATGCGCTTCTGGGTGATCATGTTGCTGGTGCAGTCGCTGCCGTACCTGGCGGCGCTGATCATGGCGTTCCTGTCCTCGCTGCCGAAACCGGCCGTCGAGGCCGAAACGGCACCGGCAGTCTAAATCTTTGCAGATGCACTAAACGGCGGCCAATGGCCGCCGTTTTGCTTTAAGATAACCGCCATTTTCCAGGCCTTGCCCCCCATTTCCCGTAGGAGCGAGGCTTGCCCGCGAACGAAGCGACTCGGTGTAACAGATACACCTCATTATCGTTCTTCGCGGGCAAGCCTCGCTCCTACAGATAAAGCACCGGAGTTTTCCATGACGGCCCACGCCGACCTTTCGCCGACCCTTCAACTCGCCATCGACCTGATCCGCCGTCCGTCCGTGACGCCGGTCGACGCCGATTGCCAGAAGCAGATGATGCAGCGCCTGGGCGATGCCGGTTTTATGCTTGAGCCAATGCGCATCGAAGATGTGGATAACTTCTGGGCCACCCACGGCAAGCACGACGGCCCGGTACTGTGCTTCGCCGGCCACACCGACGTGGTCCCGACCGGCCCGGTGACCGCCTGGCAGATCGACCCGTTCAACGCGCTGATCGACGAACACGGCATGCTCTGCGGTCGTGGCGCGGCCGACATGAAAGGCAGCCTGGCGTCCATGACCGTGGCCGCCGAGCGCTTCGTCGCCGATTACCCGGATCACAAGGGCAAAGTCGCGTTCCTGATCACCAGCGATGAAGAAGGCCCGGCGCACCACGGCACCAAGGCAGTCGTTGAGCGCCTCGCCGCCCGCAAGGAGCGTCTGGACTGGTGCATCGTCGGCGAACCGTCGAGCACCACCCTGGTGGGTGACGTGGTCAAGAATGGCCGTCGCGGTTCCCTCGGCGCCAAACTGACGGTGCACGGTGTGCAAGGTCACGTCGCGTATCCGCACCTCGCCAAGAACCCGATCCACCTTGCCGCCCCGGCGCTGGCCGAACTGGCCGCCGAGCATTGGGACCACGGCAACGATTTCTTCCCGCCGACCAGTTTCCAGATTTCCAATGTGAATTCCGGCACTGGCGCGACCAACGTGATCCCCGGTGATCTGATAGCGGTGTTCAATTTCCGCTTCTCCACCGAGTCCACTGTTGAAGGCTTGCAGAAGCGCGTCGCCGATATCCTCGACAAGCATGGCCTGGACTGGCACATCGACTGGGCGCTGTCCGGTCTGCCGTTCCTCACCGAACCGGGCGCGTTGCTGGACGCCGTCGCGTCGAGCATCAAGGACATCACCGGTCGCGAAACCAAAGCCTCCACCAGCGGTGGCACCTCCGATGGGCGCTTTATCGCGACCATGGGTACACAGGTGGTTGAACTGGGCCCGGTCAACGCGACGATCCACCAGGTCAACGAGCGCGTGCTGGCCGCCGACCTCGACGTGCTGACCGAAATCTACTACCAGACCCTGATCAAGTTGCTCGCCTGATGCTTGCCTGCCCGATCTGCAGCGAACCGCTGAACGCGGTGGACAACGGCGTGGCCTGCCCCGCCGGGCATCGTTTCGACCGCGCGCGCCAGGGTTACCTGAACCTGTTGCCGGTGCAGCACAAGAACAGCCGCGACCCTGGGGATAACCTGGCGATGGTCGAAGCCCGGCGCGACTTCCTGAACGCCGGGCATTACGCGCCGGTGGCCAGGCGTCTCGCTGAGCTGGCGGCGCAATACGCGCCGCAGCGCTGGCTGGACATCGGTTGTGGCGAGGGTTACTACACCGCGCAAATTGCCGAGGCGTTGCCGAACGCAGACGGTTACGCACTGGACATCTCCCGGGAAGCGGTCAAACGCGCCTGCAAACGCAACCCGCAGCTGACCTGGTTGATCGCCAGCATGGCGCGGGTGCCGTTGGCGTCCGGCAGTTGTCAGTTTCTCGCCAGCGTCTTCAGCCCGCTGGACTGGGAAGAAGCCAAGCGCCTGCTCAGCCCCGGCGGCGGTTTGATGAAAGTCGGGCCGACCAGCGGCCACCTGATGGAATTGCGCGAGCGGCTGTACGACGAAGTGCGTGAGTACACCGACGACAAGCATCTGGCCCTGGTGCCGGACGGCATGGCGCTGCAACACAGTGAAACGCTGGAATTCAAGCTGACGCTTGCAAGTGGTCAGGATCGCGCCAACCTGTTGGCCATGACGCCTCACGGCTGGCGCGCCAGTGCCGAACGCCGGGCGGCGGTCATCGAACAAGTGGAACCGTTCGAGGTCACTGTTTCGATGCGCTACGATTATTTTGTTCTTCAATCTTAATTTTTGGTCTTGAGCAGCAGCTTGAGGCCGGCTAAATCCGCGAATGGATTTTTCAGACCCGCAGTGAGGACATCCATGCGCCAACCCGATATCGAGATTTACCTGAAAGACGCCGACGTCGACCACAAGGCCGTATCCGCCTGGCTCGGCGCGGCTCTGGGCCCGTGCACCGATTGGGTTCAGAAAGGTCAGACCTACAAGTGCAAGGCTGGCAACGTGCCAGTGACCTGGCTGCCGAAAGCGGTAGGAAAATGGAACAGCCTGTACCTGGAAAGCGACCAGACCCCGTGGGAAGACGACATCGCCTGCGCCCGCGCCGCGTTTGCCGCGCTGAACGTAGAAGTACGTTGCGCGCCGGGCAGTTGGGTCGAGGAAGAAGGTGAAGAGACAGCGGATCGCTGGATGCGCATCAGCGCCGATGGCGAAGAAGAGATCACCTGGAAAACTGCTTAACCCATCACACCACGAACCTGTCGGAGCGTGGCTTGCCCGCGAAGCTTTTAGCGTCAGTGATGACGCCTTCGCGGGCAAGCCTCGCTCCTACAGTAGGTTTTGGGTGATCTTGAGGGTGGGTTTACAGCCCCACCACATCCTCAGCCTGCAACCCCTTCTCCCCCGTCACAACGCCGTACTCGACCTGCTGGCCTTCAGTCAGCGAACGATGCCCCTCACCGCGAATCGCGCGGTAGTGCACGAACACGTCCACCCCGTCCTCGCGCTGGATGAAACCGTAGCCCTTGGCGTCGTTGAACCACTTCACGTTGCCGGTTTCGCGTGTTGCCATTTGTTCATACTCCCTTTTTATTATTGATCGGGCTTTTCGCAGGAAAGCCTCGGGAACGTCAGCCTGCGCATACCGGTCCCATGAGGGTGACGGCGACAGTGCGCCGAGTATATGTCAGACATTTAATCTCTCAATAGCACTTTGATTGCCGCTTTTTTGCCGATTTTCAGTGAATCCGGCACACTATCGACCGCCCGAGCAAACGCTCGGTTTATTCCACTCACGCAGAAGCCGTATGACCCGTTCCCCGTTCCGCCGTCTTGTGTTTGGCACCCTGCGCCGACTGCTCTATCTCTGGGTTCGCTCGGAGACGATCAATCAGTCGTCGTTCACCCTCAACCTCGACCGCAGCCGTCCGGTGTTCTATGTCCTGCAAAACCCTTCGCTGACCGACCTCGCCGTGGTCGACACCGAATGCAGCAAGGCGGGCCTGCCGCGCCCGGTGCTGCCGGTGTCTGTCGGCAATCTGCTGGAACCTGCCGCGTTCTTTTACCTGACACCGGAGCCCGACTGGCTCGGTCGCCAGGACAAACGCGGCGCGCCACCGACCCTGACCCGACTGGTCAGCGCCCTGAGCCAGAACGCTGCCGAAGACGCGCAGATCATTCCGGTCAGCGTGTTCTGGGGCCAGTCGCCGGACAGCGAATCGAGTCCGTGGAAGCTGCTGTTCGCCGATAGCTGGGCGGTTACCGGGCGCCTGCGCCGCTTGCTGAGCATCATCGTGCTGGGGCGCAAGACCCGCGTGCAATTCTCCGCGCCGATTCACCTGCGCGAACTGATCGAGCACGACAAGGGCCACGAGCGCACCGTGCGCATGGCCCAACGGATTCTGCGGGTGCACTTCCGCAACCTCAAAGCCGCGGTGATCGGCCCGGACATTTCCCACCGTCGCAACCTGGTCAAAGGCCTGCTCAACCAGCCGCTGGTCAAGCAAGCGATCCTCGACGAAGCCGAACGCGAGAATATCTCCCCGGAGAAAGCCAAGGCCCAGGCCCTGCGCTACGGCAACGAGATCGCCTCGGACTACACCTACACCGCGATCCGCTTCATGGAAGTGGTGCTGAGCTGGTTCTGGAACAAGATCTACGACGGCATCAAGGTCAACAACATCGAAGGCGTGCAGAAAGTCGCCCCGGGTTACGAAGTGATCTATGTGCCGTGCCACCGCAGCCATATCGACTACCTGCTGCTGTCCTATCTGCTGTTCCGCAACGGCCTGACCCCGCCGCACATCGCCGCCGGGATCAACCTCAACATGCCAGGGATCGGCGGCCTGCTGCGTCGTGGCGGCGCATTCTTCATGCGCCGTACGTTCAAGGGCAACCCGCTGTACACCTCGGTGTTCAACGAATACCTGCACACCCTGTTCACCAAAGGTTTTCCGGTCGAGTATTTCGTCGAGGGCGGCCGCTCGCGCACCGGGCGCATGTTGCAACCGAAAACCGGGATGCTCGCGATCACCTTGCGCAGCTTCCTGCGCTCCTCGCGCATGCCGATCGTGTTCGTGCCGGTGTACATCGGCTACGAGCGCGTACTGGAAGGCCGGACTTACCTCGGCGAACTGCGTGGTGCGAGCAAGAAGAAAGAATCGATCTTCGACATCTTCAAAGTCATCGGCGCCCTGAAGCAGCGTTTCGGCCAGGTGGCGGTGAACTTCGGCGAGCCGATCAAACTGGCGGAATTCCTCGACAGCGAACAGCCAGACTGGCGTCAACAGGAACTCGGCCCGCAGTTCAAACCGGCCTGGCTCAACGAAACCACCAACCGCCTCGGCGAGAAAGTCGCGCAGCACCTGAACGAAGCGGCAGCGATCAATCCGGTCAACCTCGTGGCGTTGGCATTGCTCTCCACCAGTCGTTTGGCACTGGACGATCGCGCCATGGCGCGGGTGCTGGATCTGTATCTGGCGCTGCTGCGCAAGGTTCCGTACTCGCCGCACACCACGCTGCCGGAAGGTGACGGACGCGCGTTGATCGAGCATGTGAAGGACATGGACCTGCTGTCCGAGCAAAGCGATGCGCTGGGCAAAATCCTCTATCTGGATGAGCAAAACGCCGTCCTGATGACTTACTACCGCAACAACGTGCTGCACATTTTCGCGTTGCCGGCGTTGCTCGCGAGTTTCTTCCAGAGTGCGTCGCGCATGAGCCGCGAGCAGATCCTGCGCTACACCCGCGCACTGTATCCGTACCTGCAATCGGAGCTGTTCATTCGCTGGTCGCTGGACGAACTGGATGCCGTGATCGATCAATGGCTCGAAGCGTTCGTCGAGCAAGGCCTGCTGCGTTTCGAGAACGACGTTTACCTGCGTCCGGCGCCAAGCTCGCGGCATTTCGTGTTGCTGACGCTGCTGTCGAAGAGCATCGCCCAGACCTTGCAGCGCTTCTACATGACGGTCTCCCTGCTGCTCAACAGCGGCCAGAACAGCATCAGCGCCGAAGAACTGGAAGACCTCTGCACCGTGATGGCCCAGCGCCTGTCGATCCTGCATGGCTTAAACGCGCCGGAATTTTTCGACAAGAGCCTGTTCCGCCACTTCATCCAGACGATGCTCGACCTCGACGTGCTCAAGCGTGACGAGGCCGGCAAGCTGAGCTATCACGAACTGCTCGGCGAACTGGCCGAAGGTGCGGCGAAACGGGTGTTGTCGGCGGAGATCCGCTTGTCGATCCGTCAGGTGGCGTTGCATCGCAGCGAAGATGCGGCGGATCTGGTCGCCACACAGCCCGAGACATAACGCAAAACCCTGTGGGAGCGGGCTTGCTCGCGAATGCGGTGTGTCATTCAGCAATGATGTGACTGATACACCGCATTCGCGAGCAAGCCCGCTCCCACATTGATACGGAGATAACCGATGAAAAAACTCTCTCTATTGGCCATGACCGCTTTGCTGGGGGCCTGTCAATCAATGCAACCCGCCGCCAAAACCAGCCTCGATGGCGAAGTCTTCTACCTGCAACGCATCGCCCTGCCGCCGACTGCCACCCTGAGCGTCAGCTTGCAGGACGTATCGCTGGCCGACGCTCCTGCCGTGGTACTCGACGAGCAGAAAGGCCCGGTCAAAGGCCAGGTGCCACTGCCGTTCCATCTGAGTTACGATCCGGCCCAGGTCAAACCCGGCCATCGTTATTCCGTCAGCGCGCGAATCGAAGTAAAAGGCCAACTGATGTTCATCACCACCGAACATCACGCCGTACAACTGAATGGCAGCGACCCGCAGCCACTGAAAATTCGCGTCGACGCCGTCCGTTAATTCTTTTTTTGCTCATTTTTTTCCGAACAAGGAAGCCGCCATGTTCCGCCCTACCCTTCGCTTCGCCGGCCTGTGTGCAGGTTTGATGATTTCCGCCAGTGCCATGGCGCTGTCACTCAGTGACTTGTCGCAAAAGGACGCTACCGGCGGTCTCAAGGATGCCCTGACCCAAGGCGCGCAACTGGCCGTGAAACAACTCGGCACGCCGGGCGGCTTCAGTAACAACCCGGACGTGAAGATCGAACTGCCGGGCAAACTGGGCAAGGTCGCCAGCAAAATGAAACAGTTCGGCATGGGCGATCAGGTCGATCAGCTGGAAACCAGCATGAACAAAGCGGCGGAAACGGCCGTGGTCCAGGCTCAGCCGATCCTCGTGGATGCCGTGAAGAAGATGACGGTCGACGATGCCAAGGGCATTCTCAGCGGCGGTAATGACTCCGCCACGCAATACCTGAACAAAACCAGCCGCGAACAGATCCGCGCCAAGTTCCTGCCGATCGTCAAACAAGCCACCGACCAGGTTGGCCTGGCCAAGCAGTACAACTCGTTCGCCGGACAAGCCGCGACCATGGGCGTGGTGGATGCGAAAAGCGCCAACATCGAAAGCTACGTGACCGAGCAGGCCCTGAACGGTTTGTTCGAGATGATCGGCAAACAGGAAGAAACCATTCGCCAGAACCCTGCGGCGGCGGCGACCAGTTTGGCGAAGAAGGTGTTTGGTTCGCTCTAAGCCTCAACACAACGCCATTGTGGGAACGAGACCGGCTTGCCGGCGAATACAGAGTGTCAGTCGAATTTGATGTCGATTGACACACCGCGTTCGCCGGCAAGCCGGCTCCTACAAAGGCGTGGTACATCCGCGAAAACAGGTCGGCTGTCAGGCCGCCATCGTCGGAACGCCGCCCGCAGCGAGCCGGCTCCTACAGGGGATCGGCGTACACTCGCTTCTCACCACTCATCAGGCCGAGCGTTAGCTCGCCTGCAGCTCTTGATCTTGATCCACCCGCCCCTTCGGGAGGCCGAGTGGAGGTTCTGCGCAGTGGGCAACCCGGCATGGATGCCGGGTTAGCCGCCCCCGGCCATGGATGGCCGATGGCGGCGGCCCACGGAGCAGGACCGGAGCGAGGGTACGCCGAGCCTTAGCGAGGGGCCGGACGCCGGGGCGAGCCTTTTTGGGTACTTTTTTGGCGTTTGAAAAAAGTGCCTCGCCGTAAGGGCGAAACCATAAGCGGCCGTAACCGCAGAAATGGATATGTACTTAATAACCAAGAACCTGGTCGGCCCGAAGGCCGCCAAGACCACCCATCAAACCGTTTCTTTCTTGATGCGGAACCACGCCGCATACAGCGCCGGCAAAAACAGCAACGTCAACGCCGTCGCGACAATCAATCCACCCATGATCGCCACCGCCATCGGCCCGAAGAACACGCTGCGTGACAGCGGGATCATCGCCAATACGGCGGCGAGTGCGGTCAGCACGATCGGCCGGAAACGACGCACCGTGGCTTCGATAATCGCCTGCCACGGTTTGAGCCCGGCGGCGATGTCCTGCTCGATCTGGTCTACCAGAATCACCGAGTTACGCATGATCATCCCGGACAGCGCGATGGTCCCGAGCATGGCCACGAAACCGAACGGCTGGCGGAACACCATCAGGAACAGGGTCACCCCGATCAATCCCAATGGCGCTGTAAGAAACACCATCACCGTGCGTGAGAAGCTTCGCAGTTGCAGCATCAACAACGTCAGCACCACAACGATGAACAGCGGCACACCGGCCTTCACCGAATTCTGCCCACGGGCGGAATCTTCCACGGTGCCGCCGACTTCCAGCAAGTAGCCGTCAGGCAGTTCCGCGCGGATCGGATCGAGCGTCGGCATGATCTGCTGCACCAGCGTCGCCGGTTGTTCCTTGCCATAGATATCGGCGCGGACCGTCACGTTCGGCAAGCGGTTGCGGTGCCAGATGATGCCTTCTTCAAAGCCGTATTCCAGCGTCGCGATCTGCGACAACGCCACGCTGCGACCGTTGTCGGTCGGCACCGCCAGGCTCGGCAGCAACGACAGTTCAGTGCGCTCATGCAATGTGCCGCGCAGCAGGATTTCGATCAACTCGTTGTCTTCGCGGTACTGACTGACGCTGGAACCGGTCAACGAGCTTTGCAGAAACTTCGACAGATTCGCGGTGCTCACGCCGAGCGCGCGGGCGCGGTCCTGATCGACATTCAGATAAACCACTTTGCTCGGTTCTTCCCAGTCCAGGTGGACGTTGGCCACATGGGGATTCTCGCGAACCTTGGCCGCCACTTTTCGAGCCAGGGCGCGGACGTCCTCGATGTGTTCGCCGGTGACCCGGAACTGCACCGGATAGCCCACTGGCGGGCCGTTTTCCAGACGCGTCACCCGCGAACGCAGGGCCGGGAATTGCTCGTTGAGGGTTTCGATCAGCCAGGTGCGCAAGGTTTCGCGGTCCTCGATGGTCTTGGCCAGGACGACAAACTGGGCGAAGCTCGCCGCAGGAAGTTGCTGATCCAGCGGCAGGTAAAAGCGCGGCGAACCGGTACCGACGTAGGCCACGTAATTATCGATGCCAGCGTGATCCTTCAGTAAACCTTCAAGGCGTTTAACCTCGTCGGCGGTGTTGCTCAGCGAAGCGCCTTCGGCCAGTTTCAGATCGACCATCAACTCCAGTCGTCCCGAGGCCGGGAAGAACTGCTGCGGTACAAAACGGAACAACACGATGGAGGCGATAAACAACACCACTGTCAACGTGATCACCGTTTTGCGCCAGCGCACGCACCACTCCACCAGGCGTCGGACACGTTCATAAAAAGGCGTGGCGTACGGATCAGGCTGACCAATGCCGTGTTTCGCTGCATGAATCTTCGCCAGGTCCGGCAGGAGTTTTTCCCCCAGATACGGCACGAAAACCACGGCGGCAATCCACGACGCCAGCAGCGCGATGGTCACTACCTGGAAGATCGAACGCGTGTACTCGCCAGTGCCCGATTGCGCAGTGGCAATCGGCAGGAAACCGGCAGCCGTGATCAGCGTGCCGGTGAGCATCGGGAACGCGGTGCTGGTCCAGGCGTAACTCGCGGCTTTGATCCGGTCAAAGCCCTGCTCCATTTTGATCGCCATCATTTCCACGGCGATGATCGCGTCGTCCACCAACAAGCCCAACGCCAGCACCAGCGCGCCAAGGGAAATCTTGTGCAGGCCGATGCCCAGGTAATACATGCAGGCGAAGGTCATCGCCAACACCAGCGGAATCGCCAGCGCCACCACCATGCCGGTGCGTACGCCGAGGGAGAAGAAGCTCACCAACAGCACGATGGCCAGGGCTTCCACCAACACTTGGACAAACTCACCGACACCGGTTTTCACCGCGGCGGGTTGATCGGAAACCTTGCGCAGCTGCATGCCGGCCGGAAGGTTTTTCTGGATCCTGGCGAACTCGATTTCCAGCGCCTTGCCCAGCACCAGAATGTCGCCGCCGTCCTTCATCGCCACGGCCAGACCGATGGCGTCTTCGGCCATGAAACGCATGCGCGGCGCCGGAGGATCGTTGAAACCACGACGCACGTCCGCGACATCGGAGATACGGAACGTGCGATCACCGACGCGAATCGGGAAGTTCCTGATCTCTTCGACCGTCTGAAAATTCCCCGAAACCCGTAGCTGCAATCGCTCACTGGTGGTTTCAAAGAAACCGGCCGTGGACATCGCGTTCTGCTCTTCAAGTGCCTGCTGCACCGCCGCCAATGGCAAACCGAGGGTGGCGAGTTTGACGTTGGAGAGTTCGATCCAGACCTTCTCGTCCTGCAACCCGAGCAGGTCGACCTTGCCCACATCCTTGACCCGTTGCAGCTGAATCTGGATTCGGTCGGCGTAGTCCTTGAGCACCGCGTAATCAAAACCGTCGCCGGTCAGCGCGTAGATGTTGCCGAAGGTGGTGCCGAATTCATCGTTGAAGAACGGGCCCTGAATGCCCGGTGGCAAGGTATGACGAATGTCGCCGATCTTCTTGCGGACCTGGTACCAGAGATCCGGAATTTCCACCGAGTGCATGGAGTCACGCGCAACGAACGTCACCTGGGATTCACCCGGTCGAGAGAACGACACGATGCGCTCGTATTCGCCGGTTTCCATCAGCTTCTTTTCAATGCGTTCGCTGACCTGGCGCGACACTTCCTCGGCGGTGGCCCCCGGCCAGTTGGTGCGGATCACCATGGCCTTGAAGGTGAACGGAGGGTCTTCGCTCTGGCCCAGTTTGGTGTAGGAAAGTGCGCCGACGATGGCCAGCAACAGCATCAGGAACAGTACGATCTGGCGGTTACGCAGCGCCCATTCGGAAAGATTGAAACCCATCGGGGATTACTCCTTGCCCGCTAGATTGACCACGCGGTTGGAGCGATCCACCGGGCGCACTTGCTGCCCGTCGTGAAGCACATGCACACCGGCCGCCACCACCCAGTCACTGGCGTTCAGGCCTTCGAGCACCGGCACGGTTTTCTCGCCGAACGGGCCGACCCGGACCGGCGCTTTCTTCAGGGTGTTGTTGGCGCTGAGCACCCACACGTAGGTGGCACCGTTTTCGGCGGTAACCGCCGAGAGCGGTACCGACAGCGCCACGACGTCGGCAGTCTGGATAAACACCCGGGCGCTCTGGCCGAGCTCGGCCGGAACCTTGCCGGCAGTAAACGCAATGCGGGCGGCGAAGGTGCGGGACTTGGGATCAGCGGCGGGCGACAACTCACGGATGCGCCCGGCAAAACGCTGGTCAGGTTGGGTCCAGAGTTCCACCGACACCGGCTGGCCGACCTTGAAACGACCGAAGCTCTGTTCCGGCAGGCTGATCAACACTTCGCGCTCGCCATCGGTGGCGAGGGTAAACACGGTTTGACCGGCGGCGACGACTTGCCCGACTTCCACCGCTCGCTTGGCCACCACACCATCCTGAGGCGCACGCAGCACGGCGTAGCTGGCCTGGTTGGTCGAGACGTTGAATTCAGCCCTGATCTGCTTCAGGCGCGCTTCACCGGATCTGTATAGATTTTCGGAATTGTCGTACTGCGAGCGGCTGACCATCTGACGATCCATCAGGGTCTTGTAGCGATCGCGCTCGGCACGTACGAGATTGAGATTGGCTTCGGCCGCCGCGACCTGAGCGCGGGTGGCTTCCAGTTGCAGGCGGACGTCCTGGGGATCGAGTTCGGCCAGCGGTTGATCGGCCTTGACCCGCTGTCCTTCTTCGACCAGTCGTCGGCTGACTTTGCCGCCAATGCGAAACGCCAGATCCGGCTCGTAGCGAGCACGGACTTCACCGGGATAGCTTTCCATCGCCTGCGCCGAAGGCTCTGGCTGCACCACCATGGCCGGTCGGACGGTGACTTGCGGCGCCTCTTCGTGACCACACGCAGACAATAAAAGCGCCAGACTGACTGGCAATGCGAGGGGCAAGGCATAGCGGAACATGGTGAAGGACCTTTCGCTAATGGTGCTTGGAATAATTATACTGACCAGTATGTTATTAATAGCAAACTCACCAGTCCAGTATTAAAAGCGAATAATGCCGAACAACTTTTCAGCACCCAATGGTCCGGGCCGCCCCAAGGATCTGGCCAAACGCCAGGCAATCCTCGATGCGGCGAAAATCCTGTTCCTGAGCAATGGCTATGCGAGCACCAGCATGGACGCCGTCGCGGCCGAAGCTGGCGTGTCGAAGCTGACTGTCTACAGCCATTTCAACGACAAGGAGACGCTGTTCTCCGCCGCCGTTGTCGCCAAATGCGAAGAACAATTGCCTACGCTGTTTTTCGAATTGCCTGACGGCATTTCAGTGGAGACGGTGCTGCTGAATATCGCGCGCGGTTTTCATCACCTGATCAACAGCGATGAATCGGTGAACCTGCACCGGTTGATGATGACGCTGGGCAGCCAGGACCCGAAACTCTCGCAGATCTTCTTCGAGGCCGGGCCAGAACGCATGCTGCATGGCATGGAACGGCTACTGACCAAGGTTGATCAGAGCGGTGTGTTGAGCATCGACAAGCCACGTAACGCGGCGGAGCATTTCTTTTGCCTGCTCAAGGGCGCGGGGAATTTTCGGTTGTTGTATGGCTGTGGCGAACCGTTGACCGGGGATGCGGCGGAGGAACATGTGCGGGAAGTGGTGGAGTTGTTTATGCGGGCTTATCGGCCAGAGACAGCCTGTTAATTATTGGGTGTCTGGACTGGCCTCTTCGCGGGCAAGCCTCGCTCCTACAGGGGCCGCGGTGCTTTTGTAGGAGCGAGGCTTGCCCGCGAAGGGGGCGACGCGGTCTTAAGGCTTGAGCGCCTTCTTCGGATAAATGTCATACCGACTGGATTTCCCGTCCAGCGCATGGCTCGGCTTCGGCCCGGCAATGCACGGCGCCTTGCGCGGACGCTTCACCACCACCCGGTGGCTGGCCAATGCCAACGCCGCTTCGAGCAACGCCGGTGCATCCGGGTCATCCCCCACCAACGGCCGGAACAGGCGCATTTCCTTCTTCACCAGCGCAGTTTTCTCACGATGGGGAAACATCGGGTCGAGGTAGATGACCTGCGGCGGCTCGCCTTCCCAGTTGCGCATGACTTCGATTGAGTTGCCCTTGAGCAATCGCATGCGCGCCACAATCGACGCGACGTCGAAATCTTCCGCGCCGCGCGCCAGGCCATCTTCAAGCAAGGCGCCGATCAGCGGCTGACGCTCGATCAGGCTCATCTCACAACCCAGGCTCGCCAGCACGAACGCGTCCTTGCCCAGCCCCGCCGTGGCGTCCAGCACCCGCGGACGCACGCCCTGGGCGATGCCGACCGCCTTGGCGATCATCTGACCGGTGCCACCGCCGAACAACCGGCGATGGGCGGCGCCACCCTCGACGAAGTCCACCCGCACCGGTCCCGGTGCGTCCGGGCCGAGCTGTTGCAGTTGCAAACCCTGTTCACCCACCTGCAAGGCAAATTCGCCGTCATCGACCTGCAAAGGCAGGCCCAGGCGCTCGGCCCATTGCTCGGCCTGTGGCTGAAAAGCCGTGCCCAGGGCCTCGACATGGATGCGGCAAGCCGCCGGTTGCTCAATCATGGGAAAACACGCTCAAAAAAATTAATGATCGGCAGAAACGGCCGATAACAAAACTAACGAGCATTTTGCCAGAGCTGAGCGTCGACCGAGAGAAATGTCAGACATTCAACGCACATCGATAGGTTACATCTCGCCCCACGGCGATTTTGGCCTGCGAAACTCCCAAGCACTGAGCGGCGTCAGTCACCTGTGGCAGGATTTCTTTGCCCAGGCCCTGGCCGAACAGTCGGGCGATGTCGTTCCGGCGTCTCTCAACTTTCCACCGGTCGATCTCGAAAGCCCGGAAGAACCCACGGTTGGCAGCGAACTGCTGGCGCACATCGTTTCCCAGCGCGAATGCGATGTGAAGGAAACCCAGGTCAAGCCACCCGAGCCGCTGTTCCTGCCGATCGCCGAGTTCGAAATGGACCTGGCCGACAAACCATTCCCACCGTTCCCACCGGAAGAAATCGCTGCCCAGCAAAAGCAGCAGAACTTCGAAAGCGGCTGGGTTCGCCCGATCGTACTGACGGCGGGGCAACCCGTGCCAGAAGCCGGCCCGGCGCCGCAACCACGCCCACTGCACCTGCCGATCGCCGAATTCGAAATGGACCTGCTGGACAAACCATTCCCGCCGTTCCCGCCGGAAGAACTGGCGGAACAACAGAAAAACTTCGATTTCGATATCGGCTGGGCGCGCCCGATCGTGCTGCAGAACCTGCGTATCGCCGCCTGACCCTCAGCAACACCCCCACCTCGCGTAGCCGCATCAGTTTGTAGCGGGTGAGCGATCACCCGCAAAAACCGCGTTGTCAGCCTTTGAACAATTGATTGGCCTGTGCGTATGGCATCGACCGCGAGGTAAAGCCGAACGTGCCCGAAGTCTTGATCTCTTCGGCCGCGCGGTAGAATTCGCCAAGCGCTGCCAGCGCAAGCGCCGAACCGACACTGATACGCTTGACGCCCATTTCGCTCAACTGCTCGACCGTCAGTTTCAACCCGCCGGACATCAACACATTGACCGGTTTCGGCGCCACGGCGCGCACTACCGCCAACACGTCTTCAGCACTGCGCAAACCTGGCGCATAGAGCACATCGGCGCCCGCTTCGGCAAAGGCCTGCAAGCGGCGAATGGTGTCGTCCAGATCGGGATTGCCATGCAAAAAATTCTCGGCCCGGGCCGTCAACGTGAACGGGAACGGCAAACTGCGGGCGGCGGCGACGGCGGCTTCGATTCGCGCCACTGCATGCTCGAAGCAGTAAATCGGCGCGTCTGCACGTCCCGTGGCGTCTTCGATCGAACCACCGACAGCGCCTGCTGCAGCGGCTCGCAGAATACTTTGGGCGCATTCGGCGGGGTCGTCGGCAAAACCGTTTTCCAGATCGACCGCAACCGGCAGGTCCGTCGCCGCGACAATCGCCCGAACGTTCGCCAGGGTATCGTCCAGCGTCAGCCCGCCATCGGGTCGCCCCTGAGAAAAGGCAAAACCGGCACTGGTGGTCGCCAGCGCCTCGAAGCCCAGGTTGGCGAGCATTTTCGCCGAGCCGGCGTCCCACGGGTTGGGAATGACAAAAGCCCCGGCGCGTTCATGCAGTGCTTTGAAGGCTTGGGCTCGAAGGGTTTGCGCATCCATTGGCAGGCTCCTGAAAAAGGCAGGGAATCCGCCTCAGAGCAGGCCAAGTTGCTCCGCGGCGGGCTCTCTGTATAGCTCAGGCAGCGGCGGCAAGCCAGGTAAACGCAGCATCAGCTTTGCGTGAAAACGTTGCGCCAGTTTCGCCGCCAGCAGGTTGTCGGCGGTGTGCAGGAAGATATACGGCGTGCGCCCTTCTTCGATCCACAGGGCGATTTTCTCGACCCAGGGCACCAGGAACGGGTCGTTGGCTTCCAGTTGCGGATGGCCAATGAAGCGCACTTGCGGGAATTGCGTGAAGGCCGCCGGACGTGGCGGAACCCTGGGTTTCTTCGATTGGGCGTGGAGCACCGAAGGATCGGTGGACGTGCAACTGAACAACGCCCGCGGATCGAGGCAGATACGTTCGACACCGCGGTCCAGCAGCAGGCGATTGAGCGAGCGCTCGGCCTCACCCTTGGCGAAGAAATCGTCATGCCGCACTTCGATGGCCAGCGGCCGGTCCACCGCGTCGATAAAACCCGCCAGCTCGTGCAATCGTTGCGGCGTAAAGCTTTTCGACAACTGCAACCACAGCGGCGAGACCCGCTCGCCCAAAGGGCTGAGCAATTGCAGGAAGGTTTCGGTGGCGGTCAATTGTTCGCGCAGGTCACCGCCGTGGCTGATGTCGCCGGGGAACTTGGCAGTGAAGCGAAAGTGTTCGGGCATGGTCTCGGCCCAACGCTGCACGGTGCTGGCAGCCGGGCTCGCGTAGAAGGTCGTATTGCCTTCCACGGCGTTGAATACTTGAGAATACAGATTGAGAAATTCGGAGGTTTTCGCGTCTTGCGGATAAAGATAATCGCGCCAGGCGTTTTCACTCCAGGACGGGCAGCCGAGGTAGTAAGGCAGCCGCATCAGATATACAGGTCGAGACCCATCACATCCGAATCCCAATCGACAAAATTGGCGGTGCTGAGATAGCTGGCCAGGGCCATCGCGACGCTTTTGCTCATGGCGCGGTGGTAAATCATGTCTTGTTGGCGCGCCGGCAGATTGCTCAGGCGCTGCGCGGAGGCTTTGGCGGCGCGGGCGGCCATTTGCTCTTCCGAAGGGAATTCCAGCTCGCCCTCGATATCGACGGATTCGTCTTCAACCACATGCCCTTTGCGAGGCTTGCGCTTGATGGGGTAGGACTGAGAAGAAAGGCCGTCTATGCGCATAATGTCATGCTCGGTATCAGTGATGGCAGTTTAGTGGCGCATAGCCCACTTCGCAAACCGCTTGGTGATAACTAGAACACAGAATTGCGAAAAGGTTTAAAGGCGGGGGGATAAAACGACGATTGGTTACATCCCCTAAATCGCCTTCGCGGGCAAGCCTCGCTCCTACAGGGGCCGCGCAAACCCTGTAGGAGCGAGGCTTGCCCGCGAAGGAGACAACTCGGTATCGCTGATTAACGCGCCTTGGGCGTCGCAACCTTGTCCCGCAGATAAACCGGCTGCGCCTCGTCCGCCACAATCGCTTCACCCCGTTCCCAGGCAAATCGCGCCAAGGTCAGCAGGTCTTCGGCGTGAGGCAGCATGCCCGCGTCCTGACCGCTCAGGCTGACGGCGATGCGTTCGGCATAACCCCAACCGGTGCCGGCGCCAAACCAGTCACCGCTGGCATCCGCCGGCAACGCCGCCACTTCCGGCGGCAATACGGCTTCGTTGCCGACCAGTCGCATCTCACCCGCCGTTTCGCGGTAGCAGCCCCAGTACACTTCATCCATGCGCGCATCGATGGCGGCCGCGACCTGGCTCACACCGTGTTCGCGATACGCCCGCTGCGCCAGCACCGCCAGGTTCGACACCGGCAGGACCGGGCGATCCAGGGCAAACGCCAGGCCCTGTACCACGCCGATGGCGATACGCACGCCAGTGAATGCGCCCGGCCCACGGCCAAAAGCGATGGCATCGACCGCTTGCAAGGTGGTCCCGGCATCGGCGAGCAATTGCTGGATCATCGGCAACAGCTTCTGCGCATGCAGGCGCGGGATCACCTCGTAATGGCTCGTCACTTTGCCGTCATGCAGCAAGGCAACGGAGCAAGCTTCAGTCGCGGTGTCCAGGGCCAGCAAGGTGCTCATCGATGTTTCCGTAAGAGAGGTCAGAAAAAGTGCGCCAGTATAAACAACTACGGCCCGCAAGCGGGCCGTAGAAGATGAAGCGATTCAGACTTTTCAGCTCAGCGCTTCAAGCACCTTGCCGGTGATCGCTTCAACCGAACCGACGCCAGCAATGTGGCTGTACTTCGGCTTGCCTTGAGCCGCCGACAGCTTCTGGTAGAAATCCACCAGTGGCTTGGTCTGCGAGTGGTAGACCGACAGGCGATGACGCACGGTTTCTTCAGTGTCGTCCTTGCGCTGCACCAGATCTTCGCCGGTGATGTCGTCTTTACCAGCAACTTTTGGCGGGTTGTAGACGGTGTGGTACACGCGGCCGCTGGCCTCGTGAACACGACGACCAGCAATACGCTGAACGATTTCTTCGTCATCGACCGCGATTTCGACCACGTGGTCCAGCTCGACGCCGGCCTTCACCAGGGCTTCAGCCTGAGGAATGGTGCGCGGGAAACCGTCGAACAGGAAACCGTTGGCGCAATCCGCCTGGCTGATGCGTTCCTTGACCAGATTGATGATCAGGTCATCGGAAACCAGGCCACCGCTGTCCATGACGCTCTTGGCGATCAGGCCCAGCTCGGTGCCGGCCTTGACCGCAGCACGCAGCATGTCGCCGGTGGAGATTTGCGGGATGCCGAACTTTTCGGTGATGAACTTAGCCTGAGTACCTTTACCGGCCCCGGGAGCTCCCAGCAGAATGACGCGCATCGATGTGCTCCTCAATTTTTATATAGATAACAAAGGATTCGCCTCGTGGGGCCAATCTCAAAACAGGGTCGTGACCGCCCAAACGGCCAAAGGCTGATCAAGATACACAGCAGATCCTACGCACACAAGCCGTCGAAAGTCGGAGAAACCCGCGCCTTGCGTGACCTTGCGACGGGGTACCCCAAGTCGCAACCCCATCATTAAGTGTCGCCTTGCAGCACTTTCCAACCCCGCGCAAACCGGCACTCGACGCCCGCGTCGAGTGCCCGAACCCACGACGAAAACCTTAGCCGGTATTTCGCAAACCGGCGGCAATCCCCGCCACAGACACCAGCAACGCCTGTTCTACCGGGCTGCCCTGCGCCACTTCCTGCAGGCGCGAACGTGCCAGCAACTCGGCCTGCAATAGATGAAGCGGGTCGAGGTAGGTGTTGCGCAAGCGGATGAATTCGAGGGTAGCTGGGCTATGTGCCAGTAGCTGCGACTGACCGGTCAACCCCAGAACAATCGAACACGCCTGCGACAATAGGTCGCGTAAGTGCGCACCCAAAGGCAGCAGATCCGGCTCGACCAGCCGCTCATCGTAGGAGCGGGCGATATCCGCGTCGGCCTTGGCCAGGACCATCTCCAGCATATCGATGCGCGTGCGGAAGAACGGCCACTGCTCGCGCATTTGCCCCAGCAGCTCGCCTTCGCCGCGCGCCAGCGCCTTGCTTAACGCGGCTTCCCAGCCGAGCCAGGCCGGCAACATCAAGCGGGTCTGGGTCCAACCGAAGATCCACGGGATCGCCCGCAGGCTTTCGATCCCGCCGGCGCGGCGCTTGGCCGGGCGACTGCCCAGTGGCAGGCGCCCCAACTCCTGCTCCGGGGTGGACTGGCGGAAATACTCGACGAATTGCGGATTTTCCCGCACCACGGCGCGGTAAGCACTGACACCGTCTGCCGCCAATTCGTCCATCAAATGGCGCCAGGCGGGTTGTGGTGGTGGCGGTGGCAACAACGTCGCCTCCAGCACCGCCGCCAGGTACAGGTTGAGATTTTGCTCGGCGATGTCCGGCAGGCCGAATTTGAAACGAATCATTTCCCCCTGCTCGGTGGTGCGGAAACGCCCCGCCACCGACCCCGGCGGCTGCGACAGAATCGCCGCGTGCGCCGGACCGCCACCACGCCCTACGGTGCCACCGCGACCGTGGAACAACAGCAGTTCCACTTGCTGCTCGCGGCAGATGTCGACCAGACGTTCCTGAGCCCGATATTGCGCCCAGGCCGCCGCCGTGGTGCCGGCGTCCTTGGCCGAGTCGGAATAACCGATCATCACTTCCTGCGGCCCTTGCAGGCGCGCGCGATAACCCGGCAGCAGCAACAGTTTTTCAATCACCGGACCGGCGTTATCAAGGTCGGCAAGGGTTTCGAACAGCGGCACCACGCGCATCGGCCGCAAAACACCAGACTCTTTGAGCAGCAGTTGCACGGCCAACACGTCGGAAGCGGCGCCGGCCATGGAGATCACGTAGGAACCAAGCGAAGCGCCCGGCGCGGCGGCGATTTCCCGGCACGTGGCGAGCACTTCAGCGGTGTCGGCGGAGGGTTTGAAATACGCTGGCAACAACGGCCGACGGTTGTTCAACTCGCGCATCAGGAAGGCGATGCGCTCCTCTTCGCTCCAGTCTTCGTAGCGACCGAGGCCGAGGTAATCGGTGATTTCCGTCATCGCCGCCGTGTGACGGGACGAGTCCTGACGCACATCGAGGCGCACCAGGAACAAGCCGAAGGTCACCGCACGACGCAGGCAATCGAGTAGCGGCCCATCAGCGATCACGCCCATGCCGCACTCATGCAGCGACTGGTAGCAGAGCTCCAGCGGGTCGAGCAAATCGCGGTTGTTTTGCAGCACATCCGCGGGGGCCGGCGTGGCGGTCGTCAAGGATGTGTGGGCCCAGCTTCGAGTGGCGCGCAGGCGTTCACGCAGTTGTTTAAGGACGGCACGATAGGGTTCGGCGCTGTCACCGGCCTTGGCTTTCAGCGCGTCGCTGGCCTGTTGCATCGACAGTTCAGCGGCGAGGTGATCGACATCGCGCACGTACAGATCGGCGGCCATCCAGCGTGCCAGCAGCAACACCTCACGGGTCACGGCAGCCGTGACGTTGGGGTTGCCATCACGGTCGCCGCCCATCCACGAAGCAAAGCGAATCGGCGCGGCTTCCAGCGGCAAATGCAGGCCGGTGGCGTCATGCAGGGCCTTATCAGCCTTGCGCAAATAGTTCGGGATCGCTTGCCACAGCGAATGCTCGATCACCGCGAAACCCCATTTGGCTTCGTCCACCGGTGTCGGGCGGGTGCGACGGATTTCTTCGGTGTGCCAGGCTTCGGCGATCAGGCGCTGCAATTTCGATTGAATCTGCTCGCGCTCGGCGCTGGTCAGGTCGCGGTGATCCTGAGCGGCAAGTTGCGCGGCGATGGCGTCGTATTTCTGGATCAGCGTGCGGCGCGCGACTTCGGTCGGGTGCGCAGTCAACACCAGTTCGATTTCCAGGCGCCCCAACTGTCGTGCCAGGGATTCGGCCGCATGACCTTCGGCCAGCAGGCGCGTTAGCAACTCCGGCAACACGCGCGCCTCGAACGGCGCGGGCTGGGATTCTTCGCGGCGATGGATCAGTTGATATTGCTCGGCGATGTTGGCCAGGTTGAGGAACTGGTTGAACGCCCGCGCCACCGGCAGCAATTCGTCTTCGCTCAGTTGATTGAGGCTGGCGCTCAGTTCGGCGTCCATCGAACCGCGACGGTCGGCCTTGGCGCCTTTGCGGATCTGCTCGATTTTGTCGAGAAAATCGTCCCCGTACTGTTCACGAATGGTGTTGCCCAACAGCTCACCCAACAGGTGAACATCCTCGCGCAAGCGTGCATCAATATCGGTCATCAGCCGTTCTCCAGCGAAAAATCCGGGGTGCCTTGTGGTTCAAGAGTGCCGCCGTAAAGCGCTTCTTACAAGCACACGACGAAGGGACTTTAAACCCCGGGCACGCAAGCTAGTCTGAAGAGTAAGCCGCACAACGGCTTTCGCCGGCCATGGCCGGACACTTACCCGCCCTGCCATGAGCAGGCGTGCCATGAGGTTTTTATGAAAATCCGCGAGCTTGCCCATCATTGGGAAGAAAACGCCAAGGGTCGCCTGACCGACACCGGCTACTCGATTCATCTGGATGTGGAGGCCGCCGCGCGCTTGGCGGCGATCATCGAGATGTACCCCAAGCGGCACCCTGAAGAACTGCTCGGCGAGTTGATCGGCGCGGCGCTCGAAGAGCTGGAAAAGAGCTTCCCGTACGTGAAAGGCTCGACCATCGTGGCCACCGACGAAGAAGGCGATCCGCTGTACGAAGACATCGGCCCGACCCCGCGTTTTCTCGCGTTGTCCCGGCGGCATTTGCATGATTTGTCGTCTGGTGAGGACAAGCAGAAGCACTGAATTCACCACATCCCCTGTGGGAGCGGGCTTGCTCGCGAAGGCGGTGTGACAGTCAACTTCAATGTCGACTGTTAAACCGCTTTCGCGAGCAAGCCCGCTCCCACATTGGATTGCAGTCCCCTTCAACAATTGCGTGTTTCCGCCCTTGGAATACCCCCTCCTATCGCCAAAGTTCCCGATTTAGAGCCTTGTCCGTTCGGTCAAAGTTTTTTCGGGCGACAGGCCATATTCTCTGAACTTTTAAAAAATGCCTCGGGTCGTAACCAGTAACCACGCCTGGGACGGCCGTTTCAAAACGCTTCGAAAATTGATGGTTGCGGCTCCTTGCCCAGGATGGATGTTCAGTTTTTCAGGAGTTATTCCAATGGAGTTGAAGACCATGAAGATCAACACTGCCAAGCCCGCTTCCACCCCCCTGCGCAGCCTGAAACTGGCCGCCCTGGCCATCGGCAGCAGCTTCGTTCTGGCCGGTTGCGCCGGTAACCCGCCGACCGAGCAATACGCCGTGACCCAATCGGCCGTAAACAGCGCCGTCAGCGCGGGCGGCACCGAATTCTCGGCGGTTGAGATGAAGTCCGCCCAGGACAAACTCAAACAAGCCGAAATCGCGATGCACGACAAAAAGTACGACGAAGCCCGCGTGCTCGCCGAACAGGCCGAGTGGGACGCGCGCGTCGCCGAACGCAAAGCCCAGGCGATCAAAGCCGAACAGGCGGTGAAGGACTCTCGGATAGGGGTTCAGGAACTGCGTCAGGAAAGCCGGCGCACCGTGCAATAAGCGCCGCCACGACGTACTTCTTACTCGACTTAAAAGGACGATACCCACATGCGCAATCAATTGATGATCCCTGCCCTACTGGCCGCAAGCGTTGCACTGGCTGCCTGCTCCACGCCGCCTAATGCGAACCTTGAACAGGCCCGCACCAACTACAGCGGCCTGCAAGCCAACCCGCAGGCGAGCAAAGTCGCGGCGCTGGAAACCAAGGACGCCAGCGATTATCTGGACAAGGCCGACAAGGCTTATCTGGACAAGCGAGACGCGAACGAAGTCGACCAACTGGCCTACTTGACCAATCAGCGTGTTGAAGTGGCGAAGCAAACCATCGCCCTGCGCACCGCTGAAGCCAACCTGAAGAACGCTGCCGCACAGCGCGCCCAGGCACGTCTGGATGCTCGCGATGCGCAGATCAAGCAGTTGCAGGACAGCCTGAACGCCAAGCAGACCGATCGCGGTACGCTGGTAACCTTTGGTGATGTGTTGTTCGCAACCGACCGTGCCGACCTGAAGTCCAGCGGCCTGGCGAACATCAACAAACTGGCGCAGTTCCTTCAGGAAAACCCGGACCGCAAGGTGATCGTCGAAGGCTACACCGACAGCACCGGCACGGCGTCGCACAACCAGTCGCTGTCCGAGCGTCGCGCCGGTTCCGTGCGCACGGCACTGGTGAAAATGGGCGTTGATCCTGCGCGCATCGTTGCCCAGGGTTATGGCAAGGAATACCCGGTTGCTGAAAACGGCGACGCTTCGGGTCGAGCCATGAACCGCCGTGTAGAAGTGACCATTTCCAACGACAACCAGCCGGTGATCCCACGTTCGGCGGTGAGCGCCAACTAAGCTTCATGCCGTAACGCAAAAGCCCCGCCTGATCTGATCAGGCGGGGCTTTTTGTTTTCGCGGTTTGGCAGAACACCGCGTCGCGTCCATCGCCAGCAAGCCGGCTCCTACAGGATCAACGCAAACCTGTAGGAGCCGGCTTGCTGGCGATGAAGGCAACTCGGTCTGTGTGATTTAACCGCGTTACAGTTACTGCTCGAGTTTTTGCGGGGTTTCCTGGCCCATGCAGCGCACGGCTTTTTTCTTGTTGTTGACCAATACGCCGGTCAGGCCTTTCTGTTCGGTGTCGAACATCACCAGCACGCCATCGATGCACTGGGCCACTTGTGGAGCCGGTTCCAGGGAGACTTTGTAGTCTTCGCCCGGCACGGTCTTGAGCATGGTGAAGTCGCTGAGCAGCAGCGCATCTTCGGGTTTGGCGAAGTGCAGGTAACCGTAGTACCACAGGGCCCCGACGGTGCCGAGGATGCTGCAGATACCGGTGATGATCAGCGGGATGGCGTTACGTTCTTCACTCATTGCGGACTCTCTGGTGGTTCATCTTCTGAATTCGGGGGTGCCGGGTAGTTGGGAATTTCACCCAAGCGGCGCAGGCCGTTGAAATGCTGCGGGTCATCGAGGTATCGCAGCATGACCTTGCGCCAGACCGGGTCGGCGAACGTCTGCACATGACCGCCACGGGTCAGTTGCAGCACTCGCGGCGGCGGCGCAGCTTGATACAGACGGATGCCGTTGGAAAGGGGCACGATCGGATCGTCGATGCTGTGATAGATCAGTTTCGGCACGCCGTTGAGCTGCGTCATCGAGTGGATCGCACTGTCACCGTCCGGCACCAGCCACGACAGCGGCACCTGGAACGCCCACGTCAGCCAGGAATTGCTCAGGGCGAATTGGCCGATGCTGCGATAACTGGCGGGCACGCCATCGAGGACGAAGGCCTTGAGTTGTTTCTGGCGTTCGGGATGCTGAACCAGGTAATGCACGGCCATTGAGCCGCCCAGACTTTGCCCGAGCAGGATCAACGGTTTGCCTTTGACCTCCGGCGCCTGGTCGAGCCATTTGAACGCCGCGTCGATGTCCTGATAAATCGCCGGCAAACTCGGTTCGCCTTCGGACAAACCGTAACCGCGATAATCGATCAGCAGTACTTGATAGCCTTCCTCCGGCAACCACCAGCTGCCGCCCAGATGCATCGGCAGATTGCCGCCGTTGCCGTGCAGGTGCAGCACCGTGCCTTTGACTTCGACGCCTTTTTTCACCGGCAGCCACCAGCCATGCAGCTTGAGGCCATCGGCCGTGGTGAGGGTGACGTCGCGGTATTCGAGTTTGGCTTTTTCCGGGGTGAACAGCTGTCCGGGCTCGGGGTAGAACAGCAAAGAGCTGCACCCGCCGAGGGTTAGAAGCAGGAAGAGGATGCCGAGGATTCTCATCCGTTGAAACCTCGCTTTTAGGATTGATAGCAAGTCCTGTAGGAGCGAGGCTTGCCCGCGAAGGCGGTATAACATTCAACAGGCATGTTGACTGACACAACGCCTTCGCGGGCAAGCCTCGCTCCTACAAGGTATGCGGTGATTAGAGGATGTTGGAGTAATCCGCTTCGATCCGGTCCAGGCTCAGGTGGTTCAGGAAGTTGGAGAAGCACATCCACGCCGACAGCGCGTTCATGTCACGGAACTGCTCCGGCAGATACTTCGGCGGTACCACCAGGCCTTCGTCCACCAACTGGCGCAAGGTGCGCATGTCTTCCAGCGTAGTCTTGCCGCAAAACAGCAGCGGCACTTGCTCAAGCTTGCCTTTACGCACGGCCAACTGAATGTAGTTGTAAACCATGATAAAGCCCTTGAGGTAGGACAAGTCTTTGGTAAATGGCAGACCGTTCGGCACCGAACCACGGAAAACCCGACTGGCGTTGCCGTAGCTTTCCGCCATTTCAAAGCCCTGCTCGCGGAAGAACTCGAAGATCTGCAGGAAGTCCGCGCCCTCCTCCACCATGTGGATGGCGCGGGTGCGGTTGGTCAGTTTGCGCAGGCGGCTCGGATAAGAGGCGAAGGTGATGATTTCCATCAGGATCGCCAGCCCTTCCTGGGTCACCGTCGACGAGGGCGGCCCCTTGGACAGGAAAGTGCAGATCGGCTGGTTCAGACCGTTGAGCGTAGTGCCGACATGCACCAGCCCTTCGTGGACTTCCAGCGCACGCACGTCACGCTCGTTGAACATCGCGTCGGTGCGGATCTTGATGTAGTCGGCGCCGGCCGCCGCATCGGCGACGATGCCGTCGGACTCGAACACCCGGATGGTTTCCTCGGCCTCGCCAAACACTTTGCTCAGCCGGGTTTGCAACAAATGCACGGCGTCCTTGGCGGTGAGGATTTTCGGCTCGTCCTTCAGGTCACCACGACCATCGATGTTGTTCAGATAATCGGAGAGCATCAGGCCGAGGTCGGACAGGGTCGGATCACCGGCGTGAAACGCATCGGATGCCGCGCCATACAACTCTTGGGAAATCAGGCCGAAATCCTCGGTGCCGCGCGCTTCAAGCATGCGCACCACCATCCGGTATTCCTTGCACATGCGCCGCATGATCTGGCCGACCGGGTTGAACTGGCCAAGCTGACGGGTGATGTCACGCTCGATGTTCTGGAACTCCAGCTTCACTTTGCTGGAGTCGAAGGACAGCGGCCGGTTCAGGTAGTAATCACGGTCCACCGCCGGCATTTCCTTGCCCTTGGCCTTGAGGAAACCCTTGCGGATGCTGTCGTCCCACTTCACTGCATCCAGGACGCGAATCGGCGTCTGCGCCAGCACAATGCGATCGGACAACATGCGTATCGTCTGCTGGTAATCGTCCACCCGAAACTCCTGTAGAAAAACCGTTATGTGCTGGGTTTATTTGGCTTTGGCCAGGCGCTGATAGCGCACGGCTTCGACGAAGACATCGGAATTGGCCGGATCGTCGAGGTAAGCGAAGACTTGGTCCATGCGTGTGTTGATCAGCACGCCGTCGCCGTCGTCGGTCTGGAAACCTTCGCCGCTGAGGACTTTTTGCCCCAGGGCCTGGTTGATCTGTTCGAGGTCGAGGTTGTAGACCACCAGTTCATGCTTGTCGGTGAGTTCGAAACCGGCAATGGTGAAATGCCCGCCGAACTGTGCCGGGACTTTTGCCGACAGGTACCAGCGGTTGCCATGGCGCGAGACGGTGAAGGGATAGGCTTCGCGTTCCTTGGGTTTGGCCTTGAAGTAGCTGACCGCCTGATAGCGATTGTCGCCGATGCGCGTCAGCTCCAGGTTCAGCGGCTCGCCCCAGGCATTGGTGCTGGTCCATTTGCCGAGTAATCCTTTGGGCGCGGGGTCGCTCGTGGGCAATGGCTCCCTGAAGGTCACCAGACAGCCACTGAGCAGCAGGATCGACAAGGCGATCACAACGACGCGCCAGGCTTTCATTCAATACTCCCTATGAACACAGTCCCCGAATGCTCACTGTCCCTGTAGGAGCGTGGCTTGCCCGCGAAGGCGATGTGTCAGTCAACACATCATCTGTTGAATGTTAAATCGCCTTCGCGGGCAAGCCTCGCTCCTACAGGTTCATCGCAGGATCACACCGACGCCAATACCAAATGCATGTAGCGGGTCAGGATACCGAGCATTTCAGCTTCGGCGTCAGGCTCGGCGTCGTTGAGCAGCCCCTGATATTCCATCCGTCCGATAATCGCCGTCAACACTTTGGCATCCTGGTGTGGCTCACGGGAACCCAAAACCTGGAAAAGCTGACACGTACCCTGCAGGAGAATCTGCTGGTGCGAGCGCACCAGCTCCGCCAGGCGGGGGTTCAGCAGCGCTTCCTGACGGAACGCCTGTTCGGCCATCAGGTGTTCGCGACGGTTGATCAGTTGCCGGTGAACATAGTCCGCCATCAACCGTGCGATGTCGTCCGCCAGTTGCGAGCGCGACTCGGGGCTGCCGTCGCCGCTGACGACCATCTCGCGCAGCAGCCCTTCATTGTTCACCCACAACTTGGCCATGAACGCCGCGCTGCGCTCCACGTATTGGGCAAAGGTATCGGTGAGCAAGTCATCGATGTCCTTGAAATAGTAAGTGGTGGCCGACAGTGGCACACCCGCTTCTGCAGCAACCGCACGGTGACGCACGGCCCGCACGCCATCGCGCACGACAATGCGCATGGCCGCATCGAGAATGTCCTGTCGACGCTGCTCGCTGCCCTGACGGCTGGCCTTGCGGCCCTGGTACTGAACACTTTCAGCGACCGCAGTGGCGATACCCGCTGCACCTTCTTGAGCCATTGCACGGTTCACGACAGGAATTCCTCTCTCATTTCAAAAGTAACCAATTGATACGTTTGTACCAGACAGGCAATAAAAAGCCGCCTGTTATAGGCGGCTTTTTAATTGAAACATTTACGCTTGCGGCCGCATGTGCGGGAACAGGATCACGTCGCGGATCGACGGGGAGTTGGTCAGCAGCATCACCAGACGGTCGATGCCGATGCCTTCACCGGCCGTTGGCGGCATGCCGTACTCCAGCGCGCGAACGAAGTCGGCGTCGTAGTGCATGGCTTCGTCGTCGCCGGCGTCCTTGTCGGCCACCTGCGCCATGAAGCGCTCGGCCTGGTCTTCCGCGTCGTTCAACTCGGAGTAGGCGTTGGCGATTTCACGGCCACCGATGAACAATTCGAAACGGTCGGTAACGTTCGGGTTGTCGTCGTTGCGACGGGCCAGCGGCGACACTTCGAACGGGTACTGGGTAATGAAGTGCGGCTGCTCCAGCTTGTGCTCGACCAGCTCTTCGAAAATCATCACCTGCAATTTGCCCAGGCCTTCGAAGCCCAGCACCTTGGCGCCGGCTTTCTTGGCGATGGCGCGGGCCTTGTCGATGTCATTCAGATCATCGGCAGTCAGCTCAGGGTTGTACTTGAGGATCGAATCGAACACCGACAGGCGCACGAACGGTTCGCCGAAGTGGAACACCTTGTCGCCGTAAGGCACGTCGGTGCTGCCCAGAACCAGCTGCGCCAGCTCGCGGAACAGTTCTTCGGTCAGGTCCATGTTGTCTTCGTAGTCGGCGTAAGCCTGGTAGAACTCCAACATGGTGAATTCAGGGTTGTGACGAGTCGAAACGCCTTCGTTACGGAAGTTGCGGTTGATCTCGAACACTTTCTCGAAACCGCCAACCACCAGACGCTTGAGGTACAGCTCAGGCGCGATACGCAGGAACATTTCCATGTCCAGCGCATTGTGGTGCGTTTCGAACGGCTTGGCCGCTGCGCCGCCCGGAATGGTTTGCAGCATCGGCGTTTCCACTTCCAGGAAGTCACGTTGCATCAGGAAGCTGCGGATGTGGGCGATGACTTGCGAACGCACGCGGAAGGTCTGGCGCACGTCTTCGTTGACGATCAGGTCAACGTAACGCTGACGATAGCGCTGTTCGGTGTCGGTCAGGCCGTGGTGCTTGTCCGGCAGCGGGCGCAGGGATTTGGTCAGCAGGCGCACGCTGGTCATTTCAACGTACAGGTCGCCCTTGCCGGAACGGGCCAGGGTGCCTTCGGCGGCAATGATGTCGCCCATGTCCCAGGTTTTCACCGCGGCCAGGGTTTCTTCGGACAGGGTCTTGCGGTTGACGTAGACCTGGATGCGACCGGTCATGTCCTGGATCACCATGAACGAGCCACGGTTGAGCATGATGCGACCGGCAACCTTGACCGGGATTGCAGCCTCTGCGAGCTCTTCCTTGGTCTTGTCCACGTACTGTTTCTGCAAGTCTTCGCAGTAGTTTTCGCGGCGGAAGTCGTTCGGGAAGGCATTGCCCTTGGCGCGCTCGGCAGCCAGCTTTTCCTTGCGCAGGGCGATCAGGGAGTTTTCTTCCTGTTGCAGGGCTTGCGGGTCGAGTTCTAGGTCGCTCATGTCTTTAAATATTCCATCAGGTTCGTTGTCCCCGGCGTGGGGCCGGGGATCGCCGGCAAGCCGGCTCCTACAGGGGGGGCGGCGTTACAGGCCTTGTTTCAGGCTCGCTACCAGGTATTCGTCGATGTCGCCGTCGAGCACCTTGTCGCAGTCGCTGCGTTCGATGTTAGTGCGCAAATCCTTGATTCGCGACGCATCGAGTACGTAGGAGCGAATCTGGTGACCCCAGCCGATGTCCGACTTGGTGTCTTCCAGGGCTTGCGAGGCGGCGTTGCGTTTCTGCACTTCCTGCTCGTACAAGCGCGCCCGCAACATTTTCATCGCGGTGTCTTTGTTGGCGTGCTGGGAGCGTTCGTTCTGGCAGCTGACCACGGTGTTGGACGGTACGTGGGTGATACGTACGGCCGAGTCGGTGGTGTTTACGTGCTGACCACCGGCACCGGAGGAGCGGTAGGTGTCGATGCGCAGGTCCGACGGGTTGATGTCGATTTCGATGTTGTCATCGATTTCCGGCGACACGAACACGGCCGAGAACGAGGTGTGGCGACGGTTGCCGGAGTCGAACGGGCTCTTGCGCACCAGGCGGTGCACGCCGATTTCGGTACGCAGCCAGCCGAAGGCGTATTCGCCCTTGATGTGCACGGTGGCGCCCTTGATACCGGCGACTTCACCGGCCGACAGTTCCATGATGGTCGCGTCGAAACCGCGTTTGTCAGCCCAGCGCAGGTACATGCGCAGCAGGATGTTGGCCCAGTCCTGGGCTTCGGTGCCGCCGGAGCCGGCCTGGATGTCCAGGTAGGCGTTGTTGGCGTCCATTTCACCGCTGAACATGCGACGGAATTCGAGTTTTTCCAGCGATTCGCGCAGGCGTTCGACTTCGGCGGCGACGTCATCGACGGCGGCCTGGTCTTCTTCTTCTGCGGACATCAGCAGCAGGTCTTTGGCGTCGGCCAGGCCGGCGTGCATTTCGTCGAGGGTTTCGACGATCTGCGCCAACATGGACCGCTCGCGGCCCAGTTCCTGAGCGTACGACGGGTTGTTCCAGACAGACGGATCTTCAAGCTCGCGATTGACTTCGGTCAGACGCTCATGCTTTTGATCGTAGTCAAAGATACCCCCGAATAGTTTCGGAGCGCTCGGACAGGTCCTTGATACTGTTAAGGATCGGGTTGATTTCCATGGCGGGCAGCACTCGTTGGCGAACTTTTGAAAGCCGGCGAGTATAACGGCAAACGGCCGGAAACGGCAGCCCGCTTGGCCGAAAAGGCCCGATGCGTTTTCGGAGCGGCCGTACACCGATCAACTGTAGGAGCCGGCTTGCTGGCGATGGCGGACTGTTAACCGACCATTTTCTCTCGGGTGTACATATCCGTTTCTGCGGTAACGGCGGCTATCAGTTTCGCCCTTACGGCGAGTCACTTGGAAGAGCCCCAAGTAACCAAGGGCTCTTGCCCCTTTCGTTCGGTGCCTCGCCTAGGCTCGGCATGCCCTCGCTCCGGTCCTGCTCCGTGGGCCCGCCGCCATCGGCCATCCATGGCCGGGGGCGGCTAACCCGGCATCCATGCCGGGTTGCCCACTACGCAGAACCTGCGCTCGGCCTCTCGAGGGGGCGCTCAGATCAAAAGCGGAAGGCGAGCTAACGCTCGGCCTGATGAGTGGTGGGAATCAAAAGCGTACGTGCCCCTGTAGGAGCCGGCTTGCTGGCGATAGCGGTGGGTCACCTGTTTATTGGCTGGACGGACGCTATCGCCAGCAAGCCGGCTCCTACAGGAAATGAGGTCGCCCTGTTACTCGATACCCACCTGATTGCGCCCATTGTTCTTCGCCAGGTACAGCCCCTTGTCCGCCGCCGAGATCAATTGACGGCAATCGGCGCCCGCTTGCGGGGTCATGGTCGACAGGCCGATGCTGATGGTCAGGCTTGAGCCTTCGCTCGGTGAAATGTGCGGGATTTTCAGTGCAGCCACGGTCTGGCGCAGTTTTTCCGCGACCAATCGCGCACCGCCCGGTGATGTATTGGGCAGGACCAGCGCGAATTCTTCGCCGCCATAACGGGCCGGCAAGTCAGAAGGTCGGGCGCTGGCGTCGCGGATGGCTGTGGCGACTTTGCGCAGGGCTTCGTCGCCTTCGAGGTGGCCAAAGTTGTCGTTGTAGGACTTGAAGTAGTCCACATCGATCATCAGCAACGACAATTGGCTCTGGTCGCGCAACGAACGTCGCCATTCCAGTTCCAGGTACTCGTCGAAGTGACGACGGTTCGACAAACCGGTCAGGCCGTCCGAGTTCATCAGGCGTTGCAGCACCAGGTTGGTGTCGAGCAACTGCTGCTGGCTGACCCGCAACGCGCGGTACGCGGCGTCACGCTGCAGCAGGGTCATGTAGGAACGCGAGTGATAGCGGATGCGCGCCACCAGCTCGATGTTGTCCGGCAGTTTGACCAGGTAATCATTGGCCCCGGCCGCGAATGCCGCGCTTTTGATCAGCGGGTCTTCCTTGGTCGACAGCACGATGATCGGAATGTCCTTGGTGGCCGGGTGATTGCGGTATTCGCGCACCAGGCTCAGGCCGTCGAGACCGGGCATGACCAGGTCCTGGAGGATCACCGTCGGCTTGATCCGGATCGCCTGCGCAATCGCCTGATGCGGGTCGGCGCAGAAGTGGAAGTCGATGTTTTCTTCATTCGACAACCCGCGGCGCACCGCTTCGCCGATCATGGCCTGATCGTCCACCAACAACACCATGGCGGCGTTTTCGTCGGTTTTGAAGCCGTCGAGCTGTAAGTCATTCATGTGCGGTCACCTGAGTACTGCCTGGGCCAGGATTGCTGCTGAGCATAGTCATTTGGCAAAAATCTCCAGCAATCGTGGCGCTATCTTTTCCAGCGGGCGAATTTCTACAGCGGCGTCGATGGCCGCTGCCGCTTTCGGCATGCCATACACCGCGCTGCTTTGTTGGTCCTGAGCGATGGTCAGGTAACCCTGTTGGCGCATGAGTTTAAGCCCCTGCGCGCCATCGCGTCCCATGCCGGTCAATAAAACCCCTACGGCATCGCCATTCCAGTAACTGGCCACGCTCTCGAAAAACACATCGATCGAGGGCCGATAGATCTCGTTGACCGGCTCGGCGGTGTACGCCAGCGTGCCGTTTTTCAATAAACGAATATGGTGGTTGGTGCCGGCCAGCAGCACGGTACCCGCCTGCGGTGGCTCGCCTTCCTGGGCCAGGCGCACATTCAGGCCGCTGGCGCCGCTGAGCCACTCGGCCATGCCGGCGGCGAACACCTGGTCAACATGCTGCACCAGCACAATGGCGGCGGAAAAATTTATCGGCAGCCCCTTGAGCAGTATTTCCAGGGCTGCCGGCCCACCTGCGGAGGAACCGATGGCGATCAGTTTTTGCCGGGAACCTGAGTGGCGCAACGGGCCCGGCGCGGGGCGCACGCGATTGCCTTTGTCGCCGATAATCCAACCGATGTTGAGGATTTTGCGCAGTAACGGCGCCGCTGCTTCCTGGGCATTGCCGGCACCGATTGCCGGCGTATCGACCACATCCAGAGCGCCGTGGCCCATGGCCTCGAACACCCGGTGCACGTTCTGCTGGCGGTCAACCGTGACGATCACGATGGCACACGGCGTCTCGGCCATGATTCGCCGCGTCGCCTCGACGCCATCCATCACCGGCATGATCAGGTCCATCAGGATCAGGTCCGGGGTGTTTTCCACGCAACGCTGCACGGCCTCGGCGCCGTTGCTGGCGACCCAGATCACTTGATGCTCCGGCTCAAACGCTAAGGCGCGACGCAGGGCCTCCACCGCCATGGGCATGTCGTTGACGATTGCGATTTTCATGCCCGCGCTCCTCCTATGAGCTCAACCACTGCATCAAGCAGGGCGTCGTCGTGAAAACTGGCTTTGGCTAGATAATAGTCGGCCCCGGCGTCCAGTCCACGACGACGGTCTTCTTCGCGATCCTTGTAGGACACCACCATCACCGGCAGCGATTGCAGGCGGTTGTCCCGGCGCAACAATGACACCAGTTCGATACCGTCCATGCGCGGCATATCGATGTCGGTGATCAGCAGATCGAAATCCTCGGAACGCAGGGCATTCCAGCCATCCATGCCGTCCACCGCCACGGCCACGTCGTAGCCGCGATTGAGCAACAGTTTGCGTTGCAACTCGCGGACGGTCAGCGAATCGTCGACCACCAGAACCCGTTTGCGCGCGGCTTCGGCCGCCTGATTGCTGTGACGGGCAATCCGCTCCAGACGCCCGGTATTGAGCAGTTTGTCCACCGACCGCAACATGTCTTCGACATCGACGATCAGCACCACCGAACCGTCGTCGAGCAGCGCGCCTGCGGAAATGTCCTGCACTTTGCCCAGACGCTCGTCCAGCGGCAAGACCACCAGCGTGCGCTCGCCGACAAACCGCTCGACCGCCACGCCGTAGATCGCATCGCGCTCGCGGATGACCACGACCTTGAGGGTTTGCTGACTGTTGGTGCTCGCCGGACGCTGAAGCAATTGGCTGGCCGCGACCAACCCGACATGCCGGCCTTCGTACCAGAAATGCTGACGGCCTTCGACCTGCACGATGTCCGCCGGCTCCAGGTCGCACATGCGCTCAATGTGGGCCAGCGGAAACGCATACGCCTCTTCGCCGACCTCCACCACCAGGCTGCGCACCACCGACAGGGTCAGCGGCACTTCGAGATGGAAGCGGCTGCCCTCGCCCGCCGTCTGCTCCAGCACCACCGCGCCGCGCAACTGGCGGACCATGTGCTGAACCGCGTCGAGGCCGACGCCACGTCCGGACACTTCAGTGACCGCGTCGCGCAGGCTGAAACCCGGCAGGAACAGGAACGTCAGCAACTCCTCTTCGCTCAACTGCGCGGCGGTGTCGGCCGGGGACAACTGACGTTCGATGATGCTGCGGCGGACCTTTTCCAGGTCGACGCCGTTGCCGTCATCGCTCAGTTCCAGCATCAGCAGACCGGCCTGATGCGAGGCGCGCAGGCGGATCAAACCTTCTTCCGGTTTACCGGCCAGCAGCCGTTGCTCCGGGGATTCGATGCCGTGGTCGACGGCGTTGCGCAGCAAGTGCGTCAGCGGCGCTTCGAGTTTTTCCAGGACGTCGCGATCGACCTGGGTTTTCTCGCCCTCGATCTCCAGCCGCACCTGTTTACCGAGGCTGCGCCCCAGGTCGCGGACCATGCGTACTTGCCCGCTCAGCACATCGGCAAACGGCCGCATGCGACAGGCCAACGCGGTGTCATAGAGCACTTGCGCACGTTGACTGGCCTGCCAGGCGAACTCGTCCAGCTCGACGTTTTTTTCCACCAGCAATTGCTGGGATTCCGCCAGCAACCGACGCGCATCGTCGAGGGCTTCCCGGGCTTCCAGGCTCAAGGTCTGATCCTTGAGATGGACATTGAGGTTTTCCAGCGCCCGCAGGCCGTTGTTCTGCATGCGCTTGAGGCGTTGCATGGTGGCCAGGTGCGGTTTGAGCCGCAGGGTTTCCACCAGGGATTTGCTCGACAGGTCGAGCAGGCTGTTCAAGCGCTCGGCCGTAACGCGCAATACGCGCTCGCCACTTTCGGTGGTGCGTTTGGTCTTGGGCGAGGGCTCGGCGGCAGCTGCCGAGGGGGCTTGCGTGGCGGCCGGCATGGGCGACTCAACCGTGGCCGTCGGCGGCTCCAGCTGAAGTTCTGCCATCGGCGGCGCGATGGGGGCAACCGTCGCCATGTGAACAAGCAGCCGTCCCATCAAGACGACATAAGCTTCGATATCCGCAGGCGCCGGTGCGTTGTTCGGCGTCGCGATGCGCATCAGCAAATCGGTGCCCTGCAGCAAGGCATCAATGTGCTCGGGCCGCAGATACAACCGGCCTTCCTGGGCGCTGACCAGGTAATCTTCCATCACATGGGCAACGCTGACGCCGGCATCGACGCCGACGATCCGCGCCGCGCCCTTGAGCGAGTGCGCGGCGCGCATGCACGATTCGAGGTAATCGGCCTGGGTCGGATCGCGTTCAAGCGCCAACAGCCCCGTGCTCAACACCAGGGTCTGGGCCTCGGCTTCGAGGCTGAACAGTTCCAGCAAAGAGGCGTCGCGCATTTGCTCGGGGGTCATGTGAGGCTCCGGGTCACGGCGGACAGCAGCTGTTCTTCATCCAGCCAACGCAGGCTGCGACCTTTGAATTGCAATACGCCACGGGTGTATTTGGCGCTGGCTTGCGCACCGGAACGCGATGCGGCCTCAAGGAGGCGCTCGTCGATGGCATGGATCCCGTCGACTTCGTCCACTGGCACCACTACCGGCCCGCCGTGGGCCGCGATGATCAACATGCGCGGCATCACGCGCGCACCAGGCGTCACGCTGCTCACGCCGTCGAGTCCGAGCAGTTCCACCAACGACAGGCACGCCACCAACGCGCCGCGCACATTCGCCACGCCGAGCAAGGCCCGGGAGCGCTGGTGCGGCAGGGAATGAATCGCTTGCAGCGGCGCCACTTCCACCAGGCTGCGGGTGGCCAGGCCTAACCATTCTTCGCCGAGGCGGAACATCAGCAGCGAGCGGGTTTTCACCTCGCTTTCGACCGCGACCGAGACTTGCCCGCGGTCTTCCTGTTGCAACGCATAACGGTCGAGCAAACGCGTAGCGGCCGCCGAGTACACCGCGCAATTGCGGCAATGAATGTGTTCGATCAGCAGCGGGCAGGACTTGTCGCCGTGGATACCGATACGGTTCCAGCAATCGTCGATGGCCTGGGCATCTTCATGGGTGAGGCTAAAGCTGTCGGCGGCATTCATCGTTTGCGCTCACTGTTTGCGCGCTCGCTGCGGGCGGCGCGGTCCTGCAATCGTTTGGCGCCCGCCGTGTCGCCCTGGGATTGCAGCAAGGCCGCCAGGTGCATCAACGCGTCGGGATGTTGCGGTTCGAGGTACAACGCCTTGCGATAAAAGCCCTGGGCTTCGAGGGCGCTGCCGGCGACATCGCTGAGCAGCCCCAGCCAGTAAAACACCTGGGCTACCGGTTCATGGCTGCGCAAATAACTTTCGCACGCGGCGCGGGCTTCGGCGCTTTTGCCTTCATTGGCCAGTGCGGCGATGTTTGCCAGCAACGTAGCGGCGTCGGGACTGGCGGCTTTTGTCGCCACCGGCAGCGGCGTCACCGTTGCGAAGGGCCGCAGGCGTACCGGCGCCGGTGTGACGTTGCGCACCGGTTGGCGCACTGGCAACGGCGTCGGCACGAAGGCCGCAAAAGGCTCGGGCTCTGGCGCGCTCTGGCGACTGAACGCAAATGACTGTGGAATACCAATCGAACGCATGCCCAAGCGCCCCAGCAAACTGCCCTCGGCCGGGCCGATAAACAGCACACCCTCGACATGGGTCAGGCGCTTGAGCACTTCGAACACTTGTTGTTGCGTCGGCTGATCGAAATAGATCAGCAGGTTGCGGCAGAACACGAAGTCATAAGGCGATTCGTTGGCCAGCAACGACGGATCCAGCAGATTGCCGACCTGTAAACGCACCTGTTCCAGCACGCGCTCGCTGAGGCGATAGGACTCGTCCTCGGCGGTGAAATGCCGCTCGCGAAACGCGATGTCCTGGCCGCGAAACGAATTCTTGCCGTACTGCGCGCGCCTGGCTTTTTCCACAGACAGCGGGCTGACGTCCATGCCTTCGACTTTGAACTGATGCGGTTTGAACCCGGCATCGAGCAAGGCCATGGCAATGGAATAGGGTTCTTCA
This sequence comes from Pseudomonas sp. PDM02, assembly GCF_014852285.1. Classification (NCBI taxonomy): domain Bacteria; kingdom Pseudomonadati; phylum Pseudomonadota; class Gammaproteobacteria; order Pseudomonadales; family Pseudomonadaceae; genus Pseudomonas; species Pseudomonas sp. PDM02. The sequence goes on along the minus strand of NZ_JACVBL010000011.1, from coordinate 136,426 downwards.
CCTGTGGAACACGGCAGGCTGAGAATCCGCAATGCGCGCATGTTGTTGATATCGGTCAGGCGCTTGGCCGCCAGTTTCGCCAGGGCGGCGAAGGATTCCGGGTAACGGAAAAACCAGGTTTCGGGAACGATCACCGCTTCGATCAGCGCTTGCTGCTCATCCTGCGAGCCCTGCAAGGTGTGCCAATACTCATCGGCCGTCAGCGCGCTGGACGCCGTGCTGCGCTGGCGCACCGCTCGTTCGATGATCGCCGGGCCCACCGAGGTGACGTCGAGGCCGATGCGCTCCTTGAGAAAATCGAAAAACCGCTGATCGCTGCTCATGGCTGCACCTCAAGCTGCGCCAGGTCCAGCGGGGGTGATGGAAACAGCAGCGCCCGAACTTGCTCGTCCAGCAGATCGGCGACGCGCACCCATTGCAGCAAACCTTGCGCGTCTTCACGCACCGGTCCGAGGTACGGCGCCTGGCGATTATCCAGGCCGTACGGCTGAAAGTCCGCCGGGTTGCAGCGCAGCGTGTCGGTGGCCTGCTCCAGGATCAGCCCGAGCAATTGCGCCTCGGCGGTTTCATCCGCACGGTAATTGACCAGCACCAGGCGCGTGCTGGTACGCGCCTGGGCCGGTTCGCCAAAGGTCAGCGCACTGAGGTCGATTACCGGCACTACCGCGCCGCGATAGGCGAACACCCCGGCGACCCAGTCCGGCGCGCGGGGTATCGGCTTCAACGGCAGGCGCGGCAGCACTTCCGCCACTTCGATCGCTTGCAAGGCATAGCGCTCGCTGCCGATGCGAAACACCAGAAACAATGCATGCATCGCCGGCTTCACGGCGGTGCGTTTGGCCGTGAGTTCGCTCATCAGACTTTGAATCGCGAAACGCCGCCGCGCAGCCCGACGGCCACCTGGCTCAGTTCGTCGATGGCAAAACTGGCCTGACGCAAGGACTCGACGGTCTGGCTGCTGGCATCGCCCAACTGCACCAGTGCATGGTTGATCTGCTCGGCGCCGGTGGCCTGGGCCTGCATGCCTTCGTTGACCATCAACACCCGCGGCGCCAGCGCCTGAACCTGATGGATGATCTGCGACAGCTGCTCGCCGACCTGCTGCACCTCGGACATGCCGCGACGCACTTCTTCAGAGAACTTGTCCATGCCCATGACCCCGGCCGACACCGCCGACTGGATCTCGCGCACCATCTGCTCAATGTCGTACGTGGCCACGGCGGTCTGGTCCGCCAGGCGCCGCACTTCGGTGGCAACCACAGCAAATCCACGACCGTATTCACCAGCCTTCTCGGCTTCAATGGCAGCGTTCAGCGACAGCAGGTTGGTCTGGTCCGCGACTTTGACGATGGTCACCACTACTTGATTGATGTTGCCGGCCTTCTCGTTGAGGATCGCCAGTTTGGCGTTGACCAGATCCGCGGCGCCCATCACCGAGTGCATGGTCTCTTCCATTCGCGCCAGCCCTTGCTGCCCGGAACCGGCAGCCACCGAGGCCTGATCGGCAGCGGTGGAGACTTCGGTCATGGTCCGCACCAGGTCACGCGAGGTGGCGGCGATTTCACGGGAAGTGGCACCGATTTCGGTGGTGGTGGCGGCGGTTTCCGTAGCGGTGGCTTGCTGCTGTTTGGAGGTGGCGGCGATTTCGGTCACGGACGTGGTGACCTGCACCGACGAGCGCTGCGCCTGAGACACCAACGAAGTGAGTTCGGCCATCATGTCGTTGAAGCCGGTTTCCACAGCGCCGAATTCGTCCTTGCGCTCCAGGTTCAAGCGGCCGCTGAGGTCGCCGGTACGCATGACTTCGAGGATCTGCACGATGCGGTTCATGGGCGCCATGATCGCGCGCATCAGCAGCAGGCCGCAGAGACCGGCGGCCAATACCGCCACCAGCAGGGAAATGCCCATGATGACTTTCGCGGTGAACACCGCATCATCAATGTAGGCCATGTCCTGATCCGCCACGGCTTTGTTTTCGCGCAGGATGTCATTGAGCTTCATGCGCCCCGCCGTCCAGGTCGGGGTCAGTTGTTCATTGAACAACTTGATGGCCTCGGCTTCCTGATTGCGCTTATGCAAGTCGAGCACTGCGGCCAGGATCTTGCCGTAATTCTCATGGTATTTTTCGAAGGCTGCGAATTCGAGCTTGTCTTCATCCGTGGTGACGGTGGCGCGATAGCTATCCATCGCGTCCTGCACGCGCGCTTCAAAATTCTTGAAGTCTGCGGCGTCCTCGGCACTGATGCCCTGCCCTTCCTTCAAGCCCAGCATTTCCTGGGTCTGGAGATAGCTGTCGACCCAGGCGCCACGAATCATCGAGCTGTAATACACCCCGGGGAGCGCGTCGTCACGAACGCTGACTTCGCTGGCCTCGATCTTCAACAGCCGGGAATACGAGACGACGACCATCAGCAACATGATGGCGATAATTACCGCAAAGCTCGCCAAAATGCGTTGGCGCAACGTCCAGTTCTTCACAGTCAGTCCTCGGGGCCATTTCAAATGCTGCGCAGTATAGCCGAGGGCGGTGTTTCATTTATAAGACGGATGCGCGGCGGTTCACATCTCGGCGAATGAGGATGTGGCGGGGCTGAAAAGGCTATCGCCAGCAAGCCGGCTCCTACAGGGGATCGGCGTCGGGCATGCATGCTGTGCGCACCGCAGTTCCCTTGTAGGAGCTGGCTTGCCGGCGATGGCGGCCTTGAGGGCGGGGCAGGATTTTAGGGCCTCATCGCCAGCAAGCCGGCTCCTACAATTCATCATCGTCACAACCACGCCGAAACTCGCTGTAGGCGTTGGGTTGCAGATCGCTGGCCATGACATCCGTCGAGGGCGTTGGGGCAACAATACCCAGCGTGACAGCCACTGACTGAGACATCGACCACGCGAAAAGGAATTGGAAGGAACGGTATTACCGCTCGTCGAAACTGTCATTTTTAACAGGTAGGTTTCGCCCGGCGTCCGGCGTAGAAGGACCGTAGGTAGTCATTCAACAGCCAGCGGTAAACGAAGGGGAAGAATCATGTCGAAATATGAAAGCGAGCCTGGTGGATCACAAGACATTTCTGTATCGGAAGACAACGGGAGGGACACTGTTGAACGATCAGAGTCCCCGCTAGTGTCTCCACCGTATATCACTGAACCAAAGTGGGGAGCTGAAGTTGGCAACCGACCAACCCTGCAAGTAGGTGGACATGCCAGGCATCGCGTCCAGATTAGAGACGCACACACATTAGAGGCGTTGAGTGCGGAGGGCCTGATAAACGACCACGGAGCCTTCAACCTCATTGTCAATAAAACCCTCGCGCCTGGCCCCCACGACGTGATCGTTGAATTATGGAGTGACGGTCAATGGGCCATGGCGACCAAAATCCTCCGCCTCAACGTAAGTTCGGGCAAGGATAGTGCTGACATCACTCATGACGAGTCCGAACTCTGGGCCCCCGGTGCAGGCGAAAACCCAGAGAGTCATAGCGAAGCGATGTGGGGTTTCACACGACCATATTTCAGTAACGCACATCTGGGGATGAGAATTGAAGAGGGGCACACTTTTCATGTGGGTGGTCATGCCAGAAGTTGGAAGTGGATAGAGGATGCCCATACAGGCGAACAGGTGAGTGAGGGTAAACTCACTGACCATGGCGGGGGGACCAACCTAAAAATCATTAGACATCTAGGAGAAGGCGTCCACGATTTGAGAGTGAGAATGGAGGGGCTCGGTAGTTGGTACATGTGCAGCCCAGCTTTGCGAGTTGTGGTACTTCCGCCGCCACGCATCACACATCCGAATATCAACCAACTACTCGGCGAGGGTATTCCAGGGGCAGATATAGAGCTGCATCAAGCCGGAGTAGGGAGCTTTCACGGCAAGACGATTGTCTACCCCAATCGTGCCTGGGAGATACGGCCTACTGGTGTACATAAAGGCATGGAGGTCACTTGCCGGCAGCGGCTTTCAACCGTCAAGTATGTTGAAAATACATACTCCGACTGGTCGAATTCGATCCTCTTGAGGTAAAAATTGTGCAGGTATAGCCTGGACGGAGAACGCGCGCCTTCCCCTCGTCCAGGTTTACCTGAGCAATCAAACCAAGGCCTGGCGCACCTGTTTTTCCAACTCGACTTTCAACGCTGGCTCAAGCTTGAGTTGGCGCGCCAGTTCGTCCAGGTAAGACTTCTCCATGAAGTTCTCCTCGTCCACCAGCATCACGCTGGCGATGTACATCTCGGCGGCCATTTCCGGCGTGCTGGCCGCACGGGCGACATCGGTTGGATCGAGGGGTTTGTTCAGTTCGGCGTGCAGCCAGTGTTGGAGCTCCTGATCGTTATCGAGCTTGGTGAACTCGCCTTCGATCAACGCGCGTTCGCGCTCGTCGACATGACCGTCAGCCTTGGCCGCCGCCACCAGCGCCTTGAGAATCGCCTGGCTGTGTTGCTCGACCTGCGCCGTCGGGACGCGGTCCACGGTTTGCGGCTCTTGTTTCGGTGCTGTGCCCTGCTGGGCCTGCCAGTTGCCGTAAGCCTTGTAGGCAATCACGCCCAATGCCGCGAGGCCGCCGTAGACAGCGACCTTGCCGCCGACTTTGCGAGCCTTCTTGTTACCCATCAACAGGCCCATCGCGCCAGCGGCCAATGCACCGCCACCCGCGCCTGACAACAAACTGCCAAGGCCACCCGAACCACCGCCACCACCAAGCAATCCGCCCAACCCAGCGCTGGACGCCTTGTTCTGCGCGCCACCGGTCTTGTTCTGCAACAGGTCCTGGCCGGATTTGAGTAATTGATCGAGCAATCCACGGGTATTCATTCTTGCCGCCTCCACAAAAGGGGTTAACCGGACACATAAGGCCACCAGCCTAGATCGAAAGTGCCCAGCCCTTCCCAGCGAGAGTGCTTCCAGATGTTGCTCACCTTCTGTAACGCTAAAAAGCCCATCGATTAAAAAGATATACACTCAAGCGAATCTATAAAAACCGCCCACCGGGTACTTCTTCATGATGACTTTGCGTCAAATTCGTCATTTCATCGCCGTGGCCGAGACCGGCTCGATCTCTGCCGCCGCGCAAACCGCGTTCATTTCCCAATCGACATTGACCCTGGCCATCCAGCAACTGGAGCAGGAAATCGGCGTCGGGCTGTTCAACCGCCATGCCAAGGGCATGACGCTGACCCACCAGGGCCATCAATTCCTACGTCAGGCACACCTGATTCTGGCAACGGTGGACAACGCCAAACGCAGCCTGCAACAAAGCACCGATCAGGTCGCCGGGCAGTTGATCATCGGTGTAACCAGTCTCGTCGCCGGTTATTACCTCGCGGACCTGCTCACCCGCTTTCAACGCGCCTACCCCAACGTCGAGATCCGCGTGATGGAGGATGAACGCCCGTACATCGAGCATTTGCTGGTCAGCGGCGAGATCGATGTCGGTGTGCTGATCCTCTCCAACCTCGAAGACCGCCACGCCCTGCAAACGGAAGTGCTGACCCATTCGCCTCACCGTTTATGGCTGCCGGCCCAGCATCCGCTGCTGGAGCACGACAGCATCAACCTGGCCGACGTCGCCCGTGAGCCGCTGATTCAACTGAACGTTGATGAAATGGACCGCAACGCCCAGCGCATGTGGTCGGCAGCATCGCTTCAACCGCGCATCACCCTTAAAACCGCTTCGACCGAAGCGGTACGAAGCCTGGTGGCCGCCGGGTTGGGCGTGTCGATCCAGCCCGACATGACCTATCGCCCCTGGTCATTGGAGGGCGACATCATCGAAGCGCGGCCGATTGCCGACCTGAGCCAGACCCTCGACGTCGGCCTGGCCTGGCGCCGCGGCACGGCGCGTCCGGCACTGGTCGACCCGTTCCTGACCGTCGCGCGCGAGCAGCCCCACGGCGGGCGCAAGCCATCTATTTAATCGAACGCCACCTTCAGTATTTAGTATTTGTCGACCTCGGGTCCGGGCACTAGTCTTGGAACATCTATAAGACGGCCGGGCCCCAGTCACAGGGAGCAGCATGGCCACACAAGAAAAGAGAACCCGAAAAATGGCTGGCGCGCAGACCCCGTTGTTCACCGCGTTGTTGATCGATGGCGAACTGGTCGCGGGTCAGGGTTTTGTCGAACCAATCCTCAACCCGGCCACCGGTGAAGTGCTGACGCACATTGCCGAAGCCAGCACCGAGCAAGTCGAAGCCGCGATCCTCGCCGCGCACCGCGCGTTCGCCAGTTGGTCGCGGACCACGCCGCAGCAGCGCTCGAACCTGCTGCTGGACATCGCCAATGCCATCGAAAAACAAGCCGACCTGCTCGCCCGCCTCGAATCCCTGAACTGCGGCAAACCGTTGCACCTGGCGCGTCAGGACGACTTGAGCGCGACGGTCGACGTGTTCCGCTTCTTCGCCGGCGCGGTGCGCTGCCAGACCGGCCAGCTCAGCGGCGAGTACCTGCCGGGTTATACCAGCATGGTCCGTCGCGATCCGATTGGCGTGGTCGCCTCGATTGCACCGTGGAACTACCCGATCATGATGGCCGCGTGGAAAATCGCCCCGGCCCTCGCTGCCGGCAACACGCTGGTGTTCAAGCCTTCCGAGCACACGCCGCTGTCGATCCTGGCCCTGGCCCCCGCGCTGGCCGAGATCCTCCCACGCGGCGTGATCAACATCATTTGCGGCGGCGGTGAAGGCGTGGGCAGCCACTTGGTCAGCCACCCGAAAATCCGCATGGTGTCGCTGACCGGCGATATCGTCACCGGGCAAAAAATCCTGCAGGCCGCAGCGAAAACCCTGAAGCGCACGCACCTCGAACTCGGCGGCAAGGCCCCGGTGATCGTCTGCAACGATGCCGACATTCAGGCGGTAGTCGAAGGCGTGCGCACGTACGGTTACTACAACGCCGGCCAGGATTGCACCGCCGCTTGCCGCATTTATGCACAGGCCGGCATTCATGACCGCCTGGTGGCCGAACTCGGCGCGGCGGTCAGCAGCCTGCGCTTCGCTGGTAAACGCGATGCCGACAACGAAATCGGGCCGCTGATCACCACCCGCCAGCGCGACCGCGTGGCCAGTTTCGTCGAACGCGCCCTCGGCCAGCCGCACATCGAGCGTGTGACCGGCGCGGCCGTGCATTCCGGTGCCGGCTTCTATTACCAACCGACGCTGCTGGCCGGCTGCAAGCAGAGCGATGAAATCGTCCAGCGCGAAGTGTTCGGGCCGGTGGTCACCGTGACCCGCTTTGATGGGCTCGAACAAGCCGTGGACTGGGCCAACGATTCGGAATACGGCCTGGCTTCCTCGATCTGGACCCAGAACCTGGACAAGGCGATGCAGGTCGCCGCGCGCTTGCAGTACGGCTGCACCTGGATCAACAGCCATTTCATGCTGGTCAGCGAAATGCCCCATGGCGGCCTGAAACGCTCGGGCTACGGCAAAGACCTGTCCAGCGATTCGCTTCAGGACTACAGCGTGGTGCGGCACATCATGGCGCGCCACGGACAGCATTTATAAAAGCGCACTACGCTAACAATTAGCCGTAAAGGCATTAGCGCAGAAACGCTGGAACACCGCGAATCCTGTAGGAGCCTGGCTTGCCAGCGAAGGCGTCCGTCCAGTTGACCATCAGGTTGACTGACCCACCGCTATCGCCAGCAAGCCGGCTCCTACAAGGATCGTGTTTACAACGCTGAACCACGTTCAAAACTGCCCCGACCATAATTTAAAGAAGAGGGAATTCCCATGTTCGTGCACAAGACCGCACTGCTCAGTGCTATCACCACCGCGCTGTTGGCCAGCGCCAGTATCCAGGCCGCCGAACCGCTGAAAGCCGTCGGTGCCGGCGAAGGTCAGCTGGATATCGTGGCTTGGCCCGGCTACATCGAACGTGGCGAAAGCGACAAGGCCTACGACTGGGTGACCAGTTTCGAGAAGGAAACCGGCTGCAAGGTCAACGTCAAAACAGCCGCCACTTCCGATGAGATGGTCAGCCTGATGTCCAAGGGCGGCTACGACCTGGTGACCGCGTCGGGCGATGCGTCGCTGCGGCTGATCGTCGGCAAACGCGTGCAGCCGATCAACACCGCGTTGATTCCGAACTGGAAGAACATCGACCCGCGCCTGAAGGATGGCCAGTGGTACGTCGTCAACAAACAAACCTACGGCACCCCGTATCAGTGGGGCCCGAACGTGTTGATGTACAACACCAACGTCTTCAAGACAGCCCCGGACAGCTGGGGCGTGGTGTTCGAGGAACAGAACCTGCCGGACGGCAAATCCAACAAGGGCCGGGTCCAGGCCTACGACGGTCCGATCTACATCGCCGATGCAGCGCTCTATCTCAAGGCGAAACGGCCGGAACTGGGGATCAAGGACCCGTACCAGCTCAACGAAGAACAGTACAAGGCCGCGCTGGACCTGCTTCGCAAGCAACAGCCTCTGATCCACCGCTACTGGCATGACGCGACCGTGCAGATGAGTGACGTCAAGAACGAAGGCGTCGTGGCGTCCAGCACCTGGGGCTACATGGTCAACGGCCTGGTGGCGGACAAGCAGCCAGTGGCCTCGGTCATTCCGAAAGAAGGCGCAACGGGCTGGGCCGACACCACCATGCTGCACGCCGACGCCAAGCACCCGAACTGTGCTTACAAATGGATGGACCATTCGCTGCAACCGAAAGTCCAGGGTGACCTGGCCGCCTGGTTCGGTTCGTTGCCGTCGGTTCCGGCGGGGTGCAAAGAGAGCGAATTGCTCGGTGCCGAAGGCTGCAAGACCAACGGCTTCGACCAGTTCGACAAGATCGCCTTCTGGAAAACCCCGCAGGCTGAAGGCGGCAAGTTCGTGCCGTACAGCCGCTGGACCCAGGACTACATCGCGATCATGGGCGGTCGCTGATCTGAGAGTTGACGCTGATCCCATTGTGGGAGCGGGCTTGCTCGCGAAAGCGGTGGGTCAGCCAACATCAATGTTGAATGTGATGACCCTTTCGCGAGCAAGCCCGCTCCCACATTTGATCTGTATTCCCCTGTGGGAGCGAGCCTGCTCGCGAAGCTTTTAAAGATTCTGTTTTTCGGAGCACCGCACCATGACGCTTGCAGTCCAGTTCACCAACGTTTCCCGTCTGTTCGGCGAAGTGAAAGCCGTAGACCGGGTTTCCATCGACATCCAGGACGGCGAGTTCTTCTCCATGCTGGGCCCTTCCGGCTCGGGCAAAACCACGTGTTTGCGCCTGATCGCCGGTTTTGAACAACCGAGCGCAGGCTCGATCCGGATTCACGGCAATGAAGCCGCCGGGCTGCCGCCGTATGAGCGTGACGTCAACACGGTGTTTCAGGATTACGCCCTGTTCCCGCACATGAACGTACTCGACAACGTCGCCTACGGTTTGAAAGTCAAAGGCGTCGGCAAGGCTGAACGCCAGAAACGCGCTGAAGAAGCCCTCGACATGGTAGCCCTCGGCGGCTACGGCGCACGCAAACCGGTGCAACTGTCGGGCGGTCAGCGCCAGCGTGTGGCCCTGGCCCGTGCATTGGTCAATCGCCCTCGGGTGCTGCTGCTCGACGAACCGCTGGGCGCCCTCGACTTGAAGCTTCGCGAGCAAATGCAAAGCGAGCTGAAAAAACTGCAACGCCAGCTCGGCATCACCTTCATCTTCGTCACCCACGACCAGACCGAAGCACTGTCGATGTCTGACCGTGTGGCGGTGTTCAACAAGGGGCGCATCGAACAAGTCGATACCCCGCGCAACCTCTACATGAAACCGGCGACCACCTTTGTGGCGGAATTCGTCGGCACCTCCAACGTGATTCGCGGCGATCTGGCGCAGCAGCTCAGCGGCAATCCGCAGCCGTTTTCGATTCGCCCGGAACACGTGCGTTTCGCCGACGGCCCGTTGGCCAGCCACGAAATCGAAGTCAGTGGTTTGCTCCACGACGTTCAGTACCAGGGCAGCGCCACCCGTTATGAACTGAAGCTGGAAAACGGCCAGACCCTGAACATCAGCCAGGCCAACAACCAATGGCTGGACGTCAGCGCGCAACATCAGACCGGGCAACGCATCAGCGCACGCTGGGCACGGGAAGCGATGATCCCGCTGCACGACACCGTTGCCGGCGGGGTGTGAGATGACCAGCGTGGCTCTCCCTCAATCCCCGGCCAGCGGTTCGCCGCTGCGCAGGTTTTCCAACCTGCTGTATCGCCGGCCGAACTTTTACCTGGCGCTGCTGCTGGTGCCGCCGCTGTTGTGGTTTGGCGCGATCTACCTCGGTTCGCTGCTGGTGCTGTTGTGGCAAGGTTTCTACACCTTCGACGACTTCACCATGGCGGTCACGCCCGACCTGACCCTGGCGAACTTCGCCGCGCTGTTCCAGCCGTCGAACTTCGACATCATTCTGCGCACCCTGAGCATGGCCGTCGTGGTGTCGATTGCCAGCGCCATTGTCGCGTTCCCGATCGCCTACTACATGGCGCGCTACACCACCGGCAAGACCAAGGCGTTTTTCTACATCGCGGTGATGATGCCGATGTGGGCCAGTTACATCGTCAAGGCGTATGCGTGGACGTTGCTGCTGGCCAAGGGCGGCGTGGCGCAGTGGTTCGTTCAACACCTGGGACTGGAGCCGGTGTTGCAATTTGTGCTGGGCATTCCGGGCGTGGGTGGCAGCACCTTGTCGACCTCGCACCTGGGGCGCTTCATGGTGTTCGTCTACATCTGGCTGCCGTTCATGATCCTGCCGATTCAGGCCTCGCTGGAACGCCTGCCGCCGTCGTTGCTGCAAGCCTCCGCCGACCTCGGCGCCAAGCCGCGCCAGACCTTTATGCAAGTGATTCTGCCGTTGTCGATTCCGGGCATCGCCGCCGGGTCGATCTTCACGTTTTCGCTGACCCTGGGCGACTTCATCGTGCCGCAACTGGTGGGCCCGCCGGGGTACTTCGTCGGCAGCATGGTGTACGCCCAACAAGGCGCGATCGGCAACATGCCAATGGCCGCGGCGTTCACGCTGGTGCCGATTGTGTTGATCGCCATTTACCTGACCATCGTCAAACGACTGGGGGCCTTCGATGCACTCTGACTCTTCATCTCAAGGGCAGGCATCTTTAGGTCTGCGCATCGCAGCCTGGGGCGGGTTGGTATTCCTGCACTTCCCGATCCTGATCATCTTCCTCTACGCGTTCAACACCGAAGACGCGGCGTTCAGCTTTCCGCCCAAGGGCTTCACCCTGAAGTGGATCGGCGTGGCGTTCGCGCGGCCGGATGTACTGGAAGCGATCAAGCTGTCGCTGCAGATCGCCTCCGTCGCGACGTTGATCGCGTTGGTGCTCGGCACGCTGGCGTCGGCGGCGTTGTACCGGCGAGATTTCTTCGGCAAGCAAGGCATCTCGCTGATGCTGATTTTGCCCATCGCATTGCCGGGGATCATCACCGGGATCGCGCTGTTGGCGACCTTCAAGACGCTGGGCATTGAGCCGGGGATGTTCACCATCATCGTCGGCCACGCGACCTTCTGTGTGGTGATCGTCTACAACAACGTCATCGCCCGGTTGCGCCGCACTTCGCACAGTTTGATCGAAGCCTCGATGGACCTCGGCGCCGATGGCTGGCAGACCTTCCGCTACATCGTCCTGCCGAACCTCGGCTCGGCGTTGCTGGCCGGCGGCATGCTCGCGTTTGCGCTGTCGTTCGACGAAATCATCGTCACCACCTTCACCGCCGGCCATGAACGCACCCTGCCGCTGTGGCTGCTCAACCAGCTCAGCCGCCCACGGGACGTGCCGGTGACCAACGTCGTCGCGATGCTGGTGATGATGGTGACCATGCTGCCGATTCTCGGCGCCTATTACCTGACCCGTGGTGGTGAAAGCGTGGCGGGGAGTGGCGGGAAGTAACGAACAACTCAATATCCACTGTAGAAACCGAATCCTGTGTAGGAGCGAGGCTTGCCCGCGAAGGCGTCCTCGAGAGCGCCAAAAGCTTCGCGGGCAAGCCTCGCTCCTACACAGGATCCGGTTTCGGCAGAAAAATAATAGATTCAAAGAGGACAACGCCATGCAAACCAAACTCTTGATCAACGGCCAACTGCTCGACGGCGAAGGCCCCGCCCAACCGGTGTTCAACCCGGCCCTCGGTCGTGTGCTGGTGGAAATCAACGAAGCCAGCGAAGCCCAGGTCGATGCTGCCGTACGCGCCGCCGATGCCGCGTTCGAAAGCTGGTCGCACACCCCGCCGAAAGAGCGCTCGCTGTTACTGCTCAAACTTGCCGACGCCATCGAAGCACACGGCGAAGAGCTGGCCAAACTCGAATCCGACAACTGCGGCAAACCCTACAGCGCTGCGCTGAACGACGAAATCCCGGCGATTGCCGACGTGTTCCGTTTCTTCGCCGGCGCCAGCCGCTGCATGAGCGGTTCGGCAGGCGGTGAATACCTGGCCGGGCACACCTCGATGATCCGCCGCGACCCGGTGGGCGTGATCGCCTCCATCGCGCCGTGGAACTACCCGTTGATGATGGTCGCCTGGAAAATCGCCCCGGCCCTCGCCGCCGGTAATACCGTGGTGCTCAAGCCGTCGGAACAAACCCCGCTGACCGCACTACGCCTGGCACAACTGGCGTCGGAAATCTTCCCGGCCGGCGTACTCAACCTGGTGTTCGGCCGCGGTCCTACCGTCGGCAGCCCACTGGTCACCCACCCGAAAGTGCGCATGGTGTCGCTGACCGGTTCCATCGCCACCGGCTCGAACATCATTTCCAGCACCGCCGCCAGCGTCAAACGCATGCACATGGAATTGGGCGGCAAGGCCCCGGTGATCATCTTCGACGACGCCGACATTGATGCCGCCGTGGAAGGCATTCGCACCTTCGGTTTCTACAACGCCGGACAGGACTGCACAGCCGCGTGCCGCATCTACGCACAAGCCGGCATCTACGAAAAATTCGTCGAGAAGCTCGGCGCGGCAGTCAGCAGCATCAAGTACGGCGTGCAGGATGATCCGTCGACCGAACTCGGCCCGCTGATCACCGCGCAGCATCGCGACCGGGTAGCCGGGTTCGTCGACCGCGCCGTGGCGCAACCGCACATCCGCCTGATCACTGGCGGCAAGGCAGTTGAAGGCAACGGTTTCTTCTTCGAACCAACGGTGCTGGCCGATGCACAGCAGGACGACGAAATCGTCCGCCGCGAGGTGTTCGGGCCGGTCGTGTCAGTGACCAAATTCAGCGATGAAGCGCAGGTGCTCGGTTGGGCCAACGATTCGGACTACGGCCTGGCGTCGTCGGTGTGGACCTCGGACGTCGGCCGCGCGCATCGCCTGTCGGCACGCTTGCAGTACGGCTGCACCTGGGTGAACACGCACTTCATGCTGGTCAGCGAAATGCCCCATGGCGGTCAGAAACTGTCCGGGTACGGGAAGGACATGTCGATGTATGGGTTGGAGGATTACACCGTTGTGCGGCATGTGATGTTCAAGCACTAAAAGCTTCGCGAGCAAGCTTCGCTCCTACAGGTTTTGCGTCGTACGCATTTTTTGCGAACACCCTCAATCCTGTAGGAGCGAGCGGTGCGGCGATCCGACTTGCCCGCGAAGGTGTCACCTCGGTTTCAAGGTAGAAACCGTCAATACGCACCACCAGGCTTCAACGCCAGACCAAAAAAACAATAACCACCGATCCCGGCAGCGCCATCACGGCCCTGCCACGGTTTCGGACATCCGAAATCTGCCGATTTTCCGGAGCTAACACACCATGAGTGCACTACCTGAATTCTCCGCAGCCGTTGCCGACAGCGATGCCGAGCAACTCCGAAAGCTGGGTTACACCTCCAACTTCAACCGCAGCATGAGCCTGTGGGAAAACTTCGCCCTGGGCTTCACTTACCTCTCACCGGTCGTAGGGGTTTATACCCTCTTCGGCCTGTGCCTGGCCGCCGGTGGACCACCGATGTTCTGGGCGTATTTGCTGGTCGGTTGCGGCCAATTGCTGGTGTGCCTGATCTTCGGTGAAGTGGTCTCGCAGTTCCCGATTTCCGGTGGTGTTTACCCATGGGCTCGCCGTTTGGTGGGCAAACGCTGGGCGTGGATGGTCGGCTGGATCTACTCCATCGCCCTGTGCGTGACCATCGCCGCCGTTGCGGTCGGTGCCGGACCTTACCTTGCCGCGATGATGGGCTTCGAACCGAGCAACAACACCAACATCGTCATCGCCCTGGTGCTGACCCTGTTCGCCACGCTGGTCAACCTCAGCGGCACCAAAGTGCTGGCGCGAATCGCCATGTTCGGCTTCCTCTGCGAACTGGTCGGCGCGGTGATCGTCGGCATGTACCTGCTGATTTTCGAACGTCATCAATCGATCAGCGTGTTGTTCAACACCTTCGACATCAGCGTTGACGGCTCTTACCTGCCGGCCTTCCTCACCGCTTCGCTGGCGGGGATGTTCCTGTACTACGGCTTCGAGGCCTGCGGCGACGTGGCCGAAGAAACCCCGAACCCGAGCAAGAAAATCCCGGTGGCCATGCGCATGACCATCTACATCGGCGGCGTTGCGGCGATGTTTGCTTGCCTGGCGCTGATCCTCGCCGTGCCGGACATGCAAGCGGTGATCAACGGCACCGACAAAGACCCGGTCGGCACCATCCTCAACAACGCCTTCGGCCCGGTCGGTTCAAAAATGGTCATGGGCGTGGTGATGATTTCCTTCATCTCCTGCGTCATCAGCCTGCAAGCGGCGGCGAGTCGTCTGCTGTATTCCTACGCCCGGGATGAAATGGTCATCGGCAGCTCACTGCTGAAAAAGATTTCGCCTACAACCCAGGTTCCGGTTGCTGCACTGTTCGTCTCCGGCGTCCTGCCAGCGCTGATCATCATTCTGGGCTTCTTACTGCAAGACGCCGTGGCCACCATCGTCAGTTTCGCAGCGATCGGCATCTACCTCGCGTTCCAGATGATCGTGCTTGCAGCCCTTTATGCCCGCCTGAAAGGCTGGAAACCGAGCGGTAAATTCACCCTCGGCGCCTGGGGCTGGGCGGTGAACATCGGCGCGCTGGTCTACGGCGTCGGCGCCATCATCAACATGGCCTGGCCGCGCACGCCGGATGCGGCGTGGTACATCAACTATGCGATGGTGCTGAGCACGGCGATCGTGATTGGGTTGGGGCTGGTTTATATGTGGATTGCCAAGCCGTATGACCATGGTACGGCGCCTGCGGGGGATGCCTGGAAGGTTAGTCACTAAGGACAATTACCCCGGGATCCTGTCGGTTCCCGGGGCAAGCTTTGCTTCTCTGTTTCCAGTTTTCTGCGCTCGGTGAAAAAACAGGAAATTCCTACAGATCGAGCCTTCCTGAAAAGACTCTGATTCCTACGACAAGCGTCGCCAGAGTAGGCTTGGCGCCGCGAGCGCCTGACCGATAGGCTTTGTCCCGTCGCTGCCAAATCAGCGGCCCGGGGTCGAAGCAGGTCAATCAACAACATGGCACATCCGCACCACCATAGGAACTGGGGCACAGTTTTGCCTTTTCGTTTCGCTTTATGGTGGACCGTGTGGCGCGGGCCTCTCGGCTTTTCCGTGTTGATCGAGAATGTTCCGACTTCGAACGCCACATGGTCCGCAACCCAAATCTGTCGAAGGATTAGTGGCGGCTCCTTTCTCAACATGGAGTCGAAGAAATGCACACGCTAAATCCGTCTGAAACTCACCCTCATTTCATCCCCACTGTTTTTCCCCGCCACAACCGCTTCCTCCACGCTAACCAAGCCTGGCTCTGCGTCCATGACCTGGGACGTTTGATGGGGCGGGCTCTCGGTGCCGCTGCTGCACTGGCAAGATTCGGCGTGGATCAAGTGGCGGGATATGCCGGATCTGGTGCAGGCGCAGCGACCGTTTCCGATCATGGGCATTTGCAGTTGAAGGCAGGCTGAGACATGAAAAAGGCCCGTTCAGACTGACTGATGGGCCTTTTTTTTTGCCTTCATTTCCCCCTCGGTATCAGCCAATCGCACTGCGCTACGACCTTGCCTGCACCGCTCACCCGCCTGCCTTTCTACAGCTTTTGCACCCATGGTTTTTTTTAAAAATCATGGCACTTTGGTTTGATTGAACTACCGTCAAACAATAAGAAGTCATAACGGCTCCAGTTTCCAAGTTAGCTTCAATGATCAGATTGGCAAAAGGAGTTAGCTCACTATGATCATGGCAGGCGTATTCCGGCTCTGTACCTACATGGCCGTTTACTTTTCGGGGGGGGCAGGTCGGCGGACAGTAGCGTCCGTAACTGCCAGCGTCACTCTGGCGCGCAGTCCAGGTAACCGCCTCACTAAAAACCGTTTTAGCAAAGGTCGCTCGCTGTTCAGCCCGGTCAGCGAACTGCGCCCGCTCGTGTGTTGCACGCAAGGAATAACGCCAAAGCCATCGATAAGTGGTGTGGCGCATTGGGGGGGATAGTCCGATCCCCGTGAAGTGATCAGAGACAACTTTGTCTGCCTATAGATGGCCTATCCAGTGAGGATGCATTAAATGAGCCTTCGTCCCGCGCCCGCTTTCAAGAAAATTATCCATGGCCTGTTCTGGACGGGCCTCAGCGTGAATGCGGCTCAGGCCGCACCTGCCAATTGTTCGCAACTGGACAGTTGGTCGACAACGTTCGAGGTCGGTCAGGGGCTGCAGAATGAACTGCGCAGCCCCGTTCCGGTAACGCAACTGGCGGTGGGTGACCCGAAAATTGCCGACGTGCAACCCAGCGGCAACAACGCGTTCATACTCACGGGCATTGCACCGGGGACCACCAGCCTGATGGTCTGGACTGCCTGTTCGAAAACGCCGCGCCAAAGCATGGTGTTCGTCAAGGGTAAAGCCACATCGGCACTGACCAGTGTGCCGTCGGTGCCCTCCGACGACCCGCTGCTGCCGAGCCAGGTGCAGACCGATATCCGTTTCGTCGAAGTCAGCCGGACCAAGCTCAAGGAAGCTTCCGCCTCGATTTTCGGCATCCGTGGCAACTTCCTGTTCGGCTCGCCGAGAACCTTGCCCACCATCGGCGGCATAGTCACGCCGGTGCTGCCGGTGAACAACAACAACTTCAACCTCTCTTTTGCTACCGGCAGTACCCTGGTGGCGCTCAATGCGCTGGAAGGCAGTGGTTTCGCCTACACCCTGGCGCGGCCAAGCCTGGTAGCGCTCAGCGGGCAGAGTGCGAGCTTCCTGGCCGGCGGTGAAATACCGATTCCGGTGCCCAGCTCAGGCAGCGATAACGTGTCCATCGAGTACAAGGAATTCGGTATCCGCCTGACTCTGACGCCGACCATCGTCGGGAAAAATCGCATCGCGCTGAAGGTGGCGCCGGAAGTCAGTGAACTGGACTTCACCAACGCCGTGAGCATCGCCGGCACGATAGTCCCGGCCCTGACCGTGCGCCGTACCGATACCAGCATTTCCCTGGCCGACGGCGAAAGCTTCGTCATCAGCGGCCTGATCAGCTCCCGCAACAATTCCCAGGTGAACAAATTTCCGGGGCTGGGCGATATCCCGGTTCTGGGCGCATTTTTCCGCGACAACACCATCAACCGTGAAGAGCGCGAACTGCTGATGATCGTCACCCCCCATCTGGTCCAGCCACTGGCTGCCAATGCAACACTACCGTCATTGCCTGGCGAACAGCTGCGCAATTACGACCCGAACTTCTACCGCATGTTTTTCCTGGAAAATGGCGACTTCGACAGTCTCAGCGGTCTCTCGCAATGATCCGGAGCCTGAACCAGACTCGCCTCGCCCTCACTCGTAACGGTGACGTTGAACGCCTGCCGGGCCAGCTTCATTGCCATTGGCCGGGCGTTCAACCTGTTGTAGCCAGAGGACATACGATGAAAGCAGTCATTGCAATAGCGACGACGTTAATGCTCGCAGGTTGCGCCAGTAATGGCCTGACTTCGCGACCGCCCAGCTGTGCCAAGCCCGGTTCGGAGCAGGAACTGGCCCTGAACCTGGCCGACAACATGGCCGACGAAGGCCGTTTGTATGCCAGCCTGGCGAATCTGGAAGGTTTGCCCGATGACCTGGTCCAGGTTCGCCTGCGCAAGGCTCGGGTGTTGCGCATGATGGGGCGTAGCGGCGACGCGCAGCCGTTGTACGAAAGCTTGCTCGGCACCTGTCTGACGGCTGAAGGGGAACATGGCCTGGGCCAGTTGGCCGCCGCCAAAAATGATAACGCCTCCGCTGCCACTCACCTTGAGCGTGCGGTGAAGATGGCCCCCACCGACGACAGGATGCGAAATGACCTGGGGGTCGTCTACCTCAATCAGCGACGGATCCCTGAAGCACGCTTTGAGTTCATGACCGCCATGGAGCTCAAGCAGGCAAACACATTGGCGGCACTCAATATGGTGACGCTGCTGATCTACCAGGATAACTGGAAGTCGGCTGCTGACCTGGTGACCCGCGCCGACTTGAGCCCCAAGCAAGTCGCCGAGGCGCAAACCCGCGCGGAAAAACTCAAGGCCTCCGCCAAAAAAGTGGTGGCTACCGAGGGGAATCGCAAGACGGAAGTAGCCGATGCCTCTTCCAGTGCGAACAAGTAGAACGTACGAGGAGTCGAGATGAATACCAAAAGGCTGTTGATCGTGTGCATGGCTAGCCTGTCCACCACTGCCTGGGCTATTGAGCCGGGCCCCTCTTCGCCATATCAACAAGGCACCGAACAGTGGTTGCAGTTGCAGATTCGAGGTGTGGTTGCCTCCCCTATTCTGCAAACCGCTTCGGCCACCGAACGTGACCTGGCCATGCAGCGCTGGCTGAATAGCTTCAACTTCCCGATTCCGATGTTTTTTGAACAGGATGCTGGGGGAGATATGAGTAGCGGCAACTGAGGCATGTCGATGGGTGATCAGCCTCTGGCGTAGTCCAGAGTAGCCTGGCTGCAAAGCCGGGCTTGATGTCGTGTTCAGGAAAGTAGTCTCTACACATTATCCAACCCTGGTCGGATTATCCCGTTGCGGGAAATGTGTGAATCCATGACAGGAAAGCGCAGATCAGGCTCGGGTGGTGGCCATCGCACTCGATAGCCTCCACCCGTTTGACCTCACCCGAATACTTTGAGAACACCGATCATGGCCGGGCCGATAGCGACCAGAAAGAAGCTCGGCCACAGACAGAAAATCAGTGGGAATATCAGCTTGGTACCAATTTTCGCCCCCATCTCTTCGGCGGCCTGCGTACGCCGGTCACGGAATTCATCGGCATAGATGCGCAGCGTATCGGCCACGCTGGTACCAAAGCGGATACTCTGCGCCAACAGGCTGACCAGCCCTTGTACGTCATCCAGGCCCGTGCGCACAGCCAGTTGTTTGAGCGCCGCGGTACTGGAAATACCCGCGCGGATTTGTGCATTGACCAGGGCCAGTTCTTCAGCCAGTTCGACCTGACTGACCGACATCTCCTCAGCCACCCGTTCGATCGTCGTAGGCAAGGCCAGGCCCGACTCCACGCACACGACCATCAGATCCAGCGCATCCGGAAATGCGGCACGCAACCGACCTTGTCGCAACTGCTTGCGCTTGGCGACATACAGCGCTGGCAGCAACCATCCGATACCGGCTGCCAAGACCACCACCAGCAGCCCCATGGCCAGGGAAACCCTGGGAATCATCGGCAATAGCAGCAACGTAATACCGACTAATAACAGCGGCGTCATCAAGCGCACAGCCCAGTACATCTGCACCGCTGAAGTGGAACGGTACCCAGCATGCGTCAATAACGTCTGGGTGACGGAGGTCTGAGCCGATTCGGCCGAGGCAAAGCGCTGGCCGACCCGTTCCAGTAACAGTTGCAGATTACCCGGGGCTTCTTGCCCGGCGGTGTTGCCTAAATGACCACGCTTGATCAGCGCCAGACGACGCTGCACCGGATCCTGAAGCCCCAAAATCAGCAAGCTCACGGCGACAACTGCAAGCACCGTACTCAAACCGATCGCGCCGAGGAACAACAGGCGCGCCACCTCCTCGCTTCCCGTGACCCGACTGAACAACCCGAGCAAAAAGTCCATGACCTGTACCTCCCGGTAGCGAAAACCGCTTAAACCTGAATCCGAATGATTTTGCGTATCCAGAAAATCCCGAGCAGCATGGCGAAAAACGCCCCGATGATCAGTTTGTGGCCTATGGGATCATTGAGCAGCACAGGCATGTAGGTGGGGCTTGTGACAACGATCGCAATCGCCAGCACGAATGGAATCGACACCAGCACCCAGGCTGACATTCGCCCTTCGGCCGACAGGGTCCTGACCTTGCGCTGGAAGCGAAAACGCCCGCGGATCAGGCGACTCAAACGCTCCAGCACCTCGGTCAGATTACCGCCGGTCTCGCGATGGATGAGGATTGAGGTCACCAGCATCATCACCGTCATGCTCGGCATCCTTTCCAGCAGGCCGAGCATGGCCCGACGTACATCGTTGCCATAGTTGATGTCCGCGAAAGTCAGGCCAAACTCCTGAGCGACCGGCCCCTTATGCTCCTCGCCGACCAGGCGCAGGGTTTCGTTGAACGGGTGCCCGGCGCGCAGGGCACGGCAGATGGCATCCAGTGCATCCGGCAGGCCTTCCTCAAACCCGGCGAAGCGTTTGCCACGGTCACGAGAAATTTTCAGCAGTGGCAGCCAGAACGCTCCGAAGCCCGCCAGCAACGCCATCCACCAGACTGACGAGATCATCCAGATCGAGAAACCTGCACAGGCGCCCAGGAACAGCCCGAGCAACAACACCCGATAAGCACGATATTCATGACCGGACTGCTCGATCATCTGGGTCAGGCTCGCCATAAAGGGCAACTGCTCGAGCATGGCCTCCAGCGGCGTCAAGCGCGTCAGGTACTTCTGTCTCAACACCGTCTGCATATTGGGCAGGTTGTTGGCTTTCTCCAGAACGTGCAAACGGCCGCGGATACGCTTGCGCATCTTGCCGGCCTCGCCGAACACCGGCACCACCACCCCCTGAGACAGGAGGAACACAGCGATAAACACCATGCCGAGGAACATCAGAATGAATTCACCAGGAATATTGTTCATGACTGCCGTGCCTCCATCCATTCAGGCCTGAACATCGTAAGCGGCAACTCGATGCCGCGCTTGGCCAGCACATCGCGGAACGCGGGGATCATGCCGCTGGGCCGGTAATCACCAAGCACTTCGCCGTTTTCGCCCATGCCATGGCGCACGAAGGAAAAGATTTCGGTCATGGTGATGATCTCGCCTTCCATGCCGTTGATTTCCTGCACGCTGACCAGTCTGCGCTTGCCATCCTCTTGGCGTTCCAATTGGATCACCACATCAATGGCCGAAGCGATCTGTTGCCGCATGGCCTTGATCGGAAAGGTCGCCCCGGTCATCGACACCATGTTCTCGACTCGCCCCAACGCATCGCGAGCGGTGTTGGCGTGGATCGTGGTCAACGAGCCGTCGTGGCCGGTGTTCATCGCAGTCAGCATGTCCAGCGCCTCGACGCCGCGCACTTCGCCGATCACTATGCGGTCCGGACGCATCCGCAGGCTGTTGCGCACCAACTCCCGCTGGCTCACTTCGCCACGACCCTCGATGTTCGAAGGCCGGGTTTCCAGGCGCACCACATGGGGTTGCTGCAATTGCAGTTCGGCCGAATCTTCGATGGTGACAATCCGCTCGTTTTGCGGAATGAAGCTGGACAGCACGTTGAGCATGGTGGTCTTGCCGCTGCCGGTACCGCCGGAAATCAGCACGTTCAAGCGCCCACGGACAATCGCCTTGAGCAGCAGGGCAATGGCCGGGGTCAACGTTCCCACCTGGATCAGACTGTCGGTATTGAGCAGGTCCACCGCAAAGCGCCGAATCGACATGCTCGGGCCATCGATGGCCAGCGGCGGGATAATCGCGTTGACCCGCGAACCGTCCTTGAGCCGGGCATCCACCAACGGCGAGGACTCGTCGATACGCCGCCCCAGGCTGGAGACGATGCGGTCGATGATGTTCAACAAATGCTGATCATCGCGAAAACGCACATCGGTCCGTTGCAGTTTGCCGAAGCGCTCGACATAGACCGAGGCAGAGCCGTTGACCAGAATGTCGGACACGCTGTGATCGGCCAGCAACGGTTCCAGAGGCCCCAGGCCGAGCACCTCGTCGGTGATCTGCTTGATGATCAACTGACGGCTGACGGTACTCACCGGTGCCGAATGCTCATCGAGCAGGCGCTGGCAAATATCGCGAATCTGCCGAGCAGCCTCGGCCTGTTCAAGGGAGTCCAGCAAGGACAGGTCCATGACCTTGAGCAACTGCTGGTAGATCTTTTCCCGCCACTCCGCCTCCACCGGGGTGACCTGGCTTTTGGTTTCGTAAAGAACGTCTGGTGCCACACGTTCCCACGCCATTATTTCCTCTGGCGGATCCAGCAGATCGTCACCCGGTTGGGCAGCGGCGGGTTTACCGGACTGTTTGCGCAAGCGGTTACGAAAGTCGCTGATCATGGTTCATCCCCCGAAAACACGGTTGAAGGCGCGTTTGAACAAGCCTTTGTTGCCAGCTACTTGTTGACCGACCAGGTCCTCGGTCATGTCGCGCAGTGCAGTAGTAATCGCTGCCCTCGGCGCATGCAGCCCCAACGGCACACCAGTGTTCTGACTCTGGCTGACCAGATTGAAGTCGTTGGGTAATTTCGACAGATTGGTGCAGCGCAGCGCCTCGCCGATATCTTTAAGGCTGATCGCTGCGGCCTTGTCATAACGGTTGACCACGATCTGCAATTGATCCCCGCGCACACCCAGGTCATCGCGAAGAATCCGCACCAGAGAGCTGGCATCGCGCAGATGGCTGACGCTCTGTTGCACCACCACGTACACCCGATCCACCTGCTCCAGCACAGAACCGGTGAGGTGATCGATTTGCCGCGGCAGGTCGACCACCACCCAGCCATAGCTGGCGCGGGCCAACTGCAACAGGGTGTCAAGTTGCTCGGGTTGGGCATCCTGCGGCAAACACAGCTCACCGGCCCGACCGCCCAGCACATGCAAGGTCGGGCTGAAGTGACTGCAAAAACCGCGTAACGCGACGCTGTCCATGCCGTTGACCTGATGCAACACCTCCAGATGGCTGTGCGTCTGCGCCACATCCAGATAATGCGTCACGCTGCCAAATTGCAGGTCCATATCCAGCAACAGGGTACTGCCGCCTTTCATGCTGAGCTGTTGTGCCAGGTTGCAGGCCACCAGGGTTCCGCCGGAACCGCCCTTTGCGCTCATCACGGCGATCAATTTCCCGTCAGCCCCACTGCCGCTCCGAACCTCCGTGACCAGCCGATTCATGGCGGCGACCAGTTCGGTCTCGGCGATTGGCTCCGGCAGCACGTCCCGGGCACCGGCCTGCATCGCCAGGCGCATGGCTTCCTGTTCGCTCAGCAGTCCGCACACCAACATCGGCGGACGCTCATGGGCCGGGTGTTGCAACAGCGCCGACAATTCCTCGCGCCACAGGTGGCTGACGCGCAACAGCAACAGATCGGGCATACGGTCCAGACTGTAGAGCGGGTCAACATGTCCATTGCTCACCAGGCGAGTGCTGACCTCCAGGCCAGGCATGCGCTGACAGACACTCTGCAGATCGCGTAAAGAGTTGGCATCACGGCTGCTGATCAGCAACCGCAACCCGGTTTTGCCAGTCGAACTGGCAATCGGCGTTTCCTTCATATTCAGCATGGTGTGATCTCCCCGGAATCAGAGTGACGCCCGAGACTTTCGCGTGGCAACGTTGCCCTGAATGCAGGCAAGGTAATGGGCACGCCGAACCCGGGAATAAACAGATTGAAAACGAAGTTTTGCAGACTCAACTGGACATAGCGGATGGCACGAAAGCCATTTGCGCTGACCAGGTCAGCTGGGTTGGCCACCAGGGCGCCATTTGCGTCCAGGTAGGTCAACGTCAGATTAGAGGTGGCCAGATTGCTGATCAGCTGGCTCGTACCTGCGTCGGTCGCGGCATTGAAGATTGCCCGCCGCAACACCACCGGATCGCTGATATTGCAGACGGCTGCCAGGCGCGCACCACGGCGCGCGGCCTCATCCAGTGCATTGACCGTGAAGTACAGGCGGCCCATTTCCAACACGCCGAACAACAGCGTGAACACCAGCAGACCAACGAACGCGAACTCCACCGTATAGATTCCGCGCATGTGTTTTCTATTCATCACAGTGCCCTCATCACGGTAGTGGCAACCAGGGGAATGTTCAGCGCAATCTGATTGCCAAAAAAACCCGGAATCGAGCCGGCACAATTGCCACTGCCAATCACCGGGCAGAACGTATAGGTGATGGTGACTCGCACATGGTCGGTGCCCACCGCAGCGACGACCACGTTGTCAGGCGTCAACCCGGACAACACAGCGGTGCCGGTGTTGGCAGGCACGCCATACACCGCAACGTTTTTCGTCTGGGTCTGCAGCGCATTGCTCAGAGAGACCGCCCCCAGCGTCGAGTCCCAGGCGTGGTTTGCGACAAAACGGTCGGCATCACGGCTGGCCTGCAGCAACACGTTGTACTGATAGAGCATGCGGCCGATCTCACCGAGGCTCAGTAACAGCAGCAACAACACCGGCAGGACGAGGGTGAATTCCACCATGGCCAGGCCTTGCTGGCGCTTCGGATGTTTAAACGCGTGAAGTCTCATGACGCCTCCTATGAGTCAGTGCTCGGAGTACCGCTGCCGTTGAGATAGGTTTTGTAGAGCTGGATGATCTGAGGGCCGGAATCGGTTGACGGCGTAGGGCCGGCCACGTTGTCGCCTTCGCACTCCTTCACGAACTGCCCGAAGATCTGAGCGTCCCCGCCACCGCCATCCATTGGTTGCACCACGTAATAGCAGCCAAAACCGAGGACAGGGATCGAGGTTGAACCGCCTTGTTTGCCAGTGCAGTTGCCCACCACAATTTTCATCATCCGGCGCTCGAACACGCCATGGCTCTCACAACCACTGCCAGACCCTGCCACACACCCGGCAACGCTCGTGCGCCAGTCGTTGTAGTCAAATATCGCGTCGCTGCCCGCCGTGAGATTGCCGTTGCTCGAGGTGACGGTTTTCCCTTTGTACTTCGCCTGTGCCGGTGTGACCGAGTCGTCGTAAGTGATCGCGGGGTTGCTGGACGCGGTCACCATGTCCGGCGGATAGTCCGAGGCACTGACCGGGCCGTTGTAGATGCCGAAGCGTGTGTTCAAGCCTTGGGAGGTAGGGCCGACCTTATTGCCAGGTGCGGTCTGGACGTTGTCCCCCACAGTGCGGCAGACCTTGCCACCTCCGGCCAGGTCCTCCCTGACCGTACTGCCGCCCGAACCAAAATCGAGCAACTGAAAATTGCCTGGACCAATGGGCGACGAATTGCCGGCAGCCGTCTTCAATACCTGCAAATCACCAAACTGGAAGCCCCAGAACATGCCAGCGCCAGGGTTGTATTGAGTCGGGTCGCCACAGACCATCAAAGGTGCGAGATCACAAGGACTGGTAGGGCTGGGTCCGGCAGTGGCGATTGCCGCCACCGCTTTGGCCCCCAGACCGCCAGAACCGAATACCTGGGCGAAGTTCCAGAAAAATCCGGTCAGGTTATAGCTCGGTACCGATACCCGAACGTATTTGGCATTCGCTGGCCCGGGATAGGAGAACGGCCCATAGACACTGCTTGCCAATTCCACCACCGCGAATGTGGCTGCGTTGCCACCAACCGCCGTTGCCAATTCTGTGTTGCCCGTGGCATTCGCATTTTGCGTCAGCGTATTGAGTGCGGCAGTGCGCGTCGTACTGGCAATATTGACTCCACCTTCCACCTGACTCAGGGTTTTGGCACCACTCAGGGCCGCGGCGTCCACCGCATTCTGCAAGCGCGTTTTGTTCAGCATCATGTGCCCGCCGTCCAAAGCCAGTGCGGCCACCATGCCAATCGCCGCCAACGCGATCACCATCAATACACTCACCGATCCTTTCTGGCGCCTTGGCGTCGCAGTGAACGGCTGCTGAATACGACGATTCATCATCAAGCCCTCATTTGCCAATACTGATGCGGATCGGCTCCGCCAAGACCTGGTGTCCAGGACCTGTTACGCCCTGTCAGCGAATGTTGACTACTTTGGTTTCGACCCCGCGGATGACGGTGACAGCCCCACCACTTTCGCCGCCGCTGCGTTGCACCACGCGTTTTGGCACCGTGGCGGTGGCCACCGTCATGACCGGTGGGACAGGCGCAACAGGTGCAACGGCCGCGATTTTTTTCTCGGAGTTCAGCGGATTGCGCAAGGTCAATTGCAGTTTCCCTTCCGTTTGCGCCGTGACCAGGGTTTCAGCCTCTGCGGTCGTCATTTCCAGCGTCACTGCACGCACCACCACCGGTTGGGTCTTGTCGGTACCTGCCGTCTGGTCCACCGCCAATACCCGCAAGTTCTCGAGGATGGTCCTGGACACGGCGCTGTTGCTGCCGGCACTGGTGGTTTTGGTCGCGAGTACATCGACCCGGTTACCCGGCAACAGGAACCCGCCCACACCGACCACATCGTCCACCCGTACCGAGATGGCACGCTTGTCTGTCGCAATCAGCGAAGCCAGAGTGCTGCCACCCAAGTGCTCGCTCAGACGCGCACCGCGCACAATGTCGCCCTTCAGAATGTCGAACGTTGCGATCTTGCCCACAGCCTTTTCGCTCAAGTCGAAGGCGTCTTCCGGGATCGTATCCATGGGCATGCGTACGGTCGTGACCTGCTGAGCCTCGACCATCTGCCCGAATGGAATCTCTACTGTGGCGACCACTACGCTTCGAAGGTGATCATCCGGGCTGGCATTGAGCCGGGCGCTCAGCCAGGAGTCGGCCATCCATGCAGCACCAAGGCCCATGACCAGGGAAACGCCTATCAGGGAAAGAGTACGAGAGCTCATGTCAGTATCTCCGTATCAAAGAAAGTCGAGCTGGACGAAGTAGTTGTGCCAGGCCCATTCCAACTCTTGCGGTGACAGTGGTCCGGAACCGCCCATGTAACGTTGACGATCGAGCGCCATGCTCAGGAGATCGCGGGGATGGCAAGGCACCAGGGGCATGCCTTCACTTGCATAAAGCCTTTGCAGCACATAACGCACCAGCAACTGGTCATAAGGCACGCCCAGACGCTCGCTTTCCTGACGCCAGATCTTTTCGTACTCCTCAGGCTTCAGATAACCGAATTGCAGCTTGTAGCCAATCCGGCGAAGAAAGGCCTCATCGGCCAACTCCAGGGGATTGAGGTTGGTGGAAAACACCAGAATCAGATCGAACGGCAGCTCGCAATGCCGACCGCCGCCCAGGTTGAGGAAATCGCACTTCTCTTCCATCGGGACGATCCAGCGATTCAACAGCTCGGCGGGTGCCATGCGCTGACGCCCCATGTCATCGATGATGAACAGGCCATTGCTGGCCTTGAGCTGCAAAGAAGCCTGGTATTGACGGGTGTTAGTGTCATAGCGAACGTCCAGTTGCTCCATGCTCAACTCACCGCCAGTGACGACGATCGGGCGTTTGCAGCGCAGCAGTCGACGGTCGATCCCTTCGTTGAGCATCAGATTGTTCTGTTGAACGTTATCTTCGAACCGCTGATGCACTTGCGGGTCATAGATCTCGATCACGGACTCGTTGATAACGATGGCATGAGGTACCCAGATGGCCTCGGTGAACAGACGGATCAACCGACGGCTGATGTAGGTCTTGCCAGTACCCGCGGGGCCATAAATCATAATGGCGCGCCCGGAGTTCATCGCCACACCTAACTGATCGAGCATGCTGTCGGTAAGCACTACGCCAGCAAAGGCATTGCGCATATCGTTGGCGTTGATGCGACCATGGTGAATGGTTTGCAGTTTGATCAGGGACCGGTAGGTGTCCACCGGGAAGGGTGCCGCACCGATATAGCCACTGCGCGACAAGGCATCGCGGGCGGCGCTGCGACCGCGTTCGGTCAGGCCATAACGCAGCATTTGCCCACTTGTCGATTGCGACCCCAACTGGCCAAGCACTTCGACACGACCGTCCTTGCGCAGAAACGCCAGGACTTCATCAAGTACGGCGCCGGTCAGCGCCAGGCGCTCCACCAGCCGCGGCATGTCCAGCACGCCAGCGTCATACAAGTGCTTGCATACCAACTCGCCGAGGAAACTGTCTGTCAGTCCAGTTTCGCGGATTGTGCACGGCTGGGGAGCCAGTCGTTGCACCGCGCCCCGAGCGCTGGGGTAGGCATCACTATCGACAATGATGTGCATGACTAGCCTCCGAATCCACCGGCAACCAGTTGCCAGTAGACGCTGATTAAAGTGCCTATCAATATTGCAATCGAATAAGGGAAAGGCTTGCTGGCTACTTCATCTGAAGTTGGCGCCAGATAGGCCTGCGCCTTCAGAATCAACCAATAACGTCCCAGGGTCTGAAGCAGCTGGCCGCGATACAGCACAATCAAAAAACCGCACACGCCACCGGCTATCAGGCTGAACAAGGCAGCCCACAATGCAAAATGGAAGGGTAAAAAGCTGCCGACCATGGCCATTAACTTGACGTCGCCGGCGGCCATGCCACCCAAGGCGTACATCGGCAGAAACAGTGCAAAACAGACCAGGATGCCCAACAGGCTGTCACCCAATCCGCTGACGCCACCTAAATACATTTGACCGCCCAGTCCCAGGGCAAGGCCCAACAGGACCAGCATGTTGGGAATGCGGTGGCGACGCAGATCGCTCACCACCGCCACGCCCAATAGTCCTAGCAGTAAAACAGTCATTACCAACAATTCCATGGACATGGCGCGTCCCCCCCTAACCGGGATTATCGTTAGCAGCCAGCACCTTTGACCGCTGCGCAAAGTGCTGTAATCCTGGTGTTCACCTCGGCCCCCAAAAGAATAAACATTGCGGCAACCGCTACCGTCACTAATCCACCGGCCACGGCGTATTCCACAATTGTCAGGCCATCTTCATCTTTGGCGAACTTGGTGATTGAAGTTCTGATTGTTAGCAGATTCATTTTTGTATACCTCGCTTCAGCCGTGATATGGATCAGAAAGTACGTTGGCGGGGACAGCGTGAAGTCTATTGAGTTGCCCGGTCTATCAGAGAAACTGTAAAACTGGTTGCTCTATGGATATCACCGCGCCCCCACCGCAACGGGTGGCTGTCATCAGCAGGCGGCACCTTTGACCGCAGCGCACAGTGCTGTGATCCTGGTGTTCACGGCGCCACCCAAAAGAATAAACATTGCGGCAACCGCTACCGTAATTAAGCCACCGGCTACCGCGTACTCCACAATGGTCAGGCCATCTTCATCTTTGGCGAACTTGGTAATTGAAGTTCTGATTGTTTGCAGATTCATTTTTTAGTACCTCGTTTCAGCGGTCATACGACTCAGAAAATACATTGGCGGGGTCTGCGCGAAGTTCATTGAGTTGCCGGTCGATCAGAGAAACTGTAAAACCGGCTGCTCCGTGGATATCACCGCGCCCCACCACAGTGGGTTACTGTCATCAGCAGGCAGCGCCTTTGACCGCAGCGCACAGCGCTGTGATTCTGGTGTTCACCGCGCCGCCCAAAAGAGTGAACATTGCGGCAACAGCTACCGTGATTAATCCGCCGGCCACCGCGTATTCCACAATGGTCAGACCGTCTTCGTCTTTGGCGAACTTCACTACCGAAGCCTTGATTGTTTGCATGATCATTTTGGCCACCTCACTCAAATGTTGTGTTTCTGAGGCAGAACTTTCTGTGCTGCCTGATGCAACCCTAGTCAGTAAGCAGGCATAGGCGTTAGGAGGATTTTGCACATCGTTAGGACTTTTTTGCGCAGCGGCCGGATACGGTTCATTGGCCTTTGCAGAAGTCGCGAGAGGGGTAAACAAGGCATTGAAACGCAACGGCAATTGCCATTGATTCAGAAGCGACAAGTGGTTAAACCCGGGTTCGTCGACAACACACCCGCAAACACTCGGCCCGGGCAGCCTTCCAGGAAACACATAGATCGAACAGATCTGAAATTCGTCGTTTTTATAAGGATTCAATCTGCAAAGTGATGGCGTATTGGCAATACTAGCGAGTAGAGAGTCAATCAGACCTGCCGAGTAGAGACATGACGTCCAATTTGACCAAAAGGCCATCGCTCCTATGGTTCGATCTGACTCATGATCGATCCACGAAAGAACTCATCGCACAGTTCGAGGGTACCTGCGACTGCAAACTGGCGAAAAACTCCGCGCTGCCCATCGGGGAACAGGCGGACATGATCTGCATGCATTTCGATCGCCCCGACACACCAGGCTTGAGGCTGTTGCTGGAGATCAAGCGCAGCACACCGGGCATCCCGATCACCATGTTCACCGTGCAGCACTCAGAGGAACTGGCCGTCTGGGCCATGCGTTCCAGCGTCTGGGAATACATGGTGCTCCCGCTCTCGCTCACAGAGAAGAGTCGTTACCTGACTGCTGTAGTTCAGCTCTGCGAGCTGCGCCGAAATGTGACCGACCTGCGCAAGACGATGCTGATCGACCACTCCCCAACCCTGCCGGACAGTATCCGGCTGACCTCAGGGCACCAAAAACACCAGGCGCTGAGCAATGTCATGCTGTACATCGAACAGCACTTTCGAGACAGCATCGATCAAAGGGATTTGGCGCAGCGCTGCGGCATGACGACATTTCGCTTCAGCCGCCTGTTCAAGGAAGCCAATGGACTTGGCTTCACGGATTACATCTTGAACAAGCGCATGAACTTCGCCAAAGAGCTGCTCGACAACAGCCAGATGCCTATTACCAGCATCGGCTATGAGGCCGGCTTCAAGGATCCGTCCTACTTCGCTCGTGCCTTCAAGCAGTTCGCAAACTGCACGCCCAGTGAATACCGCTTGGCACGTCAAGTCAGAGCGACTGCAGCAGCGCAACTGGCGCAGGATGAAAATATCACTGAAGCGCTCGAAAGCCTGATCGAAAGCCTCAGCGGTTGATCGGCACCCGCAAGATTGCGCCCATGCAGGGCGCACATGAAAAAGGGGCAGACTTCACAGTCCGCCCCTCGGTTTCTTACTCAAAACCGCGAAACACTGCGCATCGCATCCACCAGATA
Source organism: Pseudomonas sp. PDM02 (assembly GCF_014852285.1). Lineage (NCBI taxonomy): Bacteria > Pseudomonadati > Pseudomonadota > Gammaproteobacteria > Pseudomonadales > Pseudomonadaceae > Pseudomonas > Pseudomonas sp. PDM02. The sequence goes on along the minus strand of NZ_JACVBL010000011.1, from coordinate 105,347 downwards.
CCGCATCGCAATCCGGTCGTTCTCCGACAACTCGCGATACCGCTCCACCAGTTTCAACTCCTCGGAATTAAGCCGGCGCCTTCGCCGCCCCATACCCAGGCACGGAAAGATCCCCAACATTTCAGTGATGCCTTGTACTTTCGACATGGACGATGTCCCTCTCTACGTCAAAAAGAAAACTGCAAAAACCGCATCGCCCTACCCTTTTTCAGCGGTCACCTCGTGCCAACTGAATCCCACCGGCCTGAGGGCAGAAACCGGTCATGCCCATAGAATAGGAAGTAAATTGGCGCTGAAAAGCGGTTTTTAGAGTAATTAGTCAAAAAAAGCAGAAATGCCGCATAAATCAGAAATCTCTGTGAGAAACGTTTACCGGAAATGTCTTGTTTCATAGCGGTGCCACTGCCACGCCATCAATCATTTTTGCTCTGCCACCGAACGGTTTAAGCTATTTGGCATCTGTTTAAAGTCCGTTGCGTTTGGCCGAAGGCATGTCCGAACCTCCATTTCTGATCCAGCACGTGCCAGGAACGGCGCGGGATTGTTCACGACAGGTTGTACTTATGCACCGCAGGAATTTGCTCAAAGCGTCCATGGCCATCGCTGCCTACACCGGTTTGTCTGCCTCCGGCCTGTTGGCTGCGCGGGCCTGGGCCGGTAATGGCACGGCTGACGGCGAGGCACAGGCGTTCGATTTCGAAGCCCTGAAAATCCAGGCCAAGCAGCTTGCCGGCAACCGCTATCAGGACACCAAGCAGGTGCTGCCGCCGACCCTGGCGACCATGACCCCACAAAATTTCAACGCGATCCGCTACGACGGTAATCATTCGCTGTGGAAGGATTTGAAAGGCCAGCTGGACGTGCAGTTTTTCCACGTCGGCATGGGTTTCAAGCAGCCGGTGCGCATGTACAGCGTCGACCCCAAGACGCGTCAGGCGCGGGAGGTGCATTTCCGCCCTTCGCTGTTCAACTATGAAAACACCACGGTCGATACCAAGCAGCTCACGGGCGATCTGGGCTTCTCCGGGTTCAAGCTGTTCAAGGCCCCGGAACTGGACCGGCACGACGTGCTGTCTTTCCTCGGCGCCAGTTATTTCCGTGCGGTAGACGCCACTGGCCAATACGGCCTGTCGGCGCGCGGTCTGGCGGTCGATACCTACGCCAAGAAGCGCGAAGAATTCCCCGACTTCACCAAGTTCTGGTTCGAAACCCCGGACAAGGACAGCACCCGTTTCGTGGTCTACGCCCTGCTGGACTCGCCAAGTGCCACCGGTGCCTACCGTTTCGATATCGATTGCCAGGCCAGTCAGGTCGTCATGGCCGTCGACGCCCATATCAATGCGCGTACCGCCATCGAACAACTGGGCATCGCACCGATGACCAGCATGTTCAGCTGCGGCACCCACGAGCGGCGCATGTGCGACACCATCCACCCGCAGATCCACGATTCGGATCGCCTGGCGATGTGGCGTGGCAACGGCGAGTGGATCTGCCGTCCGCTGAACAACCCGGCGACCCTGCAATTCAATGCCTTCGCCGACACCGACCCGAAAGGTTTCGGCCTGGTGCAGACCGACCACGAGTTCGCCAGTTATCAGGACACCGTCGACTGGTACAGCAAGCGGCCAAGCCTGTGGGTAGAACCTACAACCGCGTGGGGCGAAGGCTCTATCGATCTGTTGGAAATTCCTACAACCGGCGAAACCCTGGATAACATCGTCGCGTTCTGGACCCCGAAGAAACCGGTCGCGGCCGGTGATTCCCTGAACTACGGCTACAAGCTGTACTGGAGCGCTTTGCCGCCGGTCGGCACGCCGCTGGCGCGGGTCAACGCGACCCGTTCGGGCATGGGCGGCTTCACTGAAGGTTGGGCGCCGGGCGAGCATTACCCGCCAGTCTGGGCGCGCCGGTTTGCGGTGGACTTCACCGGCGGCGGGCTGGATCGCTTGCCGCAAGGTACGGGCATCGAACCGGTGGTGACGTGCTCCAACGGCCAGGTCAAGGATTTCAACGTGCTGGTGCTGGATGACATCAAGGGCTACCGGATTACCTTTGACTGGTTCCCGACCAATGACAGTGTGGCCCCGGTGGAGCTGCGGTTGTTTATTCGCACCAATGACCGGACGTTGAGCGAGACCTGGTTGTATCAGTATTTCCCGCCGGCGCCGGAGAAGCGTAAGTACACCTGAGGGCAATTTAGTGTCTGAGCAGGCCTCTTCGCGAGCAAGCTCGGCTCCTACAGGTTTGTGTCGAACGAGGATGATGAGCTCGACATAAATTTGTAGGAGCGAGGCTTGCCCGCGAAGATGGCCTGACAGCCAACAAACATCCCTGCACAAAAACACAAAAGCCCCGATCACATCGATCGGGGCTTTTTGTTTTCACAACGCTACTCAGTCACGCAAATCCGACTCATGAATCGGCTGATCCCGATGCGTCGCGCGTTGATACTGCGCTGGCCAGATGGCCTTGTGTCCACCCAAATCATCATCCGCATGCAATGGCCAGTACGGGTCGCGCAGTAGCTCACGGGCGAGGAAGATAATGTCCGCCTGACAGGTGCGCAGAATGTGCTCGGCCTGGGCCGGCTCGGTGATCATTCCTACGGTGCCGGTGGCGATGCCTGACTCCTTGCGCACTCGTTCGGCGAAGCGGGTTTGATAACCGGGGCCTGTAGGAATTTCCGCGTTGACCGCCGTGCCGCCCGACGACACATCGATCAGGTCCACACCCAAATCTTTGAGGCGACGCGCCAGTTCAACGGTTTCATCCGGATTCCAGCCGTCTTCCACCCAATCGGTGGCCGAGACCCGTACGAACACCGGCAACTCCTCAGGCCACACCGCACGCACCGCTTCGGTGACTTGCAGCACCAGCCTAATTCGATTCTCGAACGAACTACCGTATTGATCGCGCCGCTGATTGCTCAAGGGCGATAGGAATTGATGCAACAGGTAACCATGAGCCGCGTGAACTTCGACGACTTTGAAACCGGCGATCAGCGCCCGTTTCGCTGAATCAACGAACGCCTGGATGACCTCGGCAATTTCACTCTCATTCAGCTGCTTCGGTGGTGTGTGCTGTGGGTCGAACGCAATGGGCGAAGGACCGACCGGCGTCCAGCCGCCATCTTCAGGTTTGACGCTACCGTGCTTGCCGATCCACGGCCGATGGGTGCTGGCCTTGCGCCCGGCGTGGGCCAACTGAATACCGGCGACAGCGCCTTGGGCGGCGATGAAACGCGTGATGCGTTGCAGGGGTTCGATCTGTTCGTCATTCCACAGGCCGAGGTCTTCGGCGGTGATGCGTCCATCGGCCGTCACTGCCGTGGCTTCAGTAAAAACCAGACCGGCCCCACCGACAGCACGGCTGCCGAGATGAACCAGGTGCCAGTCATTGGCCAGGCCATCGACACTCGAATACTGGCACATCGGTGACACCGCGATGCGGTTGAGCAGGGTCAATTGGCGAAGGGTATAGGGTTCAAGCAGCAGACTCATGGGGCACCTCTCGAATCAGTGGGCAGGCTCCAGGGTTCTGTTTGAAAGTCGACGAGTGACAGGAAAAAGGTGCAGCACCCGCCCCCGCGGGCAAAAAATTCGACAAGACGTCACAAGGAAAATCAAGCAGTGCTTAGAGCCTAGTCGACATTGGGGGATGGTGGAGGGTTCCGAGAGATTCGTCGCGAGGGACATCGCCTTCGCGGGCAAGCCTCGCTCCTACAGCGATAGCGTCAACGCGGTTCTATGTGAGCAATCATCAGTTGAACCGTCTCATTCCCGCGAAACTCGTTGAGGTCGAGTTTGTAGGCCAGTTCCACCCATTTGATGGTCGGGTTCGGCCAGATATCGCGGTCGATTCCGAACGCGATGCCGTCCAGTTTCACCGAACCGCATTCACTTCTCAGCACCACTTTGAGGTGCCGTTCACCAACAACCCGCTGTTCGACCAACTGGAACACACCATGGAACAACGGCTCCGGGAAGTGTTGCCCCCAAGGACCGGCATGCCGCAGCGCACGCGCCAGTTCGAGGTGAAATTCTTCGACCGCTAAAGTCCCGTCCGACAGCAGTCGCCCGGTCAGGTCTTCTTCGCGCAATTGCCTACGCACTTCAGCGTCAAAGGCTTCGGCGAACAGCGGAAAATTCGCTTCCGGCAAGGTCAAGCCTGCCGCCATGGCGTGGCCACCGTACTTGCTGATCAAATTTGGGTGCTGAGCCGCCACTACGCTCAAGGCGTCGCGAATATGGAAGCCCTGCACCGAACGCCCCGAGCCCTTGAGCATGCCATCGCCTGCATCGGCAAAGGCGATGGTCGGACGGAAATAGCGCTCTTTCATACGCGAGGCGAGGATTCCGATGACGCCCTGGTGCCACTCGGGATCGAACAGGCACAGGCCGAACGGCATCGATTCCACCGGCAAATCCTTGAGCTGGGCCAGCGCCTCGCGCTGCATGCCCTGCTCGATGGATTTGCGGTCCTGGTTCATGCCGTCCAGCTGGATAGCCATTTCCCGAGCGAGCCCGGCGTCTTCGGTGAGCAGGCATTCGATGCCCAGGCTCATGTCATCCAGGCGCCCCGCCGCGTTCAGGCGCGGGCCAACAATGAACCCCAGATCCGTAGACGTGATGCGCGCATGATCACGCTTCGCCACTTCGAGGATCGCCTTGATCCCCGGCCGCGCACGTCCGGCACGGATTCGCTCGAGGCCTTGGTGGACGAGAATCCGGTTGTTGGCGTCCAGCGGCACCACGTCGGCGACGCTGCCGAGGGCCACCAGGTCCAGCAACTCGCCGATGTTCGGCTGCGGCCTGCTCTCGTACCAGCCGAGGCTGCGCAGGCGCGCGCGCAGGGCCATCAGCACGTAGAAGATCACCCCGACGCCGGCGAGTGCCTTGCTCGGAAAACCACAGCCTGGCTGGTTGGGATTGACGATGGCATCGGCCAGCGGCAATTCATCGCCCGGCAAGTGGTGGTCGGTGACCAGCACGTTGAGGCCAGCCTTTTTCGCCGCCGCCACGCCTTCAACGCTGGAGATGCCGTTGTCCACGGTGATCAGCAGCTGCGGCGTGCGGGTCAGCGCCACCTCAACGATTTCGGGCGTAAGGCCGTAGCCATACTCGAATCGGTTCGGCACCAGATAATCAACGTGAGCCGCGCCCAGCAGGCGCAAGCCCAACATGCCCACGGTACTGGCCGTCGCGCCGTCGGCGTCGAAGTCGCCGACGATCAGAATCCGCTGACGCTGCTCCAGCGCGGTCACCAGCAAATCCACCGCTGCATCGATGCCCTTGAGCTGCTGGAACGGAATCAGCCGCGCCAGGCTCTTGTCCAGTTCAGCCTCTGAAACCACGCCCCGCGCCGCGTACAGACGGGTCAGCAGCGGCGGCAGGTCACCGAGGAATGGCAGGGTGTCGGGCAACAGGCGAGGTTCGATGCGCATGGGGTGACAGGTACTTCTCTTGAATACGTAGGATAAAACCGGATGACGTGGCGAAAAATCAGCCGCGTTCGCCGCTCAGCCACTGCAACTGGACTTCGTGCTGACCACGGTCGTCGGTGACGAAAATCGTCCCTTCGCTGATCATCACGTCCCACTTGATAACACGCGGCATGTCTTTGGCCAGGGTTTCCAGGACTTCCTGCGGCACAGCAGCGATGTGCACGTTTTTCAGGTTCTTGATCGCCGGGATCACTTTGGTTTCCCAGACGCGCAAGCTGCCGTAGGCCAGCAGGCTGGTGCGCTCAGTGCGACGCGAGCACCACGTTAGGCGGTCAGCGTCTGGCTGACCGACTTCGATCCAGTGCAGTACGCGATCATCCAGGCTCTTTTCCCACAGGGCGGGTTCATCCACGTCTGACAGACCACGGCCAAACGACAGCTGCTCGTTGTACCAGAAGGCGTAGGCCAGCAGCCGCACGGTCATGCGCTCTTCGGTTTCCGAAGGGTGACGGGCGATGGTCTGCTTCACCGTCTCGTAAACGCTGCGGTCGAGGTCGGTAAGGTTCAGTTCAAACTTGTAGGTCGTGGACGGCTGGGCCATGAACGGGCTTCTTGATACGTGGAAAGGCGGCAAGTCTAACCGATGCGGCAGGCTTCGCGGCCATCAACCTTGAGCGACTGACGGCGGGCTGTGCTAAAACGCTCTATCAGCCAAGCCTTTGTCCTACAGGATCCAGCATGCCGTTCACCGCCAAACCCCTCTCAGGTCTGAAAGTCATCGAATTGGGCACGTTGATCGCCGGGCCGTTTGCCTCGCGCATTTGCGGCGAATTCGGTGCCGAGGTCATCAAGGTCGAATCCCCCGACGGTGGTGATCCGTTGCGCAAATGGCGCAAGTTGTATGAAGGCACGTCACTGTGGTGGTTCGTTCAGGCACGCAACAAGAAGTCCCTGACCTTGAACCTGAAACACCCGGACGGCCTGGCAATCCTGAAAAAGCTGCTCGGTGAAGCGGACATCCTCATCGAGAATTTTCGCCCCGGCGTGTTGGAAAAACTCGGTCTGGGCTGGGACGTCTTGCACGCACTGAACCCGAAACTGGTGATGGTGCGCCTTTCGGGTTTCGGCCAGACCGGGCCGATGAAGGATCAACCAGGTTTTGGTGCGGTCGGTGAATCCATGGGCGGCCTGCGCTACATCACCGGGTTTGAGGACCGACCGCCGGTACGCACCGGGATTTCCATCGGCGACTCGATTGCGGCGCTCTGGGGCGTGATCGGTGCGCTGATGGCTTTGCGTCATCGCGAGGTCAATGGCGGCCAGGGTCAAGTGGTGGATGTGGCGCTGTACGAAGCGATCTTTGCCATGATGGAAAGCATGGTCCCGGAGTTCGACGTGTTCGGTTTCATTCGCGAACGCACCGGCAACATCATGCCCGGCATCACGCCCTCCTCGATCCACACCAGCGCCGACGGCAAACATGTGCAGATCGGCGCCAATGGCGATGCGATTTTCAAACGATTCATGCTGATCATCGGCCGTGAAGACCTGGCCAACGACCCGGCGCTGGCCAGCAATGACGGGCGTGACAGCCGTCGCGACGAGATTTATGGGGTGATTGATCGCTGGGTCAATGCACTGCCGCTGGACACCGTCATCGAGCAGTTGAATCAGGCCGACGTCCCCGCCAGCCGGATATTCAGCGCCGAAGATATGTTCAGTGATCCGCAGTACCTGGCTCGGGAAATGTTCCTGAAGGCAAAGCTGCCGGACGGCAAAGATTTCAAGATGCCGGGAATTGTGCCGAAACTCTCAGAGACACCCGGCAGTTCGCAATGGGTCGGGCCGCAGTTGGGCGAACACAATGCGCAGGTACTCAACGATCTTGGCTACGACAAGGAACAGATCGCAAAGCTGCGTGAAGACGGGGCCATCTAAGCTGAAACGCCTGCTTTCGCTGCTCATCACAGACTGCCTGTCGCACGGCAGGAGGGTGATGTGTGCGCTCGCGGCGACAGCCTTGCTCATCGGTCCGACCTCGTCGGCGATGGCGCAGCCCAAGGAAACCATGATCTGGCTGTTGCGGGATCTGCCACCGCTGACGATTTTCGAAGGACCGAAAAAGGGCCTGGGCGTCATCGACCAACTGTTGCCGCTGTTGATCGCCGGCATGCCGCAATACGAACACACCTTGATGCGAGTCAACCGTGCTCGCGCCTTGCAAATGCTCCACGAGCCGTCCCTTACCTGCGATGCGGCGCTGAACCGGAGCAAGGAACGCGAACGCTGGATCGCGTTTTCCATTCCGGTGTTTCGGGCCATGAGTAACGGCGTGGCCGTGCGGCGCGTTGACCGTGAGACGCTTGCCCCCTTCATCCAGGACGGTGAACTGGACCTGGCGGCCTTCCTGGCGAGCGGCGGCGAGAAGCTGGGCATTATCGCCGAGCGTAACTACGGTGATTACCTCGACGCGCTGCTCAAACAGGCACCACCTGACTCGCTGACCCCGCACTACGGCAACGACGCCTTGGGCAGCCTGTTGCAGATGCAACGCCTGGGGCGCTTGCGGCTGCTGTTGGGATACCGCCCGGAAATCCGCTATCAGGCCCAACAGCAAGGGATCGCCGAGGATGAATTGCAGTTCTACCCGATTCGCGGCGCCGAGAAATTCTTGTCCGGTTACATCGGCTGCACCGACACGCCCAAAGGCCGGCAGGCGATTGTCGAGATCAATCAATTGCTGCGCAAAATGCCCCACGATCGCTTGAGCGAGGCGTACGCCGCGTGGCTCGACCCGGAAAGTCGCGACGCCTATCTGGAAGAATCCAGGAAGTATTTCGAGCAACAGGCGCTGGAATGACAAATCGCGGGCAAAAAGAAACCCCGAGAAGTGGGGAGACATCTCGGGGTTAAACGTGGTCTACAAAGAGACCAGTGGCAGCACGACTGCAAGCACCGGAGCACAATGCTTGATCCTGCTGTTACATGCTCTGACTGACCTTGGCCCGGGAAGGTTCCCACAAAAGACAATTCAATTACGGCTGGCCACGACCTTGTCCTGTGCAGCATTGCGCAATGCCGCGATAACGCAGGGTTCCAGGCGTCCTTCGGCAATCATCAGATCGCGATGCAAGCCGTCGACCACATCCGTGAGCAGACGTTTGTCGGTCAACTGGGCCTGATTGAACTCCCGCTCGACCACGATGGCGCCGGTCGTGCCCTTCAGTGTCACCAGGCATTCGCCGTGAGCGCCCGAGGGGGTCAACGTTACCTGGTACGGGCTCAGAGCCTCACCGAGCAATAGATTGATACTTTCCATCTCGATCACCACTCAATAGTCCGAAAACAAAGTGCCTGGGGCGTGTTCACATTAAGTGACCATTGGCCCGAGAAGAAAGTTCTGGATTCCAGGTGCAGGCGCGTCGGCGTCTCTGGTGGGTAGAGCATGCATGGGGTAGATGACAGGTTTGTGTATGGCTTGGGTTTTGGTGGTTGGTTGGGATTGGGATTGGGATTGGGATTGGGATTGGGATTGGGTGAATATCCGTTTCTTCGGTGAGGGCGGCTATTGGTTTCGCCCCTACGGCGAGTCACTTGGAAGAGCCCCAAGTAACCAAGGGCTCTTGCCCCTTTCGTTCGGTGCCTCGTCTAGGCTCGGCATGCCCTCGCTCCGGCCCTGCTCCGTGGGCCCGCCGCCATCGGCCATCCATGGCCGGGGGCGGCTAACCCGGCATCCATGCCGGGTTGCCCACTGCGCAGAACCTCCACTCGGCCTCTCGAGGGGGCGCTCAGATCAAAAGCGGAAGGCGAGCTAACGCTCGGCCTAATGAGTGGTGGAAATCAAAAGCAAACGCGATTCCCTGTAGGAGCGAGGCTTGCCCGCGAAAAACGACCGGACAACACGCTCATTCAGACAGCTCGCGTTATCGTTGACGCCCATCGCCAGCAAGCTGGCTCCTACAGGGGAAATGCATAGGTTTCTGAATGTACACGATCAACTGTAGGAGCCGGCTTGCTGGCGATAGCGGTGGATCCGTCACCTGTTGATTGACTGGATGGACGCTATCGCCAGCAAGCCGGCTCCTACAGGGGGGCGGTGTACAGATTCGGAGTGGTGAGCGCAGCCGGGAAGAACAACGCGTTCGAACAGAGAGCCAGGTCGGCTTTCAGGCCGCCTCGGCGGCTGTGGCGGTAGTCGCCCCCTCGAGAGGCCGAGTGGAGGTTCTGCGCAGTGGGCAACCCGGCATGGATGCCGGGTTAGCCGCCCCCGGCCATGGATGGCCGATGGCGGCGGGCCCACGGAGCAGGACCGGAGCGAGGGCATGCCGAGCCTAGGCGAGGCACCGAACGAAAGGGGCAAAAGCGCTTTGGTTACTTTCGCGCTTTTCGAAAGTGACTCGCTGTAAAAGCGAAACCAATAGCCGCCATTACCGCAGCAACGGATATGCCCCCAACCGATTACAACGGCTTGCCACGATTCCCATGCTGACTGACAAAAGCCTGTACAGCCTTAAGGTCATTCGGCAACACCGTGCAACGCTCATCCCGCTCAAACAAATCGGCAAGGTGAACAGGCAACTCCAGCGCTTTACCCACACCCGCCTTCTCAACCGCATCCGGGAATTTAACCGGATGGGCAGTCCCGAGAATAACCATCGGAATATCCAGACTACGACGGCATTCACGCGCAGCCTTCACACCGATAGCCGTGTGCGGATCCAGCAACTCACCCGTCTGCTCGTAAACCTCAGCAATCGTTTCGCAAGTTTGCGCATCATCCACAGCCAGCGAATCAAACAGCTTGCGCGCTTCGGTCCAACGCTCCTGTTCAACGCTGAAACCGCCGCCCTGCTTGAACGAATCCATCAACCCGGCAATCGCCGCGCCGTTGCGACCGTGCAGGTCGAACAGCAGACGCTCGAAGTTCGACGACACCATGATGTCCATCGACGGCGACAACGTGGCGTGCAGGGTTTCCTTGACGTACTGATTGCCACTCATGAAGCGGTGCAGGATGTCGTTGCGGTTGGTGGCGACGATCAACTGATTGATCGGCAGGCCCATGTTACGCGCCAGGTAACCGGCGAAGATGTCGCCGAAGTTGCCGGTCGGCACCGAGAACGACACCGAACGCGCCGGGCCACCCAACTGTAGGGCTGCGTGGAAGTAGTAGACGATCTGGGCCATGATCCGCGCCCAGTTGATCGAGTTCACCGCCACCAGACGCGTGCCCTTGAGGAAGCTTTGGTCGGCAAAGCTCGCCTTGACCATTTCCTGGCAGTCATCGAAGTTGCCTTCGATGGCAATGTTGTGGATGTTCTCGCCGAAGATCGTGGTCATCTGCCGACGCTGCACTTCAGATACACGGTTGTGCGGGTGCAGGATGAAGATGTCGACGTTTTCGCAGTGCTTGCAGCCTTCGATGGCGGCCGAACCGGTATCACCGGATGTGGCGCCGACGATCACCACGCGCTCACCGCGTTTTTCCAGCACGTAATCAAGCAGGCGACCGAGCAGTTGCAGGGCGAAGTCCTTGAACGCCAGGGTCGGGCCGTGGAACAGCTCCAGCACCCACTCATTGCCGTTCAGTTGACGCAACGGTGCCACGGCGTTGTGCGAGAACACGCCATAGGTTTCTTCAAGAATTTTTTTGAAATCGGCATCAGGAATACTGCCGGTGACGAACGGGCGCATCACCCGGAAGGCCAGCTCGTGATACGGCAGGCCGGCCCAGGAAGCGATTTCTTCCTGGGTGAAACGTGGCAGGTTTTCCGGGACGTACAGACCGCCGTCAGTGGCCAGACCGGCCAGCAGGACGTCTTCGAAATTCAGGGCCGGTGCCTGGCCGCGGGTGCTGATATAACGCATGACTGACTCCAATGGACAGTGTTCGCAAACCCGGGCCCGCACGCAGGCCCGGTGAACGATAACGGCTTAGTTCAGGTGCTCGACGCGGATCCGTACAACCGGACCGACCACACCCGTGAGGGCTTCGAGAGCGGCAATCGCGTCGTTCATGTGCTGTTCCAGCACACGGTGGGTCAGCAGGATCATCGGCACCAGGCCGTCATGCTCTTCGACTTCTTTCTGCATGATCGATTCGATGTTGATGCCGCGCTCCGACAGGATGCTCGCAACCTGAGCCAGCACGCCCGGATGGTCCTTGGCCTGAATGCGCAGGTAGTAGGCGCTTTCGCAGGCTTCGATCGGCAGGATCGGATGCGCCGACAGCGAATCCGGCTGGAAGGCCAGGTGCGGCACGCGGTTTTCCGGATCGGAAGTCATGGCGCGAACCACGTCCACCAGGTCGGCGATCACCGACGAAGCGGTCGGCTCCATGCCGGCACCGGCACCGTAGAACAGGGTCGAACCGGCTGCGTCACCGTTGACCATCACTGCGTTCATCACGCCGTTGACGTTGGCGATCAGGCGATCGGCCGGGATCAGCGTCGGGTGCACGCGCAACTCGATGCCAGCCGCCGTGCTGCGAGCGACGCCCAGGTGCTTGATGCGATAGCCCAGCGCTTCGGCGTAGTTCACGTCAGCCGTGGTCAGCTTGGTGATGCCTTCGGTGTAGGCCTTGTCGAATTGCAGCGGAATGCCGAACGCGATGGAGGCCAGGATCGTCAGCTTGTGGGCCGCGTCGATGCCTTCAACGTCGAAGGTCGGATCGGCTTCGGCGTAACCCAGGGCCTGCGCCTCGGCGAGAACGTCTTCGAAGGTGCGACCCTTCTCGCGCATCTCGGTGAGGATGAAGTTGCCGGTGCCGTTGATGATGCCGGCGACCCAGTTGATCCGGTTGGCGGACAGGCCTTCACGGATCGCCTTGATCACCGGAATGCCACCGGCCACGGCCGCTTCGAACGCAACGATCACGCCCTTCTCGCGAGCCTTGGCGAAAATTTCATTACCGTGAACGGCGATAAGCGCCTTGTTCGCGGTGACCACATGCTTGCCATTCTCGATGGCCTTGAGTACCAGCTCGCGGGCAACGGTGTAGCCGCCCATCAGCTCTATAACGATGTCGATCTCAGGGTTCGTGGCCACTTCGAAGACATCGTTGGTAATCGCAATACCGGTCGTTTGGAACTGAGGCTTTGGCGTGCGAATGGCAATTTGTGCCACTTCGATTCCACGCCCGGCACGACGAGCAATTTCCTCGGCGTTGCGCTGAAGTACGTTGAAGGTACCGCCACCGACGGTCCCTAACCCACAGATGCCTACTTTGACCGGTTTCACTGTGAACTCCCCATAAAACGGCCGACTCAAGGCCGGCCGTGAAAACAGCCGCATGCTCGCGGCTCTCTATTAATGGCCCGGCAAATGTTGCCGCCGGACCATGATCGTCAAAGGCTGGCCGTGACGATGCGAATTTACTTCGCGCCCAGCGCCAGTTTGGCGACTTGTGGCGCAGGCTGGTAGCCCGGAATGACCTGACCGTCGGCCAAAACGATGGCCGGTGTGCCGTTCACGCCAATCGACTGACCGAGGGCGAACTGTTTGGAAACCGGGTTATCGCACTTGGCGGCCTTGATTTCCTTGCCGTCGACCATTTTGTCCATGGCCGCTTTCTTGTCTTTCGAGCACCAGACCGCTTGCAGCTGTTCGTCACCCGGCGAGCCCAGGCCCTGGCGCGGGAAAGCGACGTAGCGCACTTCGATGCCGCGCTTGTTCAGCTCAGGCACTTCGGCATGCAGCTTGTGGCAGTACGGGCAGGTGGTGTCGGTAAACACGGTGATGTGCGATTTGGTTTCGCCGATGGCCGGGTAGACCACGGTTTCCGCAACAGGAATGGCGTTGACCAGCTTGGAAATGCCCAGGCGTTCGGCTTTTTCGGTCAGGTTGACCGGCTTGCCGTCCTTGAGCTGAAACATGTAGCCCTGAACCACGTATTGGCCGTCGGCACTGGCGTACAGCACGCGGCTGCCCTGCAGTTTGACTTCATACAGGCCCGGCAGCGGACTGGCGGAAATGCTTTCTACCGGCACTTCGAGCTGGAGGGTTTCCAGGCTTTTACGAATGGCTTTGTCGGCCGCGTCATCGGCGACGGCAAGGGTGCTGACCAACGCAATGGCTGCGGCGGCGAAAATCTGGGTCAGACGCATGAGAACTCCTGAAGGCGGACAAATGGGACGACCAGAACGCCCGTGCCGAAACACCGGGTCATAACCGCCCATCGTACAAACCGACAAAGCCTACCACATAAGGGCTGTGTGGCCGAATGTGGGGTGACAAGACAACACCGCGATCCCTGTAGGAGCGAAGCTTGCTCGCGAAGGAGGTCAACGATAACGCATGCTGTCTGGATGAACGTGTTGTCCGGACCTCTTTCGCGAGCAAGCTTCGCTCCTACAGGGATCGCGCAGCAGGGAATGTGATCATCCGCGCGGGTGGTGTTTGGCATGCAGGTCCTGCAGGCGTGCCCGGGCGACGTGGGTGTAGATCTGAGTGGTCGACAGATCGCTATGGCCGAGCAGCATCTGTACCACTCGCAAATCCGCGCCGTGGTTGAGCAGGTGCGTGGCGAAGGCATGGCGCAAGGTGTGCGGCGACAGCGACTTGCCGATCCCGGCGACCTTGGCCTGATGCTTGATCCGGTGCCAGAAGGTCTGGCGCGTCATCTGCTCGCCACGCTGACTGGGGAACAGCACATCACTGGGACGCCCGCCGAGCAGCTCGCCACGGGCGTCGCGCATGTAACGCTCGACCCAAACAATCGCCTCCTCGCCCATCGGCACCAGCCGCTCCTTGCTGCCCTTGCCCATCACCCGCAGCACGCCCTGGCGCAGGTTGACCTGCTCCAGCGTCAGGCTGATCAGTTCCGTCACCCGCAAACCGCAGGCGTACAGCACTTCGAGCATGGCGCGGTCACGCTGGCCTATCGCTTCACTCAGGTCCGGCGCTTTCAGCAGTGCTTCCACATCGGCTTCCGACAAGGACTTCGGCAACGGCCTACCGAGTTGAGGCATATCGACGCGTAACGTCGGATCGACCGCGATCAACTTTTCCCGCAACAGATAGCGATAAAAGCCACGCACACCCGAGAGAAATCGCGCAGTGGAACGGGGTTTGTAGTTCTGTTCCAGGCGCCAGGCCAGGTGATCGAGGATCAACTCGCGACCGGCGTTGATCAACTCCAGCCCCTTCTCCTGCAGCCAGCCATTGAACAAGGCCAGGTCACTGCGATAGGCATCGCGAGTGTTGTCGGAAAGGCCTTTCTCCAGCCATAACGCGTCGAGGAATTGGTCTATCAGTGGATGATCGATGGCAGGCATGGGCACTCGAAACATGCAGTCTTGAGACTGCGCGCGAAAAAAAGGTGAACAGTAAAAACCACCGCTAGTCTTTCATAGCCCGCTACTTCAAGGAACAGGAAGACTCAATGAACGAGCAACAGATTCTGTTGGCTTTTGGCGGTATTGGTGCGGCGGCACTGGGGTGTCAGTGGCTGGCGTGGCGACTGAAATTGCCGGCGATCCTGTTTCTGTTGCTGAGCGGCATTCTGGTCGGCCCGATCCTGGGCTGGCTCGACCCACAGGAAATGTTCGGCCCATTGCTAATGCCACTGGTGTCGCTGGCGGTGGCGCTGATTCTGTTTGAAGGCAGCCTGACGCTGCACCTGTCGGAATGGCGCGAAATCGGCAGCGTCGTACGCCGGCTGGTGACGATTGGCGCGATCTCGACCTGGGTCGTGATTGCTGTCGCCACGCATTGGCTGTTGGGTTTCGACTGGTTGCTCGCGATACTTTTCGGCAGCCTGACGCTGGTCACCGGGCCCACGGTCATCGTACCGATGCTGCGCGTGGTACGCCCCAAAGCCTCGATTGCCAACATCCTGCGCTGGGAAGGCATCGTCATCGACCCGATCGGCGCCCTCCTCGCCGTGGTGGTCTACAGCTTCATCATCGCCCGTACGTCAGATGACGGCTTGAGCCAAAGCCTGCTGACCTTCGGCGGAGTGATTCTGTGCGGCACCGCATTCGGGATTGCCGGCGGCTGGGTGCTTGGCACGATCATTCGGCGCCAATGGCTGCCGGAATACCTGCACAACCTGGCGGCGCTGGCAGCGGTCTTGGGGATTTTCATTACTGCCAATCAAGTCATGCACGAATCCGGTTTGCTGGCCGTGACCTTGATGGGGATCTGGCTGGCCAACATGAAGGACGTGGATGTGCGGGACATCTTGCACTTCAAGGAGAACCTCAGCGTGCTGCTGATCTCCGGGCTGTTCATTTTGCTGGCGGCGCGACTCGATTTGAACGCCTTGATCGGCCTCGGGCCGCTGGTGCTGATTCTGTTGCTGATCATTCAGTTCATTGCACGACCATTAAACGTGATGCTCTCCACGGCAGGCTCGAGTTTGAGCTGGCGCGAGCGGGCACTGCTGTCATGGATCGCACCTCGCGGAATCGTGGCGGCGGCGGTTTCGGCGATTTTCGCCGTTCGCCTGAATGAGGCCGGACTCGAAGGCGCGTTGCTGCTGGTGCCTCTGACGTTTGCGGTGATCATCGGCACGGTGGTGCTGCAAAGTGCCACGGCCCGGCCATTGGCGCGCTTGCTGAAAGTCGCCGAACCGGCGCCCAGCGGCTTTCTGATCGTCGGCGCCAACGCCCCGGCACGTACCTTGGGCAAAGCCCTGCAACAAGTGGGCTGTCGAGTGCTGCTGACGGATTCGAGCTGGGAGAATATTCGCGCGGCGCGCATGGACGGTTTGCCGACGTACTTTGGTAACCCGGCGTCGCAGCATGCCGATGCTCATCTGGATCTGGTCGGGCTTGGGCATTTGCTGACATTGTCGCCGTCCGGCGAATTGAATGCGTTGGCGTCGATGCGTTTTCGACACGATTTCGGCCATCAGCGACTTTTTGGTCTCGCCAGTGGCCAGGAAAGCCACCGCACTGACAAGCACCGCGCCAGCCATGAACATCGCGGGCGTTTGCTGGGCAATGAGGAACTGACCTACAACAAACTGGCTAATCTGCTGCACCAGGGTGCCGAGCTGTACAGCACAACTCTGACGGAGGGTTTTGGCTGGGAGGATTACCGGGCGCTGCATGGGGAACGTGCGACATTGCTGTTCGCTCGCGATGACAGCGGATGGGTGCATGTGGCGACGCCGGACAGTCCGTTGAAGCCTTCGGCGGGGTGGACGTTGTTGGCGTTGATTCAACCGCAGGCCAGCGGCGCTTGATAGATCGATTCGCGGGCAAGCCTCGCTCCTACAGGTATGTAAGGAACCCTTGTAGGAGCGAGGCTTGCCCGCGAAGGCCGCACCTCGGTCCCGCGTCAGGCGGCAAACCCAGGCAACACCGGCACCGGCCGCTTGTCTTCATCAATCGCCACAAAGCTGAACTGCCCATGAATCGCCTTCTCGCGACCATCACAGCTCATGCTTTCGACAAACACTTCAACCTCAACCTTGAGGCTGGTGTTGCCGACCTTGATCACCCGCCCGACCAGTTCAACGATGGAGCCGGCAGGGATTGCATGATTGAAGTCGATGCGGTCCGTGGAAACGGTCACCAGCGGTAGCCGGCAAAAGCGGGTGGCGGTGATGAATGACACTTCATCCATCCAGGCCAGCGCAGTGCCGCCGAACAGGGTGTTGTGGTGGTTGGTGGTCGACGGGAAAACCGCCTTGGTCACGCGGCTCACCGAGAGTTCGGTGCGGCGTTCGATTTCTTGCTCACGAGCGGTCATGGGTCTACAGCCTGAAACGAAATTCCGGGTTAAATGGCGGGCAACAAAAAAGCAGCCCGTAGGCTGCTTTTTTCTGCATCGGAAGCTGGACTTAAGCCAGTTTTTCCTTGATGCGAGCTGCTTTACCGGACAGGTCACGCAGGTAGTACAGCTTGGCTTTACGTACGTCACCGCGACGTTTAACGGCCATGCTGTCGATTTGCGGGCTGTAGGTCTGGAAAGTACGCTCTACGCCAACACCGTTGGAGATTTTACGAACGGTGAAAGCACTGTTTACGCCGCGGTTACGCTTGGCGATAACAACACCTTCGAACGCTTGCAGACGCGAACGGTCGCCTTCCTTCACTTTCACCTGAACGACAATGGTGTCGCCCGGGGCAAAGGTAGGGATCTCTTTGGTCATCTGCTCTGCTTCGAGTGCAAGGATGATTTTGTTAGTCATGCTGTGCTCCTAAGGTAAATCAACGGACTTACCATCGATACGTTGTTAACTATCGTCCCGCTCGCGGATGTATTCCTCGAGCAGCTTCTTCTCTTCTCCAGAAAGCGAGCGGCTTTCCAGAAGATCGGCGCGTCGTTCAAAGGTCCTACCAAGGGACTGCTGTAAACGCCAACGCCGGATGTGCGCGTGATTGCCACTTAGCAATACGTCGGGAACACGCTGATCCGCATACACCTCCGGTCGGGTGTAGTGCGGGCAATCCAGCAAACCATCCGTAAAGGAATCTTCCTCGGCGGAGTCCGCATGCCCTAAAGCTCCAGGCAGCAGTCGTGTAACCGCATCGATCAGGACCATCGCCGGCAGCTCGCCGCCAGACAGTACATAGTCGCCAATCGACCACTCTTCATCGACATGAGCATCAATAAAACGCTCGTCAATGCCTTCATAGCGGCCGGCAATCAGGATCAATGCATCCAGATTCGCCAACTCGCGTACCGCCGACTGAGTCAGTTGACGGCCTTGGGGGGACAGGTAAATCACCTTCGCCGCCTCCCCGGCTGCTGCCTTGGCCTGAACCAGAGCATCTTCCAGGGGCTTGATCTTCATCACCATGCCCGGGCCACCGCCAAATGGGCGATCGTCCACAGTGTGATGTCGATCCGTCGTGTAGTCTCGCGGATTCCAACAGGTGAGCTGCAAGAGCCCCTGTTTCACCGCCCGACTGGTGATGCCGTACTCGCTGATGGCGGAGAACATCTCGGGAAACAAACTGATCACTTCTACGCGCAAGTTAGCCACGCTTAGAAGTCCGCGTCCCAATCCACCTTCATCTCGCCTGCGGCAAGGTCGACAGCCAACACGCATTGCTCCGTATAGGGCAACAGGCGTTCGCGATCATCCAGGCTGCCAGCGCAAGGCTTGACCACCATTACATCATTGGCGCCGGTTTCCAGAAGATGATCGATTTTCCCGAGCAATTGCCCAAGGTGATCAATAACCTTCAGACCTTCCAGCTGGTACCAGTAGTACTCGCCGTCGGTCAATTCAGGGAACAGGTTGCGCGGCACGCAGATCTCATAACCGGCCAGAAGACGAGCTTCTTCACGATCATCAAGACCCTTGAGCTTTGCGACCAGGAACTTGTCGCTCCCGCGTCCGCTGACCAGCTCGACCTGTTTCACATTGCCTTCGCGCTTGAGCGTCCAGGTTTTGTACTGCAACAGGTTTTCAGTCGGATCAGTAAAGGAATACACCTTCACTTCGCCGCGAACGCCATGAACAGAATAAATCTTGCCGATAACGATCAAATCATCAGCAATGGCTGGCGTCGCGTTCATATTGCTCAGGCCGCAGCCTTAGCAGCGTCCTTCAACAACTGAGCAACACGCTCAGAAGGTTGTGCACCAACGCTCAGCCAGTAGGCTACGCGCTCTTGGTTCACGGACAGACGGACTTCTTGACCACGAGCAACAGGGTTGAAGAAACCAACCTGTTCCTTGTGCGAACCGTCGCGCGGGTTGCGGCTGTCGGTTACGGTCAAGTGGTAAAACGGGCGCTTTTTGGAGCCGCCAAGGGCAAGACGGATTGTTAGCATGTGAACATCGTTCCTGTAGTCGGTGCTGCAAATCTAAAGGCACAGCGGGCATAGGTGCCCGAAAGGCCGCATATTCTAAGGAATATCCGGACTTTTGCAAATGTCTTTTTCCGGCGGCCTATCGGACGCCATCCAGATTTGCTATAGAGCCGTCGTTGAAAACGGCCAGTCAGCTCCCGCCAAGTGCGGGTTTGCTGTGTATCCCACGTCCGTGTGGGTTAGCGCCGACATGAATGCCGGCGCGAATTCTTTACATTTTCGGCATGCCGCCGCCGGGCAACATACCGCCCATGCCGCGCATCATTTTGGCCATTCCGCCTTTCGCGGAGAATTTCTTCATCATCTTCTGCATCTGCTTGTGCTGCTTGATCAAGCGACCGATGTCCTGCACCTGGGTGCCGGAACCCATGGCGATCCGGCGTTTGCGCGAACCGCTGATCAGCTCAGGGTCGCGGCGCTCGGCCGGGGTCATGGAATTGATGATGGCTTCCATCTGCTTGAATTGCTTCTCAGCCGCGCCCTGGGCATTGCCCATTTGCGCCAGGTTCACACCGCCGATGTTCGGCAGTTTGTCCATGAGGCCACCGAGGCCGCCCATGTTCTTCATCTGTTGAAGCTGATCGCGGAAGTCTTCGAGGTCGAAGCCCTTGCCCTTCTTCAGCTTTTTGGCCAGCTTGTCGGCCTTGTCTTTGTCGAGCGTCGCTTCAGCCTGTTCGATCAGGCTGAGCACGTCGCCCATGCCGAGGATCCGCGAAGCGATACGCTCCGGGTGGAACGGCTCAAGGGCTTCGGTCTTCTCGCCCATACCGATGAACTTGATCGGCTTGCCGGTGATGGCACGAACGGACAGTGCGGCACCGCCACGGGCGTCGCCGTCGACCTTGGTCAGGATCACACCGGTCAGCGGCAGTGCATCGCCAAAGGCCTTGGCCGTGTTGGCGGCATCCTGGCCGGTCATGGCGTCGACCACGAACAGCGTTTCGACCGGGTTGATCGCGGCGTGCAACGCCTTGATCTCGCCCATCATCTCTTCGTCGATGTGCAGACGACCGGCGGTATCGACGATGACCACGTCGATGAATTTCAGTTTTGCTTCTTTAATAGCCGCTTGCGCGATGTCGACCGGCTTCTGGCTCAGGTCGGACGGGAAGAACGTCACGCCGATGTCGTTGGCCAGGGTTTCCAGCTGCTTGATCGCCGCAGGACGGTAAACGTCCGCGGACACGACCATTACCGACTTCTTCTTGCGCTCTTTAAGGAAGCGCGCAAGTTTACCGGCGGTGGTGGTTTTACCGGCACCCTGCAAACCGGCCATCAATACGACGGCGGGCGGAACGGCGCTCAGGTTCAGGTCTTCGTTGGCCGCACCCATCAGGCTTTCGAGTTCGGCCTGGACGATCTTCACGAAGGCCTGGCCCGGCGTCAGGCTACGCGACACCTCGGTGCCGACGGCGCGTTCCTTGACCGAATTGACGAAATCCTTCACCACCGGCAAGGCGACGTCGGCTTCGAGCAACGCCATGCGCACTTCGCGCAGGGTGTCTTTGATGTTGTCCTCGGTCAGTTTGGCCTTGCCGGTGACATGGCGCAGCGTCTGCGAGAGACGGTCGGTTAAGTTTTCAAACATTGCGCGATCCTTTCAGGCCCTGTGTAGACCGGGATAATGGCGGCCCAGACCGGAATCAACATGTGCTCGGCGAGCCTGCGGCGTGGGCAGGTCGCGGATTATAGCGAAGACTGCGACTGGCGGACACCTCGCACTTTCGTGGTGTGTGGGTTCTATGCCAAACTCAGCGCCTTTCGGGCTTGCCTAACAGGATTTATGCTCCCCTTGTCACCCAGTTTGCTTACCACCCTCGCCGCCGCCTGCTTATATGCCGCTGCGACCATTTATCAGGGCTCTCGCCTGGCCACCGGCGCCAAGGCGAACAAACGCCTGCTGGTCACGCTCGGCGTGCTCGCCGTGCTGGCTCACAGCGCCAGCCTGTTCACCCATCTGCTGACACCGATTGGCCTGGGCCTGGACTTTTTCAGCGCCGCCAGCCTGATCGCCGCGGCGGTCATTGCCCTGACGCTGCTGGCCTGCTCGCGGATCCCGGTGGAAAACCTGCTGATATTGTTGTTGCCGCTGGGCGCCGCCACCGTGCTGCTGGCACAGTTCGCCCCGGCCGGCACGGTGCAGATCATCGACGAAGAGCCGGGCATCCTCGCGCATATCCTGTTGTCGATCCTGGCCTACGGCATGTTCACCATCGCGGTGTTCCAGGCCTTGCTGCTGCTGGTTCAGGACCATCAGCTCAAGCACAAGCACCCGTCCGGACTGATCAAGAACTTCCCGCCGCTGCAAACCATGGAAAGCCTGCTGTTCAGTTTCCTGTGGGCCGGCTGGACCTTGCTGTCACTGTCGCTGATCTCTGGCTGGCTGTTCGTCGACAATCTGTTCGCCCAGCACCTGGTGCACAAAACCTTGCTGGCGTGCCTGGCCTGGATCGTCTTCAGCGTGCTGCTCTGGGGCCGCAACCGCCTCGGCTGGCGCGGACACAAGGCCATTCGCTGGACCCTAGCCGGTTTCTGCCTGTTGATGCTCGCGTATTTCGGCAGCAAGCTGGTCCGTGAATACATCCTGCACATCTGACGGGCGGCATAAATGGACGACTTGCCCATAGGGCCGATGCTCGCCGTAGTGGCCCTGCTGATTTTATGGTCGGGGCTGTTCACCGCCATTGAAGCGGCACACCAGCACTTGCTGGCCCAGCGCACCGCCTCGCGTGCAAGCGACAAACCGGTGGCAAAGCTGAGTTTTCCGCTCAACAGCCTGATTCTCTGCAACACCCTGTGCCGCGCGCTGGTAGTGGTCATCAGCACCTTGCTGGCGATTTTCACCTGGGCTGAAAACGGTCCATGGGCCGCGTGCCTGGGGGCCGGCGCGATTCTGCTGGTGTTTGCCGACTACCTGCCGCGCACCCTCGCCGCCCGCTATCCCGACGCGGTCCTGGCGCTGGGCAACACCCTGCTCCGCGCGCCGCTGAAAATCATCTACCCGGCCGCCTGGCTGCTCAATGGCATCAGCCAGTTGCTGATGCGGCCGTTTGCCCGCAAGGCCAAAGTGGTGCAGCAGAGCGAGGACGAGACGCCGAAGGATCGTCACGACGACCAACAACCGGTTTGCCGTCCGCACGCGGTGTCCGGCATCCACGCGCTGGACAACATCACGGTCAACGACATTCTGGTGCCGCGCAGCGATGTCGACGGGATCAACCTCGACGACTCCATCGAAGAAATCCTCGAACAGCTTCGGGCCAACCGGCGCACGCGCCTGCCGGTGTTCCACAGTGACATCAACCAGGTCGAGGCGGTGCTCAACACCCGGCAGATTCGCCATCTGCTGCCCGACGGAAACCTCACTCGCGAAGCGCTGCTGGCCGCGTGTCACGACCCGTATTTCGTACCGGAAAGCACACCGTTGCAGCTGCAACTGCTGAACTTCCACAAACAGCAGCGGCGCCTGGGCATGGTGGTCGACGAGTATGGCGAAGTGCTCGGCATCGTCACGCTGGAAGACATACTCGAAGAAATCGTCGGCGAATTCGAAAGTCAGCACAGCCTGGACAACCCGCACATCCATCCGCAGGCTGATGGACGCCTGGTGATCGACGGTGCGGCGTCGATTCGCGACCTGAACAAAAGCCTCGGCTGGCATTTGCCCAGCGATGGCCCGAAAACCCTTAACGGGCTGGTGACCGAAGCGCTGGAGACCATTCCGGACAGTGCGGTGTGCCTGAAGATCGGGCGTTATCGGCTGGAGATTCTGGAGACCGAAGACAACCGCGTGACCCGCGTGTTGATCTGGCACACGGCTGCGACACCCACAACTGTCTGACACAACTCATTCTTTGTAGGAGCCAGGCTTGCCGGCGAAGACGCTCTCAAGTACGCCTTCGCCGGCAAGCCTGGCTCCTACAGTACTGTGTCGTCAGACCGTGGCATAATCGAGCCCGCTTACCCAAGCCCCGCCCCACCCCCGTGCTACCCGCACCCCCGCATCAAACCCACATCCCTGGGTGTTCGACCATAATAATTCGCTCCACTGGGGCACATGACTGTCAGGGATTACCGCATGACTACCAGCACGACCTATACCGAAACCACGCCTGCGCAACCGACGAACTCCGCCACCCGCGTGGCGACCGCGAGTTTCATCGGCACCGCCATCGAGTTCTACGACTTCTACGTGTACGCCACTGCCGCCGCGCTGGTGATCGGTCCGGTGTTTTTTCCGCAGACCTCCGGCACGGCCCAGATGCTCTCGGCGTTTCTCACGTTCGGCATCGCGTTCCTCGCCAGGCCACTGGGCTCGGCACTGTTCGGCCACTTCGGTGACCGCATCGGGCGCAAATCGACCCTGGTCGCCTCCTTGCTGCTGATGGGCGTGTGCACCACGCTGATCGGCGTGCTGCCGGGTTACGACAGCATCGGGGCCTGGGCGCCGATCCTGCTCTGCGTGCTGCGCTTCGGCCAGGGTTTGGGCCTGGGTGGCGAATGGGGCGGCGCGGCATTGCTGGCGACGGAAAACGCGCCCAAGGGCAAGCGCGCCTGGTTCGGCATGTTCCCGCAGCTTGGCCCGTCGATTGGCTTTCTCGCGGCCAACGGGCTGTTTTTGACGCTGGCAATGACACTGAACGACGAACAGTTCCGTTCGTGGGGCTGGCGGATCCCGTTCCTGCTCAGCGCCGCACTGGTGATGGTCGGCCTGTACGTGCGCCTCAAGCTGCACGAAACCCCGGTGTTCGCCAATGCCATGGCCCGTCAGGAGCGAGTGAAGATCCCGCTGGTCGAGCTGTTCAGCCAGTATTGGGCGCCGATGCTGCTGGGCGCCGGCTCGATGGTGGTGTGCTACGCACTGTTCTACATCTCGACGGTGTTTTCACTGAGTTATGGCGTGTCGACGCTGGGCTACACCCGCGAAACCTTCCTCGCGCTGCTGTGTTTTGCGGTGCTGTTCATGGCCGCCGCGACACCATTGTCGGCCTGGGCCAGTGACCGTTACGGGCGCAAACCGGTGCTGATCATCGGCGGCGTGCTGGCGATTCTGTCCGGGTTCTTGATGGAGCCGCTGCTGACCCAGGGTTCGACCTGGGGCGTGGCGCTGTTCCTGTGCATCGAGCTGTTTTTGATGGGCGTGACGTTTGCACCAATGGGTGCGCTGCTGCCGGAGCTGTTTCCGACACACGTGCGTTATACCGGCGCGTCAGCGGCCTACAACCTGGGCGGCATTGTCGGAGCCTCGGCGGCGCCGTTCTTTGCGCAGAAGCTGGTGGCGATGGGTGGTTTGAGTTATGTCGGCGGGTATGTGTCGGGGGCGGCGGTGCTGAGTTTGATTGCAGTGCTGTGCCTGAAAGAGACGCGTCACAACGATTTGAATCGGGTGGCCTGATAGAAAAAGCTTCGCGGGCAAGCCTCGCTCCTACAGGTCCGCGTCGAACGACAATGGTTCGCTCGACAAATAACCTGTAGGAGCGAGGCTTGCCCGCGAAGGCCGCGCCTCGGTTACAGCTCGACTACGACCGCCTGAGAAGCGCGGGTCGCTTTAGCCCGGGCAGCCTCGATCGACTCATCCCGCGCCAGCGCCACACCCATCCGGCGCTGACCATTCACTTCAGGCTTGCCGAACAGACGCAACGCCGTGTCTGGCTCGCTCAATGCCGCGCCGAGATTGGCGAAAGCCGTCTGGGTCGACTGCCCTTCCACCAGAATTACCGCCGAAGCCGAAGGCGCGAACTGACGGATCAACGGAATCGGCAGCCCCAGAATGGCCCGTGCGTGCAGTGCGAACTGCGACAGGTCCTGAGAAATCAGGGTCACCAGGCCGGTGTCGTGCGGGCGCGGCGAGACTTCGCTGAACCACACCTGATCGCCTTTGATGAACAGTTCGACGCCAAACAGACCACGACCGCCCAAGGCTTCGGTGACTGCTTTGGCCACACGCTCGGATTCCGCCAGGGCAACCGGGCTCATGGCTTGTGGCTGCCAGGACTCCTGATAGTCGCCCTTCTCCTGACGGTGACCGACCGGCGCGCAGAACGTGGTGCCGCCGACGTGACGCACGGTCAGCAAGGTGATTTCGTAATCGAAGTCGATGAAGCCCTCGACGATCACCCGACCTTTACCGGCACGGCCGCCTTCTTGCGCGTAATCCCACGCGGTTTTCACGTCATCGACGCTGCGCAGCAGGCTCTGGCCCTTGCCCGACGAACTCATCACCGGCTTGACCACGCACGGGAAGCCCAGGTCCTGAACGGCTTTGCTGTAATCCTCGAAGGTGTCGGCAAAGTGGTACGGCGAGGTCGGCAGGTCCAGCTCTTCAGCGGCCAGGCGACGGATGCCTTCACGGTTCATGGTCAGTTGCGCAGCGCGTGCAGTCGGGATCACGGTGAAGCCTTCGGCTTCCAGTTCAACCAGGGTCGCGGTGGCGATGGCTTCGATTTCCGGCACGATGAAGTGCGGCTTCTCGGCTTCGATCACGGCACGCAGGGCAGCGCCGTCGAGCATGTTGATCACATGGCTGCGGTGAGCGACTTGCATGGCCGGCGCGTTGGCGTAACGGTCAACGGCAATCACTTCAACGCCCAGGCGTTGCAGCTCGATCACCACTTCCTTGCCCAACTCACCACAGCCACACATCAATACGCGGGTCGCGGTTGGCGACAATGGAGTTCCGATACGGGTCATCTCAGGTCCTCAAAGGAGCGGATCATCGAGGGTCGCTGTGCCTGGCACGCTTCCCATGGGGAGAAAGCGCGGCATTTTACATGAACCTGAGGGTTTGGCTTCAGCCGGCGATGGCCAGTTTGCGCAAGCGCCACGCCATGATCAGCCACACGGCGGTCACGCCGGCGAACTTCGAGCCCATGGCGGTGAGGATCACGGCCGGGGTGAACGCGTCGATCATGCCGAAGAAGATGAAGGTATCGAGGGGAATGCTCAGGGCCGAACTTATCCACAGGCGGTCATGCAGTGGGCGTTTGGTGATGCTGAACACCAGCCAGTCGATGCATTCGGAGACCGCGAACGCGGTGGCGCTGGCCAGGGCGATGGACGGATCGGAGGTGACATAGGACAGCACCAGCGCTGCCAGCATTGCCGCGATTGCACCGTGGCCGAAGCGGGTTTGCACCATGTCGCGCAGGACGAAGACCAAACCGCCCCAAGCGGACCAGATGATGTCCAGGTGCGGCGCGGTGGAAAAGGCGTAGTTGATCAGCACGACGCTGCTGATGTAGGCGATCAGGAAGAGCATGGGGCGCGAGAGTACCTGTCAATTTGGCGCACAGAGTACTGCAGAGAAGGTTGTGGTGTCAGCGCTGATGCCTTCGCGGGCAAGCCTCGCTCCTACGGATCTGCGTCGAACACGTAATTGTGGTTCAACCCTCACCCTGTAGGAGCGAGGCTTGCCCGCGAAGGGCGCACCTCAATTATCCGATTTAGCTCCGAACATCCAGATCAACCCGCTGGATTTCGCCCGCTCATGGCACAACCCCAACACCTTGCGCCGCTCTTCGTTGTCCATCCGGCTCCAGCCCGTGATTTCCGCCACGGTGCGCTGGCACCCGGTGCAGATGTCATCGTCGTCCAGCGCACAGATATTCACGCAGGGCGATAGCACCGGACGTTCGGGCGTGTTCATTCTTCCTGCTCTGCCAGATCGCGGGCATAACGCTGGGAGTTATGCACATAGTGCGCAGCGCTGGCCTCGAGCATTTTTTTCTGCGGCTCGGTCAGTTCGCGCACGACCTTGCCGGGCGAGCCCATGACCAGCGAACCGTCCGGAATCTCCTTGCCTTCGCCGATCAGCGAGTTGGCGCCGATGATGCAGTTCTTGCCGATTTTTGCGCCGTTGAGGATCACTGCATTAATACCGATCAGGCTGTAGTCACCGACGGTGCAGCCGTGGAGCATGGCGTTGTGGCCGATGGTCACGCCAGTGCCGATGGTCAGCGGGTAGCCCATGTCGGTGTGCATCACGGTGCCGTCCTGGACGTTGCTGTTCTTGCCGATCAGGATCAGTTCGTTATCGCCACGCAGCACGGCGTTGAACCAGACGTTGGCGCCCTCTTCCAGTTTGACCTTGCCCACCAGCACGGCGTTGGGGGCAACCCAGCTTTGCGGATGGGTGTCGACGCGGGCGTCGCCCAGGCGGTATTTCATCGTGTTGTCCTCAGGCTCAGGCAGCCGCGGCTTCACGCCATACGAGCGATGGCTTCAGGTGTTGATAAAACTCTTGGGCGGCTGGTGCAGGCTGATTTTGGCGTCATAGAGCAAGTTGATCAACTCGACGATCATGATCGCGGTCAAACCCCAGATCTTGTATTCGCCATAACGATAACTCGGCACGTACCAGCTGCGGCCCTGGTAATCGATGCGATGGGTATGTTCACGCGGGTCCTTGCGGAAGAATTCCAGGGGAACGCTGAACACCGCAGCGATCTCGGCGTCGTTGGCCAGGTACTCGACAAAATCCGGGATCACGCCGACATAAGGCGTGACCTTGATGCCGTGCAGGGAAATCAGCGGGCTCAACGGCCCGATCACTTCGACCAGCCCCGGCGGCAGGCCGATTTCTTCTTCGGCCTCGCGTAGCGCGGTGAAAATCAGGTCCGGGTCTTCCGGGTCGCGGCGTCCGCCGGGGAAGGCCACTTCGCCGCCATGGGTCGAGAGCCCGCTGGCGCGCAGGGTCAGAACCAGTTCCGGTTCATCACTGCGAGTGATGGGCACCAGAACCGCGGCCTCCGGGAAACGCTTGTCGGTTTCCAGTGTGCGTGGGGTGTGGTTGCTTACTCGATGCAGTAGCTCGTCCAGCATGAGTCTTCTCGATTTATTCGCTACTTCGCATCATGCACCAATCACACCGACCGCCCAACCCCCCGAACTGCGGAGTGTCGCTAAACGACAACTTGCCGACAGACACCGCCGCACGCCAAGATAGGCGCAGCATTCAGGAACCCAAGCATGAAATTTTGCAGTCAGTGCGGCAACCCGGTCACCCAGCGCATTCCCGAAGGCGATTCGCGTCTGCGTTTTGTCTGTGACAGCTGTCAGGCGATTCACTACCAGAACCCCAATATCGTCGCCGGCTGCGTGGCGACCTGGGGCTCGAAAGTGTTGCTGTGCCGGCGCGCCATCGAGCCACGGCTCGGTTACTGGACCCTGCCCGCCGGTTTCATGGAGAACGGTGAAACCATCGAGCAGGCGGCCATTCGCGAGACCGCCGAAGAAGCCTGCGCGCGGGTGCGCAACTTGAGCATCTATACATTGATCGATGTGCCGCACATCAGTCAGGTGCATGTGTTCTTTCGCGCAGAGCTGGTGGACCTGGATTTTTCCGCCGGTCCCGAGAGCCTGGAAGTGGCACTTTTCGACGAAGCCGACATCCCGTGGTCCGACCTGGCTTTCCGCACGGTGGGCCGTACCTTAGAATGCTTCTTCGCTGACCGGCGGACCGAGGTCTACCCCGTGCGATCCGAGTCGATCCCGCCGCTTGCTCAGCCTGCCATCACTTAAAAAACATCTATAAATAAAATAGCCGCGACACCTCTTAGGGATATCGTTTCAATGCGCTGGTTGCTTGCCCTGTTTTGCTTGTCGTTCGTCGCTATCTCCCAGGCTTCCGTAGCGGAAACGCTGGACGGCAAAGTCATCGACAAAGTCCTGGTTCTCAAGTCCGCCCACCAATTGCAATTGATCAACGACGGCAAGCCGCTGAAGACCTATCGCATCTCCCTGGGCAAACGCCCCAAGGGGCCGAAACTGATGGAAGGTGACAAACGCACGCCTGAAGGTTTCTATTGGCTGGATTGGCGCAAGGTCAGCGATAAATTCAACCTGGCGATGCACATCTCCTACCCGAACATCAGCGACTCCGCGCGCGCCCGGCGCGAAGGCGTCGAGCCCGGCGGCATGATCATGATCCACGGCACGCCGGACACCGAAGAAAACCCTGAAAACCTGTTCCACACCCTGGACTGGACCGACGGCTGCATCGCCATGCGCAACATGGACATGCGCGAGGTATGGGGCCTGGTGCCGGACGGCACGATGATCGAGATCCGCCCGTAACGCCCATGTTTCTCAAAAAGCCCGCTGACCATTACCGGTCCAGCGGGCTTTTTCATTGGCGCACCCTTTGCGGCGCCGAAGGATCCAGCACTTAGCGATGCGTAGCTGTCGGAAAACTGAACGCACATCACGAAACACCCCCGACCATTGAAACCACCCCCCACCTGCCCCATCTAAGACCCATACCCCATTGCGCAGGTGCCCCATGAGCGACCAGCAAGAATTCCCCGAAGACCCGAGCGACTACGCCGACCCCGAAAACGCCCCGCACCACTCCACCGGCAAAGGCCTCGCCCTGCCCGGCCAGAACCTGCCGGACAAGGTCTACATCATCCCGATCCACAACCGCCCGTTCTTCCCGGCCCAAGTGCTGCCGGTGATCGTCAATGAAGAACCGTGGGCTGAAACGCTGGATCTGGTGAGCAAATCCGATCATCACTCCCTGGCCCTGTTCTACATGGACACGCCCCAGGAAGACCCGCGCCATTTCGACACCTCGGCCCTGCCGCTCTACGGCACGCTGGTCAAGGTGCACCACGCCAGTCGTGAAAACGGCAAACTGCAATTCGTCGCCCAGGGCCTGACCCGCGTACGCCTCAAGACCTGGCTCAAGCACCATCGCCCGCCGTACCTGGTGGAAGTCGAGTACCCGCACCAGCCGACCGAGCCGACCGACGAGGTCAAGGCCTACGGCATGGCGCTGATCAACGCGATCAAGGAACTGCTGCCGCTCAACCCGCTGTACAGCGAAGAGCTGAAGAACTACCTCAACCGCTTCAGCCCCAACGATCCGTCGCCGCTGACCGACTTCGCCGCCGCCCTGACTTCGGCGACCGGCAGCGAGCTGCAAGAAGTGCTCGACTGCGTGCCGATGCTCAAGCGCATGGAAAAAGTCCTGCCGATGCTGCGCAAGGAAGTTGAGGTTGCGCGGCTGCAAAAAGAAATTTCCGCCGAAGTTAACCGCAAGATCGGCGAGCATCAGCGCGAGTTTTTCCTCAAAGAACAGTTAAAAGTCATCCAGCAAGAGCTGGGTCTGACCAAGGATGACCGCAGCGCCGACATCGAGCAGTTCGAACAGCGCCTGGTCGGCAAGGTGTTGTCGACGCAGGCGCAGAAACGCATCGAAGAGGAAATGAACAAGCTGTCGATCCTCGAGACCGGCTCGCCGGAGTACGCGGTCACCCGCAACTACCTCGACTGGGCGACCTCGGTGCCGTGGGGCGTGTATGGCGAGGACAAACTCGACCTCAAGCACGCCCGCAAGGTGCTGGACAAGCACCACGCCGGTCTTGACGACATCAAGGACCGCATCCTCGAATTCCTCGCCGTGGGTGCCTACAAAGGTGAGATCAGCGGCTCCATTGTGCTGCTGGTCGGCCCGCCAGGCGTGGGTAAAACCAGCGTCGGCAAATCCATCGCCGAATCCTTGGGCCGGCCGTTCTACCGCTTCAGCCTCGGCGGCATGCGCGACGAAGCCGAGATCAAGGGTCACCGTCGCACCTACATTGGTGCGATGCCGGGCAAACTCGTGCAAGCGTTGAAAGACGTCGAAGTGATGAACCCGGTGATCATGCTCGACGAAATCGACAAGATGGGCCAGAGCTACCAGGGCGATCCGGCCTCGGCGCTGCTGGAAACCCTCGACCCGGAACAGAACGTCGAATTCCTCGACCATTACCTGGACCTGCGTCTGGACCTGTCGAAAGTGCTGTTCGTCTGCACCGCCAACACCCTCGATTCAATCCCCGGCCCGTTGCTCGACCGGATGGAAGTGATTCGCCTGTCGGGTTACATCACCGAAGAAAAAATCGCCATCGCCAAACGTCATCTGTGGCCCAAGCAGCTTGAGAAGGCGGGCGTGTCGAAAGGCAGCCTGAGCATCAGCGACACCGCGTTGAAGGCGCTGATCGACGGTTACGCCCGTGAAGCCGGGGTGCGGCAGTTGGAAAAACAACTGGGCAAACTGGTGCGCAAGGCGGTGATGAAGTTGATCGATGAGCCGAAAGCGGTGATCAAGCTCGGCCCGAAAGACCTCGAAGCCTCACTCGGCCACCCGGTGTTCCGCAACGAGCAAGTGCTGTCCGGTACCGGCGTGATCACTGGGCTGGCCTGGACCAGCATGGGCGGCGCGACACTGCCGATTGAAGCGACGCGGATTCACACGCTCAACCGTGGCTTCAAACTCACCGGACAACTGGGCGACGTGATGAAGGAGTCAGCGGAAATTGCCTACAGCTACGTCAGTTCGAATCTGAAGTCGTTTGGCGGGGATCCGAAGTTCTTCGACGAGGCTTTCGTCCACCTGCACGTACCGGAAGGCGCCACCCCGAAAGACGGCCCGAGCGCCGGTGTGACCATGGCCAGCGCCCTGCTCTCGCTGGCACGCAATCAGCCGCCGAAAAAAGGCGTGGCCATGACCGGCGAACTGACGCTGACGGGGCATGTTCTGCCGATTGGCGGGGTGCGCGAGAAGGTGATTGCGGCGCGGCGGCAGAAGATTTTTGAATTGATTCTGCCGGAGCCTAACCGTGGGAGTTTTGATGAGTTGCCGGATTATCTGAAGGAAGGGATTACCGTGCATTTCGCCAAGCGCTTTGCGGATGTGGCGAAGGTGTTGTTTTAATTCATCGCCTCACTGCACAACGACCACCTGTCGGAGCTGACACTTCTGACAGGTGGATTCATTTCCCTGCCCTGATAAAACGGTTGCTCATATCCTCATTAAAGTGAGAGCAATCATGGAAGAAAAAACGCAATTAGCCCCCCCGACTATCTTGAGTCCAAAAGAGAGGGACGAGGTTGAAAACCTGTTAATGGAAGGAGTAGGCGAACCGGGCGCCTTCATTGAATTGAGCTTTCAGTATTGGGATGAAAAAAAATGGCAATACATAACTGAGGTAAAGCAGGACGGGACCTGGAGTTTTACACCAGAAGCAGAAGAGTTTAAAAGACCTGCGCAGGCTTGGGTTCGTGTAAGGCAAGGGCGGCATTGGCCAGAAGAAATATCCGAGTCAAGCGAAAAAGTGAATTACAAAAAACTGCTCGAACCACCAGAAATAACCAAACCCCTTGAGGGAGAGTCACTTCCTCTGATCGAGCAAACTATCCAAGGAAATGCATACCACTTCAGTACTCGGGTCGACATTGAACTGATCAAGGTAAGCCCATTACCGATTGGCACATACAAAACCAGCATAACCCCTGATGGCGGTGGTTTTTGGAACGCAACACCCAACTGGGCGCTGACCCCAGGGGACTATGTAATGAAGGCCATGCAAACACATACAGACATTCATGGAAAAACACATGAGTCGAACTGGACTCACGACTTGCCCATCATCATAAAGTGACTCTGCTGTTGCTCCGTAAAAAAGCAGAAAAGTGCATAGCGGGTATAGCTGAAAATCTGTGGCAGAAGATCTTTGAATTGATTCTGCCAAAACACAATTTCGGCAGTTTCGGCGAGTTGCCGGAAAGAAGGGGATTACCGTGCATTTCGCCAAGCGGTTTGCGGATGTGGCGAAGGTGTTGTTCTGATCGTCATGTAGTGGCTGCACGATTGCTATCGCGAGCAGGCTCGCTCCCACAGTGGTTGGTGGTGTTCGCAAATCTCGTGTCCACTGCGAATCCCCTGTGGGAGCGAGCCTGCTCGCGATGGCGTCAGCACTGACAGCGCCGACTTCCGCAGCTGTCACACTTTGTCTCATCTTCAGTTATGCTCGCCGTTCGTCGTGAATGCCGGAGCCACTGCCCCCATGTCCCCCACCCGCCTGTTTGTCCCCTTCGCCCTCGCCTTGCTGGCCGCGTGCGCCACGCAACCGAAACAGAACGTGACCGTGGAAAAACAAAGCGAATGCCCCGTGCAACTGCACAACGGGCAAAACCTGATCCTGTCCCTGCCGAGCAACCCGACCACGGGTTACCGCTGGGCGATCCAGGATTCGGCCGGTGGCGTATTGCGCGCTCTGGGGCCAGAAGTTTATCGAAACCCGGAAGATGCCGGTGTCGTGGGCGCAGCCGGTGTGTCGACCTGGCGCTTTCAGGCGTTCGCGGCCGGTTCGGGGCGCTTGCGCCTGACTTCGCAACAACCCTGGGCGCCGGAAGTGCCAGCGGTGGAAACCTTCGACTGCGCGATCTCGGTTAACTGATCATGGGCTGGCTGATTCTGGCGCTGATGGGCGCGGTGACCTTTCTTTACGGCCTGAGCGTGCACGCCGCGCTGCTCTGCCTGCTGGTCAAACCGTTGCCTGTGCTGGCCTTGCTCGGCTGGCTGCACGATGCACCGCCCAGCGAATATCGACGCTGGATCAGCCTGGGCTTGATCTTTTCCCTGCTCGGCGATGTCTTGCTCGCGTGGCCGGGGGATTTGTTTGTGTTCGGCCTCGGGGCGTTTTTGGTCGCGCACCTTGCCTATCTGAAAGCTTATTTGAGTGATTGCCGGCGGTTGGCGGTGCTGCCGTTGATCCTCGCGCTGGGCGTCGGCGCGGTGCTGTTGGGGATTTTGATTGCCAATGGTCTGGGCCCATTGCTGATCCCGGTGATCGTCTACGGTCTGGCCATCAGCGCCATGCTTTGGCGGGCACTGGCTCGCCTAGGCACCGATGTACCGAAGCGCTCGGCGCTGCTGGCAGCGGGCGGTGCGCTGGCGTTTGTGTTTTCGGACAGCGTGATTGGCATCAACCGGTTTGTTGCGCCATTCGATGCCGCGCCTTATGTGATCATCCTCAGCTATTGGTTGGGGCAGTGGGGTATCACTGCCTCGGCGTTCGGTCCGAAACCGCGCTGAATTCATCGCGAGCAGGCTCACTCCCACAGGTACAGCGCAATCCCTGTAGGAGCGAGCCTGCTCGCGAAGCAATGTCCCTGAACACGAATATCTAAAAGCCTGCCCACCGCTTTATCAGACAACCCGCGCATCCCCGCGCCAAGTTGGCTAAAATGCCGGCCTTTTCCACATACGCCGCTGGAACCGCCGTGAGCAAAGAACCCGATCGCCTTTTCGCCCAGCCTTTGGCCCAGGTGCCCGACTTCGCCTTTAACGAGGACGTGGTGCGGGTGTTCCCGGACATGATCAAGCGCTCGGTGCCAGGTTATCCGACCATTGTCGAAAACCTCGGCGTGCTCGCCGCGCAATTCGCCCAGCCCAACAGCGTGCTCTACGACCTCGGCTCGTCCCTCGGCGCCGTGACCCAGGCGTTGCGCCGTCACGTGCGCACCGATGGCTGCCGCGTCATCGCTGTGGATAACTCGGCGGCGATGGTCGAACGCTGCCGCGAATACCTCAACGGTCAGGATTCGATGTTCCAGGAGTTGCTGCCGGTGGAAGTGATCGAAGGCGACATCCTCGCCCTCGACTTTCAGCCAGCCTCAGTGGTGGCGCTGAACTTCACTTTGCAATTCATTGCTCCCGAGCAGCGCACCGCGTTGCTGAGTCGCATCCGCCAGTCGCTGCTTCCCGGTGGTGCGCTGATTCTGTCGGAGAAACTGCGCTTCAACGACCCAGAAGAACACGCGCTGCTCACCGACCTGCACGTCGCGTTCAAGCGCGCCAACGGCTACAGCGAACTGGAAATCGCCCAGAAGCGCAGCGCCATCGAAAACGTCATGAAGCCCGACAGCCTCGAAGAACACCGTGAGCGCCTGCTGGCCGCCGGGTTCTCGAAAGTCGTGCCGTGGTTCCAGTGTCTTAACTTTGCCTCGTTGATTGCCTTGCCATGATTGATCTGTCCCCTCTCGCCCGCCGTCTGGCCGGTACACCGCTGGCCGAATGGGCCAACACCCTGCAGGCGCAACTCGACAAGAAAATGGAAAAGGGTCATGGCGACCTCGAGCGCTGGCAGAGTGCGCTGGACGCCTTGCCAAAAATCCGGCCGAGTGAAGTCGACCTGCTGAATGACCTGACCCTGGACACCGATTGCGACGCTGAGACCCGCGCGCAAATGCGTACCGCATTGATGGGGTTGTCGCCGTGGCGCAAAGGCCCGTTTGATTTGTTTGGCGTGCACGTCGACACCGAATGGCGTTCGGACTGGAAATGGTCGCGCGTCGCGCCGCATCTGGACCTGAAGGGCAAACGCATCCTCGATGTCGGCTGCGGCAATGGTTACTACATGTGGCGCATGCTCGGAGCCGGCGCGGACAGCGTGATCGGCGTCGACCCGAACTGGCTGTTCTTCTGTCAGTTCCAGGCGGTTCAGCGCTATTTGTCCGAGCCCAATGCCTGGCACCTGCCGTTTCCTTTTGAAGACCTGCCACCGGAACTCGAAGGCTTCGACACGGTGTTTTCCATGGGCGTGTTCTACCACCGCCGCTCACCGATCGAGCATCTGCTGGCGTTGAAGGACTGCCTGGTCAAGGGCGGCGAACTGGTGCTGGAGACGCTGGTGATCGAAGGTGATCAGCAACAGGTGCTGGTGCCGGAAGACCGTTATGCGCAGATGCGTAACGTGTGGTTTTTGCCATCAGTGCCGGCGCTGATGCTCTGGTTGCGGCGTGCCGGCTTCACGGACGTGAAGTGCGTGGATGTCAGCGTGACGACCGTCGAGGAACAGCGCGGGACGGAGTGGATGAAGTATCAGTCGTTGAGTGATTTCCTCGATCCCGAGGATCACAGCAAGACGATTGAAGGGTTGCCGGCGCCGATGCGTGCGGTGATCGTCGCCCGTAAGTAAAAGCTTCGCGGGCAAGCCTCGCTCCTACAGGTTATGCGTCGGTCGCGGAATTGGCGTACGACACAACCCCGTAGGAGCGAGGCTTGCCCGCGAAGGCTGCTTCATTGTCGCCTCTAGTCTGCGGGCTTGGCGCGCCGGGCCTTGAAGAATTCACTGAGCACCGCCCCGCATTCCTCGGCCAACACCCCACCTTCATACAACACCCGGTGATTCAAAAAGCCCTGGGTAAAGAACTGCCCCTGACTCTGCACAATCCCCGCCTTGGGCTCCAGCGCGCCGTACACCACCCGCGCAATGCGCGAATGCACGATCAGCCCGGCGCACATGCTGCACGGCTCAAGCGTCACGTACAGCGTACTGCCGGGTAAACGGTAATTGCTGGCGGCCAGTGCCGCTGCGCGGATAGCGACCATCTCGGCATGCGCGCTCGGGTCGTTGCCGCTGATCGGGCAATTGAAGCCGCGACCGATGATTTCACCGTCCTGCACCAACACCGCGCCTACTGGCACTTCACCCAGCGCAGCGCCTTGTGCGGCCAGCGCCAGCGCTTCGCGCATGAAGTCACGATCACGACTGCGGTCGATGATCGCGGCGGGACGAATCTGACGCATCACGCCACCTCGATCGCGGCCATCAGGCCGGTTTCCATGTGGTCGATCACATGGCAATGGAACATCCACACCCCTGGGTTATCCGCCACCAGCGCCACTTGCGCCCGCTCGTTCTTGCCCAGCAAATAGGTGTCGGTGAAATACGGGATGACCTTGTGCCGGTTCGAGGCAATGACCTTGAAGCTCATGCCATGCAGGTGAATCGGGTGCTGGTACTGAGTCATGTTCTTCAATTCGAAAATGTAGCTTTTGCCCTTCTCGAGCTTGGCAATCGGGCGATCGGCGCAGGTCTTGTCGGTGATGTCCCAGGCCTTGCCGTTGATCTGCCACAGGCTCGGCGGCCGGCCGTTGTCGACGTTCACCGAAACCGAGCCGACCCATTCGAAATTGAAGTTGAGTTTCTCGGCATTGGCCAGGTCCGGCTCGGCCACCGGGTTGGCGGGCAGCGCGGGCGGCCACTCGGTTGGGGCATCGGTGTTCGCCACAGAGCGGAACGTGCCCAAACGTACCGGGCCGTTGCGCAGGGATAATTCTTCACCGGCCGCAGGTGCCTTGATTGCCAGGCAAATGCGCATGCCCGGCCCGAGCCAGTATTCCTTGCCCAACGGACGCGGTTCGACGGGATTGCCGTCCAACGCGTAGATCTGCGCCTCGACACCGGGAATGTTGAGGCGATAGGTCAAGGTGTTATCGAGATTGAGCAGGCGCACGCGGGTGATCTGCCCGGCCGGCAAATCGATGACCGCCTGCGGCACACCGTTGATCGTCGCCAGACGCCCCGCCGTGCCGCCCCGGGCCGCTTCCCGGGGAATGCTGAACTCGACGAAATTGCCCACCTCGTCGACATGCCAGCTCTTGAGGCTCAAGGTTTTCTCGTACTTGAAACCGGTCGGCTCGCGCTCTTCGACAATCAACGGCCCCACCAAGCCTCGGCCCAGTTCTTCGCTGCTGTTCACATGCGGGTGATACCAATAGCTGCCGGCATCGGGCACGCGGAATTTGTAGTCGAAGTATTCACCCGGCAGCACCGGCAACTGCGAAACGTAGGGCACGCCGTCCATCTCCAGCGGCAGGCGGATGCCGTGCCAGTGAATGGTGGTCGCCACCGGCAAGTGGTTGATGAACCGCACCCGCAGCCATTCGCCCTGACGCACGCGCAACTCGGTGCCCGGCGCCGATGGGCCGAACGCCCAGGCTTGGGTCTTGTGCCCGGCCACCAGTTCGACGTCCAGCGGCGCCGCAATCAGCTCATAGTCGTGGCCCGCATCGGCGTCGGCCATCTTGCCCAGCCAGTAACGCGACGCGCCCCCCGCACCGACGCCAACGACAACAAGACCGGCCAGGCCACCGAGGATTTGGCGACGGGTAAAGGACATGAACTCAACTACCTCACGTATCAGCGACAGGTCCGGGGACCTGGAAAAGGCGAATACGATACACCTGCGGTTGAGAAACGGTAAGGGCGACCGAGAGACGCACATCATCTGTGGCGAAGGATCGGTTATGGCTGAAGGCCGGTGATCAGGTGCACCACGCCGCCCTCCAGCATCATGACGCCTGGCACACCTGCCAGATTCAAAGCCTGTCGATTCATCCGCCCCACATCGCGCAATTCCACCCGAACCCGGGTCAGCGCCACAGGCTGCTGCGACTTGAGGTTATCCACACCACCCAACGCAGCCACCACATTCGCTGCCAGGCCAGGCGCCGATGGCGCAGCCACCTTCGGTTCATCCACGATCAGATCCGGCGTCAAGGCTTTCCAGAACGCTCGCTGCATTTTCTCGAACATGTTCAGTTCTCCATAACAAGTGAAGTTTCGACCGTCGCGTCGCGATACAGCCTCAAGACCTCGCGTACTTGCCCGGCACTTTCCAGGCCCAGGATCTGTTGGGCGATGGCCTGGCAATCCGCCAGGTCCACTGTGCGAACCGCCGCTTTGACCGCCGGAATCAACGGCACGCTCACCGACAACTCATCCACGCCCAGCCCCAGCAAAAGCGGCGTGGCCAGGGTTTCGGAGGCCAGGGCGCCGCACACGCCCACCCACTTGCCGTGGCTATGGGCGGCTTTCACGGTGCTGGCGATCAATCGCAGCACCGCAGGATGAAAACTGTCAGCCTGACTGGCCAGCCGCGGATGATCGCGGTCCATGGCCAAGGTGTATTGGGTCAGGTCATTGGTGCCGATGGAGAAAAAATCCACTTCGGGCGCAAACAGATCAGCCATCAGCGCCGCTGCTGGCACCTCGATCATGATCCCCAGCTTCGGCAGTTCCGTGAGGCCCAGGGCCAGCGCCTCCTCTTCGAGCAGTTGACGAGCCACACGCAACTCCGACAGCTGCGTCACCATCGGCAGCATGATGTGCAAACGCGTCAGTCCCGCACAGCTCAGGATTGCCTTGAATTGATCGCGCAACAGCTGCGGACGCTCCAGGCACAGACGAATCCCGCGCACGCCTAGAAAGGGGTTGGTTTCACTGTCCATTGGGACATAGGCCAAAGGCTTGTCACCACCAACATCCAGCGTGCGCACCACCAGATTACGCGCAGGCCCGAGAGCTCGGGCGATGGCGCTGTAGGTGGAGGCCTGCTCGTCCTGGCTCGGCGCATGATGGCGATCCAGATATAGAAACTCCGAACGCAGCAAACCCACACCCGCGCCTCCCAGCGCCATGGCCTGTTCGGCTTCAGCCAGCGAAGCGATGTTGGCTGTCACCTCGACATGATGTCCGTCGCGAGTACAGGCAGCCAGTGACGCCTGCGCCAATTCACGGTGCTGACGTTGCTGCGCAAGCGCACGCCTGGCTTGAAGTTCTTCAATGGCGGCCAGATCCGGGTCGAGCTGCAACTCCCCCTTATCGGCATCGAGCAACACCTGGGTACCGTTGACCAGCGCCAGCACTTGCACCGGTAACCCGCAGATCGCCGGCAAACCAAACGCCCGCGCCAGGATCGCGACATGGCTGGTGGCGCCACCGCCGACCGTGGCAAAACCCAGCACCTTACGGGTATCGAGCCCGGCGGTCTGGGACGGTGTCAGTTGTTCAGCAATCAGAATGGCGCCTTCAGGCAACTCCAGCTCGCGGTCCCGCACGCCGAGTAGCAACTTGAGCACTCTCTGACTGACATCGGCCAGGTCTGCCGCTCGTTCGGCCAGCAGCGCATTGCCCAGGCTTTTGAATAAGGTTGCCGTCGACCCGGTGGCCGCACGCCAGGCGAATCCGGCGCTTTTGCCTTCGTCGATCAGCACATGAGCCGCCTCCAACAAACCCGGGTCTTCGAGCAGTTCCTGATGCGCCCTGAAGATCTCTGCCTGAGCATCGCCCGTGGCGTTATCACGCATCTGCTGCAACGCTGAAAATGCCTCGGTCAACGCTGCGGACAGATGATCGCGCTCAACCCGCGAACTCTCACCCCATTCGCTGACATCAAGGACCTGCTCGGCGATCTGCACCACTTGGCCAAATGCCGAACCCGCCGAAGCACATACCCCACGCAGCACCTTGGGTGATGATGCCTCCAGGGGCTGCGGGGCAACATCCGCCGTCACGGGCACGGTCTCGCCGCATCCGGCGGTCAGCAGCTCGGCCAGTGCCTTGATCGCCTCCTCAGCATCCGGGCCGACCGCACTGATTTGCACAACATCATCGTGAACGGTCTGCAATGCCATGATCGCCACCAGGGATTTCGCATTCGCACTCTCCTGCTGTTTATGCAGGTGAATGCTTGCCGAGAAACCTTTCGCCGCTTGGGCGAACACCGCCGCAGGACGGGCGTGCAAGCCGTTCGGGTTGGGCAACGTCACCGGTTTGGAGAACAGCGCCTCGCCCTCTTTAGCCACAGACTCATCCGTTGTCAGCTCGACAGAATTCAAACCCAGCAATGGCTGACCACTGTCTACCCACCCGGCTTCCGCCGTCAGCCAAGTGAACGGCTCACCGCTGACCACCAGCATCAAGGTCAGCAGGCTGCGTGCATTCAACGCAACAAAATCAGCATCGAACTCGATCAGCGACTGCCCGACGGCAACCTGCTGCCCCTCCTCCACCAACCGCGTGAACCCCTTTCCTGCAAGGTTCACCGTGTCGAGCCCAATGTGCATCAACACCTGCACGCCATTTTCATCGGTGATGCTGACCGCATGCCCACTGGCCTGCACATTGCTGACAACCCCTGCCAACGGCGCGCACAACGTTGTTGAAGCCGGATCGATGCATAGCCCATCGCCGATGATCCGGCTGGAAAAAACTCGATCGGGCACAAGGTCCAAGGGCATCAATACGCCGGACAGGGGTGCGTGAAGCTGCAATTGTTGGGGTGTGGCCATGACTTCACCTGCTGTTCTGTTCTTTGAAGTGCCGATGGAGCGCGACGCTCCGACAGCATCGCTTATTTCCACCAGTACTCGACCTGCAATCCGACGTTCGCACCGTGTCGCGCCGTGCCGAAGGCTCCGGTGTCGGACAACGCTGAACCCGCTGCCAGTTCATTGGCCGCACGCTTGGCCGCCTCGTTCCAGCTGGCATAGGTGTAATACAAGCGCACTTCGGGCCGCGCCCAGAATTCAGGCCCCTTGGGCGACCAAGTCGGGGCAAAGGTGAACTTGCTCAGCTTGCGCGTGCCACCTGTGGCTTCGACCTGATCGTGACCCAGCTCGGTCACCAGTTTGAACTGCTCGGTAATCGCGTAGGCCGGCCGAACGCCCAGGGAAATCCAGTTCTGGTCTGATCCGTCGGGGCGAATATCCTTCTGGTAAACCGCCTCGACCTGCCCGCCAAACCGGGGCGTCACCTGCCAGTCGAAGAACTCCACCACCCGGTAGCTTTTATTGCTGTCATCCAGTTTCACGTTACCGGTATAGCCCAACCCGGTGCCCGGCCCTTCACCGTACTGAAACGCGAGTTTGTTCTTGCCACCCAGAAATCCTTTTTGCACATGCTGGGTGGTAATCGCCCAGCCACGATGAGCGTCGCGGCTGTCGGGTTTGTCGATGTAGCTCAGGCCAAACTCCAGCTCACCGCCGGGGTTAGTGTTGAAACCGGCAACGTTGAAATCGTGACGATTGATGTAATCCTTCTGGTACAGGTTGTCCTTGCGCGAAAAGGCGTAGCTGTATTTCAGATCTCCGATCAGCACGTCCTCGATGCCGCCGCCGGTGGCGCTCTGGTTCCAGTAGTAGAAGTCGGAAATGTGGATGTCGTTCCGTTTGTAATAGCGGCGACCGGCCCACAGCGAACCGCCGTTGAGGCCAGGCATGTTCGACCATTGCGCGTATAGCTGCGGCAGACGCACCGAGCCGTTGTCGCCATTGAACGTCAGGTCCTTGTCGTACTGGTTATACAGTGAGGCCATGCCATCGACACTTAGCACCGAACCGTCATCCAGCGTGTACAAGTCCTGACGAAGTTCCAGTTCCCCATATTGCTCGCACTCGTTACCGAGGCGGTATTTGGTCTGTGCTCCGGGCAGTTGGAAACACTGTTGTTTACCACTGTTGACCGACGTACCGACGCCGCTGCGCAGGTAACCGCCGAACTCCAGCGCATGGGCCGTCAGTGGCAACGCCAGGCAAATGCCAGCGGCTGCAAGGCCGCGATTTATTGTTGTTTTCAAGAAACACTCCATTATTTTTATTGTGTGCAGCAGCAAAATCGGCGCGCAAAACTCCCCCGCGCAGCGTTCTGCGTGTTTTTGAAACGGTGTTTTTTTGTGAGGGGTCAGTGGTCAGTCAAGTGCAAGACAAACGACTCATACGGTCGTAAAAACACCTGTCGATTTCGCTGCGGACAGTCCGCATAGTTGCTGATGACCAAGCGCTGAGTCATGAACTCAGCGATCACTGCATCCGGCAATTCAACTTCGCAAGGCGTCCCGTAAAAGTTGTTCAATACCAGCAACCGTTCGCCGCTTCCTTCCCGTACATAAGCCCAAACTTGCGCGTGCTCAGGCAACAGCTGACGGTAAACACCGTCGGATATCAGCACTTCGGTACGCCGCAAATTGATCAACTGGCGGTAGTGATGCAGCACTGAATCCGGGTCGTCGAGTTGAGTGGCGACGTTGATCTGCGCCGAGTTGGCCGGTACGCCGATCCAGGGTTGCGCCGTGCTGAAACCAGCGTTCGGTCCGGTATTCCAATGCATCGGCGTACGGCCGTTGTCGCGGGACTTCTGCATGATCGCCGCCATGTTGTCGGCATCGCTCGCACCCGCCTCGCGCTTGAGCCGGAAGATGTTCAGGGTCTCGACGTCTCGATATTGATCGATGTGATCGAAACCCGGATTGGTCATACCCAGCTCTTCGCCCTGATACACAAATGGCGTGCCCTGGAGAAAATGCAGCGCGGTGCCGAGCATCTTCGCCGACACCACACGGTGCTCGCCGTCATGACCAAACCGCGAGACCACCCGAGGTTGGTCGTGATTACACCAGAACAGCGCGTTCCAACCTCCGCCGGCCTGCATGCCGGTTTGCCAGTCGGAGAGGATGCGCTTGAGCTCGAGGAAGTCGAAATCGGCGCGAATCCACTTTTGCAGGTTCGGGTAATCGACTTTCAGGTGATGGAAGTTGAAGGTCATCGACAGCTCTTTGGAGCCCGGCCGCGAATAACGAATACAGTGTTCGAGACTGGTAGACGACATCTCGCCGACATTGATCAGGTCATGGCCTTCGAACACTTCGCGGTGCATTTGCTGCAAGTATTCGTGAACATTCGGCCCGTCGGTATAGAAGCGTCGGCCGTCGGTATTGTCCTCGGGAAAGTCCGCCGGTTTCGAGATCAGGTTGATCACATCCAGCCGGAACCCGCCCACACCTTTATCCCGCCAGAATCTCATCATCTTGAAAACTTCGGCGCGCACCTTCGGGTTGTCCCAGTTCAGGTCGGCTTGAGTGTGATCGAACAGGTGCAGGAAATACTGACCGGTCTGAGCCTCGTACTCCCATGCCGAACCACCAAACTTGGACTCCCAGTTATTGGGCTGATCACGCCAGATGTAGAAGTCGCGATACGGATTGTCGAGACTGCTGCGCGCCTGCTGGAACCAGGTGTGCTCGATCGAGGTGTGGTTGACCACGATATCGAGCATCAATTTGATCCCGCGCTTGCCGGCCTCGGCGATCAGCAATTCACAGTCGGCCATGGTGCCGTAGCTCGGATCGATGGCGTAGTAATCGCTGATGTCGTAACCGTTGTCACGCTGGGGCGAACGCAGGAACGGCGTGATCCACAGGCAATCGACGCCCAGCCAGTGCAGGTAGTCGAGCTTGGCCACGACGCCGAGCAAATCACCCGTGGGATTGCCTGCGTGGCTGTAAAAACTCTTCGGGTAGATCTGGTAGATCACCGAACGTTGCCAGTCTTGCATGGCTGTATTCCTTCTTGAACTGCGATAGCGATCTATCAGGCGACCCGATACCCAGGCCGAACAATCTTCATGCTCAACCCACAGGTCAAAACAAACGGCACGACCATGGCGATGATCATCCCGATCACAAACATCGGGATGAACTGCGGAATGATCGAGATAAATCCGGGTAAACCGCCGACACCGATGGCCGAGGCCTGGACCTTGTTCATCGACAGGAAGATGCCCCCCAGCGCCGAGCCAATCAGTGCGGCGTAAAACGGAAACTTGTAGCGCAGGTTGACTCCGAACATCGCCGGTTCGGTGATGCCGAAATAGGCCGATATCGCTGAGGTCGACGCCATGGACTTGTCCCGCGCATTACGGGTCATGTAGAACACCGCGAGCGCCGCGCTGCCTTGGGCGAGGTTGGACATGACGATCATCGGCCAGATGAAAGTACCGCCCTGGGTCGAGATCAGCTGCAAGTCGACCGCGAGAAACATGTGGTGCATGCCGGTGATCACCAAGGGGGCGTAAAGCAGGCCGAAGATCGCGCCGCCGAC
The DNA here is from genome assembly GCF_014852285.1 of Pseudomonas sp. PDM02. Lineage (NCBI taxonomy): Bacteria > Pseudomonadati > Pseudomonadota > Gammaproteobacteria > Pseudomonadales > Pseudomonadaceae > Pseudomonas > Pseudomonas sp. PDM02. The sequence continues at coordinate 60,859 of NZ_JACVBL010000011.1, read as the reverse complement.
CATCGGCGCCAGATCAAACAGGGTGACCACACCTTCGGTGATGAGAATCCCCAGATGCCGGGTCACCGGGCCAATGACCGCCAGCGCCAGCACGCCGGTAACCACGATGGTGGTGATCGGCACCACCAGCAATTGCACCGCATTAGGCACTCTCGCCCGCAGCCATTTTTCGATGACGCTCATCACGTATGCCGCCAGCAGGATGGGCAGGATCTGCCCCTGATAACCGACCTTTTCGATCTGGAACAGACCGAGGATGTCGAAATACGGCAGGCTCTGGCCGTCGAGACCTGCGACTGCCTTGCCATAGTTCCAGGCATTGAGCAGATCGGGATGAACCAGCATCAGGCCGAGCACAATGCCGAGGATTTCGCTGCCGCCAAATCGCTTGGCTGCTGACCAGCCCACTAGCGCAGGCAGGAACACGAACGAAGTGTTGGCCATCAGGTTGATCAGGCTCCAGAGCCCGTCAAGCTTGGGGTAAGCGTCCAGCAGGGTCTGGCCCTCGATGAACATGCCCTTGGCGCCGATCAGGTTGTTGATGCCCATCAGCAGGCCCGCGATGATCAACGCCGGCAGGATCGGCATGAACACGTCGGAAAACACCCGCACCAGACGCTGCATGGCGTTTATCTTGTCGGCGCTTTTCTGTTTAACGTCGGCGATTGTTGACGCGGCAAGACCGGTTTGATGGCGAAGCTCTGCGTAAACCTTCTCCACCTCGCCAGGACCGATGACCACCTGGAACAGGCCGCCGGTAAAGAATGAGCCTTTGACCAGGTCAATCTGGTTCAGCGTGGCGCTGTTGACCCGGCTCGGGTCCTTGAGGGCAAGGCGCAGGCGTGTGACGCAATGCGCGGCTTGCTCGAGGTTGTCGCTGCCACCGAGGCTTTGCAGCAGCTCGCTGACGATGTTCGGATAGTCGTGGCTCATGCTTGTTTTTCCGCTGTGGTTTTTTGTTATTGGCAGCACGCCGAAGCGAAAAGTACTCGTCTGTACGAGTTAAATCAACAACTCGTACAGACGAGTTTGAATTTGTTGGCTTGTCACCCGACCGGCGGCGATTTTTCCCACCCTCTCAGACGATGAAAACCCAAACCCGCATGGACAAACCCCTACCCTGCCCTTAAGGTTCGAAACCTTGAGCACATTGCGGCACAGAGCCATCCCCATGAGTAAATACAACCAGATCTACAGCGATCTGCTTGCCAGCATCACGACCGAACGTCTGGAGCGCGGCGCCCGGTTGCCCTCCGAAACCGAACTGATGGACAGCTACCAGGCCAGTCGCGGCACCGTGCGCAAGGCCATCGAGCAATTACAGGAGCGCGGGTTCGCCCAGAAAGTCCACGGGAAAGGCACCTTTGTGTTGTCGACCGACCCGATCGAATTTCAGTTGGGCGGCATCGTCAGCTTTCAGGAAACCTATCCGCGACTGGGCAACAACGTCAGCACCGAAGTGGTCGAGTTCAGCCAGATCCCTCTCGAAGGTGCGCTGCTGGAACATATCAAGGCTGAAGAAGGCAGCCTGATCACGAGGATCAAACGCGTACGGCGGATCGATGGAAAACGAGTGATCCTCGACATCAACCATTTCGTCAGCGACGTGATCCCCGGACTATCGCGGGACATCGCCGAACACTCGATCTACGCCTTCATCGAACAGACCCTGCAACTGCAAATCGCCTACGCCCAGCGAACCATCGAAGCCATGCCCCGCAGCAAGGACGACCAGCAACACCTCGACCTCGACGGCCAGAGCCATGTGATCGTGGTCAGCAACCATACGTTTCTGCAGGACGGCCGGCAGTTCGAGTACACGGAATCACGGCACACCCTCGACAAGTTCTACTTTTCGGATGTGGCACGGCGCTGACCCTACAGGTTCTTGAATCGCGTTTGGGCATAACTATGTAGTGCACCTCCTGCATGGAAACGGGCAATCATCGCTGCCCATTTCTCAAGGAGCGAGAGCATGTCCACCGAACAAAACACCCCCGCATCAAGCAATGCCGCCGATCAGGAAACACTCAGACTCATTGCGCCGGTCGTTGTGACAGCCTGCCCCGGTTTGCAGGAGGAAGCCCATGCGGTCGCCAGTGAAATCCTGCAAAAACACGGCATCACCCACCTGGACCCGGATCAGGTCTGGTGGCATCGCTTCAACAATGTCTCGGCCAGCAGCACCAAGGCTTTTCTGGGTTGGGAGCACGCGCCCAAACCCAGTGAATCTTTAACCCTGACGCAACTGGTGATCCATCGGTACCGCGTGACCGACCAGGACGACGCCCTCGAACTGGACAGCAATGGCGGTTTTTACACGGCGGATGCGAACGCCAGTATTTACAACGAAACCAATGAAGTGCGGATGTACCCCAGGCAGGTGCTCGCGGACCTGTGGGAGAAAAACCTCAGTCAACGCTACCTGGATAAGCTGAATGCATTCTGGGCCAGCCATTTTGATGACTACCGCACACTGGCCAAATGTAACTACCTCAGCAAAGCCGTGGAGGCGCGGCAAAGCGGGCAACTCGAAGAGGAGGATTTCCAGACCGTCATCAGGGCCGTCATCGGTGGCGCGTCCTGGCCGATCACCTTGGCTACCCTGAAAGCGCAAACCGCTGCGCCTGCGGATCTTCGTGTTTGCGCGCTGGATGTCGCAGGGCATGTCGCCACCGATATTCTGCGCATTGTTGAGCCCAACGGCCGGCAGATCACCTACGTTCCCGGCGCTGCAGAACCCTTCCATGTGCATCCGACAGTGACGGACATGCACTGGTGGATGCTGCTGCAAATGAACGAAGAGCAGCCCCGTACCGAATTCATGACTCATTTCCCGATGCCGGTTCGCAAGGAGGTCCACGACAACATCACCCCGCTGATGAACCAACTGGTCGGCACCTGGGGCAAGTACGACCACCATTTGATCAATCAAAAAGACATCACCATTAGTGGTGATGTGTTCACTTGGCAGAGCCGGGCCGTCCAGCACACCATGCTGGAAGAGGCTGACCTGACGCTGGTGACCAATGGGCAGATGCGCAAACAGCTTTGGCTCGGTTATCTCACCGCCGCACTCCATGTTTTCGGCCCATTGGCGGTGCTTGGCTGGCCGATCGCATTGCCGGTGATCGGGGCCAGCATTGCGGCGATGGGGTTGAACATCGACAAAGCGGTGAATGGCAAAACAGCGGCAGAACGCAAGGCCGGCATCATCGGCGCGGTGCTCGATGGCATCAATGTGCTGTTCAATATTCCGCTGCTCAAGGAAGCCAGTGTGTTGGACGAAGCTGCGGCTGAGGCGGCAGAAGCGGTCGAGATGGCGGACTTGAACAAGACGCTTGATCCGGAAGAAACCGTCGACACTCAAGAGCCGCAGTCACCTGATGAATTAGAGGACGTCACCTTCCAACCTGGAGAATTTCCAGGCCAACCTGATGAAACCGCGCAAGCGTTTGAAGTGCCGGAGCATTGGCAAAGCAACGAAATCCTCGAAAGCTACCCGATGGCCACCAACGGAAAATTCCAGAGTGTCTACACACTCGATTCACAACCCTCCAACGCCATCCTGATCAACGAGCAGGCTTACTTCGTACGTTTCGAAGCAGACGCCAATGGTGGTGGAACATGGGCCATCATTGATCCGCAGAACCCGAATGCCTTTACGGGTTCGATTCCCGTACGCCTGAATGCCGAAGGTGAATGGGAGCTGGCGCCGAAAAGCGGGTTGAAGGGTGGCGGCAAAGGCCCCAGCAAGCTCGTTCCCGGCCCCTCCCGACCCACTGCCCCAGTGCCGCCCAAAGTGAATGATCACGCGCACTTGACCCGATACGATGCCCCCAACGGTCGCTCGTTGAACTTCCTGGCGCTGGGAAAACAGGAAACCCATATAAAAGTCGTCAACATGTCTGGTGGGCAAATCAGAGGGGTCTCCCCCTACGAAGAGTTTGTTGCCGGACGTCGCACGGTACTGGTCAGGGATGCAACCGGATTCCAGATGCCCAAGGACTTTTTCGCCTCGCTGCCTCCCCGCCCGGTCCAGCCCGTTATCACGCCATCCACGACGGTTACCGAACTCATCGAGAAGGTATTCGACATAGCGCCGGGGCTGGTGGTCGGTGAAAGTCAGGATCGCATCGCCAGTATGCGGTTCCTGATCGAGAACATGCCGACGCTGGCCAGGCGAGGCGTCAAGACGATCTACATGCATCGTTTGCTCAACGACTTCAATCAAGTCGATCTGAACAACTTCGCCGAGACCGGAAAGATGCATGGCATGCTGGAGAAATACCTGAAACAGCTGCCAGGCGATCCTGCGGGACAGTTCACGCCGCTGGAGGTTGTCAAAACAGCCCAACAGAACGGCATTCGCATCCAGGCCACTGACTGCCTCGCAAGTTACCGCTATGAAGACTCGACCATGACCGCCCTATCACGGCAGTCCATCAAGACTTACCTCACCCACACCATCATGCAGGCCACCCAAGCCCGTAGCGGCGGTGGAAAATGGCTGGTGCTCACGGACCAGGAAAGTACCAACACATTCAGGGGATTGGCCGGCATCAGCGAAACCGAGGGAGGCATCGGTTTGCGCATCGAAGAAGTGCGACCCGATCAGACTCTACACCTGGACATCGACGATGGCATCGAAATCGGCCATGGCATAGCGGGGACAACTGGCCCGATGCGCGGCAATTTCAACACCCTGTATGCCGACATCAGCCTGCAGATGCCGACGCCGTTCATTCAACGAACGCCCGAGCAGATCAATAAACTGCTGTTCCGCCAAGGCATGTTCACCATCGACAAGTCGGAAGAAACCCTCACGCTGATCCATCGCAGCCGCACTGGCCAGATTGTGCGAACACCAATTGAGCGAACGATGGATAACGGCTATCGGCTCAACCGCCCTGCCTGGGTCGGCATACATCAGGTCACCTACGCGAATCTGCCCAGCCTCGCTCACGCACTCAACCGCATGGGCCTGACACTGGAAGGACGCCTGCCCGCTGTAGCGGCCTGATGCAAAAAGGCCCCGTGAACTCACATTCACGGGGCCTTTCAGGTGTTACAGGCGATCAGTCAGACCGGGATCATTCCCACTCGATGGTCGCTGGCGGCTTGCTCGACACGTCGTAAGTGACGCGGGAGATGCCTTCGATTTCATTGATGATGCGGCCGCTGACGGTTTCCAGCAGTTCGTAAGGCAGGTGAGCCCAACGCGCTGTCATGAAGTCGATGGTTTCCACGGCACGCAGGGCCACGACCCAGGCGTAACGACGGCCATCGCCTACAACGCCAACCGATTTCACCGGCTGGAACACCACGAACGCCTGGCTGACTTTGTGGTACCAGTCGGCCTTGCGCAGTTCTTCGATGAAGATGTGGTCGGCGCGACGCAGCAGGTCAGCGTATTCCTTCTTCACTTCACCAAGGATCCGCACACCCAGGCCCGGGCCCGGGAACGGGTGACGGTAGACCATGTCGTACGGCAGGCCGAGTTCCAGGCCCAGACGACGGACTTCGTCCTTGAACAGCTCGCGCAGCGGTTCAACCAGCTTGAGGTTCATTTCTTCCGGCAGGCCGCCCACGTTGTGGTGCGACTTGATCACGTGCGCCTTGCCGCTTTTCGCGCCAGCCGACTCGATCACGTCCGGGTAGATGGTGCCTTGGGCGAGGTACTTGATGTTGTCCAGTTTGTTGGACTGGGCATCAAAGACGTCGATGAAGGTACGACCGATGATCTTGCGCTTCTTCTCTGGATCGCTTTCGCCAGCCAGGTTGTTCAGGAACTGGTCTTCAGCGTTGGCGCGGATCACCTTGACGCCCATGTTCTCGGCGAACATGGCCATCACTTGCTCGCCTTCGTGCAGACGCAGCAGGCCGTTGTCGACGAAGACGCAGGTCAGCTGGTCGCCAATGGCTTTGTGCAGCAGCGCGGCAACCACCGAGGAGTCAACGCCGCCGGACAGGCCGAGCAAGACGTTGTCGGTGCCGACCTGGGCGCGAACCTGGGCGATGGCGTCTTCAGCGATCTTCGACGGCGTCCACAGCGCTTCGCAGCCGCAGATCTCGAGGATGAAGCGCGACAGGATGCGACCGCCCTGCTTGGTGTGGGTCACTTCCGGGTGGAACTGCACGCCGTAGTAGCGCAGGTCATCGTTGAACATGCCGGCAATCGGGCAGCTCGGGGTGCTGGCCAGGATGTGGAAGTCCTGCGGCATTTTGGTGACCTTGTCACCGTGGCTCATCCACACGTCGAGGCCGAACAGGCCGTCGGCGTCGATGTGGTCTTCGATGCCGTCCAGCAGCTGGCTCTTGCCGACTACGTCGACACGGGCATAACCGAATTCACGCAGTTCGGAACCTTCGACCTTGCCACCCAGCTGTTCAGCCATGGTCTGCATGCCGTAGCAGATGCCGAAGACCGGAACGCCCAGGTCAAACACCGCTTGCGGGCAGCGAGGGCTGTTGGCTTCGTGCACGGACTCGGGACCGCCAGCGAGAATGACGCCTTTTGGAGCGAATTCGCGAATCGCTTCGTCGTCCATGTCGAACGGATGCAGTTCGCAGTACACACCGATTTCACGCACGCGGCGGGCGATCAGCTGGGTGTACTGGGAACCGAAGTCGAGGATCAGGATGCGGTGGGCGTGAATGTCGAGGGCCATGATTCAGTCTCGTCTAAGTAATTCAGAAACAGTCGTGATTCAGAAACAACTCGGGGCTGAATCGAACAGCCCCGGGTTACTTAACGTTTTGCTTGAAGGCTCAACCTACGCGGTAGTTTGGCGCTTCTTTGGTGATCTGTACGTCGTGAACGTGGGACTCGGCCATGCCAGCGCCGGTGATCCGCACGAACTCAGGCTTGGTGCGCATTTCTTCGATGTCGGCACTGCCGGTGTAGCCCATCGAGGAACGCAGGCCGCCCATCAGTTGATGGATGATCGCGCTCAGGGTGCCCTTGTACGGAACACGCCCTTCGATGCCTTCCGGAACCAGTTTCTCGGCGCCTGCCGAGGAGTCCTGGAAGTAACGGTCGGAGGAACCTTGAGCCTGGGACATGGCGCCCAGCGAACCCATGCCACGGTAAGCCTTGTACGAACGCCCCTGGAACAGTTCGATCTCGCCTGGCGCTTCTTCAGTACCGGCGAACATCGAGCCCATCATCACGCAGGAAGCACCGGCTACGATGGCCTTGGACAGGTCACCGGAGAAACGGATGCCGCCGTCGGCGATCAACGGAACACCAGTGCCTTCAAGGGCAGCGGCGACGTTGGCGATGGCACTGATTTGCGGGACGCCGACACCGGCGACAATACGGGTGGTGCAGATCGAGCCAGGGCCGATACCGACCTTGACTGCATCAGCGCCAGCTTCGGCCAGGGCCTTGGCGGCAGCGCCGGTGGCGATGTTGCCGCCGATGACCTGCACTTCAGGGAAATTCTGTTTGACCCAGCGAACGCGGTCGATCACACCTTTGGAGTGACCGTGAGCGGTGTCGACCACCACCACGTCAACGCCGGCATTGACCAGCGCGGCAACGCGGTCACCGGTGTCTTTACCGGTGCCGACCGCAGCGCCTACGCGCAGACGACCTTGATCGTCCTTGCTGGCCAGCGGGTAAGCCTTGGCTTTTTCGATGTCTTTGACGGTCATCATGCCTTTGAGGGCAAACTTGTCGTCGACGATCAGGACTTTTTCCAGGCGGTGCTTGTGCAGCAACTCGCGGACTTCGTTCTTGTTGGCGCCTTCACGGACGGTGACCAGACGCTCTTTAGGCGTCATCACTTCACGTACGGTGGCTTCCAGACGGGTTTCGAAGCGCACGTCACGGGAAGTGACGATGCCGACCAGGTCGCCATCGTGCAGTACCGGAACGCCGGAGATATTGTGCATGCGGGTCAGTTCGAACAGATCACGAACCGTGGCGTCAGCCTCGATGGTGATCGGATCCTTGACGACGCCGGCTTCGAACTTCTTGACCTTGCGAACTTCGGCAGCTTGCTGCTCGATGGTCATGTTCTTGTGGATAATGCCGATGCCACCTTCCTGAGCCATGGCGATTGCCAGACGGGCTTCAGTAACGGTGTCCATGGCGGCAGAAACCAGAGGAATGTTCAGCTCGATGCCACGGGTAAGGCGGGTCTTGAGACTGACTTCGTTAGGAAGCACCTCGGAATAACCGGGCACTAGGAGAATGTCGTCGAATGTCAGAGCTTCTTGGCTGATACGCAGCATCGCGGGGGCTCCCGAGCGGGAAAATGGAAGCGCGCCATTATAGTCAGACACCCCCTCGGGTTCAATGTAAAACTCTGTCTATTATCGATGCGGTGATCGACGGGGGGTTGGAACGCAAATCCTGTAGGAGCGAGGCTTGCCCGCGAAGGTGTCATCACTGGCGCCAAAAGCTTCGCGGGCAAGCCTCGCTCCTACGGTTACGGCTTCACTTACAGTTCGACTTTCACCCAACTAACCGGCTGATCCAGCCAATCGGCAAACTCATCGATAAAGCTCTGCTTGAACCCGGCCTCGGCCCAGTTGTTGAAAATGAACCCCAGGTTGGAAAACCCGCATTCCTGCAGGAACAGAAAACCATTGATGTCATCTTCATGCCCGCATTCGGGACAGGTGAAGTTATCGGTACGCCCCGGCATCCAGTCTTCGAGGCTTTCGAACAGCGCTTCGCCGATTTCCTTGCGGCACTCGGCGCAACCCGCCTCCCCCAGAAAACCTTTGGCCGGCGTATAAATGCAGCGTTTGGTAATGATCTCCAGGCCATTGACCGGCTCGCCGAACGGCAGCGCATCCGGGTGCAGCACCACGGCGCGGGCACCGTCGGCGATCGCGTGGCCCATGCGGTTGCCGGTTCGGCCGCAAGTGGTCAGCTCTTCCTTGATGATGTCCTTGCGCACCAGCCACCGCACGACCGCCCGGGCCCGGGGTTCGTGTACCGGCAGCGTGGAGATTTTCGGGACGATGATGCTTTGGGAATTCATGGGTGCAAGCCTGCTGCGTCAAATGGATATTCTGCGGTGTGCCGTCCTACGCCTTCGCGGGCAAGCCTCGCTCCTACAGGTTCTGCGCCTGCCTTTGTAGGAGCGAGGCTTGCCCGCGAAGGCGTCCGAGCGGGCGGCAGCTTAATCCCTGACACTCTGAGGTCAAGTACTCAAATACCGCCCGATCAACGCAATCCCGCTGGCCAGCACCAACCAGGTCACCAGCCGCACAAACGCCTCGCGGGACAATCGCATGGTCAACCGCCGGCCGACCCACAACCCCAGCGCCATGGCCGGCAACAAACACAGCGCCAGTACCAACAAGGGTAGCTCGGCATACACACCCGCGACAGCAAACAGGCTCAGGCGCACCACGGTGCTGCAACTGATCAGCGCACTCTGGGTGGCCCGCGCCGCGTCTTTCGGCAACCGACTGTTCAAATAGATCGCATATAAAAAGCCGCCACTGCCAAACAACGCCCCGAACATCCCGCCCACCGTGCCCATCGGCACTGCCCAGGCGGCAGACAACTGCGTCGGCCGGGTTTTGACCCACAGGCTGTAAACCGCATAGACGCTGATAAACAGCCCCATCAACAGCAGCAACACGTCGGATTTCAGGTTCAGCAAAAAGATGACCCCCAGCGTGCAACCCACCGCCATGCACGGCAACAGCCGCAGCAACTCAGGCCTGGCCACATCCCGCCGCGAGGGCAGCAGATTGCCGAACGCCGCGACGAAATCCAGCAGCACCAGCAACGGCACGATCTTCGACAGCGGCATGAACACAATCAGAATCGGCCCCGCCACCAACGCAGTGCCGAACCCGGCGATACCAAACACGATGTACGCCAGGGCGATGGCCAGGCCGATCACCAACCAATCCGTCGCGCCGAATGGCCATTGGTGTAACAACTCCAGCACGTTCATCTGCACGCCTTTATCAAATACCTGTGATGACTTTAGCCAGCGCCGAGCCTTGCGACTAATATCTTCAAAGCCGACCTCTCATCTCAAAAAGGCATGACTCGTGCTTTCAACCCGTCAATTGCGTTACTTCGTGGAAATCGCCGAGTGCGGCAGCTTCAGTGCAGCCGCTGAGCGTTTGTTTGTTGCGCAGTCAGCCTTGAGCCGGCAGATCAAGGACATGGAAACCCGCCTGCAAACCCCGCTGTTCGAACGCACGGCGCGCCAGCCGCGACTGACCGCCGCTGGCGAGGCGTTCTTGCCGCGCGCCAGAAACCTGCTGAACGAACTGACCAAGGCCAGTGAAATGGCCACCCAAGTGGGCAACGGGCAACTGGGCACCTTGCGCCTGAGTCACTCCAGCACCGTGCCCATGAGTGGTCGCCTGCTACGGGGTATCAGTGCTTATCTGGACCAGCAGGCCGGCGTGTCCATGGAGATCGTCAAGCTGTCTTCCGAAGCGCAGCTTGAAGCGTTGGTCGACAATCGACTTGATGTCGGACTGCTGCGCCTGCCGGTGTTGCGCCAGCGTGAAGGCGTGCAGATTGTTCCTTTGTATAGCGAACGATTGCTGCTGGCCGTTCCACCCAATCATCGGCTGGTTGTGGATAAGTCCGCTCAGGGCATCGATCTGGCGCAGTTGAAGGATGAAGCCTTTATCTCCATCCCTCACCCGCAGCGCGGCGGTTTGAGTTATCTGTCCGCCGAGCTGTGCATGCGCCAGGGATTTTTCCCGAAGGCGGCGCGGGTGGTCTCGCGCAAAACCACGCAACTGCAATTGATCCAGGCCGGATTCGGCATCGCGCTGCTGCCGGAGTCGATGCAGGACATCGCGCCACCCGACATTCATTTCCTGCCCTTGGCCGACCCGGATTGCCACAGCACCGTCGCCCTCGCCTGCCGGCAGAATCCCACGGCGCTGATTCAACACTTCATAAATGTCTGCATAGACCATTGTGGGAGCGAGCCTGCTCGCGATAGCGGTTTAACATTCAATAGCACTGTCGACTGACACACTGCCATCGCGAGCAGGCTCGCTCCTACAGGGGATCGTGCATTCGGTTGGAGAATGCCTTTATCATGCGCCCCATGATTAAAGATCCCTTTGCAAGACTCGGCCTGGACCGTGAAGTCCTGACTGTCAGCCAGCTCAACGGCCGCGCGCGGGTGTTGCTCGAAGACGTGTTCAGCAATATCTGGGTCGAAGGCGAAATCTCCAACCTCGCCCGCCCGGCGTCCGGCCACGTGTACTTCACCCTCAAGGACAGCGGCGCCCAAGTGCGTTGCGCATTGTTCCGGCAGAACGCGGCGCGGGTTCGTCAGGCGCTGAAGGATGGCCTGGCGGTCAAGGTGCGCGGCAAGGTTTCGCTATTCGAAGGCCGTGGCGACTATCAGCTGATTCTCGACACCGTCGAGCCGGCCGGTGACGGTGCGCTGCGCCTCGCCTTCGATGCCTTGAAGGAAAAACTCAGCGCCGAAGGCCTGTTCAGCGCCGAGCGCAAAGTGCCGCTGCCGGCGCATCCGCAGCGCATCGGCATCATCAGTTCGCCGACCGGCGCGGTGATCCGCGACATCATCAGCGTGTTCCGCCGTCGCGCACTGCAGATCCAGCTGACGCTGATCCCCACCGCCGTGCAGGGCCGTGAAGCGACGGCGCAGATTGTCCGCGCGTTGAAACTGGCGGACGCCCGTGGTTTCGATGCATTGATCCTGGCCCGTGGCGGCGGCTCGCTGGAAGACCTCTGGTGTTTCAACGAAGAAGCCGTGGCCCGTGCCGTGGATGCTTGCGTGACGCCGATTGTCAGCGCCGTCGGCCATGAAACCGATGTATCGATCAGTGATTTCGTGGCCGACGTTCGCGCCCCGACGCCGTCCGCCGCCGCTGAACTGCTGGCGCCGGATTCCAGCGACCTGGTGCGTCGGGTCGAAAGCCTGCACCGTCGGCTGGTGATGCGCATGCTCGACCGTTTGATGCGTGATCGCCTGCGTCTGGAAGGCATCTCTCGTCGCTTGCGCCATCCCGGTGAACGTCTGCGCCAACAGGCGCAACGTCTGGATGATCTGGACATGCGCATGCGCCGCGCCTTCGAACGCAGCCTCAACACCCGTCGCGAACGGCTGATCCGCCTGGAAACCCGCCTCGCCGGGCAACATCCGGGGCGGCAACTGGCGATGTTGCGTCAGCGCCTCGACAGCCTCGCCGAACGCCTGCCTCGGGCCATGCGCGAAGGGCTCAAATCCCGTCGTCTGCAACTGCAAAGCCAGGTGCAGACCCTGCACGTGGTCAGCCCTTTGGCGACCCTCGGCCGTGGCTACAGCATTTTGCTGGACGAGCGCGGCAACGCGATCCGCAACGCCGCGCAAACCCACAACGGCCAGCGCCTCAAAGCCAAACTGGGTGAAGGCGAACTGCAAGTGCGGGTCGAAGACAATCACCTGACGCCTGTCACCCTTTCTTTACTGGATTGATCCATGCCGCGTTTTTTAGCTTCGCTGCTGTTGCTGTGCCTGACCTTCAACGCCCACGCTGACAGCTACATCACCCGCCTGTTGAACAAACCGGTTCCGGGGGGCGTGGCGGTGGTGGATCTGGGCAGCTCTGCCCAGGCGCCAAAAGCCAGCTATCAGGGCAAACCGGTGCTGGTGGTCAAGGAACAGGACAATTGGCTGGCGATTGTCGGTGTGCCGTTGACCGTCAAACCGGGTGCCCAGTCCATCAGCAGTGGCGGACGCAACCTGAGTTTCACCGTTGGCAACAAGAAGTATCCGGAACAGCGCATCACGTTGAAAAACACTCAACAGGTCAACCCGGACCCGGACAATCTCAAGCGCATCGAGCGCGAACTGGCCGAGCAGATTGCCGCGTACCGCACGTTCAGCCCGAATACGCCGAGCAACCTGCTGCTGGACAAACCGGTCAACGGCCCGCTGTCGAGCAAGTTCGGCGTGCGCCGTTTCTTCAATGGTGAAGAGCGCAATCCCCACTCAGGCCTGGATTTCGCCGTGGGCGCTGGCACGCCGATCAAGACCCCGGCGGCGGGCAAGGTGATTTTGATCGGTAACTACTTCTTTAACGGCAACACGGTGTTTGTCGACCATGGGCAGGGCTTTATCAGCATGTTCTGCCACATGTCGAAGATCGATGTGAAGGTCGGGCAGCAACTGGCTCGTGGTGGTGTGGTTGGCAAGGTCGGTTCGACTGGACGGGCGACCGGTCCGCACATGCACTGGAATGTCAGCCTGAATGATGCGCGGGTGGATCCGGCGATTTTCATAGGCGCGTTTCAACCTTGAATCTTCGCTGAAGCGAATGGCCATTTCGCGGGCAAGCCTCGCTCCTACAGGAGTTCACGCAATTACTGTAGGAGCGAGCGGTGCGGCGACCCGACTTGCCCGCGAAGGCGGTATCACTGACGCCAATTATTCCGCGTCCAGGTCCTCTATCCCATGGACCTCTCGATCCGCCAGGCAGTGTTTGACCCACTCCTGCGTCTCCACTGAAAACCAGCTCAACTCCTCTGCCGTGATCAATTCCCGCGCACACAACCCAAGCAAGTGCGAGCGGGCTTCATGACGCGAAAACCTGAAAACACCAAACGCCCAATACAGTTCCTTTTGCCCGGCTTTCAGCAGCTCCTCGCTGGCATCTATTCGTTCGTAGGGCGCGTTGCTCTTATCCAGCAGCGCTTTTTCGACATCCGACAAAATCCGCTCGCACATCCGCTCATGTGCCACCGGCCGTAACACGCAATACTGCTTCCAGTCAGACTCGTTCATCGCCGACTCCTGAATGCCAGTCGAGGCTTTAAGAATAGCCCGACTGTCAGCGCCCGGTGCTCAAACCATCAATTGCGCATCGCTTGAGGCTCGCGCAAAAAACCAAACAATCACGGGGACTCACAGCAATAAAATCTCGATAAATACGCGCTAGCGAGTATTCCTCTCAATTTTTTTCGACTGCTTGCCATCCTTCACCCTCGCGGTTAGGGTTGAAGACATGAAAACCTCTCACACCCTCATTCAGCTTCGCCAGCACCGCAGCCTGTGCCTCGTCAGCGCACGACTGCCGGGCTGAATCGCGACGCCTCGTTTTACGCTTTTCCCCAAGAACTTTTGATCCACCGGCAGGCCGCCTTTTTTCGGCCCACACAATAAGGATTTCCCGATGAGCATGCTCAAAGACCCGTCTTCGAAATACCGCGCGTTCCCGACCATCGACATTCCGGACCGCACCTGGCCGTCGAAGACCATCACCGCCGCGCCGATCTGGTGCAGCTCCGACTTGCGCGACGGCAACCAGTCGCTGATCGAGCCGATGGACGCGGTCAAGAAGCTGCGTTTCTGGAAAACCCTCGTACAGGTTGGCGTGAAAGAAATCGAAGCGTCCTTCCCGGCTGCGTCGCAAACCGACTTCGACTTCGTGCGTACCCTGATCGAAGGCAACCACATCCCGGACGACACCACCATTCAGGTGCTGACCCAGGGCCGTGAAGACCTGATCGAGCGCACCTTCGAATCCCTGCGCGGGGCGAAGAAAGCCATCGTTCACCTGTACAACGCGACCTCCCCTTCCTTCCGCCGCATTGTCTTCAACCAGGACAAGGACGGGATCAAGGCCATCGCCGTGAACGCCGCCAAGCTGTTCGTCAAATACGCGGCCCAGCAGCCGGACACGCAGTGGACCTTCGAATACTCGCCGGAAACCTTCAGCGCCACCGAGCTGGAATTTGCCAAGGAAGTCTGCGACGCAGTCATCGAAGTCTGGAACCCGACGCCTGAGCACAAGGTGATCCTCAACCTGCCGGCCACCGTCGAATGCGCGACCCCGAACATCTATGCCGACCAGATCGAATGGTTCGGCCGCCACATCAATCGTCGTGACAGCGTGATCATCAGCCTGCACACCCACAACGACCGTGGCACTGGCGTGGCCGCTACCGAGCTGGGCCTGATGGCGGGTGCGGACCGTGTCGAAGGCTGCCTGTTCGGCAACGGCGAGCGTACCGGCAACGTCGACCTGGTCACCGTGGCACTGAACCTCTACACCCAGGGCATCCACCCTGAGCTCGATTTCTCGGACATCGACGGCGTGCGCAAAGTCGTCGAAGAATGCAACCAGATCCAGGTGCACCCGCGTCACCCGTACGTCGGCGACCTGGTTCACACCGCGTTCTCCGGCTCCCACCAGGATGCCATCCGCAAGGGCTTCGCCCAGCAGAAACCGGACGCCCTGTGGGAAGTGCCGTACTTGCCGATCGACCCGGCCGACATCGGCCGCAGCTACGAGGCGGTGATCCGCGTCAACAGCCAGTCGGGCAAGGGCGGCATCGCTTACCTGCTGGAACAGGAATACGGCATCAGCTTGCCGCGCCGCATGCAGATCGAGTTCAGCCAGGTCGTGCAGCGTGAAACCGATCGTCTGGGCCTCGAAATGACCGCCCAGCAGATCCACGCGTTGCTGCACAGCGAGTACTTGCAGGCCAACACCCCGTACGCGCTGGTCAGCCATCGCCTGCAGGAAGAAAACGGTCACAGCGCCGTGGAAGTGGAAGTCTCCGGCAAGGGCCAGGGCGAAACCAACCTGCACTGGCGCGGCAAAGGCAACGGCGCGCTGGAAGCGCTGGTGGCCGGTCTGCCGATTCCGGTGGAGATCATGGACTACAACGAGCACGCGATCGGTGCGGGCACCAACGCCAAGGCCGCGGCCTACATCGAACTGCGTGTGGAAGGCCAACGTGCGGTGCACGGTGTGGGCATCGATGAAAACATCACCACCGCCAGCTTCAAGGCCCTGTTCAGCGCGCTGAACCGCTCGCTGAGCCAGCCGGAAGCGAAAGCGGCGTAAGCCTTCGCTGCAATGCAAAAGGCCCCTTGGTGAAAACCTTGGGGCCTTTTTGTTTGCCTGCGTTTTGTGGTGGCTGCTATGACCCCTTCGCGAGCAAGCCCGCTCCCACAGTAGACCGCGTAGGTCAGAACAACTCGGTCAACTGTGGGAGCGGGCTTGCTCGCGAAGGGGCCAGATCAGGCAGCGAAAATTTCAGGTGAATTCAAACGTGTCAGCATCCAGATTCGCCGGAAACCGCGTGCGATAAGCCGCCAGTTCCGCCGCATCCAGAACAACCTGAAACACCCCGTCCGCCTCACCGGCGCTGAGCAATGTCTCGCCCTGAAAATCCAGGACCTGACTGTCGCCGGTATAGGCAAAGCCTTTCCCGTCAGTGCCGATGCGATTCACCGCCGCCACATAGCACAGGTTTTCGATCGCCCGCGCCGGCAACAAACGGTTCCAGTGCTGGCGCCGCGCACCCGGCCAGTTGGCGGTGTACAGCAAAAGGTCTGTGTCCTGGGCATCGCGGCTCCACACCGGGAAACGCAGGTCGTAGCAAATCAGCGGTCGGACGCGCCAGCCTTTGAGCTCGAACTGCACCTGGCGCTCGCCCGGCGTGTAGTGATTGTGCTCGCCGGCCATACGGAACAAGTGGCGCTTGTCGTAATGCCAGACTTCACCGTCCGGCCGCGCCCACAACAGGCGATTGCGATGGCTGCCATCAGCGGCCTGAACGATGATGCTGCCGGTGATCACCGCATCGAGTTTTGCCGCCTGGACGCGCAGCCATTTGCTGGTGGGACCGTTTTCCGCCTCGGCAAGCGTCTCGGACTCCATGGAAAAACCGGTGGTGAACATCTCCGGCAGGATGATCAGGTCCGCGCCGCGAGCCTGCTCCAGCAGTTGCTCGAAATGCTCCAGATTGGCCTGGCGGTCGTGCCAGGCCAGGGTTGTCTGGATCAGCGCGATGGTCAGATTCGGCAATGCACTCAGATCACGCATAGTTTTGCCGCTGCTTCACACAGGGTCTCCTCGCGTTTGGCGAAGCACAGGCGCACCAGGCGCTGGCCTTCGGGTGGCGTCTGGTAGAACACCGAGATCGGGATGCTCGCCACGCCGTGTTCGCGGGTCATCCACAGCGCCATCTCGACATCGTTGAGGTCGGGACGGATCTGCGAGTAATCGACCAACTGGAAATAGGTGCCGGTGACGCGGGTGAAACTGAAACGCGATGGCGTCAGCAAGTCGCAGAACAGATCGCGCTTGGCCTGGTAGAAGCCCGGCAATTCTTCGACGTGTTCAGGATGCTCCGCCATGTAATCAGCCAAGGCGTATTGCAAGGGGGTTACGCCGCAAAAATTGACGTACTGGTGCACCTTGCGCAGCTCTGCCGACAAGGCCGGTGGCGCGACCACGTAGCCGGTTTTCCAGCCGGTGACGTGGTACGTCTTGCCGAAGGAGCTGACCACGAAGGCGCGCTGATACAGCTCTTCATGGGCCAGCACACTGACATGGGGCACACCGTCGTAGACCAGGTGCTCGTAGACCTCATCGCTGATCACATAGATGTCGCGGTCACGGATCAACGCCGCCAGTTGGTCCAGCTCGGCACGGTTGATCAGTGCGCCGCTGGGATTGTGCGGGGTATTGAGGATGATCATCCGCGTGCGCGGACTCAGCGCCTGGGCGAGCTTTTCGAAATCGATGCTGAAGTCGTCCAGCCCCAGTTGCACGTGAACGCAACGGCCACCGGCCAGCTGGACCGAGGGCTCGTAACTGTCATAGGCCGGATCAAACACGATGACTTCGTCACCGTTGTGGATAACGGCCTGAATGGCGCAAAAAATCGCCTCAGTCGCACCGGGAGTCACGGTCACTTCGCTGTCCGCATCGACGGTGACGCCATAGCTGCGGGCAATTTTCGCCACGATCTGCTGACGCAGTACCGGCAGGCCGGTCATCGGCGAGTACTGGTTATGGCCATTGGCAATGTGCCGACCCACCGCATCGCACAAGGCTTGCGGGGCATCGAAATCGGGGAAACCCTGTGACAGGTTGATCGCCCCGGTTTGCGCCGCGAGCTGAGACATCTGCGTGAAGATAGTGATGCCGACATTCGGCAGCTTACTGGTGATCATCGGTGATTCCCTGCTCTACACCCGGCTCTAACGGCGGCGCGGGAGAGCCCGAGGATAGCCAAACGGCGCCCATAAAAAAAGGGCACTCTGGTGAGTACCCTTTTTACTGCCGAACCCTGTAGGAGCCGGCTTGCTGGCGATAGTGTCACCACGGTGTTTCAGATGAACCGCGTTGATGCCATCGCCAGCAAGCCGGCTCCTACAGAGGCATCAGCGCTTGTCGCGGCGCTTCTTGTCGGCTTTCTTGTGGTGCGACATCAAGCGACGCTTCTTGTTGACCTGACGGTCAGTGAGCGAGTTCTTGTTGCCTTCGTACGGGTTCTCGCCGCCCTTGAACTCGATGCGGATCGGCGTACCGACCAGTTTCAAGACACGACGGTAAGTGTTTTCCAGGTAACGCACGTAAGACTTCGGCACCTTCTCGATCTGGTTACCGTGAATCACGATGATCGGCGGGTTGGCACCACCCAAGTGCGCATAACGCAGCTTGATCCGGCGGTTGTTGACCATCGGTGGCGCGTGCTCGCCAACCGCATCTTCCAGAATCTGGGTCAGGCGGTTGGTCGGCCAGCGGGTGACCGCGGACTTGAACGAGTTCTGTACGGAAGCGTAGAGGTTGCCCACGCCCGTGCCGTGCAGTGCCGAGATGAAGTGGATGTCGGCGTAGTCAACGAAGAACAGTCGACGTTGCAGCTCGACCTTCACGAAGTCACGCTCGCTCGGCGTCATGCCGTCCCACTTGTTGATCGCGATGACCAGCGCACGACCCGACTCAATGGCGAAGCCCAGCAGGTTGAGGTCGTGGTCCACCACGCCTTCGCGGGCGTCCATCACGAAGATCACCACGTTGGCGTCTTTGATCGCTTGCAGGGTTTTGACCACGGAGAATTTTTCGACTTCTTCGTGGATCTTGCCGCGCTTGCGCACACCGGCGGTGTCGATCAGCGTGTACTTCTCGTCGTTACGCTCGAACGGGATGTAGATACTGTCGCGGGTAGTGCCGGGTTGGTCGTACACGATGACCCGGTCTTCACCGAGCATGCGGTTGACCAGGGTCGACTTGCCGACGTTCGGGCGGCCGATGATGGCGATCTTGATCCCGTCTTTTTCGCTTGGGCCAGGAATGCGCTTGGCTTCCTCGCCTTCGGCAACGTCCTCTTCCTCGCCTTCTTCCAGCTCTTCTTCGTCTTTCGGGAAGTCGCTCAGGGCGATTTCCAGCATCTGGGTGATGCCACGACCATGAGCACCGGCGATCGGGATCGCGTGGCCCATGCCCAACGGGGCGAATTCGGCGCGGGCCATTTCAGGGTCGATGTTGTCGACCTTGTTGGCAACCACGTACGAACGCTTGTTACGTTTGCGCAAATGCTCGGCGATCATCTGGTCGGCGGCGGTGAAACCGGCCTTGGCATCTACCAGGAACAGAACGACATCGGCTTCTTCAATGGCCAGCAGCGACTGCTCGGCCATTTTTTCGTCCATACCATGCTCGTCACCGGAGATACCGCCGGTGTCGACCAGAATGTAGGAACGCCCTTGCCACTTGGCCTCACCGTATTGGCGATCACGGGTCAGACCGGACAAGTCGCCGACGATGGCGTCGCGAGTCCTGGTCAGGCGGTTGAACAAGGTGGACTTGCCGACGTTCGGTCGGCCCACCAGGGCGATTACGGGAACCATGCGGCTCTCCACTTCGTTATTTCAGAAAATACAAAAGCCGCTGCGAGGCAGCGGCTGGTGCTCGGGGCAGCGTTTAAAAACGCTGCGAGCCCCGCAGAACGGGGCCGCTTGGGGGTTAACCCCAAGCATAGTCAAAACATTACTTGATGGTCAGGGCTTCCAGTTTGCCGCTGTTGCCATAAAGATAAATCGTGTCACCCACCACCAGCGGACGGGCACGCAGGCCGTCGCTGTCGATGCGTTCGCGGCCGACAAAGCGACCGTCCACCTGGCTCAGCAGGTGCACATAGCCTTCCATGTCACCGACTGCAACATAGCTGGAGAACACTTCCGGAGCCGACAGTTGACGGCGAGCCAGCGAGTCGTTGCTCCACAAGGCTGTGGTGGAACGCTCGTCAACGCCTTCAACGGTGCCCGAAGCCAGGCTCACGTACACAGTGCCGAAGCCCTGCGCAACGCCGGCATAGCTGGAAGCATCACGCTGCCAGAGCTGACGACCGCTTTCCAGGTCCAGTGCCGCAACGCGACCCTGATAGCTGGCGACGTACAAGGTACCGCCGGACAGCAGCAGGCCACCGTCGATATCGACAACGCGCTCCAGCTCCGAACGACCTTGTGGGATCGCAACTCGCTGTTCCCACACCGGCACGCCGTTGGAAATATCGAGCGCAACCACTTTACCGGTCGACAGGCCAGCCACCGCAAGGCGGTTGGTCACGATCGGCGCACTGGTGCCACGCAGGGTCAGGACCGCAGGCGTGCTGTCATACAACCAGCGCTGGTTGCCGGTGGAGGCATCCAGACCGATCAGACGGTCATCCTGAGTCTGAACGACCACCACGTCACCGTTGTTGGCCGGCGGCGCGAGAACTTCACTGGACACGCGAGCGCGCCATTTCTCTTCACCGTTGGTGGCGTCCATCGCAACGATTTCGCCCTTGGTCGTACCGATCACGAGCAGGCCATAACCTACGCCAACGGCGCCGGAAACAGGCAGTTCGAGGTCTTTCTTCCATTTGACGTCGCCATTGCTGCGATCCATCGCCATCACCACGCCAGTGACGTCGGCGGCATAGATGGTATCGCCATCGATCGCCGGAACCAGCATGTTGTAGGTTTCGCCCTGACCGTCACCGATCGAACGACTCCACTGCTTTTGCAGGACCACTTCTTCTTTGAAGTCGACCAGCTCGGCAGGCGGCAATTCTTTTTTGCTGTTGCTGCTGCAACCCGCGGCCAAAACGGCCAGAGCCAGCAATGCTGCATGTTTCCAACGGATCACGTCACGCATCCCCTTTGGCCAGATCGTCCAACTTGATTTGTAGGCCACCGACTGCCGCTTCATCCGACAGTGCCGCCTTGGCTTTTTGATACGCAGCGTGCGCTTCGTCAGTACGACCCAACTGCACCAGCAGGTCGCCCTTGAGTTCTTCGCGGGTGGCGAGGAATGCTTTATCGGCATCACCTTCGAGCAGTTTCAGGGCTTCATCGACCTTGTTCTGCGCGGCCAGTACCTGCGCCAGGCGCTGACGGGCGATTTCGCCCAGTGCCGGGTTGGCCGGTTTGGCAACGATGGCTTTCAGCTCGGTGGCAGCGTCGTCCAGCTTGCCGCTGTCGACCGCGACTTTCGCCACGAACAGGCTGCCGTACTGCGCGTAGGCGCTGCCGCCAAATTCGCTGTTGAGCTTGCCGGCCAGGTCCGAAACACGGGCAGCATCAGGCTTGCCGTTGGGCGTCAGCGTGGTTTCGAGCAATTGCTGATAGAGCATCGAGGCGCCTTGCGACTGATTGCTCTGATACTTTTGAAAGGCCTGCCAGCCGAACACGATGACCAGCGCCAACAGGCCGCCAGTGACCAGGGGCTTGCCGTTGCGTGTCCACCAGTCCTTCAAATCCGCCAGCTGTTCGTCTTCGGTACTCGACACCCCAATACTCCTTAATCGCTAAATCGGCTGTTTATGACAGCTTCAACCCTGCACGACGCAGGTGGCCAGGTGTGCAGCAAGCGCATCCCAGGCAATGCTTTGTTGTTCGCCCTGGCCACGCAGGGGTTTGAAACCTACCACTTGCTGGGCCATTTCGTCGTCACCGAGGATCAGCGCATACAGCGCACCGCTCTTGTCGGCCTTCTTGAATTGACTTTTGAAGCTGCCGGCGCCGGCATTGATCTGCAGACGCAGGTTGGGCAACTGATCGCGCACCTTCTCGCTCAACGTCAGGGCCGCCAGCTCGGCAGCCTCGCCGAATGCGCAGAGATAGACGTCGACCTGACGGGAGATCTCTTCCGGGATCTGCTCCAGGGTTTCAAGCAGCAGCACCAGACGCTCGATGCCCATGGCGAAACCAACGCCCGGGGTCGGCTTGCCGCCCATCTGTTCCACCAGACCGTCGTAGCGGCCGCCGGCACACACGGTGCCTTGAGCGCCCAACTTGTCGGTGACCCACTCGAAAACCGTCTTGCTGTAGTAATCCAGCCCGCGTACCAGCTTCGGGTTGATCACGTAAGGAATACCGGCGGCGTCCAGGCGAGCCTTGAGGCCCTCGAAGTGCACGCGGGATTCGTCGTCGAGGTAGTCGGCCATTTTCGGCGCATCGACCAGGATCGCTTGAGTGTCGGCGTTCTTGGTGTCCAGAACGCGCAGCGGGTTGGTCTTCAGACGGCGCTGGCTGTCTTCGTCGAGCTTGTCCAGGTGAGCGGACAGGAACTCGACCAGCGCTTCGCGATAACGACCACGGGATTCGCTGGTGCCCAGGCTGTTGAGCTCGAGCTTGACCGCATCACGGATGCCCAGCTCGCCCCACAGGCGCCAGGTCAGCACGATCAGCTCGGCGTCGATGTCCGGACCGTCGAGGTTGAACACTTCGACACCGATCTGGTGGAACTGGCGATAACGGCCTTTCTGCGGACGTTCGTGGCGGAACATCGGGCCGATGTACCAGAGTTTCTGCACCTGGCCGCCGCCAGTGATGCCGTGCTCGAGCACCGCACGCACGCAAGCCGCCGTGCCTTCAGGGCGCAGGGTCAGCGAATCACCGTTACGGTCTTCGAAGGTGTACATCTCTTTTTCGACGATGTCGGTCACTTCACCGATCGAGCGCTTGAACAGCTCGGTGAACTCGACGATCGGCATGCGGATCTGCTTGTAACCGTAGTTATCCAGCAGACGCGAAACGGTGCCCTCGAAATGACGCCACAGGGGAGTCTGTTCGGGCAGGATGTCGTTCATGCCACGAATGGCTTGCAGAGACTTGCTCACTTTAAATCCTTAAATTCGTTCGATCAGCCGCGAGCGATTACAGCTGCGTCAGCTTCGACCTTCTCGGCCGCTTTCTGGCGGATCAAGCGTTCAAGCTCATCCACCAGATTGTCATTCGTCAGTTTCTGCGACGGCTTGCCGTCGATGTAAATCAGGTTTGGCGTGCCGCCGGTCAAGCCGATATGGGCTTCCTTGGCTTCGCCCGGCCCGTTGACCACGCAACCGATGACCGCGACATCCAGCGGCACCAGCAGATCTTCGAGGCGCCCTTCCAGCTCGTTCATGGTCTTGACCACATCGAAGTTCTGCCGTGAGCAGCTCGGGCAGGCGATGAAGTTGATGCCACGGGAACGCAGGTGCAGGGATTTGAGAATGTCGTAGCCGACTTTCACTTCCTCGACCGGGTCGGCCGCCAACGAGATGCGGATAGTATCGCCAATCCCTTCGGCGAGCAGCATACCGAGGCCCACGGCGGATTTCACTGTGCCTGAGCGCAAACCACCGGCTTCGGTGATGCCCAAGTGCAGCGGCTGGACGATTTCCTTGGCCAGCAAGCGGTAAGCGGCGACGGCCATGAACACGTCGGAGGCTTTCACGCTGACCTTGAAGTCCTGGAAGTTCAGGCGTTCAAGGTGCTCGACGTGACGCAGGGCAGATTCGACCAGCGCGGCCGGAGTCGGCTCGCCGTATTTCTTTTGCAGGTCTTTTTCCAGGGAACCGGCGTTGACGCCGATGCGGATCGGAATCCCGCGATCACGGGCGGCATCGACCACCGCACGCACGCGGTCTTCACGACCGATGTTGCCCGGGTTGATCCGCAGGCAATCAACGCCCAGTTCGGCTACGCGCAAAGCGATCTTGTAGTCGAAGTGGATGTCGGCCACCAACGGTACTTTGACCAGTTGCTTGATCTTGCCGAAGGCTTCGGCGGCGTCCATGTCCGGTACGGAAACCCGCACGATATCGACGCCAGCGGCTTCCAGACGATTGATCTGGGCAACGGTGGCGGCGACGTCATTGGTGTCGCTGTTGGTCATGCTCTGCACAGCGATGGGCGCATCGCCGCCAACAGGCACGTTACCGACCCAGATTTTCCGGGATTCGCGACGCTTGATTGGAGATTCGCCGTGCATGACTTATTGACCCAACTTCAGGCGAGCAGTCTCGCCACTGGTGAATGGAGCGACATCAACCACCTGACCGTTGTAGCTGACCTGCGCGCCACGGGCGAAGCCCAGACGCACGGCAAATGGCGGCTTACCACTGAGGGAAACGGTTTCGCCTTTGCGCTTGAGACCACTGAGCAGCACTTTGCCAGTGCCGTCGGTGACTTGTGTCCAGCAATCAGCGGTGAACTGCAGTTGAACCTGGCCTTGGCCGGCAACCGGAGCAGCCGGAGCAGCCGCTGCCGGAGCAGGAATGGTCGGCGTTACCGAGGCAGTTGCAGGCGGGGTCGACACAACCGGAGCCGTCGGGGCCGCAGGCGCGACAACTGGCGCGGTGCTGTGCGCCGGGGCAACGGGTGCCGGAGCAGCCGGCGCGGTGCTATGCGTCGGTGCAACTGGCGCCGGGGTAGCCGGTGCGGCCGGAGCGACCACAGGCGTAGCCGGCTCAGCTTCAGCCGGCGCTTCAGTCGAAGTCTCGGCTTGCGGCAATGCGAGAACGGTCGAACCTTCAGCCTGACCTTCCGCGACAGCCTGGTCTTCCGGCTCGTCCAACGGATGGATCTGGGTGGTGCCGTCGGCGCCCTCGACTTCAACGTGCTCCGGGCTCAGGCTGATCAGGTCCTTGGTGCGCAGTGAGGTTTGATCCTGCCACCAGATGAAACCGCCGCCGATCACCGCGATCAGCAACAGCAGGCTGACGATTCGCAAAATAGTGTGGGAAACCCGAACCGGCTCTTCGATGCGACCCAGGCTGTGGACGTTGGCGCCCTGGGAGTCGGTACCGGTGGACTGGTCGAATTGCTGAACCAGAACGGTCTGGTCCATGCCGAGCAATTTAGCGTAGGCGCGAATATAACCGCGGGCAAAGGTATGCCCCGGCAGCTTGTCGAATGCGCCGGCTTCCAGATTACTCAGGGAATTAACGGTGAGGTTGAGCTTGAGGGCCACTTCGGCCAGCGACCAGCCATTGCTTTCGCGGGCCTGGCGCAAAGTCTCACCGGGGTTAACGCGATTCGCTGCTACAACTTCGGGATGCGCCGCTTTCATCATTGCTCCGACAGGTATTGCTGATATTCCGGCGTACCGGGATAGAGTCGTTTTAGTTGCAGGCCATAACTGGCTGCCTTGTCGCGATCTTCGAACACTTTTGCCAGCCGAACGCCGAGCAATAGACTACGTGCATTTTGCTCGGTGAGCAGGCTAAAACGGTCGTAATAGTCACGCGCGGGCACATAATGCCTGTCTTCGTAAGACAACTCAGCCATTTCCAGCAATGCACGGGGTTGCTGACGGTTCAAACGCAAAGCTTTTTCCAACTGCTGCTGGGCCAGATCACGCTGGCCAAGCCTGGAAGCGGTCATGCCCAGGTTCTCGAACACTCGCGAACGCTCAGGATACAGGGTATCGGCAGCGGCTTGCTCGAAGCGCTCGTAAGCCTCTTTGTAACGTTTCTGTTCGAAAAGAAAACTGCCGTAATTATTCAGGATACGGGCATCGTTGGGTCGGGAAGAAAGCGCCTTGCGAAAGTGCTCATCCGCCAGCTCCGGCTCCATCTCGGCCTGAAACACCAGACCCAATGCGGCATTGGCATCAGGATCCGAACCGTCCAGCTCCAAAGCCTTTTTCAGCGGGACCTTGGCGCGTTCGGTCATGCCCTGCTGCAAATAGCCCAAGCCCAGTTGCACGTAGGCAACTCGCGCTTCATCGCGGCCCTTGCTGGTCTTCATCGGATTGAAATCGCCCGACAGGACGCAGCCAGTACAAAGACTGGCCAACAGCAAAAGCAGCGCAAAGCGCAGGGACATAGAGATCCTCTCTTGAATTATTTCGCAGCGTTCGAAGCCATATCGTTGTCGGCGCTCAACTCGCGCACGGCGATATAACGTTCACTGCGACGGGTGCGATCCAGCACCTGCCCTACCAATTGGCCACACGCGGCATCGATGTCTTCACCGCGGGTGGTGCGTACGGTGACATTGAAACCTGCATGGTGAAGCTGATCCTGGAAGCGACGAATCGCATTGTTGCTCGGACGCTCGTAACCGGAATGCGGGAACGGGTTGAACGGAATCAGGTTGATCTTGCACGGGATGTTCTTGAGCAACTCGATCATCTCAACGGCATGTTCAACCTTGTCGTTGATGTCCTTGAGCAAGGTGTACTCGATAGTCAGCACGCGTTTTTCGCCCAGGGACGACATGTAGCGCTGGCATGACTCGAGCAGCATCTTAAGCGGATATTTCTTGTTGATCGGCACCAATTGGTTACGCAATGCGTCATTCGGTGCGTGCAGGGACAACGCCAGGGAGACGTCGATGTGCTTGGACAGCTCATCGATCATCGGCACCACGCCGGAGGTCGACAGGGTCACACGGCGCTTGGAAATGCCGTAACCCAGGTCGTCCATCATCAGATGCATGGCCGCAACGACGTTGTCGAAGTTCAGCAGCGGCTCGCCCATGCCCATCATCACCACGTTGGTGATGGCACGGTCGGCGGTCGCCGGGATGCTGCCGAACGATTTATTGGCAATCCACACCTGGCCGATGACTTCGGCGGCGGTGAGGTTGCTGTTGAAACCTTGCTTGCCGGTGGAGCAGAAACTGCAATCCAGGGCACAGCCTGCCTGGGACGAAACGCACAGAGTGCCGCGTTTGCCCTGGGGAATGTAAACGGTCTCGACGCAGCTGCCGGACGCCACGCGCACCACCCACTTACGGGTGCCGTCGGTGGAAATATCCTCGCTGACGACTTCGGGACCGCGAACTTCGGCAATGGCCTTGAGCTTGTCGCGCAGGGCCTTGCTGACGTTCGTCATGGCGTCGAAATCATCGACGCCAAGGTGGTGAATCCATTTCATTACCTGACCGGCACGGAAACGCTTCTCCCCGATTGAGTCGAAGAATTTTTCCATTTCCTGTTGAGTCAGACCCAGCAGGTTGGTTTTTACAGTCGATGTAGTCATGGATTCACCTTCACTCTTAAGCCAATGCTTAGCGAGTGGTTACTTCAGTAGCTGCGAAGAAGTACGAGATTTCGCGAGCAGCAGCGGCTTCGGAGTCCGAACCGTGTACAGCGTTGGCGTCGATGGAATCAGCGAAGTCAGCACGGATGGTGCCGGCAGCAGCTTCTTTAGGGTTGGTAGCGCCCATCAGCTCACGGTTCAGAGCGATAGCGTTTTCGCCTTCCAGAACCTGAACAACAACAGGACCGGAGATCATGAAAGCAACCAGGTCGCCGAAGAAACCACGGGCGCTGTGCTCAGCGTAGAAGCCTTCAGCTTCGGCTTTGGACAGTTGCTTCAGTTTCGAAGCTACAACGCGCAGGCCTGCTTTTTCGAAACGAGTGGTGATCTCGCCGATGACGTTTTTTGCAACAGCGTCAGGCTTGATGATGGAGAAAGTACGTTGAACAGCCATGGTGTAACTCCAGAAACGGTAATTTGTGAAAAATTAAACCCGCGAATTATACGCGGGTTCTTGGGTATTGCCTAACCTGCAGCGTGGCTCAGTCGCGTTCTTCGATCCAGTGGGCCTGAATGGCCTCGAGGATCTTTTCGCCACAATGCTCAGGCAGGTCGTCGAACTCGGGCAATTCCATCACCCACTTGCGCAGATCGACGAAGTTGACCGACAAAGGGTCAACATCGGGCTTGCTTTCAGCCAGCTGGATTGCGATTTCCAGCACATCAGTCCACTTGAGACTCATGACAGTTCCTTGAATCAGTGCGGCGCTTCGGCGGCGTGGTTGAGCGAATACTTCGGAATCTCGATGGTCAGGTCTTCAGTCCCGACGATCGCCTGGCAGGCCAGACGCGATTGAGCTTCCAGACCCCAGGCACGATCGAGGAAATCTTCTTCCAGTTCATCCGCTTCTTCCAGCGAATCAAACCCTTCTCGAACGATGCAGTGACAAGTGGTACAGGCGCAAACGCCGCCACAGGCACTTTCCATCTCGATGTGGTGCTCATGGGCCAGCTCGAGAATCGATGTACCGGGCTCAGCCTCGACCACCATGCCTTCCGGGCAAAACTTCTCGTGTGGCAGAAAAATGACCTGCGGCATCAGTTATCCTCGATTTCATTCAGATTGCGCCCCGCCAGCGCGGCTTTCACCGTCGAGTCCAGGCGGCGGGCAGCAAAGGCGTCGGTGACTTGCGACAGACGCTTGGTCTGCTGCTCGATGGCGTAACCATCGGCTCCTTTCATCAGTTCGGTCAGTTCCTGCATCTGCAATTCGATGACCATGCGCTCCTCGGCGTCGAGCAAACGCTCGCCGTCGGCTTCGAGAGCGGCTTGCACCGCTTCGATCAGACGCTGGGCATCGACCTGCTGCTCACGCAGCACACGGGCGACCTTGTCGTCGTTGGCGTGCTGGAACGAATCCTTGAGCATCTTGGCGATTTCGCCGTCGGTCAGGCCGTAGGACGGCTTGACCTGAATGCTTGCTTCAACACCCGAACCCAACTCACGGGCCGAGACGCTGAGCAGACCGTCGGCGTCAACCTGGAAGGTCACGCGGATCTTCGCTGCACCGGCGACCATCGCCGGAATGCCGCGCAACTCGAAGCGTGCCAGGGAGCGGCAGTCACTGATCAGCTCGCGCTCACCCTGCAACACGTGGATCGCCATGGCCGACTGGCCATCTTTGTACGTGGTGAAATCCTGGGCACGAGCGACGGGAATGGTGGTGTTGCGCGGAATCACCTTCTCCATCAGGCCGCCCATGGTTTCCAGCCCCAGGGACAACGGAATCACGTCGAGCAACAGCAGTTCGCCGCCATCGCGCTTGTTGCCGGCCAGCGTATCGGCCTGGATCGCGGCACCGATGGCCACCACTTGATCCGGGTCAATTTCAGTCAACGGTTGGCGACCGAAGGCTTCAGCGACGGCTTCACGAACGCGAGGCACACGCGTCGAACCGCCAACCATGACCACCGCGTGCACGTCTTCCAGCTCGACGCCGGAATCACGCACCGCGCGACGGCAGGCTTTCAGGCTGCGAGCAACCATCGGCTCGATCAGCGCATTGAAAGCTTCGCGAGTCAGCTCGGCTTTCCAGTCGCCATAAGCGACTTCAACGGCCGCAACATTGGTCAGCGCTTCCTTGGCCGCGCAGGCAGTTTGCAGCAGGTTACGTTGCGCACCCGGATCGAGATCAGCGGACAAACCGGCGCTCTCGATGATCCAGCCGGCAATCGCATGGTCGAAGTCATCGCCGCCCAGGGCGCTGTCGCCGCCGGTGGCCAGCACTTCGAACACACCGCCGGTCAGGCGCAGAATCGAAATATCGAAGGTGCCGCCGCCCAGGTCATAAATCGCGACCAGGCCTTCAGCATGTTGATCCAGACCGTAAGCCACGGCAGCGGCGGTCGGCTCATTGAGCAAACGCAGCACGTTCAGGCCGGCCAGTTTGGCCGCGTCCTTGGTGGCTTGACGCTGAGCATCGTCGAAATAGGCCGGAACGGTGATCACCGCACCCACCAGCTCGCCACCCAATGTCGCTTCAGCGCGCTGACGCAATACCTTGAGGATATCGGCGGAGACTTCGACCGGGCTTTTCGGCCCCTGAATGGTTTCGATGAACGGCATGTGCGACTCGCCACCGACAAAGCGGTACGGCAGTTGCTCGCCCAATTGCTTGACGTCGGAAAGACCACGACCCATCAAGCGCTTGACCGACAGCACGGTGTTCAACGGATCGGTAGCGGCAGCCAGCTTGGCCGACTCGCCCACTTCGACGCGATCGGCGTGGTAACGCACGGCGGACGGCAGGATGACCTGCCCGTCAGCGTCAGCCAGAGGCTCGGAAAGACCACTGCGCAATGCAGCGACCAGCGAATTGGTAGTGCCCAAGTCGATCCCCACAGCCAGACGACGCTGGTGCGGTTGAGGACTTTGGCCGGGTTCGGCGATCTGCAGTAGGGCCATCGTGATCAGGACTTATCTGTATATCAGGCGTGCGACCGGAGCGGCACTGGGTTAATCGTCGAGGCGCTCTTCTAACTGGCGCACTTCGTAGGTGAGCTTGTCGAGGAACTGCATGCGCCGCATCAGGCGTTCGGCCTGTTCACGTTGCGCTGCATCATTCCAACAGGCTGCGAAACTGTCGTTCAGTTTTTCCTGAGCAACTTTCAAACGACGCTTGAAGACGGCAACGCCATTCAGGTCGGCGCTGTCCTGCAGGTCTTCGAGCTCTTCGCGCAACTCCATCTGTTGCAGAAGAAACTCCGGATCATGCACCGTGACCTCCAGCGGCAGCTCGCCACCATTCAGGGCGAGCAGGTATCGCGCGCGCTTCGGGGGACTTTTGAGCGTCTGGTAGGCCTCGTTGAGGCTCGCGGATTGCTCTAGCGCCAGCCGTTGCTCGCGCTCGGAAGCGTCCGCAAAACGGTCCGGATGAACACTGCGCGCCAACTCACGGTAGCGCGTAGCCAGCTGGTCGAGGTCCAGATTGAAACTCGGTTGCAGCTCAAATAAAGCGAAATGACAAGGAGTACCCACAAGAAGCCTCAGATGTTGAAGCTTTCGCCGCAGCCACATTCACCGCGTACATTGGGGTTGTTGAACTTGAAGCCTTCGTTCAACCCTTCCTTGACGAAATCGAGCTCGGTGCCGTCCAGGTAGGCCAGGCTTTTCGGGTCGATGATCACTTTCTCGCCGTGACTTTCGAACACCTGATCCTCGGCAACCACCTCGTCGACAAACTCCAGCACGTAGGCAAGGCCGGAACAGCCCGTGGTGCGAACACCCAGACGAATCCCTTCACCTTTGCCGCGCCCGTCGAGGGAGCGTCGCACGTGTCGAGCAGCCGCTTCTGTCATGCTGATAGCCATCGGTGACTCCTTACTCGTCGCAAAATCTTGAAAATCAGATCAAGCCTTTCTTCTGCTTGTAGTCGCGAACGGCCGCTTTGATAGCGTCTTCAGCGAGTACGGAGCAGTGAATTTTCACCGGCGGCAGAGCCAGTTCTTCGGCCAGTTGAGTGTTTTTGATGGTCTCTGCTTCATCCAGAGTCTTGCCTTTCATCCACTCGGTCGCCAGGGAGCTGGAGGCGATAGCCGAACCGCAACCGTAGGTCTTGAACTTGGCGTCTTCGATGATGCCTTGCTCGTTGACCTTGATTTGCAGGCGCATCACGTCGCCGCACGCCGGAGCGCCGACCATGCCGGTGCCGACATCCGGGTCTTCCGCGTCCATCTTGCCGACGTTACGCGGGTTTTCGTAGTGGTCGATGACCTTTTCGCTGTAAGCCATGATTCTTAATCCTCACTCATCAGAGAGTCGCTCTTGAAGCCCTGCCTACCTTAAGTTTACAGGGCCTGGTTTGCGGCGACTTGAAATCAGTGTGCCGCCCACTCGATTTTCGAAATGTCGACACCGTCTTTGTACATGTCCCACAGCGGCGACAGAGCGCGCAGCTTGGTAACGGCCTCGCAGACTTTCTGCGCGGCGTAGTCGATTTCTTCTTCGGTGGTGAAACGACCGAAGGTGAAGCGGATCGAGCTGTGTGCCAGTTCGTCGTTGCGGCCCAGGGCGCGCAGTACGTACGAAGGCTCCAGCGAAGCCGAGGTGCAAGCCGAACCGGACGAAACAGCCAGATCCTTGAGCGCCATGATCAGCGACTCGCCTTCAACGTAGTTGAAGCTCAGGTTCAGGTTGTGCGGAACGCGGGCGGTCATGCTGCCGTTGACGTACAGCTCTTCCAGGTCTTCGACCTGCTTGAAGAAACGGTCGCTCAAGGCTTTGATGCGCACGTTCTCGGCAGCCATGTCTTCCTTGGCTACGCGGAAGGCTTCACCCATGCCGACGATCTGGTGGGTCGCCAGGGTGCCGGAACGCATGCCGCGCTCGTGACCGCCGCCGTGCATGGTCGCTTCGATGCGCACACGCGGCTTGCGGCTGACGTACAGCGCGCCGATGCCTTTAGGGCCATAGGTTTTGTGGGCGGAGAACGACATCATGTCGACTTTCAGCTTCTGCAGGTCGATCTCGACCTTGCCGGTGGACTGAGCGGCGTCGACGTGGAACAGGATCCCTTTGGAGCGGGTCAGTTCGCCGATGGCTGCGATGTCGTTGATGGTGCCAATTTCGTTGTTCACGTGCATGACCGAAACCAGGATGGTGTCGTCACGCAGTTCAGCTTCGATCATTTCCGGCGTAACCAGACCGTCAGTACGAGGCTCGATGTAGGTCACTTCGAAGCCTTCACGCTCCAGTTGGCGCATGGTGTCGAGGACAGCCTTGTGCTCAATCTTGGTGGTGATCAGGTGTTTGCCCTTGGTCGCATAGAAATGCGCCGCACCCTTGATTGCCAGGTTGTCGGACTCGGTGGCACCGGAGGTCCAGACGATTTCACGCGGATCGGCGTTGACCAGGTCTGCGACCTGACGACGGGCGTTTTCGACGGACTCTTCAGCTTTCCAGCCGAATACGTGGGAACGGGACGCCGGGTTACCGAAGTTTCCGTCGACCAGCAGGCATTCACTCATCTTTTGCGCAACACGCGGATCAACCGGGGTGGTCGCAGAGTAATCAAGGTAAATCGGCAATTTCATGGACTATCTCCTAAATCAGGCTGGCTGGCGTGCCGCTAGCTCTTTGGCTGTCATTCGACGGCGGACGCTTCAATCTTGTCCAGGCGTGGCGTCTTGCTGTTGCAACGACGCTGGTCCTGACGCTGGGCTACTTCTTGTACCTCACGGCGAGTAACAAGATCAGCCAAGCTGATACCGCTCAGAAATTCGTGGATCTGCAGGCTCAGGTCGCACCACAGGTGGTGGGTCAGGCAGGTGTCGCCTTGATGGCAATCGCCCTGCCCCTGGCACTTGGTGGCATCAACCGATTCGTTTACCGCATCGATCACCTGGGCGACCTGGATGCCCTGCATGTCGCGGGACAGCTGGTAACCGCCGCCCGGACCACGGACGCTGGACACCAGATTGCTGCGGCGCAATTTGGCGAAAAGCTGTTCGAGGTAGGACAGGGAGATGCCTTGGCGCTCGGAGATATCGGCCAGGGACACGGGCCCGTGCTGCGCATGCAACGCCAGATCAAGCATGGCGGTCACGGCGTATCGGCCTTTTGTAGTCAGTCGCATGGACAATTACCACGGAGTTCGGAATGGGGCGAGTATGCAATTCCCGAGTATTTAAGTCAACTATAAGACCTAGTACTTTAGTCAGGTTTACCCGCAAAAGAGCGGCCGCATCATAACAAAGGCTGGGCGGTTACAGCCAGCGAATGCGAGTTATCGTTCTTCGCGAGCAAGCCGGATCGCCGCCCGCTCGCTCCTACAGGATTAACGAAACCCTTGTAGGAGCGAGGCTTGCCCGCGAAGGGGTCGACTCGGTCTAGCTGGCCTGGCTCTGATCCTTGTCCTTCACACACGCAAAGTCCTCTTCGCGCAGCTCAGGCAGATCTTTCGCACAGTAATTACTGCCCAGATCCTTCAGCGCCCCGCACATCCCCTCCAGACGACCATCAACAGCCTGCAGGTGATCGAGCAGTTGGTTAATGGCGCGCGCCACCGGGTCCGGCATGTCTTCGCCAACACCGTAGGCGTCGAAACCGATCTTCTCGGCCATGGCCTTGCGCTTGGCTTCCTGCTCTTCATCGGATTTGACGATGATTCGCCCTGGAATGCCGACCACTGTCGCACCGGGCGGCACGGCCTTGGTCACCACGGCATTGGAACCGACCTTGGCCCCCGCCCCCACGGTGAACGGGCCGAGCACCTTGGCACCAGCCCCCACCACCACACCGTCTTCCAGTGTCGGGTGACGTTTGCCTTTATTCCAGCTGGTGCCGCCCAGCGTCACGCCCTGATAAAGGGTGACGTCGTTGCCGATCTCGGCGGTTTCACCGATGACAATGCCCATGCCATGGTCAATGAAGAACCGACGACCGACCTTGGCACCCGGATGGATCTCGATCCCGGTCAACCAGCGGCCGAAGTTCGACACCAGCCGCGCCAGCCACTTCAGCTCGGCGCGCCACAAGGCTGCCGACAACCGGTGGATCCAGATGGCGTGCATGCCCGGGTAGCAAGTCAGGACTTCAAAAGCGTTACGCGCCGCCGGGTCACGATGGAAAACACTCTGAATATCTTCACGCAAACGCTCGAACATCATTAATCCTTCCGCTTTAGAAGCTCACCACGGGCCGCTTTCTGGGTTTCCGTGAGGATGCCACGCAATATATTCATTTCCGCCCGGCTGACCGAGCTTCGTCCGTACAACCGACGCAGGCGCGCCATCAAGTGCCGTGGCTTTTCAGGATCGAGGAACTCGATGGCCACCAGGGTTTGCTCCAAGTGTTCATAGAACCGCTCCAGCTCATCCATGGTCGCCAGCTCAGCGCTTTTGACCGATGCCACTTCTTCCTTCTCGACCTTGCTCGGCTGGCCTTGGGCCGCCAGCCAGGACATGCGCACTTCATAGCTCAACACCTGCACCGCCGCCCCAAGGTTCAGCGAACTGAACTCAGGGTCTGATGGGATGTGCACGTGATAATGACATCGCTGCAGCTCTTCATTGGTCAGGCCGGAATCTTCACGACCAAACACCAAGGCAATTTCGGCGCCCTGCCCGGCTTCCTCGACCACTTTCGTCCCGCATTCGCGGGGATCGAGCAGCGGCCAGGGAATGCGCCGGTCACGGGCGCTGGTGCCGAGCACCAGATTGCAGCCGACCAAGGCATCTTCCAAAGTGGCGACGACTTGCGCGTTTTCAAGGATGTCCCCGGCGCCGGATGCACGGGCATCGGCCTCGTGGTGCGGGAACAACCGTGGTTCGACCAGCACCAGCCGCGACAGGCCCATGTTCTTCATGGCACGCGCAGCCCCGCCGATATTGCCGGGGTGGCTGGTATTGACCAGGACGACACGAATGTTTTGCAGCAAGGGAGGCGCTCTCGAACACTTTAATGGGGAGCAGAATCTTACAGCTCAACAGGGTGCCCCGCCTCAAAAATAACGATTCACTTTTGACGGCGCTCAATGTTGGCATGCTGCGTTGCCGCTTCTCCCCATAGCGCGCTATGAGTCGGCGCGGCGCCTTGCCTGCCAACATTGATCACTCGTCAAAAGTGACCGTATTTCTGAGGCGGGGCACACCGTTCAGCTATGAAAGCGAACACTGACCTTCACCTGTAGAAAAGTTCTGATAGAATGCCCGGCTTTCTTTAACAACCTTAGGTGACACATCCATGCAGCCCATGCTGAATATCGCGCTGCGCGCCGCCCGCAGCGCCAGTGAATTGATCTTCCGCTCCATCGAGCGCCTGGATACCATCAAGGTCGACGAAAAAGACGCCAAGGATTACGTATCCGAGGTGGATCGCGCCGCTGAACAGAAAATCATCGACGCGCTGCGCAAGGCTTACCCGAACCACTCGATCATGGGTGAAGAAACCGGCATGCACGCCGGCACCGGGATCGAAGGTGAAGAATACCTGTGGATCATCGATCCGCTGGACGGCACCACCAACTTCCTGCGCGGCATTCCTCACTTCGCTGTCAGCATCGCCTGCAAATACCGCGGTCGCCTGGAACACGCTGTTGTTCTGGACCCGGTTCGCCAGGAAGAATTCACCGCCAGCCGTGGTCGCGGCGCTCAACTGAACGGTCGTCGCCTGCGCGTCAGCGGCCGCACCAGCCTGGACGGCGCCCTGCTGGGTACCGGCTTCCCGTTCCGTGACGACCAGATGGACAACCTCGACAACTACCTGGGCATGTTCCGCGCCCTGGTTGGCCAGACCGCCGGCATCCGCCGCGCCGGCTCGGCGAGCCTGGACCTGGCCTACGTGGCTGCCGGTCGTTTCGACGCGTTCTGGGAGTCGGGCCTGTCCGAGTGGGACATGGCTGCAGGCGCCCTGCTGATCCAGGAAGCTGGCGGCTTGGTGAGCGACTTCACCGGCGGTCACGATTTCCTTGAGAAAGGCCACATCGTTGCCGGTAACACCAAGTGCTTCAAGGCAGTGCTGACGGCGATCCAGCCGCACCTGCCGGCCTCGCTGAAGCGCTAAGCTTCCAGCGACAGAAAAAAGCACCCTGCGGGGTGCTTTTTTTTATGCCTGGAATTTGTCCCTGACAACACCACCCCCTGTAGGAGCCGGCTTGCTGGCGATAGCGGTGCAACAGTCGACATCAATGTTGAATGACCGACCGCAATCGCCAGCAAGCCGGCTCCTACAGGGGGATGCGTGAATTTTGGGTACAAAAAAAGCACCCCGAAGGGTGCTTCTTTTTCAGCGGCTGACAATCAGCTCATCAATGCGCCTGTTCATTCTGCGTCAGGATCAACTTACCTTCCTTATCCACCGGAATCTGGTTGCCCGGATCACGATCCATCCGCACCTTGCCTTCCTTGCCGTCCAGCGAATAACGAACGTCGTAACCCACAACCTTGTCGCTGATGTCATTCACCGTGTTGCAGCGAGTTTGCGTCGTGGTGTAGGTGTCACGCTCCTGCATGCCCTCCTGAACCTTGTTACCGGCGTAACCACCACCGACCGCGCCCGCAACCGTGGCAATTTTCTTGCCGGTGCCGCCGCCGATCTGGTTACCCAGCAGACCGCCTGCCAGCGCACCCACCACCGTACCGGCAATCTGGTGTTGATCTTTCACCGGCGCTTGCCGGGTGACCGCTACATCCTTGCACACTTCACGTGGAGTCTTGATTTGCGTCTTGACCGGCTCAACGGCGAGTACTTGCGCATACTCGGGGCCGTTATTTTTTACCAGGCTGTAGGTGGCCACAGCACCCCCGGCAGTCACACCGACAGCACCCAGTACAGCACCAACCAGCATCGACTTGTTCACATGAACCTCCTGACCATCACATGCGGGATAAACCCGTGCTTCTCCCAGCCTTGGAGCATAAAAAAAGGCGCGAGTTCAACTCGCGCCTTTTTGGACTACATCCCTGGGGAACTGCTCTGGACTAGAGAGTCCTCAAGGACGGTCGTCGACTTCCTTCTCGGTATTCACCGTCGGGATCAGGTCTTCGGAGTTCAGATTCAGCCAGATCAACACCACGTTGGCGATGTAGATCGACGAATAAGTACCGGCCAGAACACCCACCAGCAGCGCCAGGGAGAAGCCGTAGAGGTTGTCACCACCGAAGAACAGCAGTGCCGCAATCGCCAACAAGGTGGAAACCGACGTCGCGATGGTCCGCAGCAGGGTTTGCGTGGTCGAGATATTGATGTTCTCGATCAGGCTGGCCTTGCGCAGTACACGAAAGTTCTCACGAACCCGGTCGAATACCACGATGGTGTCGTTGAGCGAGTAACCGATGATCGCCAGTACCGCCGCCAGAACCGTCAGATCGAAGGTGATCTGGAAGAACGACAGGATACCGATGGTCACGATCACGTCGTGAATCAAGGAAACGATCGCACCGACGGCGAATTTCCACTGAAAGCGGAACGCCAGGTAGATCAGGATGCCGCCCAGCGCCATCAGCATGCCGAGGCCGCCCTGGTCGCGCAGCTCTTCACCCACCTGCGGGCCGACGAACTCGACGCGCTTGACCGTCGCCGGGTTATCGCCGCCGACCTTCTGCAACGCCGCTGCCACCTGGTGACCCAACTGCGGGTCTTCGCCAGGCATGCGCACCAGCAGATCGGTAGTCGCACCGAAGTTCTGCACGATGGCTTCGTGATAACCGGACGAAACCAGCTGCTCACGCACCTTGGTGACGTCGGCCGGACGCTCGTAGGTCAGCTCGATGAGCGTACCGCCGGTGAAGTCCAGCCCCCAGTTCATGCCTTTGTGGAAGACACTGAAAATGGCCAGCGCAGTAAGGAACAATGTGACGCCGAACGCGAAGTTGCGAACGCCCATGAAGTTGATTGTACGTAACATGGCAGCCCCTTAAATCCACAACTTCTTGAAGTCACGACCGCCGAAGATCAAGTTGACCATCGCGCGGGTGACCATGATGGCCGTGAACATCGAAGTCAAAACCCCGAGGGACATGGTCACTGCGAAGCCTTTGACCGGACCTGTACCCATGGCAAACAGGATCCCGCCCACCAGCAAGGTGGTCAGGTTGGCGTCGAGAATCGCCGTGAATGCGCGACCGAAACCTTCGTTGATTGCCCGCTGTACGGTCATGCCCGCCGCGATCTCTTCACGAATCCGCGAGAAGATCAGTACGTTGGCGTCGACCGCCATACCCATGGTCAATACGATACCGGCGATACCCGGCAGGGTCAGCGTTGCACCCAGCAGCGACATCAGGGCCAGCAGCAGCACCATGTTCACACCCAGCGCAACGGTGGCAATGATGCCGAAGAAGCGATAGATGGCGATGATGAACAGCGAGACGAACAGCATGCCCCACAGCGATGCATCGATACCTTTGGTGATGTTGTCCGCACCCAGGCTCGGGCCAATGGTGCGTTCTTCAGCGAAGTACATCGGCGCCGCCAGACCACCGGCACGCAGCAGCAGCGCCAGTTCGGACGATTCGCCCTGGCCGTTCAGGCCGGTGATGCGGAACTGAGCACCCAGCGGCGACTGAAT
Source organism: Pseudomonas sp. PDM02 (assembly GCF_014852285.1). Classification (NCBI taxonomy): domain Bacteria; kingdom Pseudomonadati; phylum Pseudomonadota; class Gammaproteobacteria; order Pseudomonadales; family Pseudomonadaceae; genus Pseudomonas; species Pseudomonas sp. PDM02. The sequence continues at coordinate 22,295 of NZ_JACVBL010000011.1, read as the reverse complement.
GGTCGCCAGGCTGATGATCTTTTTCTCTTCCTTGAACGACTGCACCGCCACGTCTTTTTCGACGCCATCAACCACTTGCTTGGTGTAAGTGGTGACCGGACGCTGCTCGATGAAGATCACCGCCATGCTGCGACCGACGTTCGAACGGGTTGCGCGGCTCATCAGCTCGCCACCGTGGCCATCCAGACGGATGTTCACTTCTGGCGTGCCGTGCTCGCCGAAGCCAGCCTTGGCGTCAGTTACCTGGTCGCCGGTGATGATCAGGCCACGCTCGATCAGCGCAGGAGGACGATTGCCTTCACGGAACTCGAAGGATTCGGAAGTGGCTTTCGAAGCGCCTGGCTCAGCAGCCAAACGGAACTCAAGGTTGGCCGTCTTGCCGAGGATACGCTTGGCTTCTGCGGTGTCTTGTACGCCCGGCAGCTCAACCACGATGCGGTTGGCGCCCTGACGCTGAACGATCGGTTCGGCAACACCCAGCTCGTTGACGCGGTTACGTACCGTGGTCAAGTTCTGCTTGATGGAGTATTCGCGGATTTCCGCCAGCTTGGCCGGGGTCATCGCCAGACGCAGCACCGCCTGACCATTGAGGTCGGCCGGAACAATGTCGAAATCGTTGAAGTTCTTGCGGATCAGTGCACGGGCCTGTTCGCGGGAAGCTTCATCAGAGAAGCCCAGCTGAATGGCACCGCCCAGTTGCGGCAGGCTGCGATAGCGCAGTTTCTCTTTACGCAACAGGCTCTTTACATCGCCTTCGTACACTTTCAAGCGTGCGTCGAGGGCTTTGTCCATGTCCACTTCAAGCAGGAAGTGCACACCACCGGACAAGTCCAGACCCAGCTTCATCGGGTGCGCGGCCAGGCTGCGCAGCCATTGCGGGGTGGTTTGTGCCAGGTTCAGAGCAACGACGTAGTCATCACCCAACGCCTTGCGCACGACGTCCTTGGCAGGCAACTGGTCTTCAGCCTTGACCAGACGAATCAGACCGCCCTTGCCGTTGGTCGCCAGCGTGGCCGCCTTGACGTTGATCCCGGATTCCTTGAGCGCAGCGCTCACTCGATCCAGATCAGCCTGATTGACCTGCAGCGCAGTGCTTGCACCGCTGACCTGAATGGCCGGGTCATCAGGATATAGATTGGGAGCGGAATAAATCAGACCGATCGCCAGCACCGCCAGGATCAGAATGTATTTCCACAGAGGGTATTTGTTCAGCATCACGCCGCCCGCTTATGACGCGGGGCGCCTTGCGCGCCCCGTCGATTGAGTAGAAGTTGAAACTTAGATCGCTTTCAGCGTGCCTTTTGGCAGCGTGGCGGCAATGGCGCCTTTCTGGAACTTCATTTCGACGGTGTCGGAAACTTCCAGAACCACGAAATCATCAGCCACTTTAGTGATCTTGCCGGCGATGCCGCCGGTGGTCACAACTTCGTCGCCTTTTTGCAGGCTGCTCAGCAGGTTCTTCTGCTCTTTGGCGCGCTTGGCCTGTGGACGCCAGATCATCAGGTAGAAGATGACCAGGAAACCGACCAGGAAAATCCACTCAAAACCGCCACCCATTGGGCCGGCAGCGGCCGGTGCAGCGGCGTCAGCCATGGCATTCGAGATAAAAAAGCTCATTTAGCACTCCAGTTGCAAATGTTGAATCTTGGGGTCAGAAAACTCAGTCCAAAGGCGGAACAGGTAACCCGCGTTTGGCGTAGAAGGCATCGACAAAGGCGGCCAATGTACCCTGTTGAATAGCCTCGCGCAAACCAGCCATAAGCACTTGATAATGACGCAAGTTATGGATGGTATTGAGCATGCTTCCCAGCATTTCGCCGCACTTGTCCAGGTGATGCAGATAAGCGCGGGAGAAGTTCTGGCAGGTATAGCAATCGCAGGTCGGATCGAGCGGCGAATCATCATGGCGATGGAACGCGTTACGGATCTTCAGCACGCCAGTATCAATGAACAGATGCCCATTGCGGGCATTACGGGTTGGCATCACGCAATCGAACATGTCCACACCGCGGCGCACACCCTCAACCAGATCTTCCGGTTTGCCAACGCCCATAAGGTAACGAGGTTTGTCAGCCGGCATCTGACCCGGCAGGTAATCCAGCACCTTGATCATCTCGTGCTTCGGCTCGCCCACCGACAGACCGCCAATGGCCAGGCCATCAAAGCCGATCTTGTCGAGGCCTTCCAGCGAACGCATACGCAAATCCTGGTGCATGCCGCCCTGAACGATGCCGAACAGCGCCGCCGTGTTGTCGCCATGGGCTTCTTTCGAACGCTTGGCCCAACGCAACGACAGCTCCATGGAAATGCGCGCGACGTCTTCGTCAGCCGGGTACGGTGTGCATTCGTCGAAAATCATCACGATGTCGGAACCCAGGTCACGCTGGACCTGCATCGACTCTTCCGGGCCCATGAACACTTTGGCGCCGTCGACCGGAGAGGCGAAGGTCACGCCCTCCTCCTTGATCTTGCGCATCGCACCCAGGCTGAACACCTGAAAACCGCCTGAGTCTGTAAGAATCGGGCCTTTCCACTGCATGAAATCGTGCAGGTCGCCGTGCTTCTTGATCACTTCGGTGCCAGGACGCAGCCACAAGTGGAAGGTGTTACCCAGAATGATTTCCGCGCCGGTCGCGGTAATGTCCCGCGGCAGCATGCCCTTCACGGTGCCGTAAGTACCGACCGGCATGAAAGCCGGGGTCTCGACGGTACCGCGCGGGAAGGTCAAGCGACCGCGACGAGCCTTGCCGTCAGTAGCAAGCAACTCAAACGACATACGACTTTGGCGACTCATTCTTTGTCCTCAGGGCCACGTGGTGCGGGATTACGGGTGATAAACATCGCATCACCGTAGCTGAAAAAGCGGTATTCATGCTCAACGGCGGCTTTATAAGCGGCCATGGCTTCGGGATAACCGGCGAACGCCGAAACCAGCATCAACAGCGTGGATTCGGGCAAATGGAAGTTGGTGACCAGGGCATCGACCACATGAAACGGCCGGCCCGGGTAGATAAAGATGTCGGTGTCGCCACTGAACGGCTTGAGCACGCCATCGCGCGCGGCACTTTCCAGCGAACGCACGCTGGTAGTCCCCACCGCCACCACGCGACCACCGCGAGCGCGGCACGCCGCAACGGCATCGACCACGTCCTGGCCGACTTCCAGCCACTCGCTGTGCATGTGATGGTCTTCGATCTTCTCGACCCGCACCGGCTGGAACGTGCCCGCGCCAACGTGCAAGGTCACGAACGCCGTCTCGACGCCCTTGGCCGCAATCGCCTCCATCAGCGGCTGATCGAAATGCAGCCCCGCCGTCGGCGCCGCCACCGCGCCCAGGCGCTCGGCGTACACCGTCTGATAACGCTCGCGGTCCGAGCCTTCATCCGGGCGGTCTATATAAGGAGGCAACGGCATGTGCCCGACGCGGTCGAGCAGCGGCAACACCTCTTCGGCAAAGCCCAGCTCGAACAACGCATCATGACGCGCCAGCATCTCGGCTTCGCCACCGCCATCGATAAGAATCTTCGAACCCGGCTTCGGCGACTTGCTGGACCGCACATGGGCCAGCACGCGATGACTGTCGAGCACCCGCTCCACCAGGATTTCCAGCTTGCCGCCGGAAGCCTTCTGGCCAAACAGCCGCGCCGGAATCACCCGGGTATTGTTGAACACCATCAAATCGCCCGGGCGCAAATGCTCAAGCAAATCAGTGAATTGACGGTGTGCCAGGGCGCCGCTGACCCCATCAAGGGTCAACAGGCGACTGTTGCGACGCTCGGCCAAAGGGTGGCGAGCAATCAGCGAATCAGGGAGTTCGAAAGTAAAGTCAGCAACGCGCATGATGGGGTTCGTCTAGCAGGGCCCGGAAGTCTAGCCGAAATAGTGAAAATTCTCTATGTACCTGATTGACCGACGGTAATCTCATCTCTATACTTCGCCGCCATTGAGCCCTGATGGCGGAATTGGTAGACGCGGCGGATTCAAAATCCGTTTTCGAAAGGAGTGGGAGTTCGAGTCTCCCTCGGGGCACCATATAGCAGTATCTGAAAGTCTCTACCAGACTCTCAGACCCAGAGAAACCGGCCAGTTGAGCCGGTTTTTTTGTGTCTGACTATCTACCTCTGTATCCCCTTATCCGTTGTATCCCTGTATCCCTGCTTGTATCCTGAGAAAAATACCGAACTTTGGGATACAAGGATGAAGCGCGCAGACATCAAGCGCCGCCCTCTCGCAGATACAACACTTGCGGGACTGGAGCCGGAATCAAAGGAATATCGGGAGCTGGACGGAAACGGCCTCTACTTCAGGGTCAAACCTGATGGTGGTAAATCCTGGCAGCTTCGCTACAAACGTCCGGCGGGCAATTGGGGTTGGATGGGGCTCGGGGGTTACCCGGAAGTAAGTGGTGCGTTGGCACGAGACAAAGCTGCCGATCTACGCAAAGTAGTGAGTAGCGGTGCCGATCCCCTTGAACAAAAGCGATCCGCGAGAGCTGCTATCGATGCCGCCAAAACCCGAACCTTTCGAGCTGCTGCTGATGCCTGGCTGAGGGCGAAAGAGGAAAAGGGTCTCGCATCCTCCACCCTGAACAAAATCCGCACCTACCTCGACAAGGACATACTTCCGGCACTGGGAGACAAGCCTCTAGACGAAATCACCCGAACCGATTGCGCAGAACTCCAGGCATCCATCGAAGCCCGAGACGCACACAACGTGGCGGAAAAGTGTCGCACCTGGATAAATCAGATCTTCGGGCGAGCCATCGGCTTAGGCCTGACTGAAAACGATCCCGGAAGCCGCCTTCGCGATATTGCGGCCCAAGCCCCTAAGACTCAACAGCATCCACATTTGCTGGAGCCTGAACTGGCTGATTTCCTCCAGGCACTCAAAAACACCCCGAGCAGGCTGACGGCCCGCACTGCGGCATGGCTTTGTGTATGGACGGCATCACGGCCTGGGATGGTCCGCTTGGCCGAATGGAAGGAATTCGACCTTGAGAAAGCCATTTGGACCACTCCTGCCACCAAGATGAAGATGCGTCGGGATTTTGTATGCCCCCTTCCCCACCAAGCTGTTGCAGCGCTGAAAGAGCTGCACTGTTTAACCGGTCGCAGTCGTTGGCTCTTCCCCGGGGTGGGAGCCAAAAATCCGACCATTAGCGAAAATACGATCAATAAGGTCTTTGCCACAATTGGCTACAAAGGCCGCCTAGTTGGACACGGCACTCGACACACAGCGAGCACGCTGCTCCGAGAACATGGCTGGCCGAAGGAACACGTTGAGGCACAGCTTGCCCACAAAGAGGAAGGCATCTCAGGGGTGTACAACAAAGCTCAATACCTTGAAAAACGAGTAACGATGATGCAGTGGTATGCCGACCATCTTGATGAGCTGGCAGCTGGCAATGTAGTGCAGGGCCAGTTTGGAAAGGCGATATGAGATTTCTTTCCCACCCCCCCTCAAAAAACCGTGTTACGCGTGTTACTGGTGTAACTAAACTCGATAACTTATTGAATATAAACAACTTAGTTCACGTTACACGAAAAAATGGTCAGCGCTACACGACGTGTTACGTGGTCGAGTCGTGTAACAACATTTGCCCAGCCACCTCACTGTTGGTCGAGGAGGACCGTGTCGTGAACCGCTGCATCCATGACACCAAGCGGGGCCAAGGGGCGGTGTATGGACGATGAGAATATGCCGATTGGCCGACTGGAGATTGCTGGCTTAGATGTCAGTAATTTGCTGTGGGAGCAAGACGACATTGAACTGGCTGTGCGTGAGTTAGCGCTGTATTCGCCGTTTCGCGAGCATTTCAAAGAGGCGCTGGAACTAGCCAATTACGCCACCTCATTCTGGCTTGAGGATGGCCGTTATCCTGATCGAGCAGGATCGGTGGTCGCTACGGTGTTTAGACTCCGCGACGAGATCGAGGACGATGCCAGCTGCGCTGATGCAGGTTCATTACCGAGCGTCATTCGACAGACTCTTAGCATCGATCACGATGATGCGGACTCGCAACTCGTGGCGACTTATGCGCTGGTACAGAGTATTCAAGCTGTTCAGGTTCTTGCCAATTGGCTCTTTGAAACCGAACTCTACGTCTTCGACCTGGACGCAGACCTCATAGCCCAAATGCAAGCGACGGATCCCAAGAAATATTCCGAACTTGCCGAAAAGGAGCGTCTTAAGGATCCAGCCGGGGAAATTGACGCTCGTGAATCCTTCCGCGCATTTATGGGCGATGCCGACAAGGCGCTCATGCTAGCGAGTCTCTACAGACAAGTTGAGGACACCGACGTATCGAAGGGTAATTTCAAAGTGGCTAATTTTCTAAGTGAGGCGCTGAGTAAAGCATTTTCCGCCAAGGCCTCACAAAGAGGCGCAGCTGCGGGCAAGGCCAACAGAAAGCCCGAGTCGGTAAAGCAGCAGGATGCCGCGAAGCTTTTCGAGCGCATTCGCAGTGCGGCTGACCGTCACATTTCGGCCAATCCTACTATTTCAGAGCTAGACCTGAAAAAAGCTTTGGTGAAAAAAGAACGCATTGCCTCTGAGCCTACCGTCAAAAAATACCTGATCTTGGGTGGATACCTACCTCGATAATTTCAATCAAAAGCAAACCGTGTTTGCTTTTTTTTCCCTCTCTAGTCTGTGCCTGTCTCTCACCATATAGGCACGACTATGACAGCTTCCTTCCAAGCAATTGATACCAAATCCCCAGCTCGCGACCCCGCAACCACCCTCATTCGTATCAACGAAGTCATTGCGATGGTAGGCCTTGCTCGCCCCACCATTTACAAGCTCATGCAGCGCCCTGACTGCAACTTTCCCCTGCCCGTCAAATTGAGCAACAGCAACGCACGCGGCGCCCCTGTCGCCTGGGTTCTTTCCGAAGTGCAGGCATGGACACGCAGCCGAATCGAGGCGCGTGACCAGGTGGCCGCATGAAGCGCAACTACAGTCCATTCAAAGGGCCGTTTCTCGACTCCTACAGCATCGGATTTCGCCTCTATCAAACCGGCGCAATCAACTGGCGGCACCGCACGATTGCGGGTGTGAGCTGGAACGGGGAAGAACAAGAAGCCTTCTTTTTCAACCCTGATGGCCTGGTCCTTCCCCTTAAACCCAATCCGTGGGAATTGCCTGAACTGATCCGCCAAAACGCGGTACGCAGGGAGTTTTCCAGCATCCACGGCACCGGCCATTTCGCGATGAAAGAAGGTCGCCGCGCCGTGCTGAAATCGCTGGGTTTGACCAACTGGGTCACGTACTGGCTGGTCAATCAATCGACCGGATTCGCGAACGATCCGGCGGTTTGGCGACACATCACTGAACAGGATCTTGCCGAGGAAAAAACCGCAAGCGAACGGCTTCACCGTGAAATGAAGTTGACCTCGGACCTGTCCGGCTATGTGGATGAATGTCTGGCACAGCGGCGGGATCTGCTCGCGGTAGAACACCGCCGACGGTGCGCCGAGGACAGCAAGATCCTGGCTTGGCTCAAAGGCGAAACACCCCTGCCGCTGTTTGCCAACGTGCAGGAGGCAGCATGACCCCGACCTTTCTTCCCCACCAAGCATTGGATCTTGTCGGTGTACTTGAAGCCTCTCTGCCTTCTACCGCAGAGATCAAAGGTCGCCAGCGCTTGCTTGCCCTCCGCGATCAAGCGATCTCGGCCGGCGCTCAGGTGCTGATCGTGCTGTGGCATGACCTGGAGTGGACGCTGCTAGCGGTTCAGCCTCCCGCAGACGTGGTGATTCACGACGGTCGCCAGTTGATTCCCAACCTGCTGCGCAATCCCGAAGCGCTACAGCAGATGCGGCAAAGAGCTCGCCAAGGGAACCACTTGCAATGGCTCACCCTCGCTCGCCCCGCCACCACCCAGCACTAACGAAAACGCCCCCGGGAGCGATCCGGAGGCGTTGAGGTAAATCTACATGCCCGCACAATTTATTCCGTACCCGAATAATTCGCAAGATATACGCACGGTTGCACTTTCGAAAAGCGGACGTTACTCTCTGGCCGTCGCTGCAAATTCAGCGAACGGGTTTGACGGCCCGAGTACATACAGGCGCACAGGCGCCCCCATATCGATTGCAGGCGCTTTTTTTGTGCCCGCATTCCCGCTTTATGGTGGCTGTGCGTGGGAGACCTTCGGGTCTGCCGGGGTCCTGTATGCCCGGTCCGTCAACCTGCGCACAGCTGCCACCCCAATTCGTTTGACGGCGAACCGTGGCAGCTCCTCACATACAGGAGCTTCACCCCATGCACACCCTCAATCCGTCCAAAATTCGTGCCGCTGCGCATCGTGCAATGGCTCTCGCCGCTTTACACGCCAATTCCAGCCTCGCAACACGCCTCTCCCGTTACAACGCTCACATGGCCAAAGCCCGCGCGCTCGAAACCGCAGGCGGTGCCCAATGAACAAAGCCTTGAGTTTTGCCCTGCCTGAAGATCTGCTCTGTGTGAATCCGACCGCAGAAGCCGGTGTGCCCATTGACGCCATCACCTGCGCCATTGCTCGCGCCGACTCGGTGCTGACGCTACTTGAAGAACACTTCGAAAACGACTCTTCGCGGCTCGCTAATCACGTCATTGCTGCCGTTCTTTGGGACGTGCGCGGCACCCTTGGTTTGATTAAAACATTGACCTTGCACGGCGACTCCACCTCGACACCTGCAGTGCAGAAAGGTGGTGCGCTATGACCGTTTCCACCACTCCTGGCCACGCCACTTTTTCCCGCGTAAACGCCACCGACCTGAAGTTGTTCCGAGTCAATGCCGGTGTTCCGGTCAAAGATGCATTGGAAATGGTTTCGCAGCTTCAGCATCACGCCAACCAGCTCAACCTTGACGCTGCCATGAGCGACAACGGCGCGAGATTCAGTTGGCCAGCTTTGTACTTGGGCGAGATGGCCAAAGCGCTGATCGACGACATCAACGACGCACCGTTTCTGCCGAGGGCTGACACATGAGCCAACGCCAGAGCAACACAACAAAACGTCCGAGCTTCGCCGACGTTAAAATCGCCGCGCTGAAAGACATTGATCGTGTCCTGTCGCACTGGCTGCCCTACGGTAAGCGCGTCGACGGCGGCAAGGAATACACCGCTCCGAATCCAACCCGCAGCGATAAGCGCGCCGGCTCTCTCAAGATCAATTTGAGCAAGGGTACGTGGGCCGACTTCGCCACCGGCGACAAGGGCGGCGACTTGATTGATCTGGTGCGCTATTTGGACGGCGGCACCGACATCGAGGCCTGCAACAAACTGGCAGACTTGCTCAACGTATCGCCCGGCGGCGCCCAGGCGAAGACAGCGCCTGCAAAGACAAAAGCACCTGAGTGGATTGCCATTCAACCGATCCCGGCTGAGGCCATGAACAAGTGCCCGGCCAAGCATCGGCAGCACGGCGCACCATCCAAGGTGTGGGTTTACCGTGATGCGCAAGGCCAGCCGCTTATGGCGCTCTACCGCTTCGACCTCACTCCCGATGAGGACGGCAAGCCGAAGAAAGTCTTTGCACCACTCACATGGTGCCAGCGCGCCGATGGCCAAACTAGGCAATGGCGCTGGCAGGGGCTGCCCGATCCACGTCCGCTATTTCGACTGGATGAACTGGCTCAGCGCAGTGACGCACCGGTAGTTTTGTGCGAAGGCGAGAAAGCTGCCGACGCTGCCGCCGAACTGCTGCTGAACCACGTGGCCACCTGCTGGCCGAACGGTTCCAACTCTTGGCACAAAGCCGACCTGACACCGCTCAAAGGGCGCGACGTGCTGTTGTGGCCTGACAACGACGACAGCGGCAAAGGCTGCATGGAAACCGTCGCCGAGAAGCTGCGCGAAATCGGCGCTGCCTCGGTTCGGGTCATCGCGTTGGAGGTGCTCAAACGTAAGCCCACGATGAAGAATGACCGCGCCGCTTTCGCCAAAGGTGGTCAATGGGATGACGGTGATGACGCTGCTGATGCTCTCATCAAAAAATGGACAGCCGCCCATTTCGCCGAGCTGCAAAGCAGCGGCGAGCTGTATGGCTTGGTCGAGGAAAAACCAGCAACGGAGCAGCCTGAAGCCAAGCTGGAAGCGAAGACGAAACCAGCAGCCAAGCGCCCGACAAAATCGAAAAACGATCTAATGCCCGGCGGCTTCCGGCTCACGTCCGAAGGTGTGTTTTATGCCGGTGACGACGGTGAGGCACGTCCGGTGTGTTCGCCACTGGAGATCCTCGCCCGTACTCGCGACGACAAAGGTCAGAACTGGGGATTGTTGGTTGAATTCGACGATCCCGACGGTGCCAAGAAACGCTGGAACATTCCGGCGCGCACCATGACCGGTGACTTCGGCAAAGACGTGCTCGGTCCGCTGGTGGACATGGGTCTGCGCCTCGCAGGAAGTCGTTCAGGACGCAATGCACGTAATGACCTGCAGAGTTATCTCGGCGGCTTCGACAGCGCCCAACGGGCACGACTGGTCACGCGCTTGGGTTGGCACGACAGCGCCTTTCTGCTGCCCGAGCAGCAGGTCGGCGCGCACAGCGAACACCTGCACTTCTACGAGGCCGGCTCGCAACTTCCGCCGATCAGCGAAGCGGGCACGCTTGAGCAGTGGCAGGAGCAGATTGGCGCGCTGTGCATCGGTAATCATCGTTTGGCATTTGTCGTCGGCGTGGCCTTCGCAGGGCCGCTGCTGCACATGCTTGGCCATGAGTCGGGCGGCTTTCACCTGTATGGCGACAGCTCCGGCGGCAAGACCACACATTTGCAGGTCGCCGCTTCGATTTACGGCGGGCCGCGTCTGGTGCGTTCGTGGCGTTCCACGGACAACGCGCTGGAGTCCATCGCCGCCGCGCATTCCGACGGCCTTCTGGTTTTGGATGAAATCGGCATGTGCGACCCGCGCATTATCGGCGAGACGGTTTACATGCTCGGCAACGGCACCGGCAAGGCACGCGCCAACGATCGAGGCCAAGCTGGCCGACAGGTACAGGAGTGGCGCCTGCTTTTTCTCTCCACCGGGGAGAAAACATTGGCCCAGCACATGGCCGAAGCGAACAAGGAACTGAAAGCGGGCATGGAAGTGCGCATGCTTGCCGTTCCTGCCGATGCCAGCAAAGGCCTCGGCATGTTTGATGCGCTCAATGGTTTTGAAGATGCGGCGGCACTGTCCAACGCGCTTAAGGCACGTGTCGCAAAGTACTACGGCACACCGCTCACGGCCTTCCTGACGGCGCTATGTGAGCCCGGCCAGCGTCATGGTTGGTCCGCCATCCTGCGCCGCACGCTGGAAGGTTTTATCGCCCAGTCGTTACCGGCGTCGGCCAGTGGACAAGCGCACCGTGCCGCCGCTCGCTTCGGTCTCGCCGCCGCAGCGGGCGAGCTGGCCACAGCGATGGGGATCACCGGCTGGCCCGACGGAACCGCCACCACCGCTGCTCGCGTGTGCCTCAACGCATGGATGAACGAGCGTGGCGGCGCCGGTAACTTCGAGGGGGACGCGATCTTGGCGCGGCTGCGCCAGGTCATCGAGCGCTTCGGTGAAAGCCGCTTCACTCGCTGGGAATCAGCAGCGGCAAAAATTGATGAACACGGTCCGCGCACCATCGACCGCCTCGGCTTTCGTAAAACGTTGGAGCACGGCATGGGCGACACCATGCACACCACCAACACCTATTACGTGCTTCCCGAGGCGTGGCGCTCCGAGATCTTCCGGGGCATGAACATCAACGCGGTGAACAAGGAGCTGCTGCAGCGTGGCGTGCTGGAACCGGCCAGCGACGGTAAGGCATCGAGTCTGGTCCGGTTACCCGGCCTCGGCCCGCAACGCTGCTACATCGTAAAGACGATTCCGGGAACGGATGAGAGCGAGGCTCGGGCTGCCTGAGGGCATCTCTGCTGATCGAGGTAGCGCCGGCTAATTCCCGGCCTCGCCAGCCGCTCATTCAACCCAAACCCAATTTGAAGGAACAAGAAAGATGAACGAATTCCAAGCCTCTACCGAACAACGCGAACTGCTGGCCAGCGAACTGGGCTGCAGCGAGACCACCGTGCTCGCACCGCCGAATTCGGGTAGCACTCACGCGACCGCTAGCTGCGAGAAGAAGCAACGGTTGATCGATGAGATCGACCAACTGACCACCCGCCGAGATAAATACCTGAGGGCGGCTGAAGAGCACTACGCCGAGATGGCACCGTTGGAAGCCTTACTGGAGGGCGACGAAGAATTAGACGCGAATCGTCTGCGTGTAATCCGCAGTGAGTACAACACGCTGAAACTTCCGTACGACTCCAGTAAACACCATGCCTGGCTCTTAGATGCACAGATCACTCGACGCGAGCAACTGCTCAATCACGAAACCTTGATGGCCGGTTACACCGAATCGATGTCGAACTGGAAAGCCGACGAGCAGGAGCTCAACGAAAAACGCGAGAGCCTCAGCACCCGTTTGGAGCAGATCCAGCAGCAAGCGGTAGAAGACCTGGCCAAGGCCCGGCAAGCCGAAACCGATGCAGCCACCGCGTACGCCCAGGCAGTGGCTTGGGGCGACACCGAGGGCGAAAAGAACGCCAATACAGACGCGCAAAAGGCTGCGAAAAACCTTGCGACTGCCATCGAGCACAATCGTCGCCAGCACCTCATCATTGCCGCGCTGGAGCAGGAGCTGGCCATCGTCGACCAGCACATTGCCGAGGCGCAAAGGGAACACCTTGCCATCCAGAGAACAGCCTTGTTGCTGGCCGAAAAGGTATTGGAAGAGCAGTGGAACGAAAAAGCTCAGGCACTGATGGATATGGGCGCCAAGCTGTGGGCTGCCCAACGTTTGCTGGGTGGCGATCAACTCAGCCTGAGAAGGTTGGTGCTGCCTAAAGAAGGTGAAGGCTTCGACACATGGGGCAGTCGAGAGCTTTCGGAGCGATCCGGCCTGTACAGCGTACAAGACATTCTCTCGCTGTGACGCACTGAGCCACCTGAAACAGCCTGCGCACGCGGGCTGTTTATAACTCCAATAGGACGAATACCATGATCAATCAAATCCAAAGCAGCTCGAGCTGGAGCGACACCTTGAAAGCGCGCAAAGAGCATTTGACCGCTTTGCTGAAAATTGTCGACATCAAAACCGTAAAGACCACAACGGTCCAGGCACTCACCATCAATCTGATCAAGGAAGAAATGAGCTACGTGGAAAGCAAGTTGAAGGGCCGGTCATAACGTTAAACTTGTCAGCTGTAATACTATTCACATAAATATCTTCAAAACACCCATCGGGATGACCCATGTCCAAACTTGCCGAATATCGCCAGCTTGAAAAACACCTTGCCGAACAGCTCCAAGCTCTGGAAGCGCTGAAGGGCGACAGTGCTTTGAAGAAAGAAATTGAGTTTGAGAAAAAACTTCGCGAGCTGCTAAAGCAATATGGTTTCAGCCTGAAGCACATCATAAATCTGATAGATCCGCAGAGCACCAAGCGCGGTACAGCTTCGACCGCTACGCCAGGCACTCGTAAACCGCGTGCGCTAAAGACATACAAGAATCCGCACACTGGCGAAGTCGTAGAGACCAAGGGCGCCAATCACAAAACGTTGAAAGAGTGGAAATCAGAGTACACTTCTGATGTAGTCGAGAGTTGGCTGACCAAATAAAGACCAATCGTAAAAAGGCCTCCAAGAGGCCTTTTTTCAATTTTATTTTACCACTCTAGTATCTTGAAAAAACCATGCGTTAACTTCGAGAGACAAACCAATTCCCCTCTCAGCTTAATTTTTCCTAAGACGCTTTTTTATGCCTGCTTTGGCGAGAAAAAAACTTTTATGGCCTTCAAAACAAATTTCGCAGAGACAAAGGAACCATAATTGTGAATTGAATCATTTTTTCTATCATCGCACAAATCCACGACTGTTTTAGCACATATACACACGGGCTTACTCACAGAAAGTTCTGCAGCTCGCTGCACCGCAAAAACCTCCATATCTAGCCCGTTGACTTTTCTATGAAATCGCTCAATCTGCATCAGATAATCTTTGTCAGCGATTACAGCTGATCCACTAGTGAATACAGCTAGAGCCGGCTCCGACGCATCGGTAGGCCGCGTACCTCGATGCCCATGTTCCAACTCTACAATCAAATTTTCATCGTCAAGAATTTCTTGTAGCTGAGTAATAAAATTGGCGTCAGTTGATACCTGATATGGCTCATTCTGAAAACCATCCGTGGACCATTTACCGCTTTGATACTCATAAACCATCCTTGAGATCAATAGCTGCCCTAGTTCCGCCCTCTTACTAAAACCGCCACATATACCGCTCATACCGATGATTTTTGGCCTATACCGGTCAATGCAAGTAGCGGCAACTATCGCTGCGTTAACCAAGCCCATCTGAGGCAAAAGAACAACAGATCCTTTTCTGCCTTCTAACTCGAAGTCCCAGCAACTTACACCACCTCTATTAACCTGCTTTCCATCAGCCAACACCACATATGGTTTCCTCTCCTCATGCAGTGCGCAGAAAATCAGGAAATCCATCCGCACATTCTTTTTCAACTGAGTTAGCAAATGATTCAGAGTCGACTTCCAGCCTGGAACATTTCTATAGTCAGCCAAAATGCAACCTTGGGCTTCAAAATCAGCGCGCACCTCTGGAAAGTCGTCCGGGTAAGAGCTGATAGCCAGTAACAGCGCATCATTTTTACCTGCTTTAACTATAGCTTCAAGGATTGCCTTACCATTTGCTATCGCACTGCCATTGTCAAAACTTGGAAGCTTAAAGTCTATTATAAACAACCCAAACTCCTGAGAGTTCAAGTGCGCAGCAAAATCCGTCATATTTTTTGCGCGCACTACATCACTTACAGAAACGCCCCTTTCTAATAAGTGATCATTAATCGCCCGCGACTTAGCGTCATCATCTTCAATAAGCAATATTTTCATGCGCACAACCTCAAAAGCGATGTAATTTTTTGTAATGTCGGCTTCGACTTGTAGGTGTAAAGCACCGCACCTATTACATTCTGACTATACTTTACCCTAATGACATCTATTGAGTTTTTCAGCTTAACCTTTACACCACCGATAAAAAAATCTGGATACTGAGTAACAATCAAAATATTAGCTTTTTTTCGATACGCCTTTAATGCTCGCAGCACTTCTACGCCACCTTGCGCTTGGTCGTGGCCCTTTTTCTTATCGTCAGAATTCTCCCCAAATGTAGAAAGCGCAATATCCAATATAATGAGATCATAATCTACAGCTTTAACTTTCAACACAGCACTGCTTACGCTATCAACTATATCTGGTAAAAATCCAAAAACTTCATTGACGCAACCGTTGATCTCGTCACGCTTATGAACCTCATCCTCAACTAATAAGATATTCATTAAACACTCCCAGCGACCGCATCATCACTCACAGTTTCAGAATGCAATGTAAAGCCTAACTTTAACTCTCTACACTCATCATTCTCCACACACCTTACAGTATGTTTTGTTTCACTTTTCTGAGTAATGAATTTTACTTTCTTTATTCCCGTATATCCTTCAGTCACCATATCGTTTCCATTCTCGACCGAGCGTATTGCTTTTTTAATCCGCTCCTTGGAATTCTGATATTCGCCCGGAGACACCGTTGAAGCAATATCGACTGAAACGATATCTAGAATATCGTTGCTATCGGCCTTAATTGCGGAAACATTCACAATCACGGGAGCACCGTCTTCACCGTGTATAACCGCATTTTGCAAAAGCACTGCGATGCAGTCATATAGTCTATGGACGCTGATGCCTGTGTACTTATTCTCTAAACCATCACCTGTGTACTCCACCGACTTCGGCCGATTTAAGTCATAGAGAATAATTTCACAAAGCTCACGTACCGAGGCAGAAATAAACCCCGTCTGAGGAACCCGAAACCAGTCAGCTACTTTTTTGAAAACACCACTAACCGCTTCATGAAGTTCGATTTTTATTTGTTCTTCTATACTGCCAAAAGCGCCAGAAAAATGCTTACCAATACTACTGGTAGCTTCCTGCAGCAGCTCTGTTTTAATAAATCTGGCCGCATTTTCGAGCTGCGGAGATATTTGCTTCCAACAAAAAGAAATAACAAGATCGTTTAAAAGCTGGCTACCTGCAACGCGCAAGCTACTAGATAATATTCTAATATTTTCCCGCGTTGCAGAATCTTCTACGTTCATATTTGAATTAAATAACGACGTAGGTGATTTAAATTGAAGATGTTCCCGCCTTAACTTCTCTACGATCGCTTTATATTGCCCCATCCAAGCACTGACTGTTCGTTTCATCCCTGGACTAGTCATTAACATTCTGTATTCAGGCTTGTTGAAAACTGCATCTACCGTCTCAGTAGTGACGCCATCTAAGGTATTATGCCTAATGCGCCTACCAAGATAAGATTCAATTCCAAACTCTGTATTCAGACAAAATTGTTCAAATGCATCTTTAGCAATTTGGGAGATGAGATGTTCGCTTTGATCACTCAGCGTTATGAAATATACATCTTTACTTTCACCTTTTTCGTATTCAACGGTACGCACCGTAGCTTGAATACTTGGATACAGCGTCCGAAACTGCTCAGTAGATACCGATGGATTACCATCGAGCCATTTACTCATAGCCAAGCTATCAACATACATTCGGCTGTTATCAAAATATTTTTGCAACGTTGCTAACTTAGACCGCGTTTCAATAGCATTGGCTTCGATGAGATATTCAATTCGATTGAGTTTTTTGCCAATAAGTGAAAGGATGTCACGTCTAATCTCTGCTGCCTGGGACGCATTTTTTACAATCTCATACATTTTCTCAAGCGTAACTTCATCTAATGACTCAACAATATAGCAGGCTATTTGTGGAGAATCGCTAAGAAGTTCATCGATGAAGCTTACTATCGATCCATCATACAGCGACTGAACATAAGCAATAAAATCTGTACGAAACTCAAAATCCACATCTGGATCAATTGATTTTTTTCGAAATAGTGCCAGAGACAGAACAGCAATTATATTCTGACTTCCCTCAGGTACGATCCCATAGACCGACCTCATCTCTGGCTCGGTTAGGAGGATTTCTAAACCTGACGTATTTTCAAAAATGAATTTTATATCGCCTTCTTCCAGCGCTAGTAAATTTATTCGCTCAGTTATAAACCTCATGAATAAAAAAGTCCGATAAAAGGCATCCAGCTTTATATTAGGCGTAGTCGATAGGTTTGTACCGTCCACCTTAAGCAAAAGATCTTTATCTATAAACGAGTCATCACCAATAACGAAGGTTTGATCAAGAATTTCATTTAAAAGCCTAGCTCCGATCACCCGATCTAGTTCATTCCTAAATTTCGTTAGATGGGTGCGCTCTAGAAAAGCAGCTGAAATTCGATATAAATCCAACGTACTTACTGCCCCATCTTCATCATCACGCATATAATGCTGCGTCACTAGCAGGTCATCGCTGCCTTCACATGCGTGCCTTATTACAACTCTGATCCCTTCTAGCACTTCAGGTTCTAATCGACTCTTGAGCTCAGATACCTGGGCTAAGAAAATCTCTTCAAGATTTAAAAGAATCATAATCGAGTGAAGCGTATCAATTAGAGACGACTCCGTAGCTCGCAAAAGGAAACCGGATAAATCTTTGCCGTCTAGCGGGGTTGGTATGAAATTGCTTAACGAATACGACTTCCTAATATCCCCATCCACTTTCCCGACAAGACCGCTTACACGTCTTTGAGCAATCAAAAACAAAGAGATTCTAGGACTTAAGTTTTCAAGCGCGCTAAAGTGAAACCCCGGCTTATCACGATGCGCAAACTCTACCTCAATATCATTTATTCTCGCTAATTGAGGGGGAGAAAACTTTCTAGTACTTCTCAAATAAGCTAGCTTATAAGACAAAAAGTTTGATGCACCATAGACCTTGCTTATCTCATAGATAACTTCCAAAGCAGCATCAGTTTCTAGAACTTCCACCTGGGCCAACGGAAGCATCAACTTTAACGCTTGCAGAGCATCCAACCCTATGGAGTTAACGTAGCCACACGTATATCTTATTTCGTCTCGCCAGTGCAGCGCTGTAAACCTCGTAAACATAAAAAGATTCGAGCTAGTCTTTTTCTTATCATCTTCTAACAGCCCACCAGTGCCTTTGAGAAGAGCACCAATGACCATCATATCGCTAACGTTATTTTCTTTTCGAACGGAATCAATTTCAGACCTACTTCTCAATTCCTGAGAAATATAACCGCGCACTAAATTTCTTTTTTGCAACGACTTAACGCTGGAGATTAATCGATGAACTTGAGCCGAGCGCCCCATATTCGAAGAAAAAAGCTTACGAGACATATATTCCGCTCCTGCGTTTATAATTATAAAGCCTCAACGGCCTGTTACAATTCAGGCTCTCCCCATCAAAACAATTTGATGCACGCCTTACACGATCAACTGTTCGTGCAACCCATGTAACCTGCACAGCATCATGGCTTTATGCGCAATACCATTCTCGTGACAATAACCTGACCCGAGCTCTTTCCACAACCCTACTCAGGATAAGTTTAGAAGGAGCGATACCATTCGCTCATGGAGCTGCGAGATAGATCGGTTTTGTTTCAGTAGGATTGGTTTGCATCCATCAGTCTTACGCGATAGTCGCTTTGAGACTAAGGTCGAATATGCGCAAGGCAAACCATGCGATTGATACCCGACAGTCTCTCATGTAATTGAACAAATTCATTTCGGATGAAAACGCCTCTAATCACATCGTTCCGTTACACCTACCGGTTCAGTAACACCGACATAACGGAGGCGCCAGAGCCAATGTAACTGTAAATTTATCCTTTAAATACATATAGTTACAACGAACCGTAACACGCGTAACACACGTAACGTCACTTTTTAGGTGGGTGCGGTTCCCCGCCCCCCTTGAAGTGCAATTCCTCCAGCGTAGGGACCCAGAACGTGCGGGGGCCCCTGAAACAATCTCGAATATACGGGGTCGGAAACCCGCGGGATCTTGTCAGCGGGAGAACTCCCAGCTTAGTGAACAGGTGAACCCGGTGAACTGCCTGTTCACCTGTGCATTTGCCCTACGAAATGACCGATCAGAGGTCACCGTTACCGTTCCGGTAAATATGCCCTCTTCTCTTCAAGAACCTTTCAATTTCAACGTTTGAATTTCAGTAAGCTGGAGTACCTTCCGCTACCAAAGCCCCGCGGGTTTCCGACCCCGTACCTACCGGTTCTCCGTAGGGGCCCCCGGCATTTTCTGCTCGTCCAGCACGGTGGTACGCTAAAGCTCAACCTAAGGAGAGGCTATGGAATCGGCGCGCGACAGAAAAACCATGGAAATCGTTGAAGCTGAGGATCTCTGGCTTTTGCCGGAGGTGGACACCTACGGCTACATCTGTAGAGGCTGCGAACTCGATGTATTCCCCGCCTCTTATCAAAAAACTAATCTGCAGCGGCCTCATTTTCGAAGTGCTCGCGGAAAAGACCACTTTGAAGGGTGTGATATCGAGGGGGAAAAGAAAACAGTATCCAAAGGGAAGACAGGAAGCGTCCGCAAAGAACTGGAGACAAGTGCGGCATTGTCCCCTGCACGTTTAAAACTCCGAAACGAACGGACTGTCGTCGACATCGACCTCCCTCCCTCTGCTGCCCAGACGACTAGCGTCAGCAAAAGTCGATCAGGGGATGTAGGTGAAGAAAGGCCGAAGGGACGACGATCAGCCAACAGCATCCGCCCGATCTGCAGAGCGTTTATCGACTTTCCTTATGATCGGGATTTGTCACTTGAAGTGCCTGGTATCGATGACACGACGTACCAATACGCTTTCAAAAAGCTCCGTGGCGAGGGGATAGAAACCTTCACTCGATCTAAAATTTTCTACGCAGAGCTTCACTGGAGCAAACCCGAAGAAGAGGGGGATTTTCTTTACATCAACCTGTCCGCAGGTGAGTGGGTCAAAGATCCTCCCAAACTAGTCCGGCCTTACAGAATCCGGGTCTGCCGGGAAGGTTGGTCGAAGGCAAAACGCACAGTTGTGCGCAATGAAATCGACGTGCTCCGTGAAGAGGGTATTGAGGCGAAAAAGAAAAATAGCAAAGAACGGCCATGGGTTTTCTTCATCGGCGAACAGGATGAGAAAGACCTCGCAATCTTCAACGTGTCCGATCACCGGTTGGTCTGTGGCCTGCTCGGAACAATTACTTATCCCAAGCGCTAGTAGTAGACTTACCGTAGCTTGATGACTTCCAAGGGAAGCCAGTAGGAAGCAGCGTGTATCCCTACTTGTATCCCTGAATGAATAATCACTCTGCAGGGCACGGATTATATAGGTTGCGCGAGTCTCCCTCGGGCACCAAAATTAAGAAAGGTCTTGCATTGCAAGGCCTTTTTTTTCGCCTGCGATAAAGTGATTGGCCCCCGCCGACCTGTAGGAGCTGGCTTGCTGGCGATGCTTTTGATCTTCTCGCTTGTTTCGGCGGGCACGACAATTCTCAAGGATTCATCCCATGGAACTGCTGCTGGAAACTGTTGCTTTGTTCTGTCTCAAGCTGGCTTATGAGACGGAGGGGTCGAGTCCGATTCTGCGGGATGATCCGATCATGAGTGATTATGAGCGGGAGGTGTTTGGGTTGTTGGTGCGGCGGGGGGATGTTGAGGCGATTCATCTGAAGGTAGATGAGTGCATGGGGTTGGCACTGGAAGCGATCGGTGGTGTGGATAAGCCGTTGGGGCGGGAATTGCAGAGGCTGGCGACTAAATTTGCCAATATTGAGACGATGGAACAGCTTGATGCCCCGCTCATTGCGCTCAAGGATTATCTGAAAGATATCCAATGAATGAAGGTGGGCGACCTAAAAAGCGGGGATGCCCATTGGCCGGACCGAAATTGGTCGCCATGTTTTATACAAAAATAAATCCGCCCCAATTTTTCACGTCCTCCCCCCCCCCTGTTTTCTACCGTCTACCAGCGTTAGCCAAGTTCGCTTCCGACCCTGGCTGTGTAAAAACACATGCATTGTTTTAAAGTCTGCGCTGCTACATAAAATCTGCCAGCGTTTGGTTAATCTGCAGACGCAAAAATTGCGTATGAGCGCGATTTTCGTTCCGATTCCGACCGTCAATCTTGTCCTGAAACGTTTTTACAGAGCCTCGACCAATAGCGAATGCTCCAACCTTTGCTGAGCGCCCTTGTGCAATCCCACGACAGCCACACCGTCTTGCGTGACTAAGCTTTTAAAACTCACTAATGACCGGATCGACGAACAGATGGGCCATGCCAACGGCAACATGATCCGCCAGCACTATGGGACATGGATCCATGAGGACCGACCGGATGCTGTGAGGATGTTGCAGTTAGCTCTGAAGCTTTAAAGCTCAGCAGCAATCGGCCAAAAGCGACCCTCTACAACCTTCAGCGACACCAATCACGGGTGAGATTTTTTGTCGAGCATATGCATTGAAAATGCAGCTGGGTGATTTGAGGCGCTCGTTTTCTCCCATCAAATATGCCACTATTTTGCCATCTAGCGTCTTTTACGAGGTAGGTGGAGCAGCACAATCAGATCAGCCGTCGGATCTGTAGAATCCACAAGGAACGTTAGAACATAGCTGAAGAAAGCAAGATAGCGACATAGAGAGCTAAAGCACTCCTCTGATTAAATGGACGTTCAAGTGAACTTAAAAAGCTTTCAAGCGAATCTGGACTTGGCAATAGAGCGAAATGAGCTACTCGATTTTTGCAGAAAGCATGTCCTTCACGGCATACCGTTCGTTTTCAAGGACAGACCAGATGAATATTACGACTTCAAGAAGATCATAACAAATGAGTTTGAGATCTCTTTTCACGAGGTCTACATAACCGGCTCGGGAAAATTAGGTTTCAGCCCGCACAAAGGCACAACATTTGATTATGACTCTGATATCGATGTAGCAATTATATCCTCAAAGCTCTTCGATAGCATAATGGGAATGATTTCCACATATCAAATGCAAATCCGAAAAAATAGGCGCGTCATCCGGGATGCTGAACTCTCAATGTATCACGAGTTTCTAGAGTATTCTGCAATGGGCTGGATAAGACCAGATAAGCTACCGATATCGTTCCAAATGGACGTATTGAAACAGGCTTGGTTTCGTTTCTTTGAGTCTATCTCCTATAACAAATTGTAGTGGTCTAATGAAACCGGACACCCATTTAGGCGAGAATGCTCGCCAGATCGAGGTGTCAGATGACCAAACAACGCCGCTCCTTTACTCCTGAATTCAAGCGCGAGGCTGCCGACCTTGTG
>NZ_JACVBL010000010.1:0-296715 GCF_014852285.1 Pseudomonas sp. PDM02 | reverse complement strand
CGATATAAGCCATTTTTTGATGCATCGCTACAACTGGATTCGGCCTCATCAATTCAACGATGGGTTGGCACCAGCGCGGGCCGAGGAAAAACTTAACGTCGTGTCCGGGATTAGTTGACCACTACAGCCCCCCCACCTTGGCCCGGTGCGGGGGCCTTTTATTGCGCGCTCGGAAACCACGCCCGCCAGTGCTGGTCTACCATCTCCCTGCCCGCTGGAAACACGGCAGCCATCCTCAACAAAAGGAAACGGGCGTGAACACGCATGACGATTAGGCCGCGCTGGACCTGCCGCCGGCGGTGAAGGTGCAGACGCTCAAGCTCCTGGCGCGCATTCGCCAGGCCGCCAATCCCGACGATCTGTGGCGCGCCAGTGATTGCGCCGCCGGGTTTGTCCTGGGGCTGGAGACGCTCGAGGAGCTGGACGCGGCGAGTATCAAGGGTCTGTACGCGGCATTCGACGAGGCCGCCACGGCGCGCCGGCAGGTGGAGCCGCAGTGATCGGTGACGGTATTCCAAGGCCACCTGGCGGATTGCTGCGGATCACGAATGGCGGCTATTGGCCGTTAGCTGCCCTCCGCGAAGGGCAGCTATGGGTCGAATAGCGACGGTCTAGCGTCGACTGTCACTAAGGATGATCAGACTTCCGTCTGTTCCGCCGTTTCTAGGGCATCATCGACTTCGATTCCCAGGTATCTGACGGTGCTTTCAAGCTTCGTATGACCAAACAGAGGAAAAGGGGACAGATTTATTTATTCGCGCTCACAGAAAATTTGCTTCGGCCAAAAGCAACCCCCACAGATTCGTCGCCAAACTACATCGAAGTTTCCTACAATCTAATAGGCTTGCACCTAGGAAGCAACCTTACTAACCTCCCTCTGCCGCTGCCAATACAGCGACCGGGTGTGGTAGCCCGTCTTTCTCATAGGAGCCCAGTTCATTGGAGTTCCAAATGCTCGACGAAAACGTTAACCCATCCGAAACTTCCGAATCCCCACCCCGTAAACCCGCCGAGGCCGAGCGCCGGCCAAACCCGATCTTCGCCGTCGTCCCCACCGCAAGCACTGAAACCCTCCTGGTTCACGCCTGCGAAACACTCGCTTCTGCAAGCGTTATGGCCAGTGAGCTGGCGTTCATACTCGAAGGCCCCAAGTGCAATTTGGCACTGGGCATTCAGCAAATGATTGCGTTAGCAGAATTGACGGTGAATCGGGTGCTGGATCAGGTTGACCCGCAGGAGTAGGCGAGGGCGTTGATGTAACGTGATGCGCCAACAGAAGCTCTGCCCCATTTAGTTGGGGCAGGGCTTTTTTGTTTTTGGATTGAAGCCACAGCATCAGAGATCGCCAACCCATTGCCTTCATCACTCGGAAAAGAATGAGTTAGGATCATCAAAGCCTAAAAACGGAACCTCTCAACCCAAGGATGCGACATTCATGGAAACCCCATTTTCTCAAGTCAGCGAGCGTTTGAACAATCGCCGATTTACCGTCGCGAATAACGCTCAAGGGCTGTCCGGTGCAGGCACCGTGTTTCACTACCACGTTGAGGGAAATGCCATTTCGAGCACTTACCAGGGCGGACGGATACGCATCGGTCATCAAGTCGGGCGTGTGACAGGCCCCGATACGATTGAGCTGCTTTTTCAGTGTTTGACGGCGGATGGCGAGATGCTTGCCGGCTGGTCTCGTGGCACGGTGGGCGTTGATCACGCAGGGCGTACCACTCTGGCCTTCGTTTGGGGTTGGTTGTCGGGCGCGACGGGCGGTGGGGAGTCGAGCTACGTCGAGCTTACGGCGTAGCGGTTAAGGTTTATGATCATTGCGTCGACACCCGTGCGGCAGTCGCTCCGACTCGTTCAACAGTCCGATCCGTAATCAATAACGCGCCACTTTCATTGAGGAGAATGACCGTTCATGACGACGCAAACCGAAACCGCCATCCTGGCCGGTGGTTGCTTCTGGGGTATGCAGGATTTGCTGCGACGTTACCCCGGCGTGCTGTCCACACGGGTGGGTTACTCGGGAGGCGATGTGCCGAACGCGACTTATCGCAACCACGGCAATCACGCGGAAGCGATCGAGATCGTGTTCGATCCGCAACAAATCAGCTATCGCCAGATTCTCGAGTTCTTTTTCCAGATTCATGACCCCACCACCCAAAATCGCCAAGGCAACGATGTCGGCGCGAGCTACCGATCTGCGTTGTTCTACCTCAGCGATGAGCAGAGAGAGGTTGCCGAAGACACCGTGGCCGACGTCGAAGCTTCCGGCCTTTGGCCCGGCAAGGTGGTCACCGAAATCACCCCGGCCGGGCCGTTTTGGGAAGCGGAACCGGAACACCAGGATTACCTCGAACGGCTTCCCGACGGTTATACCTGCCACTTCATCCGACCCAACTGGAAATTGCCCAAACGCGGGTAATCAAGTACAGGGGCGGCTCGAATGAGCCGTCTCTGTTCAGCCGCTTTGAGGCAGGCTCAAACCCGCTTCAACACACTGTCCCCCGCATCCGTGGGCAACCTGATCACATCAACCAACGCCAACAACCCCAACACCGCCACACCCACAAACGCCACTCGAAAGTCAGCCACCTGCGCCTGCAACTCATGGCCTTGCATCGACATCGATGCACGCAATAACAACGCAGCAACTGTCACGCCCAACCCCATGGCCAGTTGAAAAAACATACTGAACAACGCCGACGCTTCGCTCATGCGCGCCTTGGGTACGTCGGCAAAGCCGATGGAGTTGTAGCAGGTGAATTGCATGGATCGCGACAAGCCGCCGACAAATAGCACGGCGGCAATCACGGCGAAGGGTGTCTGTGGGGTGAAGAAGGCACAGGCGACAATCGAGATAACACCGATGACACCATTGACCAGCAGGACTTGGCGAAAGCCAAAACGCTGCATGATTGCCGTGGTGAACGGCTTCATCGCCAGGTTGCCGGCGAACACCGCGAGCACCAGCAGGCCGGCGTCGACGGGCGATAAGCCGAAGCCGATCTGGAACAGCAGCGGCAGCAAAAACGGCAAGGCGCTGATGGCCAGGCGAAACAGTGATCCGCCGAAGAGGCTGACCCGGAAGGTGTTGATGGAAACGGTGCCGAGCGGCAATAGCGGGTGGGTGTGATGTCGGCAGTGATGCACGGCCCACACGGCGAGGATCATGCCGGCGATCACTAGCGCGAGTCCTGAGTACATGGCGTTGCCGTGCTGGCTACCCAGCCATTCCAGACCGCCCAGCAGCGAGGCGCAGCCGCCGGCCAGCAGGGCGAATCCCTTGCCGTCGAATGGGCGTACGTTTGCTTCACGTCCTTCGGGCACGAGCCACAGTGCGGCAAATAGCGCCAAAGCGCCGAGCGGCAGGTTGACGTAAAAGATCCACGGCCATGATGCGTGAGTGACGATCAGGCCGCCCACGATTGGTCCGAGAATGGGCGCTACCAGGCCGGGCCAGGTAATCACCGCGATCATTTTCACCAGGTCTTTTTTGTCGGTGTTGCGCAACACGGCCAGGCGTCCCACCGGCACCATCAACGCGCCGCCGATGCCCTGGAGCACGCGGGCGAAAACGAACATTTCGATGTTCTGGCTGAGCCCGCACAGGAGCGAGGCGAGGGTGAAGACGATGATTGCGCCGGCAAACACTTTTCGCGCACCAAAGCGGTCGGCGATCCAGCTGGACAGCGGGATGAAGATCGCCACCGCAAGAATGTAGGCAGTGATGCCGATGTTCATGTCGACCGGCGTAATGCCGAATGCGCTGGCCATGGTGGGCAGCGCGGTGGCGATGACCGTCGCGTCGAGGTTTTCCATGAAGAAGGTCACCGCCACCACCAGCGCGATCAGCCGGGTTTGCAGGCGCAGGCCAGACTCGGCTGTGACACTTGAATCTGGCGTGGCGGGTGACTTCACCGGTGTATTCCTTTTTCGAGGCCATTCAAACAAAAAACAACGCCACGAGTTTTACCATTCCGGGACCACTCAGTCTCTAGCTCCGAGGCTTGAGACGCTCGACGATTGCCTTGCCCACGTCCAGCGCGGAACCTGGGTTTTGGCCGGTCACCAGTTCGCGGTCGATGACGACGTTGGAGGTCCACGGCGAGGTGTTGCTGCGATAGACGCCGCCCGCTTGTTCCAGCGCCGATTGCGGATAGAACTTCATCGCGCCGCCATTCAACAAGCCCTTGGCCAATGCCTCTTCCTGATTGCTGATGACGGTGAATTTGTAGCCGGCGTAGGTCCAGCCTTTGGTGGAGGCTTTGCCAGCGGTTTCGAGTTGTCGGGTGAATGCGACGGGATCGGCCAGGGTCGACAGCAGGGCAATCGGACCGTGGCAGACGAGGGCGGTGGTCTTGCCGTTGTCATGGAAGTTGTTCAGCAGTTTTCCCAGCGCGGCGCTGTGCAGCAAGTCTTGCATTGGCGCGTGGCCGCCGGGGACGTAGACGGCATCGAAATGCTCGTAGCCGATCTGTTCGACCCGCGCCAGGCTGATGACCGGCGACTCGCCTTTTGAAGTGACTTTTAGCTGATCCAGCAGCGCCTTGTGCGCCTGTAAGGCCGCCACGTCATTGTTGAAATACATCTTGTCGTTGGACGACTGGTCCAGTGTCGGCGCCTTGCCGGTCGGCGTGGCGAAAGTGACCGAGTGCCCGGCATCGAGCAGCAGTTTCACCGGTTGCATCAGTTCGTTCAGGTAGAAACCGGTGGCGAAAACCTTCTGGTCCTTGAGGTCGAGGTGGTCGGAATCGGACAGCACGATCAGGACATTGCTGGCCTGTGCGTTGAAGGCAGCCGCGGAAATGGTCATGGCGAGGGCGAGTCGGGCGATAGGGCGCATGGGAGCTTCCGAACAAGTGAGGTGATCGATCGGCGGTCGCCGGATCGTTGATTCACTATATTCATGCCTGTGTGGGCGATAAACTCGCTGCGAAGGAAAGCACTTGTTCTTTGGAGGTAAGAGTGAGCCGTCGATTCGATTATCTCGCGGACGTTGAAGTGTTCGTCACCGTGGTGGAAAAGGGCTCGTTAAGCGCCGGGGCGGTGTTTCTGGCGACCACGCCGTCGGTGGTCAGCCGGGCGATTTCGCGCCTGGAAGCGCGCCTCGGCGTCCAGCTGTTGCGGCGCACGACCCGGCGTCTGAGCCTGACCGAGGCGGGCCTGCTTTACCTTGAACAATCCCGCGCGGCGTTTGGGTTGATCGATGATGCCGAACGAACGATCCAGGGGCAGGAAGGCGAGTTGACCGGGCGTGTGCGGCTGAGTGTGCCGACGACCTACGGGCATTACCGGTTGCCGCCATTGCTGTGCCGTTTTACCCGGCAGTACCCGCAGGTGCGCATCGAGTTGAGCATCAGCAATCGCAATGTGGACCTGGTGGCGGAAGGGTATGACCTGTCGATTCGTCTCGGGCAATTGCCGGACAGCGGCCTGATCGGACGCAAGCTTGAGGACGCGGGTTTGTGCCTGGTCGCCGCGCCGGACTACCTGAAACGTGCCGGCACGCCGCGCAGTGTCGACGAGCTGGCGGCGCATGCCTGCCTGCCGTTTGTGATGCCCAGCAGTGGGCGCGTCGGGCCTTGGCTGTTCCGTGAGCAGGGGGTTGATCGGGAGTGGATACCTGAGGCGAATGTGCAGGTGTCCGATGACGTGCTGGGCATTGTGTCCTTGGCCGAGCACGGCATGGGGATCTGCCAGAGCTACGATTTCATCGTTCGCGAGCGCATTCAAAGTGGACGCCTGGTGCCGCTGCTTGAACAGTCGGGCGGACGCTCCCGACCGTTCTCGGTGATCTATCCGCCCCATCGCCAATTGTCAGCGACCGCGCGGGCCTTGATCGACTTCCTCACCCGGGAAGTGGCCGAGCCAGCCGGCGAGCCGTCCCTGTAGTTATCAGCGTACTTGATGTACCGCAGCGCCTGGATCGCCAGCAAGCCCGCTCCTACAGCTTTTTATGAAAAATATTCACAAGTTCAATGAACATTGACCCGCATATTCCGGCGTATCGAGGGGTGTCGCCTGTGATATTTTTTCACTAATCAATGAGCGGGAGACAGACGTGGATAACAGAGCGGGCGAGATGCAGGTTTTTGTGCGGGTCGTCGATGCCGGCAGCTTTTCACAGGCAGCGCGGCAGATGCTGATGACACCTTCCACGGTCAGCAAGCTGATCGTTCGCCTGGAGCTGCGCCTGGGGGTTCGTCTGCTCGAGCGCTCGACCCGCAAGCTGTCGTTGACCGATGAGGGCCGCATTTACTACGAGCGCAGTAACGCTTTGCTGGCCGAGCTCGACGACGTCGAAAGAGTCTTGGCCCAAGGTGCACAGAAAGCCCGTGGGACCGTGCGCATCAATGCCTCGGTGGCGTTTGGCACGCTGGCGATCGAACCGAATCTGCCGGCGTTCTGGGAAGCCCATCCGAACATTCAGATCAACCTGTCCCTGTGCGATGACATCGTCGACATGTACCTGGACCGCACCGACGTTGCCTTCCGGGTCGGCGTATTGACCGACTCGACGTTGCGCGCACGGCGTATCGGTGTTGCCCGACGCAAGATGGTGGCGTCCCCCGACTACCTGGAAAAGTACGGCGTGCCCCAGACCCTTGAAGACCTCGCCGAGCACAATTGTCTGAGCTTCAATTTCCGCCGCTCCAGTCCGGTCTGGCCGATGCATCAGAGTGGTCGCATCGTCGATCGCATCGTCCAGGGCAACCTGCAAGCGAACAATGGCGAGACGGTTCGGCGCATGGCCATCGCCGGGGTCGGGATTGCCCGATTGGCCGATTTTCACATTGATGAGGACCTGGCCTCGGGGCGTCTGGTCGAGGTGCTTGCGCAGACCGGGCATGATTGCGAGGAAGTCCATGCGCTGTATCAGGGCGGGCAGCATGTGCCCCAGCGTATCCGGACGTTCCTCGACTTTATGGTGCCGCGTCTGCAGGCCTTCATGAACCGGGGATGAGACGTTTTCGGTGCTCAGTCCATGGTTTCGACGATGGCTTTGAGGCGCTCGAGACCAGTGCGGTAGAGCGCCTCGAGACGCGCGACGACCTGCGCTTCGTCGGCCTCCAGGACCTGGAAAGTGCTTGACCAGGAGGCCAGCGTTCTACCGTTGCCATCGCTCTGGGCTGACATCGTGCCGACATAGTCGGTGACGGGTGAGGGGCCTTCGAGCAGGGCGTAGCTGTAGTATTTTTCATTTTCGTCGAACGTGAGCAAGCGCTCGACAATGACGGCACCGTCCGTGGTTTTCAGATGGCGCAGGCGGCCGCTGTCGCTGAGACGGCTGCTGGCGATGACCTCGACCCAGCGCGGGAGCCAGTCAAAGCCGCCCAGTAGCGACCAGACCTGTTCGATGGGACGTTCAATGGCAATCCAGATGTGCACTTCACTCATGTTTTCACCTGTGTGGGAGGAGCGTGTTTTCAGGGTGTTTTGATAACGGTTTGTGGTGTGATCGGGTGATGTCGTTGTTGGCGATGCTTCGGCGGCCAGCCTGATGCATCGGATGTACATGTCTCCTGTAGGAGCCGGCTTGCTGGCGATGCGTCCTTTCAGTCGACAAATATGTCGTCTGACCCACCGCTTTCGCCGGCAAGCCAGCTCCTACAGTTGATAGGGGGCGGCAGAAATCAGGCTCACGCCCTTCATTCACCGGCGAATCACCCTGCCAATTCGCGGCACGCAAGCCACCAGCAAGGCATGAACAAACAGCAGAATCCCGGCAACCGAAAGCATGTCCCGCAGGTCTCCACGCAGACATTGCGCCAACAGCAAACACACCAGCGCTGCCAATTGAGTCAGCAAACGATGCGCCAGGGAGACCCTCGCCCCCTCGAACATACAACCGGGCCAACGGTCCGGACCGCCCCGCGAGAGCGCTGCCGCCGCGAGCGCCACCGCGGCATAGATCCATACACCGGCACTGACACCCGCGAGCGCCAGGCCAATGGCGCTTACCGTCAACAGCAGCGCAATGACAACAGACCGGATGCTCATGGCGCTTCGCTCAACCCCATCGGTGCATCCACCTGCAAACGCAGAACATGGAAGGGCGGCTGGCTGGCGTCTTCACCCGCATTGAGCAGCGGGTGTCGGTGCAACTGGTTCGCTGTGATGTACAGCCATTTTCCTTGCGCATCGAGCTCGACCCCGTCCGGCCAGGCAAGCAGTCGGTCGTCCTGGGCCAGGATGCGATAGCCCGCAGGAGAGGCCAGCCCGATCGCACTGTTGGCGATGTCCGTCACATAGACGTTGCCTTGTGCATCGACATCAAACCCGTCGCAATGCGGCTTCTCGCACCAGTATTCCACCGCCTCGCTCAACGGCGCGTCGGCGGCAGGTTGCGCGAGGATTTCGGTGGCGATGCGGTAGACCTTGCGCGCCGACATCGAACCGAAATAAACCCATCGGCCCAACGGGTCGATGGCGATAGGGTTCAGCCCGTACTGGTAAGCAATGACCTCGCCATCCGGTGTGCGCAGCGACAGCGGTTTACCGGCGACCATCAGCGGCACATCGCCGGGCATCAGACCCGGATAGCACTCCAGCGAACGCCACGAAAGACCGCTTTGCAGGTCGACCACGACGATGGCCGGATAGTCGCTCGCACCGCTGGGGTTCATCGTCATGTCGGCGATGTAAATGCGTTGGCGGCGCCAGTCGATGACGAAGTCCTGGGTGAAGGAACTCGGGCGAAGTACGTTCTGCGGCAACACGATCAGGCGATGCAGGCGTTGTTCGCGATCATTCCAGGCGATGAGCCGGGGCTGTTGCTGCGGGCTGCCCATGTCGAGGATCCAGACGATCCCTTGCGGGTCCGTGCGAATGCCGATCACGGCAGACATGCCACGGCCGTCGACGCCGGGTTTGCCGGCCCAGACCTCATCGGGATAGGCCGCATGCTCGCCGTTTTCGGACACGGCGCGCACCGAGATCGACGGCGCGATGATCGCCGAGACCGATACCAGTACGCGTCCGTCCGGCATTACGGTCGGATTGCCGGGGCGCTCGACTGGAAAGGTCGCGAAAACTTCCAGCGCGCTGCTGTTCATGGCTTTGCCTGCACGAACGATTCGGCGGTGCCGCTGGATGGATCGACAAAGATGATGTCGCTTGGATCACGACGCGGAGTGTCGACCGACACCATGAACAGCGGATGTTCGAGAATCTTCGGCATGCCGTGGATGGTGAACTTCTTGAAGAACAGCATCTCGCCCGGACCGACCTCGAATTCTTTGCGGTCACCCATGAAAAAGGTCGCGCGCCCGGACAGCACAATCAGGTATTCGTCGCAGGTGGCGTGATAGTGCGCGGGCGTCGGGTGATAGACCCGGAAGACCCGCGCACTGGCTTCGTCTTCATCAGTCAGGCGCGTATCGACCAGCAGTGTTTCGGCGGTTTCGGGGAATGTCTTGACGATCTCGTCGAGATTGAACGAGGCATGGGGTGCGGCCTCGACCAGTTTTTTTCGGGTGCTTGCTTCGGTCATCTTGAAACCCTCATTCAGGCGCCTCTGGGGACGCAGTGATGTTGTTTGCGGGTTCAGGATAAGCAGTGGATGGGTGGCCGGGAACGCGGTGGCCGAGCACAAGATTTGAGAACCGAAATAACAATTCGACCCGAATGCGTGCCCGCCGGGACAGCGTGCTTTTGCGAATTCAATTCCAAACAGCTACGCCTGGCGATGCGTTTCTGAGGTGGGTGGGCTGCGGCATAGTGATGAGTACTCACTATCGAGTCCAGCTGCGTCGGAGACGAAAGATGCAAGTCAGAGCTGCTGTTCTAAGACATATGAATGTTGCGCCGCCTTATGCACAGAGCAAGCCGATCGCAATTGAAACCATCGAGCTGGCGCCACCGGGGCCGGGCGAAGTGCTGGTGCGTATCCGTGCCGCAGGCCTGTGCCATTCCGACCTGTCGGTGATCAATGGCGACCGCCCGCGACCAATGCCCATGGCGCTCGGCCACGAAGCGGCGGGCGTGGTCGAAGCACTCGGCGATGGGGTCAGTGACCTTGAGCCAGGCGACCATGTAGTGATGGTGTTCATGCCCAGTTGCGGTCACTGCCTGCCGTGCGCAGAAGGTCGGCCGGCGCTCTGTGAGCCGGGGGCAAAAGCGAATGCCGCCGGCACGCTGATTAATGGCTCGGTGCGTTTAAGCAGTGCTGCCGGTCACGTCCATCACCATCTCGGCGTTTCGGCGTTTGCCGAATACGCGGTGGTGTCGCGCAACTCGGTGGTCAAGATCGATCGCGATCTGCCGTTTGTCGAAGCGGCGCTGTTTGGTTGTGCAGTGCTGACGGGGGTTGGCGCTGTGGTGAATACCGCGCAGCTGCGGGTGGGCTCGACCGCCGTGGTGATCGGGCTGGGCGGTGTCGGCCTGGCATCGGTGTTGGGGGCGAGGGCGGCCGGGGCGAGCAAAATCATTGCCGTCGACCTGTCACCCGAGAAGCTCGCACTGGCTAAAGAAGTCGGGGCCACTGCGGTGGTCAATGGCGGCGACCCGGACGCCGTGGAGCAGGTGCGGCAATTGACCGGGGGCGGCGCGGACTATGTGTTCGAAATGGCCGGTTCGATCCGCGCACTGGACAACGCCATGCAAATGACCAAACGCGGTGGCATGACCGTGACCGCCGGTTTGCCGCCGCCCGGTTCGGCGCTGCCGGTCAACGTCGTTCAACTGGTGGGCGAAGAGCGCACGCTCAAGGGCAGCTACATCGGCACCTGTGTGCCGCTGCGCGATATTCCACGCTTCATCGAGCTCTATCGCGATGGCCGCCTGCCGGTGGATCGGCTGCTTAGCGGCCGCTTGAAACTGGACAACATCAACGAAGGTTTCGACCGCCTGCACGATGGCAGTGCGGTCCGTCAGGTGATTGAATTTTGAGGAGTGACAGCAGCATGGCCGATTCAAACTTCCTGTCGACGCTCGACGATCCCTCGCTGTTTCGCGAGGCCAACTACATCGATGGTCAATGGCTGGCGATTGGTGAAGGTCGCAGCATCAACGTCATCAACCCGGCCACCGGCAAGGTACTGGGGCGCGTGCCTTCACTGGGGGCGAGCGAAACCGCGCGAGCCATTGCCGCCGCCAGGCGCGCACAACCGGCGTGGCGTGCGCTCACCGCCAAGGAACGTGCGGCAAAGCTGCGGCACCTGTTCGAATTGATGATCACCCACCGCGAAGACCTCGCGCGGATCATGACCGCGGAACAAGGCAAACCGTTGGCCGAGAGTCGCGGCGAGATCACCTACGCCGCGTCGTTCATCGAGTGGTTCGCGGAGGAGGGCAAGCGTGTTTACGGCGACACCATCGCTTCGCACTCGCCGAACAGCCGCATCATCGTGCAGAAAGAACCCATCGGCGTGTTTGCAGCGATTACCCCGTGGAATTTCCCGTCCGCGATGATCACCCGCAAGGCTGGGCCGGGCTGGGCGGCGGGGTGCACCGGTGTGTTGCGTCCGGCCAGCCAGACGCCGTTTTCGGCGATCGCGATTGCCGTGCTGGCCGAACGTGCCGGCCTGCCTGCCGGCGTGTGCAACGTGATCACCGGACCGGGCAGTGAAATCGGTGGCGAGCTGACCTCCAACCCGGATGTGCGCAAACTGTCGTTTACCGGCAGCACCGAGGTCGGCGCAACACTCTTGGCCCAATGCGCACCCACGATCAAAAAGACCAGCATGGAACTCGGTGGCAACGCGCCCTTCATCGTGTTCGACGACGCCGATCTCGATGCGGCAGTGCAGGGGGCGCTGGCGTCCAAGTACCGCAACGCCGGGCAGACCTGCGTCTGCGCCAATCGCTTGCTGGTGCAGGACGGCATCTATGAGGCGTTTGCGGCCAAGCTGAAAACCGCCGTCGAAGCGCTCAAAATTGGCGACGGCTTTGAAGACGGCGTGACGATCGGTCCGTTGATCGACGACAACGCGGTGCGCAAGGCCGAGGAGCATGTCGCCGATGCCGTCGAGCGTGGTGCGTCGGTGTTGACCGGTGGCGAGCGTCATCCGCTGGGGGGCAGTTTCTACCGGCCGACGATCCTGGTGAATGTGCCGCGCGAATCGAAAGTGTTTCGTGAGGAAACCTTCGGCCCGGTGGCGCCGTTGTTCCGTTTCAGCACCGA
Organism: Pseudomonas sp. PDM02; assembly: GCF_014852285.1. Classification (NCBI taxonomy): domain Bacteria; kingdom Pseudomonadati; phylum Pseudomonadota; class Gammaproteobacteria; order Pseudomonadales; family Pseudomonadaceae; genus Pseudomonas; species Pseudomonas sp. PDM02. The sequence continues at coordinate 284,591 of NZ_JACVBL010000010.1, read as the reverse complement.
GGCGCAAGCCATCGAAATGGCCAACGACACCGAGTTTGGTTTGGCCGCGTATTTCTACAGCCGCGATATCGGCCGGATCATGCGCGTGGCTGAGGCGCTGGAGTGCGGCATTGTCGGGATCAACGAAGGGTTGATCTCTACGGAAGTGGCGCCGTTCGGTGGCGTCAAATCGTCAGGACTTGGCCGTGAAGGTTCCAAGTACGGCATCGAGGATTATCTTGAGATCAAATACCTCTGTCTGGGAGGTATTAATCGCTGATAGTTTCGGGGGGATGGCCGCCAGGTCATCTCCTTTTATTGAAAGTTAATTATCCCTGCCTGCTTTTAATCTTATTGTTATTAGTCCTGCCTCCATAATTGGCAATCGCCCAATCATCAGTGAATGCGCTTCACAAGTCATTGTCCCGTGATGTCGGATCGGTGCGATGGTGCTTGTGTGATCCTCGTGTTAGAGCGTTCGTTCGTGTCTTTTAGTCAATATTGTTTTCGTATTCCTGCGGTTTATCTTCGGTGGGTGGTGCTGGAAAATCCTTTCCATCCTGATCACTACCGAGATTTTCCATCATGACTTATTTCAAAAAAATCGTTGCCTTGTTTGCCACCGTGGCTGCTATTTCTGGATCTTTCGCAGTTCACGCAGAAGAGTCGGGTGCTTTTGTCGAGCGCAATAAAACACTGGATGAGCGCGCTGTCGGAAGTTGATTAAACCAGTTCTGGATAAATGAACTGATGTTTTAGTTTTACCCACTTCGGAGAGCACAACAGTGAACTTGCACACCACGGGGAAACCGGCAGCATCCCCAGTCAAATCAAAAGTAATAAAAGGCGCGGCGTTGTCCGCGATCAGCCTTGCGCTGGTGGCTGCCTTGAGCGGATGCGGTCCGGAAAAGGCCAGCAGCGCGCCGGCGGCACCGAGCGTTACGGTCAGTCAGCCGGTCAAGTCGGTGATCACCGACTGGGACAGTTTTACCGGGCGCTTCGAGGCCACCGATTCGGTGGAAGTTCGTTCGCGGGTCAGCGGCTATCTGGAGAAAGTCGCGTTTCAGGATGGGGCCATCGTCAAGAAGGGCGATTTGTTGTTCGTGATTGATTCGCGCTCGTTCCAGGCCGCCGTGATCCAGGCGCAAGGCAAGCTGGCGCAAGTACGCTCGCAACTGGCCCTCGCCGAGCAGGAGTTCGCCCGCGCCAACGTCTTGATCGAGTCCAAAACCATCGCCCGCAGCCTCTACGACCAGCGCTTGCAAGCGCGTCAGGCGGCACAGGCCGAAGTCCTCAGTGCCGAAGGCGCGTTGAGCGCAGCGAAGCTGGACCTGGAATTCACCCGCATCACCGCGCCCATGAGCGGGCGGATCAGCCGCAAGCTGATCAGTGAAGGCAACCTGGTGAATGGCGGCAACAGCAGCGCCACGTTGCTGACCACCATCGTCTCGATTGACCCGATTGATATCTACTTTGATATCGATGAACAGAGCTACCTCAAATACCGTCGCCAGGCGAACGCCGCCGGCAAACAGAGTCAGGTGCGCATTGCCTTGCCCGGCGAAGCCGAGCCGAGCATGACCGGACGCATGGACTTCATCGACAACCGCCTCGATCCATCGACCGGGACCTTGCGGCAGCGAGCCCGGGTCAGCAATCAGAACCTGCAACTGAGCCCAGGGCAATTTGGCCGGGTGCAGTTCTCCAGTCAGGCACCGTACCCGGCGCTCCTTCTGCCGGACACTGCGATCAGCGTCGATGCGACCCGCAAAGTCGTCTACGTGCTGAATGCGCAGAACAAGGTCGAAGTGCGCCCGGTGACGCTCGGCAAACTGCATGACGGTTTGCGCGAAATCGCCAGCGGATTGCAGGCGCAGGACCGGGTGATTGTCGATGGCCTGCAACGCGTGCGGGCCGGTGATACGGCCATGGCCGAGGATCGCTCGCTGGCCCAGGCCGCGAAAACCACGGGCAACGAGGAGGCGCCGTTATGAGCCTGGGCCGTACATCCATCGAACAGCCGGTATTGGCGATTGTGCTGTCGATCGTCCTGATGATTATCGGTGGCCTGGCCTATCTGGTCTTGCCGACTTCCGAGTACCCGGACATCGCGCCGCCCACCGTGGTGGTCACCGCGACCTATCCCGGTGCCTCGGCGCAAACGGTCGCCGAGACCCTGGCAATCCCGATCGAGCAGGAGGTCAACGGCGTTGAAGACATGCTCTACATGTACAGCCAGGCGACCTCCGATGGCAGCCTCAACCTGACCGTGACCTTCAAGAGCGGCACCGATGTCGACAAGGCCCAGGTGCTGGTGCAGAACCGTGTGGCGCTGGCCACGCCGCGCTTGCCGGAGCCAGTGCAGCGCAGTGGCGTGACGGTGCGCAAATCATCGCCGACGCAGTTGTCGACGATTTTCATCTCCTCGCCCAAGGGTACTTACGATCAGCTGTACGTCTCCAACTTCGCGATCCGCAACGTCGCCGATGTGCTCAAGCGTATCGACGGTGTCGGCGACATCAACCCGCTCGGCGCACGCGAGTACTCGATGCGCATCTGGCTCGATCCGGAGCGTGTGGCGGCGTTCAACCTGACACCCGCCGACATCATCGCGGCCGTGCGTTCGCAAAACACCCAGGTGGCCGGCGGGGTGATCGCCCAGCCGCCAGTGGCGTCCCAGGCGTTTCAGCCGAACCTGATCTTCGAGGGCCGCCTGAAAGAGCCGGCCGACTTCGACAACATCGTTCTCAAGTCGGGAACTGCCGGGCGTCTGGTGCGGCTCAAGGATGTGGCGCGCACGGAAATCGCCGGGCTGGCGTACGTCAACAACACCTATTACTTGCGCAACCCGGCCATCGGCCTGCAAGTGCTGCAACGTCCGGGCGCCAACGCCCTGGCGACGATGAAAGTGGTCGAAGAGACCATGGAGAAAATCGGCAAGGACTTCCCGGAGGGCATCGAATACAGCATCGGTTACAACCCGACGGCGTTCATTGCCGACAGCATCGGCGAGCTGGGCAAGACCATTTACGAGGCGGTCATCCTCGTGGTGCTGGTGATCATGGTTTTCCTGCAAGGCTGGCGGCCGTCGATCATTCCGATCCTGGCCATTCCGGTGTCGCTGGTGGGCACCTTCGCGGTCATGGCAATGCTCGGTTATTCGATCAACAACCTGACCCTCTTCGGGCTGGTGTTGGCCGTGGGCATCGTGGTCGACAACGCCATCGTGGTGGTGGAAAACGTCGAGCGGCATCTGGCCGATGGCAAGAGTCCGCTGGAAGCGACCATCGTCACCATGCAGGAAATCGGTGGTGCGTTGATCGCCATTACCCTGGTGTTGTGTGCGGTGTTCATTCCGACTGCGTTCATTCCGGGGATCTCGGGTGAGTTCTTCCGCCAGTTCGGGATCACGATTGCGGTGGCCACCGCGATCTCGCTGTTCAACTCGGTCACGTTGTCTCCCGCCCTGGCGGCGATGATCCTGCGCCGGCATGAACCACAAGCGCATCACGCCGCAAAAACAGGCGTGCTCAAACGGGCGGCCGATGGCTTCAACCGTGGCTTCCTGAAACTCTCTTCGAGTTATGCCGGCAGCGTACGCGGCCTGGTGGCCAGAACACCGTTGATGCTGGCGATCTACGCGGTGCTGATCGCCGCGACCGCATACCTGTTGGTGTCGACGCCCAAGGGTTTCATCCCGGTTCAGGATCGCGGCTACCTGGTGGTCATCGTGCAACTGCCCGATGGTGCATCGCTGGAGCGCACCAACCAAATCTCGCAGCAGATCGAGGCAATTGCCCTGCAGGTGCCGGGAGTGGATCGCGTACCGACGTTCTCCGGGTTTTCGATGGTGACCGGCACCAGTTCCTCGAACTCGGCCGGTCTGGCGCCGGTGTTCCAGCCGTGGTCCGAGCGCAAGGTCCATGGGCTTACCTCGGACAGGATTGCCGAAGACTTGCGTGAACGTTTGAAAGTGGTCAGCGGTGCGACGGTGATTGTTGCCACGCCACCGCCGGTTCAAGGCTTGGGCAGCACCGGTGGTTTCTCCATGCGTTTGCAGGACACTGCCGGGCTGGGCACCGAAGCCCTGGCCAAAGCGACCGATAACCTGATTGCCGCCGCCAACGCCACCCAAGGCATGACCGGCGTGTACTCGCCGTTCTCGGCCCGCACGCCGCAGGTGTTCGTTGAACTGGACCGCGAACGGGCGGAAATGCTCGGCGTACCGAGCAGCCAGATCAACCAGGCCATCGAAACCTACTTTGGTTCGTCGTACATCAACGACTTCAACCTCGTCGGGCGGACTTATCGCGTAACGGCGCAGGCTGACCTGCCGTACCGCGTCACGCCGGAGGATCTGGCACGGGTCAAGGTGCGTAACGATGCCGGTCAGATGGTGCCGATTGCCAGCGTGACACGTCTGCATGAAGCGCTGGGTGTGGAGCGATTCCCGCGCTACAACCTGTTCCCGACCGCGGAAATCAACGGTGATACGTTGCCGGGGCTGGGCTCCGAGTTCGGGATCAAGACCATGGAACGCCTGGCTCAAGAGACGCTGCCGGCGGGTATCACTTATCAGTGGACCGACCTCAGCTACCAGCAGACCACGGCCGGCAACATGGGGTTGTTGGTGTTCCCGCTGTGCGTGATCTTCGTCTACCTGGTGCTGGCGGCGCAGTACGGCAGCTGGAGTCTGCCGCTGGCGATCCTGTTGATCGTGCCGATGTGCTTGCTGGCAGCTGCCGGAGGCGTACGGCTGATGGGGCTCGATATCAACATCCTGACCCAGATCGGTTTCATCGTGCTGGTGGGACTGGCGGCGAAGAACGCGATTTTGATCGTCGAAGTGGCGCGTCAGCAGGAGAAGGAAGGGCAGGGCATTGTCGATGCCGTGGTTGAGGCGTGTCGTCTACGCTTGCGGCCGATCCTGATGACCTCTCTGGCTTTCGTGCTGGGTGTGTTGCCGCTGGTGATGTCCGAGGGCGCGGGTTCCGAAATGCGCCAGGCCGTGGGTTCGGCGGTGTTCTTCGGGATGATCGGCGTCACGTTGTTTGGTCTGTTGTTCACCCCGGTCTTTTATGTGCTGATCCGCCGCCTCGCGGGTGGCGAGCGTCAGGCCAAGGCTCAATCCATTCATTCTGAACAGGGCGTGGCCCATGAATAACTTGCTTCGTGCTCCAGGCCTGATGCTGGGAGCGGCGCTGTTGAGCGCCTGTGCTTCGCCGGTGATGCCACCGCCGTCCGACGTGTCGGTCGAGCGTTTCGTCAACGCGCAAACGGCACGTCCGGCGAGCGTTACCGACAACTGGTGGACGCGTTATCAGGACCCGCTGCTGGACCGTCTGGTCGAGCGCGCCCTGGGACAAAACCTTGACCTGCAGATTGCCCTGGCGCGTATCGATGCCGGGCGTGCGCTGCGCAACATCAGCGCGGCGTCGGGCAGCCCACAGGTCGATCTCGGGGCGAGCGCGGCGCGTCAGCGGATCTCGGCCGATCAGGCCGGTTTCACGGATTCGCTGATCACCGAGCCGACCTCGGTCGGGTTGAGTGCTGCCTGGGAAATCGATCTGTTCGGACGCATCCGCGAAGGCGTGCGGGCTGCCGACGCGGACCTCAACGCGACCGAGGAAGAGGCGCGGGGCGTGCGGGTAGCGTTGATCACTGAGGTGGTCCAGGCCTATGCCGAGGCGCGCGGCCTGGAGGAACGCCTGGCGATCGTCAAGCAAAGTGCTGCCAGTCAGGCGCAGACCTTGCAACTGACCGAGCAGTTGTATGCGGCCGGGGACACGCCGGAGGCGGATGTGTTGCGTGCACGTTCGCAGTCGGACTCTACCGCTGCTCAGGTGCCGGCGCTGCAATTGAACTGGCAGCGTTCGCTGCATCGGTTGTCGGTGCTGCTGGCCCAGCCGACCGAGGGTTTGTATCAGCAGTTCAGGGACAGTCCGGTGCAGGTTTCCACGGTGTCGTTGCTGGAGGCCGGAACCCCGGCCGATCTGTTGCGCCGCCGGCCTGATATCCGTGCTGCGGAAGCTCGCTTGATCGCGGCCTATGCGCGGGTCGGCGTGGCCAAGGCGGATCTGTTGCCGCGCTTGAGTCTGTCAGCTGCACTGGGGTCTTTGATTGATGGTGTGAGCGCGGCGAACCTGGCCAGTTCGACGTTCTGGCTCGTGGGTTTGAATGCCAGCGTGCCGGTGCTCGATGGTGGCCGTCGACGTAATGTGGTTGATTTGCGGGACGCGGAAGCGCGGCAGGCATTGTTGAGTTATCGGCGCACCGTGTTGGTGGCGGTGTCCGAGGTGGAGTCGGCACTGGCTGCTGCGCAACGTAATGTCGAGCGCCAGACGTTTCTGGCCAGTGCGGCGAGTCAGGCCAGTTCGGCCGCCGTGCAGATTCAACGGGCGTGGCAGGCGGGGGAGACGCCGTTTCTGGATGTGCTGCAGGCGCAGCGGGTGCAGTTGGCGGCGCAGAATGCGTTGTCCCAGGTCAAGACGGCGCAGTGGCAGAATCAGGCGACGTTGGTGAATGTGTTGGGTGGGTAGGGGGATTGTGTACATATCCGTTTCTTCGGTAACGGCCGCTTGTGGTTTCGCCCTTACGGCGAGTCCCTTTTCCAAACGCCGAAAAGGAACCAAAAGGCTTTGCCCCTGACGTACGGTGCCTCGCCTAGGCTCGGCATGCCCTCGCTCCGGTCCTGCTCCGTGGGCCCGCCGCCATCGGCCATCCCTGGCCGGGGGCGGCTACCGCGGCATCCTTGCCGCGGTGCCCACTGCGCAGAACCTCCACTCGGCCTCCCGACGGGGCAGATCAAAATCAAAAACCAAGCAAAAGCAAAAGCGAGGCGGCCTGCCAGCCGACCTGGCTCTTTGTTCGTACGCATCCCCCTGTAGGAGCCGGCTTGCTGGCGATAGCGGTGGGTCCGCCAACTTATTTCTCGACTGACCCACCGCCATCGCCAGCAAGCCGGCTCCTACAGTTGATCGTATTTATCCAAACGCACATGCATTTCCCTTGTAGGAGCCAGCTTGCTGGCGATGGACGTCAACGATAACGCGGGCTGTCTGAATGAACGCGTTGCCCACACGCCTTTCGCCGGCAAGCCGGCTCCTACAGGGAATCGCGTACGCTTTTGATTCCCACCACTCATCAGGCCGAGCGTTAGCTCGCCTTCCGCTTTTGATCTGAGCGCCCCCTCGAGAGGCCGAGTGGAGGTTCTGCGTAGTGGGCAACCCGGCATGGATGCCGGGTTAGCCGCCCCCGGCCATGGATGGCCGATGGCGGCGGGCCCACGGAGCAGGACCGGAGCGAGGGCATGGCGAGCCTTAGCGAGCCACCGAACGAAAGGGGCAAGAGCCCTTGGTTACTTGGGGCTCTTCCAAGTGACTCGCCGTAAGGGCGAAACCAATAGCCGCCGTTACCGAAGAAACGGATAAACCCCCAACCCCAAGTCAGACCTTGTCAATCGGCACCCCATGGTTATTCTTCCACATCAGCACCACAGCACTGGCAATCACCGCAACCACAATCAAGTAAATGTTGAACATCCACCCAATATTCTCCGAGTACAACCAGGTCGTCAGGTACGAAGCCGTCCCCCCAAACACCGCCACCCCCAAAGAAATGCAAACCCCAAACATCCGTGTGCGATAACGGGTCGGAATCTGCTCCGAAATCGAAGCCGGTTTACAACCGGTGATAAAGCCCACCAACAACAATCCAGCCGTCTGCGCCACCATCAACGTCCACGGTTCACTGGAAATCATCCCCCACAGCGGGAACAGCGTCGCGGCGATCCCGAGCAACGAAATCAGCGCCGAAATCTTGCGTCCCCACTGATCCGAGATCCAACCCGAAATCGGCAAAAACACCAGGTAAATGACCTGAGCAATGCAACTCATGGTGAATGCACTACGCGGGTCCATGCCCTTGACACTGATGGCGTAGATCGACGCCGAAGTCACCCACGTGTAATACGTCAACGTGGCGCCCGCTTCATACAGAAACAACCGAACGCCGTGCTGAATGATTGTGCCGCGACTCCACGCCGGTTCTTCGCACATACCACCGGCACTTGGGCTGTGCTCGCTTTCCATCATGTTGCGACGCAGCCACAAGGCAACCACCGCTAACAGGCCACCGGTGGCGAAGGGGATACGCCAGCCCCATTCCTGCATTTCACTGACCGACAGCAACGACGTCAGCAAGGCCATGTAAAACGTCGCCAGCAACGATCCGCAACCCACCGCGAGAAACACCGTGCTCGACCACAACCCGCGACGTTTCGGCGGAGCGATTTCAGCGATGTAGGCGTAAGAGGTGGTGGTTTCTCCACCGTGGGCAAAGCCCTGTACCAGCCTGGCCAACAGCAGGAGCGCCGACGCCCAGCTGCCGATTGCGTCATACGAGGGGATGAACGCAATCAGCAAACTGGCGCTGGCCATCAGCAGCATGGTGCTGAGCAGCACCATGCGCCTGCCGAGTCTGTCGGCAAGGATGCCAAAGAAGATGCCGCCAATCGGCCGTAACAGGAACCCGGCGGCAAACACCGCCAGCGTGTTGAGGAGGGCAGAAGTGGCGTTGCTTTTGTCGAAGAGTGCCGCCGCGATGTACACCGACGCGACGGTATAGATCGTCCAGTCGAACCATTCCAGCAGGTTGCCGACGCCGGTGGCCATCAATGACTTTCTGCGCAAGGTGGTACGTGTTTTGGCCTGCCCGATCGAGTAGTCGGGCATGGTCTCGGTGATGTTATTCATTGTTGGCTCCGAGATGTTTCATGAACCACGGGATGTGGTGGGTAACGATGAGTTGCGTAAAGCTCCCTGAAAAAACGAGATGTCCCTGAATGCAAAACCTTGTAGGAGCCAGCTTGCTGGCGATCCAGGCACCGCGGTGTGTCAGGTGCACCGTGGTGATTTCATCGCCGGCAAGCCGGCTCCTACAGGTGGCGTCCGCGGATCAGGCGCGCAGATGCGCCAGCGCTACTTCCTCGATGCCGGCGGCATCCAGTTTGTAGTGCTCGTACAAGTGCGTCGGCGGTGCGATCAGGCTGTACTCGTCGTAGATGCCGTGGCGCTTGAGTTTCACGCCGACGCCTTCATCCGCCAGCACTTCGGCCACCGCAGCGCCCAGGCCACCAAGCACGTTGTGCTCTTCGACGGTCATCATGCGTTTGCTGCGTGCAGCGGCGCGCAGGATGGCGTCACGGTCGATCGGCTTGATCGACGCCATGTCGATCACGCCCACCGAACGCCCTTCGGCATTCATTTTGCGAGCCGCCGCCAGTGCCGGATGTACGGTGATGCCGCAGGCGATGATGGTCAGTTCCTCGCCTTCGAAGTGTTCATGAGCCTTGCCGAATTCGAAGGTCACGCCGTCTTCGTAAACGATCGGATCGCGACCGCGACCAATGCGGAAATACACCGGCTTGTCGTAGGTGGCCGAGGCTTTGATCGCTGCGACCAGTTGCGCGCCGTCCGCCGGCGACACCACCGCCAGATCAGCGATCGAGCGCATGGTGGCGATGTCTTCGGTGGCGTGGTGCGAGGTGCCATAGAAGCCCAGGGAAATGCCGGTGTGGTGCCCGATCAGGCGCACCGGTTGCGCCGAGTAGGCGACGTCCATGCGGATCTGTTCGCAGCACAACAAACCTAGGAACGAGGCAAAGGTCGCCACGAACGGCATCACCCCACACGTGGCCAGACCGGCGGCGGCCGTGACCATGTTCTGCTCCGAGATACCGAATTGCAGGTAGCGCTCGGGGTAGCGGCTGGCGAATTTGTTCAGGCCGTTGGAGTACTGCAGGTCGGCGGAACCGGCCATCACCGGATACCCGGCCTCGGTCAGTTCAATCAGCGCATCGGACAAATACGACAGGCCGGGGTTGAGCGCGTTAAGGCCACGGTACTGCCAGGAATTGGGGGAAAGAGGGGCATTCATGTTCAGATCTCCATGGCTTCAATTTCAGCGATAGCGCGTTTGGCGTCTTCCGGGTCGAGGTAACCGAGGTGCCAGCCGGGTTCGGTTTCCATGTAGGAAACGCCTTTGCCCTTGACGGTTTTGGCGATGATGCACACCGGCTTGTCGCGGGTTTCATCGGCTTTGACACGGCGCAGGGTTTCAGTCACTTCGGCAATGTTGTGGCCGTCGATGACGTGCACTTCCCAACCGAACGCGCGCCATTTTTCGTCCAGCGGTTCGATGCCGATCACGTCGTCGACCGAGCCGTCGAGCTGGAAGCCGTTGCGGTCGACAATCGCGATCAGGTGCCGGGCTTTGTGATGAGCGGCGCTCATTGCGGCTTCCCAGACCTGGCCTTCCTGCATTTCGCCGTCTCCGAGCATGACGAACACGTCGTAGACTTCGCCGGTGAAACGCTGCGCCAGGCACATGCCCAGGCCGCCGGAGAGAGCGTGGCCGATGGAGCCGGAAGAGAAGTCGATGCCGGGCACTTTGCGCATGTCAGGGTGATCGCCCAAAGGGCTGCCCAGGCGCGTGTATTCATCGAGCCACTCCTTGGGGAACACGCCAAGGTCCGCCAGGATCGGGAACTGGCCCACGGCAGCGTGGCCCTTGCCCATCAAGAAGCGGTCGCGGCCCGGCCATTTCGGTTCGTCGGGGCGAATGGTCATCACGTCGTAGTACAGCGCCGAGAACAATTCGGCGGCGGAAAACACCGAGGTGTAGTGGCCGGTCTTGGCGATTTCAATCAGGCGGATCGTTTCCAGGCGGACGAATTTCGCCCGGTCTTTCAACATCCTCACGGTCTCGGCGGACGGCACAAAATTGCTGGCTTTCCACTGTTCGAGTGTTTTGCGGGGTGCAGACATCTCTACCTCCAATCACAGGCATGAATTTGTTGAAGTTGAATCTCAGCGGCGGGGTTTGAACTTCACCCGGATAGTGGTGGGTTCAACGGCGCTTTTGAGTCGGTGCTCAGTGGGTCAGGCCTTCCAGCGCGCGCATCGCCCCGATCAGTTCGTCACACGTCAGTGCGTCGCCCGATACCGAGAGAAAATTGCGAGCGTGAGGCGCTTTCAGGGTGGGCTCGGCCACTTGCATCAACACCGAATCATCGATGTTGAGTACGCCCAGTTCGGTCAAGTTGCGGGGCAGGCCGATGCGTTGATAGAAGCTCAACATGTCGCCCATGAGTTCGGCGTCGCGATCTTCCAGTACCAGCTGCACGAGCAAGCCGTAGGCCACCTGGAAACCGTGGACCTGCTGTTGCGCGCCGGGGATTTTCGACAGGCCACGGGTCATCGCGTGGGCAATGGACAAACCTCCGCTTTCGAACCCCAGGCCGCTCATCAACAGCACCGCTTCAATCAGGTGGTCGAAGGCGACCGTGACCTCGCCGGTACCGGCCTGCGCCAGCGCGGGTTCGGCGTATTGGCGAATGATGTGATAGCACTCGCGGGCGAGCACCAACCCTGACAGTGCCGGGCGGGCACCAAACATGTTCACGCCACCGGACTTGTAGCACTGCTCGGCTTCGAATTTTTTAGTCAGCGCATCGGCAATCCCCGCGAGCAAGAACTGACGCGGTGCCTGGGCGATCAACGCGGTGTCCACCAGCACATAGCGCGGGCTGACCAGCAAGTGGCCGACTTCGCTCAGTTGATGGTGGGCGTCGTAGACCACGTAGTTTTTCGACGTGGGTGCATCGTTGGAGGCCACGGTCGGCATGGTGATCAGCGCACGACCCGAGGTGTGGGCGAGAGCCTTGCCGGCGTCGATGCACTTGCCGCCACCGACGGCCAGGATCATGTCGAACCCGACCTCTGCGGCCGCCGCTCTCAGGCCGGCGATGCCGTCGGCGGTGATCTCGCCGTCGAAGGTGATGTAGTGCAACTCGACGCCGTATTGCGCACAGGTGGCATCGAGGCGTTGCCGGATCAGGCCCAGCACATAACTGTCGATGACCACCACGGCCTGGCGTCCGCAGTGCGCCAGATAAGTGCCCGCCTGGGCGAGCACTTCAGTGCCTTGGACATACCGTCCGGGCGAGCCGAAAACCAGATTCATTCAGAACCTCTCACTTCACTGCTTATTGTTATTCGAGGACTCGGCGACAGGCTGCCGGGGTCTCGGTCTTGTTGTGATGCATGATATATCATGTATTTGAACGGTCAAGCGCTCAAGCGACGAGATGACCTCAGGCGATCGAATAACCGCCATCGACCGGCAAGGTTGCCCCCGTCACGTAACGCGCGTTGTCCGACACCAGGAAGGCGATTACGTTGGCCACGTCTTCCGGCTCCCCCCAGCTCTTCATCGGGATACGCGCCATGATCCCTTCGGATCGCGTCGGGTCCTCGAACGCTCGGCGCGACAGGTTGGTCATGATCCAGCCCGGCGCCACGGCATTGGCCCGCACGCCATCGGTCGCCCAGGCCACGGCCATGCAGCGGGTCAGTTCGGAAATGGCCGCTTTGCTCGATGCATAGGCCGGGGTCTTGGCGGAACCGAAAATCGCCAGCATCGAGGCGAAATTGACCACCGCCCCGCGCGCGGCTTTCAGGCCGGGCAGGGCCGCGTTGGTGATGCGCATTACGGCGGTGAGGTTGACGTCCATTACGCGGCTGAAGCCTTCCAGCGCCCACTCGCGGTTGTGGTCAATGATGCCGGCGGCATTGACGATGGCGTCGATGCGCTCGAACGGCTCGAAGAAGCCGCTGACCGCTTCGTCGTCGGTCACGTCCAGTTCCCGGTAATGAATGCCCTCGACCCGTTGCTCGGGTTCGCCGAGCCCCACGGTGAACACCTCATAACCGTCCGCGTGCAGACGTTGAGCAGTGGCCAGGCCGATGCCGGAGCCGCCGCCAGTCACGATTGCAGTCTTTTTCATGGTCTTTCCTTATGCAGGGGAGGCGGGCGCATCACACGCCCGATCTGGAAAACAGAAACTCGGCCAGCAGATCGATCTGGCCGGTGATCATGTGCGCACCTTTATGAATGACGCAGCCACGCTCGGCGGCGGCGCTCAGCAGCGGGGTGATGTCCGGGTTCATCACCACTTCACCGACCACCGTGCCGGGGGCTAGGGTTTCGACAGGCAGCGGCAGCGGGTCCTCGGCTTTGAGGCCCAGCGCGGTGCCGTTGATCACCACATCGAAACCCGTCGCGTCGGCGAGGCCGGCGCTGACCTGCCGACCGGGGAACATCTGCCGCAGTTCATGAGCCAGCGCTTCAGCCTTGGCCGGCGTGCGGTTGCTGATCACCAACTCTTGAAGAGGCTCGGCGAGCAGTGCGTGAGCAATGCCCGTTGCTGCGCCCCCCGCACCGAGCAATAAAACGCGTTTGTTGCTCAGGTCATGGCCCTGCTTTTTCAGGCCAGCGACAAATCCGTCGCCATCGAACATACGCCCGCTGAAACGGCCGTCAGGCAGGCGTTTGGCGACGTTGCACACTTGCAACAGGCTGGCCGTGCCTTTGAGCTCATCGCACAATTTCGCCACCTCAAGCTTGTGCGGCACGGTGACAATCACCCCCGCCAGGTTTTCAATCCCGCGCAAACCTTCCCACGCCGTGGCGAGGTTGGCCGGTGAGACTTCCCAGGGCACCAACACGCCGTCGTGGCCGAGACGTTCCAGCAGCGGGTTGAAAAATTCCGGGGTGCGCAGGTGTTTGGCAGGGTAGGTGAGATGAACCACGACCCGGGTTTTACCGGTGATAGGCATTGCCATGTTCCTTTGTGATTTTGTTGTGATGCATGATATATCCTCAATGTGAGCGTGAGTCAACACGGTGGTGAATCCAGACGCAGTAGCGGTGGAAAACCGATGATGTATCATGCGTTATTCGCGCTTGAGGCCTGCAGGTCAGTCAATCTGCCGAGCCGGCGCACCTTCATTGAACCTGGAGATCGAGTAACCGTGACCGTGCATAAGCCCATTGATAAAGGCAACTTGAGCGAACGGGTGTATTCCATTATTCGCACCGCGTTGATGGACGGGCAGTACCAACCTGGTGACCGGCTGCGTATCAGTACGCTGGCCGAGGAATTCGGTGTGTCGATCACCCCCGTGCGGGAAGCGATTTTCCGTCTGGTCAGTGACCATGCGCTGGACATGAAAGCGGCGACCTCGATCTATGTGCCGGAGCTGACGGTCAGCCAGCTGCGTGAAATCCAGTTGATCCGCCATTTGCTGGAAGGCGAGGCGGCCGGCGTGGCGGCCCAGCGGATCACCCAGCCGGAACTGGAGAAACTCGAAGCCATTCAGGACGCGTTCCAGAAGGCGGTTTCGGTCGACTACAAACAGGCGGCGCTGCTCAACCGCGAGTTCCACTTCGGTTTGATCTCTGCGGCGCGCATGCCCGTGGTGTCGAAAACCCTGGAAAACATGTGGGTCATCATGGGGCCGCTGCTGAGCCGGTTTCATGCCGAGGTGCCCAAGCGAGAGTTGGCCAGCGCCAAACACAAGCATTTCGAAGTGCTGGACGGCTTGCGTACCCGTGACTCGGCCAAAGCCAAAGACGCCATGCAGGCCGATATCGCCTGGGGCGAGTTGATGATCGATTGGCTTGAGAAAAAGGAAAACCTCGCTGAGGCATAACCACCGCGCCTCTGTCACATCAAGCTGAACCTGCCGCCCGAGCTCCACATCAGGAGCCTCGGGCGCTGTCGTTTTATGGCTGGCCGGACGGGGTGGGCACTGGAACGTTCAGTCGGGCAATCCACTTGCCACCTTCGCCACCTTGTTTGAGCGGTCAACCTTGAGGGCATCAGTATCGTTGCCAGCCCTCCCGAGCAGAACGCCTGATTGCGCAAAGGTGTTTTGAACAGGATTCAGCAATCTCTCCGAGGTCTTTGCGTTATGGGTTTCGGTGTCGGGGTTTTCTGTGATTTTTCGAGACGCCGGACTCGCCTGGGGTTTTGCTCTGATCCGTATTTTTCTGCGCTATCTGCGTCTGTCATGTACTCGGCCCGCGCCCCACAATGGCCGCACGGTCCGCAGTCGCGGTAGCCACTGAACCGCAAACTCATCATGTAGGAGGCCCCATGCCCAAGATGGCCATTTTTCTGGGTGGATTTCTGCTGTTAACCATTTTGATCGGTGCCTTGGCCACGATCTCTCCGACCTGATTCCTTCCTTCAATGCGCAACAAGCACAACGCCTCCACTTGGGAGGCGTTGTTGTTTCAGCGGTACCATTTCTTTACAAGAATCCGTCGATGAACCCTGAGACTTGCCGGCGATGGCGTCCTCACGGCCGCCACCGCTTCGCCAGCAAGCTGACTCCTACAGGTCAAAACGATCCAGGTTCATCACCTTCGTCCACGCCGCTACGAAGTCTTTGACGAATTTCTCCTTCGCATCACTGCTGGCATACAGCTCGGCCAAGGCCCGCAGTTGCGCATTCGAGCCGAAGACCAGATCGACCCGCGTCCCGGTCCATTTCACTTGGCCGGTTTTGCGATCGCGCCCTTCGAACTCCTGATTGGCGTCCGACACCGGCTTCCATTCCACCCCCATGTCCAGCAGGTTTTTGAAGAAGTCGTTGGTCAACGCCTCCGGTTGCTGGGTGAACACGCCATGTCGGGTTTGTCCGACGTTGGTGTTCAACACCCGCAAGCCGCCCACGAGCACAGTCATTTCCGGTGCGCTGAGGGTCAGTTGTTGCGCCTTGTCGATCAACAGGTGCTCGGCCGTTACGCGGTAGCGGGTTTTCAGGTAGTTGCGGAAACCATCGGCGATGGGTTCGAGGAAGCCGAAGGATTCGACGTCCGTCTGCTCTTGCGAGGCGTCTGTCCGTCCCGGTGTGAACGGCACCGTCACGCTGTGACCGGCATTTTTTGCGGCTTGTTCGACACCGGCGCTGCCGGCCAGCACGATCAGGTCCGCCAGCGAGATTTTCTTGCCGCTGTTGTTGAACTCACGCTGAATGCTTTCCAGTTTCGCCAGCACGCTCGCCAGTTGTTCGGGCTGGTTGGCTTGCCAGGATTTCTGTGGCGCCAGTCGCAGGCGTCCACCGTTGGCGCCGCCACGTTTGTCGGAGCCACGGAAGCTCGACGCCGCCGCCCAGGCCGTTGATACCAGCTGCGAGACACTCAGGCCAGAGGCAAGGATTTTGCTCTTGAGTGCTGCGACGTCACTGTCGTTGACCAAGGCATGGTCGACCGGCGGAATCGGGTCTTGCCACAACAGTTCTTCCTTGGGCATTTCCGGGCCGAGGTAGCGCGAGAGCGGGCCCATGTCGCGGTGGATCAGCTTGAACCAGGCGCGGGCGAAGGCATCGGCCAACTGATCCGGATTGGCCAGGAAGCGCCGGGCAATCGGTTCATAGATCGGGTCGAAGCGCAGCGCCAGGTCCGAGGTGAGCATGGTCGGGTTACGCCGCTTGGACGGGTCGTGTGCATCCGGAATGGTGCCGGCCCCGGCGCCGTTTTTTGCCACCCACTGGTTCGCGCCTGCCGGGCTTTTGCTCAACTCCCACTCGAAGCCGAACAGGTTTTCCAGGTAGTTGTTGCTCCACCGGGTGGGTGTGGTGGTCCAGGTCACTTCCAGCCCGCTGGTGATGGTGTCCGGGCCTTTACCGGTGCCGAAGCTGTTTTTCCAGCCAAGGCCCTGGGCTTCGAGGCCGGCGGCTTCCGGCTCGGCACCGACGTTGTCGGCAGGGCCGGCGCCGTGGGTTTTACCGAAGGCGTGGCCGCCCGCGATCAGGGCCACGGTTTCTTCGTCGTTCATGGCCATGCGGCCGAACGTTTCGCGGATGTCCAGGGCCGAAGCGACGGGATCGGGATTGCCTTCCGGACCTTCAGGGTTCACATAGATCAGGCCCATCTGCACGGCGGCCAATGGGTTTTCCAGATTGCGCCCCTCATCGGTACGGCTGTCTTCATTTCTCCCGGGCTCGGCCACCAGTGGAACATCGCCGGGTGCTTGCACGGGTTTTTGCGCTTTGTCGTAGCGAACGTCACCGCCCAGCCATTTGTTTTCCGAGCCCCAATAAACGTCTTCATCGGGTTCCCAGACGTCCGCGCGGCCACCGGAAAAACCAAAGGTCTTGAAGCCCATCGACTCCAGCGCGACGTTACCGGTGAGGACGATCAGGTCGGCCCAGGAAATGTTGTTGCCATACTTTTGCTTGATCGGCCACAGCAGCCGGCGCGCCTTGTCGAGGCTGACGTTGTCCGGCCAGCTGTTGAGCGGGGCAAAGCGCTGTTGACCGGAACCGGCACCGCCCCGACCATCACCGGTGCGGTATGTGCCGGCGGCGTGCCAGGCCATGCGGATGAACAGCGGCCCATAGTGACCGAAGTCTGCTGGCCACCAGTCTTGTGAGTCGGTCATCAGTGCAGTCAGGTCGCGCTTGACCGCCGCAAAGTCGAGTTTTTTGAACGCTTCGGCGTAGTTGAAGCCCTCGTCCATGGGGTCTGACAGGGACGAGTGCTGGTGCAGGATCTTCAGATTCAGTTGGTTCGGCCACCAGTCACGGTTGGTGGTGCCACCGCCTGCGGCATGATTGAACGGGCATTTCGATTCGTTTGCCATGTGCGAGCTACCTTTGGTCGTGTTCATCCGGCTATCGGGCCCGGGGCGGGCGTTAAATAGCAACGAGCGGAATCAAGGACATAGGCTGCAGGGCCAGCAGTTGGATCAACTGATTGTGGTGACCACACGGGAATTCTGAACAGCGGCAATCAGGTTGCCTGCGCGGTGGCCCACGGGTGGCCTAGTCAAGCTTCGGGCTCATTCCTGTCTCCTTTTCAGCGCTAATCCGGCCGGCTTATGGCGCCAGCGCAGACTAAGGTTAGACCTGAGTCGGGAAGTCAGCTAATAGGGCGAGTGTTGGGGCGTGATAGACGTACTCTTTCAATCTGGCGCCCGGAAACATTTCAAGGCCTCGGTTGTTTGCGCTACTGGCTGGGTGCCACAATACTTCTTTGACGAAGCATCATGATCAGGCGGATCAAATGGAAGGACTCGGACCCCGGTATGACCCGGATGCTTTGATAGCAGCGCAGGTACGCACTGATCGCCTGCACCAGTTGTTCCATCAGTCGGTGACGGCGATCCCGGGCAGTGTCCTGGCGGCGATCATGCTGTGCCTGCTGTGTTGGGAGCGCTTCGATCACCACGTCATTTTTTGGTGGATGGGCATTCTGACGGCGTCGACCTCATTGCGCGTCTCGATGTTCATCGCCTATTTCCGCAGCGACAAAAGTACGCGCACGCCTGAGCAATGGGAGTGGAAATACTGGAGCACGCTGGTGTTATCTGCCGGTATCTGGGGCGCAGGCGCGCTGGCATTGATGCCCCCGGACGATATTCTGGCTCAGTCACTGGTCATGCTTTTTACCGTCGGGATGTCGGTCAGTGCGGTGTCCTGCTATTCGGCCTACCGATACATGACGTTGGTGTCCATTGGCCTGGTGTTGTTGCCGTGCACGATATGGCTGTTGTTCCAGCCGTCAGCGATGCAAGTCGGCATGGCACTGGCGGTGCTGGTGTTCGCCTCATTCGTGGCCAGCGCTACCCGCAAACTCTCCGATGCGGTGGAAACCGCCTTTCGATTGACCCGTGAAATGGAACAGGCGCACCGCATTTCCAATCTTGCCGCGCAGACCGATGAACTCACCGGCCTGAGGAATCGCCGGGCTTTTTTCGAGCACGCCCAGCAGTTGCACAGTTACTGCAAAAACAATCAGCTGCCGCTGTGCGCCGTGATGCTGGATATGGATCACTTCAAACACATCAACGACACCTATGGCCATCAGGTCGGGGATCAGGTGCTGAGTCAGATGGGCCTGGTCATCAGCACCTCGTTTCGTGAAACGGATGTCTACGGCAGGCTGGGGGGAGAGGAGTTCGCCATTCTGCTCCCGGACACCTCGATTGAAGAGACCCTGAACATTGCCGAGCAACTCATCCGCTCGATTGCCGAATTGATGACCGGGCCGGTGCATTGCATAACGGCCAGCCTCGGTGTCGCGTCGATGGACGCCTCCGACCTTGATTTGCACAGCTTGATGAACAACGCCGATAAGGCCCTGTATCGAGCCAAGGCCCGTGGCCGAAACCAGATCGCCGTTTCCGAGTGATGCCGTGCAAGGCTTGTGACCTCGCGGTCATTCAAGTTGCACCGGCAGAGCGCGCTTCTATATAGTGGCAAAATAATATCAACTATAAATAATTTGCCAGCAGGGCTGCATTCACACCGTTGGGCGCTCCGTGCTGGTTGACGAATCGCGCACTTGAGAATGTCCATGCCTAATCGCTCTC
Source organism: Pseudomonas sp. PDM02 (assembly GCF_014852285.1). Classification (NCBI taxonomy): domain Bacteria; kingdom Pseudomonadati; phylum Pseudomonadota; class Gammaproteobacteria; order Pseudomonadales; family Pseudomonadaceae; genus Pseudomonas; species Pseudomonas sp. PDM02. Next base: position 265,387 of record NZ_JACVBL010000010.1, on the reverse strand, counting down.
TGCACTTCAAGCTGTTCTGGACGGCCCTGATCGGGACCGTCGTCGTCATGGCGCTGCTGTTGGGCTCCATCGCCTATATCGCTTATGGCTCCTCCGTCAAAGAAACCGCCGCGCTGGTCGACACGGTCGTCAAGGCCAATGCCAAGGAAGTGGAAGTCGAACTGGGTGTCGGTTTTACCGTCGCCGAATCGCTGGCCAGTGTCGCAACGGCCATGCAGCAACAGCACGTTGATCGCAAGACCGCCGATGCCGTGACCCGCCAACTGTTTGAAGCCAATCCGCAACTTTTGGGCCTGGGGCAGTATTGGGAAACCAACGCCTTCGATGGCAAGGACAGCGAATTCGCCAACCAGCCGAATCACGACGCCACCGGCCGTTACCTGACCTACTGGAACCGTGCGAGTGGCTCGGTGAAATCGGAAGCGCTCAGCGGTTATGCCCCGGAAAATGCCGATAACCAGTACTACTATCAGCCGCTGCACAGCCGTCAGCCGTGGGCTTCCGAACCGTTTGCCTACAGCACGGGCAGCGGCCAGAAAGTCATGATGGTGTCGATCATGGCGCCGCTGTTGCAGGGCGGCAAAGCCCTGGGTGTGGCGGGTGTCGATATCCCGCTTGAAAGCATCAATCGCCAACTGGCGAAAATCGATGCCTACAAAGGTTATGGCGCTCTGGTTTCGAGCAACGGCCTGTACGCCAGCCACCCTGATGCGAAGCGTTTGAGCCAGCCGGCCGACGATTTGCCGACAGCTGCCAAAGAGGCGATCAAGGCCGGTCAGCCGTATGACTTCCAGCGCGATGGCTGGGGTTATGTGCTGCAACCGGTGCGCATCGGCAAAGCCCCGAACACTTGGGCGCTGATGGTGGCGTACCCGCTGGCCGAAGCCATGGCGGGCATCAATCAGTTCCTCTGGACCGCCGTCGTCATCGGCCTGGTGGCGCTGTTGGCATTGGCTATCGTGCTCTGGCATTTGCTGGCGTGGCACATTCGTCCGCTGTCCGGCCTGACGGTCGGCATCCAGGCCTGGGGCGGCGAATTGGGCCTGCGATTTGAACAACGCAGCGGCGATGAAACCGGCAAACTGGCGGGCGCGTTCAACCAGTTTATCCAGCGCCTGGGGGATCTGGTGGGGTCGATTCGCCACAGCAGCGGCGCCCTGATGCAGATCTCCAATCACCTGGGCGATACCACTCAGGCCGTTGCCGACCGGGCGACGTCGCAGCACACCGCGACCGAAGAAATGGCCAGCGGCGTCACCGCGCTGGCGCACTCGGTCACCGAGATGTCGCAGCAAGCCGAAGACGTGGAGCAACTGGCGCGCAACACCGAAGAGCTGACCAAGCATATCTCCGGCGATATGAACCAGACCCTGGCCGGGATCACCCACATCGACCAGACCATGGACGACGTTGCCGGCACTGTGGGCGACCTGGAAAAACGCTCGCAGCAGATTGCCGGGATCATCGCGGTGATTCGCAGCATCGCCGACCAGACCAACCTCCTGGCCCTGAACGCTGCAATCGAAGCCGCACGGGCAGGCGAGCAAGGTCGTGGTTTCGCCGTGGTGGCGGACGAAGTGCGGCAACTGGCAGAACGCACCAGCCGCTCGACCGGTGAAATCGGCGAGATGATCGGCGCCATCGGTTCGGATGTGCGCAACACCGTTGCCAACGTCCAGCAAGTCGGCGAAGCGGTGCGTCTGGGCGTGGTGCAACTGACCACCTCGGCGCAAGGTGTTGATCAGATTCGCCAGCATGCCCAGGACATTCTGACGCGCATCAGCGAAGTGGCGCGCCAGACCCAAAGCCAGGCCGCCACCGGTGAGCAATTATCCGTCGCCATCCAGGGTGTCAGCCGGATCTCCGAGCAGAACGATCACGCGATCCGTAGCCTGCTCGATCAGTCGCTGCAATTACGCGATCAGGCCGGGTCTTTGAACCAGCAACTGACGCAATTCAAGGATTGAGAACTGCCTGCAAGAGGCGGCGGTGAAATTTTGCGCCGTCGCCGCTGACCACCGGCGCTCAGGCTTTTTCGCACGGACAGTGGCAGTTAATGCGCAGGGTGTTTGATGACAGTATTCTGTCTGCATAACAATCACCGCTGAATTGTGCGAGCGCCAACCCTTGAAGAGTCGAGCATTGCTGGTTGGGGTGGACATGGGCACCTCAAGCACTCGAGTCGTTGTCATGGACGAAAACGGCCGCAACCTGGGCGCCGCCAGTCGCCCCACACGTTTGTTGAATCCTGCGCGTCAGGTGTTCGAACAGAGCCCTGACGAACTGTATGCCTCGGTCCTGTTGGCGATAAAGGATGCCTTGAGTCAGTCCGACTTCCAGCTCGCGGACGTTGGCGGCCTAGCGATTTGCGGACAGATGGCCGGGATTTCCACCATCGGCCGGGACTGGGAGGCGACCACGCCTTATGACTCGTGGCTGGATCTGCGTTGCGCCAATCAGGTCCCGCGACTGAAGACCTGCGAGCCACAGATCATCCAATGCTCGGGTGGCCCGGTGAGTGCCAATCACGCGGCGAAATGGCTGTATTGGCGCGAGGAGCAACCACACACCTATCGCAAGATCAGCAAGATCATCATGCCGGCCGCGTATGTGGCGGGGCGCATGGCCGACTTGAACAGCGATGCCGCGTTCATGGATTACACCTACCTGGGCTTCAACAGTTTTGCCGACAGCCAGGCGATGCAATGGAACACTTCGCTCATTGAGGCATTCGGCCTTGAGGCCGACCGGCTGCCCACGCTGGTAAAACCCTGGGATCGCATCGGCTCGGTCGGCCCCAGTGCGTCGAGCGTTTGCGGACTGTTGGCCGGCACACCGATTTATGCCGGCTGTGGGGATATCGCCGCCTCGTTGCTGGGCACCAGGGCCTTCACGCCGGGGCAACTGTTCGACATTGCCGGCACCGGTTCAGTGTTGGCGACGTTGCTCGACCACTATGCGGTCGACTCCCAGCACAACACCCTCACCACGTTCCGGCATTGCATCCCCGAGCTGTTTTATTCGATGGCCTACGTCGGTGGGGCCGGCATCAGCCTCAATCGGTTCGGTCTCGATGGCGTCGAATGCCAACAACTCGAACAGCGCGCCGCCGTGCCGTTGGCCGAGCGCAATAAATTATTGTTCTTGCCCCATCTCGGCGGGCGCCATGCACCGTTCGATGCCTCGCTGGCCGGCGCCTTCGTCGGTCTCGACTGGACCCACGACCGCAGCGACCAATACCGGGCGATGCTGGAGTCGATTGCCTACGAATACGCGCGTTTTCTCGGGTGCATGAAAGACATGCAGATCGTTGTCGATCCGGTTGATGTATTCAGTCTGGGCGGCGGGTCCGGCAGCCAGCTGTTTAACCAGATCAAGGCCGACGTGCTGGGCCTGCCTTATCGCAAACCTCCGGCCGCCGAGTACGGTGTGCTCGGCGCAGCGATGTTGGCGGGGCACGGTGCCGGGGTGTTCGCTGATTTGCAGCAGACCGCCACTGATTGGCCGCGTCCGGACGAAACCCTGACCTTGCCCGACGTTTCGAAACAGGCGTTCTATGCCGGCATGCGCAAGGCCTATGAGCGGATGCTGACAAACCTCAAGCCGGTATTTGCCGATCTGCAGGCGGTTTCGCTTCCCTGAGCACGATGGCGTCGGGCGTCGGGCTCAGAATGTGTCGCGACGCGGTGTCGAGGTGCTTGAAGTACTGAACGGCAAACTCCACGAAGGATCTGACCCGTGGCGGCAATTTCTTTCCGCCTTCGGTGAGTAAATGGAACCCCGTGGTAGGGCATTGATAGTCTTCCAGCAGCGGCACCAGCCGCTTGGCCTGAATGTCCTCCGCCACCTCCCAGACCGACTTCCAGATAATTCCCAAGCCTTGAACCGCCCACTGGCGCAGGGTAAAGCCGTCGTTGGCCAGCCGGTTGCCCTTGACCTGAATCGTGGTCGGCACGCCCTTGTTGATGAACTTCCAGCGATCCAGTGCAAAGTCGGCACGCAGTTGCACCAGGCAGTTGTGTTGATGCAGGTCTTCGGGGTGCAGGGGCGTGCCGTGTTGTTCAAGGTACTGCGGCGAACAGCAGACCATTTGCCGGTCCACACCCAGGCTGCGGGCGATCAGCGAGCTGTCCGGCAGGTCGCCGAAACGGATCGCGATGTCCGAGCCGGACTCGACGAAGTCCAGTATCCGGTCAGTGAAAAACAGGCGGATGCTGACATGCGGGTTTTCGCGGATAAACGCATCGACCAATTGGCTGACCCACTGCCGACCCAGGTCGGTCGGGCAGGTCAGGCCGATGGTGCCCAGCAGGTCGCTTTGACCGTTTTTGATGACGCTGTCGAGCGCATCAACCTGTTCGAGAATTTTCAGGGCGTTCTCAAACAGCAACTGCCCTTCGGCGGTGGGGCTCAGGCTGCGGGTGTTGCGCTTGAGCAAGCGCAAACCATAGAACTCCTCCATCGCCTTGAGCCGGCCACTCATGGCCGCTGGCGACAGGCCCATTTGTCGCCCGGCGGTTGAAAGTGACCCGGTCTGCACGACCAGGCGAAACATTCGCATGTCCTGTAATCGATCAACCATGGCAGTTCGTCTCGCGGAAGTTTCTTGTTAGTTGTTCATGAAGTATCGGCCGATTATTCAGTTAAAGCCATATTGTCGGCGGCGTTGATAAGTACGGCCATAAACATGAGAGCCCCTTGGGGCGGGCGTTTCAGGGCACTTGTGAAGGTAATTCAAATGAGTTTGTTGTTGGCTTCACCTTTCGGAATAGTTGAAAAGTCAATTTTTTAAAAGTGAATAGAAAATGCTGGGTGATTGTTAATAATGAATGCCTGCGCTTGATGAGTCACAATAAGAAGAGGGTTTATGTATGCGTGTTCAATATCAAGAGGCCGCCCCAGCGATTGATCTGGCCGGCCAATTCAAATTGGCGATGGGTCGCTTCGCCTCCTCCATAACCCTGATCACCACACTCGATGATGACGGCCACCCCCATGGTCTGGCGGCCACCGCTTTTTCTTCGGTGTCGATGGACCCCGCGTCGGCGCTGATTTGCATCAACCGAAGCGCCAGCGCCTCACCCGTGATCAAACGCTCCGGGCTGTTCTGCGTGAACATGCTGCAAAACAACCACGAACCGATCTGCAAGATTTTCAGTCAGCCGGACCTGCGCGAGCAGCGCTTTGTTGCGGGCGAGTGGCAGACCGGCATGCACGGCATTCGTTACCTGGTCGACGCGCAGGCTGCGATCTTTTGCGAAGTGGTGCAGGAAATCGAACACGGTACACACACCATATTTGTCGGCAACGTCATTGATGTGATTACGCAACCTCTGGAAGAGCCGCTTCTGTATATGGGCGGGCGTTACAGGGAACTTGGGATTTAAACAGTCGTTGTGTCTTGCTCGGTCTTATAACAATTAGATAAGAAGTGGATGTGGGTATGAATAATCAGTTGCTGGTGAAATCGAGACTGTCCGGGTCCATTCCCAAGTGGATCGGACTGGACACCAATGTCGCAGGCCCGATGATCGGCCTTTTATTGTTATGCACGGTATTAACAGTCTTCACCGATAGTTTTCTGACGTTGAGTAACCTGCTCAACGTACTGGATCAAGTCACCGTGCTCGGCATCATGGCGCTGGGCATGACGCTGGTGATTCTCATCGGCGGTATCGACCTGTCCGTGGGCGCGGTGCTCGCGGTGGCGATCATGGTCATGAGCTGGCTCGAACAGGTGCTCGGCTTGCCGATGTGGGTCGCCATGCTCGGTGCGATCGCTGCCGGTGCGGCGTGTGGTTCAACCACGGCGTTGATGGTGGTCAGGGCAGGGTTGCCGTCTTTCATTGCGACGCTGGCAATGATGTCCATCGCTCGCGGGCTGGCCTACATGGTTACTGACGGCGCGCAAGTCAGCGGTTTTCCGGAGTGGTTCAGCAACCTCTCGGTGATTCGCTACGGCGGTGTGCTGTCGCTGACCGTGACCTGCTTCATCGTGCTGGCCCTGGTGTTCTGGTTCGTTCTCAAGTTCACCGTCCCCGGCCGCAGCCTGTACGCCATCGGCGGCAGCAGCAAGGTGGCCAAGCTCGCCGGCATCCGCGTCAAGGGCTACACCAGTGCCGTCTACATCATCTCGGGCATTTGCGCCGCTCTGGGCGGAATCATCATGACCTCGCGCCTGGACACAGCCGGAGCGGGCGCCGGTGTCGGTTATGAGCTGGATGTGATCGCGGCGGTGGTCATCGGTGGCGGCAGCCTCAAGGGCGGCGCCGGCAGCGTGGTCGGCACGATTGTCGGCGTACTGATCATCGGCGTTTTGCGCAACGGCTTGAACCTGGCCGGCATCTCTCCCTTCGTCCAGCAAGTGGTCATCGGCGCGGTGATTGCCTTCGCGGTGATGCTCGATCTGCTCAAGCGCAAAGCTGACTGAACCCCCTGTGGTCGAACCGTCCAACACACAATAAAAAGGATAAAGACATGAACCTCCACGCATTTTCGCGGCGCTTTCTGTGGCTGCCGCTGTTGACCTGCATGATGTCGGCCGGTGTTCACGCCGAGAGTAAACCGGCGGAACAAATCACTGTCGGGATGTCGATCCCGAGCCTGCAATGGGTGTTCTACCTGATGGTCCGTGACGGCGTCATGGAACAGGCCAAGACCCTGGGCATCAAGAACGTGCTGGTGGCCGACGCACAGGCCGATCCCGCCCGCCAGGTCAGCCAGATTCAGGACATGTTGAGCAAGGGCATCGATGTGCTGCTCTATACCGCCACGGGCAGCGCGGCGTCGGCCGTGCCGGTGCGGCTGGCGCGCCAGCAGGGTGTGCCGGTGATCTGCATCGACAATTTCCCGAAGAACGTCGAATGCGATGCCTACATCTCCACCGATAACCTGGCGGCAGCGGGTGAGCTGGCCCGGCAGATGATCGCGCTGACCGGGGGCAAGGCTGAAATCGGCCTGCTCCAGGGCACCTTGGGCGACTCGACGGAAGTGGCTCGGGCCAAGGGCCTGAACGCGGTGCTGTCCCAGGCGCCGGAGATGAAAATCGTCGACCAGAAGCCTACCGACTGGCTACAGGACAACGGCTTCAAAGTCGCCCAGGACATGCTGCAGAAGAACCCGAAGATCAACGTCTTCATCGGGCGTTCCGATGCCCCGGCGCTCGGTGCCGCCCAGGCGGTCAAAGTCGCCAACATCGATCACAAGGTCTGGGTGTTCGGCTACGACGGTTTGCCGTCGGCGCTGGAAGCCATCCGCGACGGCAAACTGGACATGACCATCACCCAGCAAGCGGTGGAAATGGGTCGTACAGCCTTGCGCACTGCGGTGAATCTGCAACAAGGCAAACCGGTCGAGAAGACCCAGCTGCTGCCGGCCTTCGTCACCACCCGGGAAAACGTCGCGGCTTTCCTTGAGCAACATCCTTGAGATCGGCGAAGGAGGGCACGTCATGAAAGCGATCACCAGCGATCAGGCGCCGCTGTTCAGCGCCTGCAACATCGGAAAATCCTTCAACTCGGTCAAGGTGCTGGAGGACATCAGTCTCGATATCGGTTACGGGGAAGTGGTGGCGCTGCTGGGGGAAAACGGTGCGGGCAAATCGACCTTTTCCTCCATCGTCGCCGGAGCGCTGACGCCGTCCAAAGGCACGATGTTCCTCGCCGGCCAGCCCTATGCACCGACCGGTCCGGGGGCGGCGATTGCCCTGGGGATCAACATGATTCATCAGGAGATCCATCTGCTGCCTGACCTGAGCGTGGCCGAGAACGTTTTTCTCGGCCATCTACCGACCCGGGACGGGATCATCGACCGCAAGCACATGTACCGCGAGACAGAAAAACAGCTGCGTCGACTGGGCCTCGATATCTCGCCGGACACCCCTGTGCGCCAGTTGAAAATCGCCGCGCAGCAACTGGTGGAGATTGCCCGGGCACTGACGTTCAATTCGCGGCTGCTGATCCTCGACGAACCGACGGCGGCGCTGGGCAAGGAAGAGACCGACCTGTTGTTCAGGCAGATCGAAGAGTTGAAGAAAGAGGGCGTTTCTTTCATCTACATCAGCCATCGGATGGAGGAGATTGCCAGGATCGCCGACAAGGTGGTGGTCATGCGCGATGGCCACCTCATTGCTCGCCACGAAACCGGAACGGCCGATGTCAGCGTGCTGGTGTCGCAGATGGTCGGACGTTCGATCGAGCGCTTGTTTCCGCAGCTGCCAGCGCCTCGCGAAGAGGTGGTGTTGAATGTCGAACAGCTGTCGGACAAGGCCGGGCGCTTCCACGACATTTCGTTTTCGGTGAAGGCCGGCGAAGTCTTCGGCATCGCGGGCATCGTCGGCGCCGGCCGCACGGAGCTGGTTCAGGCGATTGCCGGGTTGAGTGCGGTGAATCACGGCAAGGTGATGCTGGGTGACCGGCACCTGCCGGCCAACAACGTGCTGGCGGCGATCCGTGCCGGCGTGGTGCTGATCCCCGAAGACCGCAAGTCCGAAGGTGTGGTGCTGAGCCAGACCATTGCCGAAAACCTTGCCTACTGCAATCTCGACAGCCTGAGCTCCTGCGGCGTCATGGCCAATCAGCGGGTGCTGGCGTTTGCCCAGGAGCGCATTGCGACACTGGGGATCAAGGGCGTGGCGGAACAGATGCTCGACAAGTTGTCGGGCGGCAATCAGCAGAAAGTGGTCATCGCGAAATGGATCGCGCGCAACCCGAAAGTGATCATTCTCGATGAGCCGACCCGGGGCATCGACATGGGTGCGCGGGCGGCGATTTACGAGTTGATCATCGAACTGTCGAAGACCGGCGTGTCGGTGATTGTCGTGAGCTCTGACCTTGAAGAAGTCATCGGTTTGTCCCATCGAGTGATGGTCATGGCACGCGGTTGTTCCCAAGGGATTTTGCACCGACCGCAGATCGCGCCCGACACCATCATGACCCTGGCCACCGCTTGATAACGGGCTGTCACTGAGGAGCTCCATCATGTCTACCCCGTATCAACCGCTACCTTACCGGCCCTTTGCCGAGTTGCTCGACTTGCGCGGTAAAACCGCCGTCGTCACCGGCGGTGGCAGTGGCATCGGGTTCGCCATCAGCCAACGGCTGGCCGAAGCCGGGGCCAACGTGCTGATCGGCAGCCTGGCGCCGGAGCGTTGCCATGAACTGATCGAAGCCGGTTTTGCCGTTTCGTTCCTGGCCACCGACGTCTGTCGTCCCGCCGACATCCAGGGCCTGGCAGACACTGCCATCGAGCGATACGGCCGCCTCGATATCTGGATCAACAACGCAGGCGTTTATCCGCTCAAGGCCGTTGACGACATTGATCCAGGTTTCTGGGATGAACTCCACGCCATCAATACGCGTGCGGTGTTTCTGGGGGCACAGGCCGCTCAACGGCAGATGCGCAAACAGGCGAGTGCCGGGGCGATCGTCAATCTGTCGTCGATTTGCGGTCACCGGCCGATGGCCAATCACTGCACCTACGACGCGTCAAAAGGCGCGGTGCTGGCGATGACACGAAGCCTGGCCAAGGACCTGAGCGCCTTCAACATTCGCGTCAACTCGGTATCCCCCGGGCTGACGGCAACGCCAGGCAATCTGGAGCCGGAGCTGCTGGCGCAACACCGACAGAACAACGTGTTGAACAACATTGCACTGGGGCGGCCGGCAGAGCCCTTCGAGATCGCCAATGCGGTGCTGTTTCTGGTGTCGCCACTGGCCTCCTACGTGACGGGTATCGATCTGTTGGTGGACGGCGGCTGGTTACTGCACGGCAGTTGAAAAGGCGCGGCTGATTGCGCTTGCTCAAGCCGATCGCCGCGAAAAATTGAACGCATCCCTTGAACGTTGCGACTTGCAGCGCCGGCACTGGCACGCCTGCAAAACGAGCGCACGTCCTGAAAGCGGTGTGCTGCGCATAGAAATCAAGCAGCGCACCGGTCACTGAAAACAGCAGGAGAACGACATGAAACTTGCCATGTTCATGCAGCCCCTTCATCACAAGGGCTGGGATTATCACGAGATGTACGATCAGGATATTGCCTGCGCCGTCCACGCCGACGCCGTCGGTTTTGATGAGCTTTGGGTCGGCGAGCACACCTCGCAACGCACGGAGCCGGTGACCAATGCCCTGCAATTCATGTCCGCCCTGATTCCGCTGACCCGGCGCATGAAATTGTGCACCGGGGTGCTGAACCTGCCGCATCATTTTCCGGCGCGGATTGCCGCCGACGCCGCGATGTTCGATCACATGTCCAAGGGCCGTTTCATCATGGGCATCGGCCCGGGCGGCCTGGCCTCGGATTTCGAGGTGTTCGGCAGCAACGGCAAGGACCGTGGGCAGATGATGGTCGAATGCTACGAGATGATCCGCGCCATCTGGAACTCAAGTGCCCCTTACGAGTTTTCCTCGGAGCACTTCCAGGTCAGCCTCAAGGACTCGGTGAATCACGAGCTGGAAATCGGTTACATGCCGACGCCGTTCCAGAAGCCGTTCCCACGGGTTGCAACCACGGCCATGAGCCCGTTTTCCGGAACGGCGAAACTGGCCGGGGCCAAAGACTGGGACCTGATGTCGGCCAACTTCAACCCGACGGCGACCGTGGCCTCCCATTGGCTGGCTTACTGCCAGGGCGCCGAAAGTGCCGGGGTCAAGGCCGATGCGAACAACTGGCGCGTGGCCCGTTCGGTGTTCGTCGCCGACTCCCAGGCCCAAGCCGAAGACTACCTGGCGCAAGACAGCTGCACCTTGCGCCGTTACTTCGATTACATGATCGATAACCTGTCCTCCAACAACTACACCAAGATCTTCAAGACCCGCCCCGACATGACCGATGCGGAAGTGACGGTCGATCACTGCATCAAGGAAATGGTGATTTACGGCGACGTGAATTCCGTGACCGAACAACTGGTCGCGTTCAGTGAGCAGACCGGGCCGTTCGGCACCTTGATGACCGCCTTCCACGAGTGGGATGACGAAGCACTGTGGCGGCGCTCGATGGAGCTGACGGCGCAGCAGGTCATGCCCCGTCTGAACGACTACATGACACCGCGTTTGAAAGCGCAGTAATCGCCTTGTCGCGATTGCGTGCGTGTGTACGGCCACGTCCCGGATGTGGCCGCAACTTTGGTAATGCGCCTGGACACTACACATGACTGATTTGACAAGACAGGACCTGCGCGAAGGTGATCGCGCGTTCGAACTGACCGCCACTGAACTGGCTCGCCTGCGGGAAAAAGCCCAGTTCATTCGCCTGGAAACCATCCGGCTGATCGAGATCGCCAAGGTCGGTCACTACACCTCGGTTTTTTCCGCCGCCGAGTTGTTCGCCGCGCTGTATTACGACGTGATGGACTTGCGGTTTGGCGAACCGAAATGGCCTGATCGAGACCGCTTCATGATGGGCAAGGGGCATGCGGCGGTCGGCCTGTTTCCGGTGCTGGTGGAGTGGGGCTTCTTTGCGAAAGAGATCCTCGATAACTACACGCGCCTCGGTAACCCGCTGGGCGATCACCCCGACATGCGCAAAGTGCCGGGCGTGGATTTCTCCTCCGGTTCCATCGGGCACGCCTTGTCCGGCGGCCTGGGCATGGCATTGGCCGGGCGCATGCTCGGCAAGTCGTTCACCACCTACGTGATGCTCGGCGACGGTGAAATGCAGGAAGGGCAGGTCTGGGAAGCGGCGCTGGGAGCGGCTCACCATAAAGTCCACAACCTGGTGGCGATCATCGACCGTAACGGCTACCAGCTCGACGGCAATGTCGACGACGTCATCGGCATCGAACCGCTGGCGGACAAATGGATCGCCTTCGGTTGGGAAACCCACGTGGTCGACGGGCATGACCTGGCGGCGGTCACCCGCCTGTTGCGTCGCCTCAAGGCTGATACCACTCGCACGCAGCCGGTCTGCATCATCGCCAACACGGTGAAAGGCAAGGGCGTTTCCTACATGGAAACCGAGCCTGGCTGGCACCTCGGTTATCTCGATCCGAAAGATGCGCAACGTGCTATCGACGAAATCAAAAGCAAGGTGATTTAACTCATGAATACCGCACCTCTGTCGAACAACTCCTGGCAGTACCGGGAACTGAACAGCCAGACACCCAGCTTGAATGCCTTGTCCGATGCGCTGATCGAACTGGTCGAGCAGGGCGAGCCGATTGTCGCCGGCACCGCTGACTTGCAGTACTCCAACGGCCTGTCGAAATTTGCGCAGCTGCACCCGGAGCGCTTCGTGCAATTCGGGATTTCCGAGCAAAACATGGTGTCGGCGGCAGCCGGCATGGCGGCGGTGGGCATGAAGCCGTTTGTGGCGACGTTTGCCTCGTTTCTGCCGTTGCTGTGCTGCGAGCAGATCCGCATGGACGTGGCGTACTCCGCGTTGCCGGTACGTTTGATCGGTCACCATGCGGGGATTTCCCTGGGCTTTTACGGCACCTCGCACCATGCCACTGAAGACCTGGCGATCATGCGTTCGATTGCCGACATCACAGTGGTCGCTCCGGCGGACGGCAATCAGCTCAAGGCGGCCATTCTGGCGTCGGCCAACTACCCGCAACCGATCTATTTCCGCATTCAGCGCGGGCGTGATCCGGTGGTGTATGACACCGTTCCGGACTTTGTCTTCGGCAAAGCCACTGTGCACTTGACGGGCGATGAACTGACGATTATTGCCACCGGCTCCACGGTTCACCCGGCCCTTGAAGCAGCTCGGGCGTTGAATGCCGCAGGGCGTTCGGTGGGGGTGATCGACATGACGACCATCAAGCCGTTGGACCGTGAGGCGGTGCTGACTGCGGCGCGCAATAGCCGGGCGATTCTGACGGTGGAAGAGCACAACATCATCGGCGGCTTGGGTGGGGCGGTGTGTGAGGTGATTGCGGAAGAGGGCGTTGGGGTCAAAGTGCGGCGGCATGGCATTTACGACGAGTACAGCCTGATTGCGCCGCCGACTCATCTTTATCGGCATTACCGGCTTGATGCGGCCGGGATTGAAAGTGTGGCGCTGGAAGTGCTGGGTTGATTGCGGTTTTTTGCTGACTGATTGAGGCGGCTTTTGGTGAGGTCGCCTGAGGTTTTTCCCTTTGGGCGTTATGGGCCTGTACGTGTGACCGGGGTGTTCATTGACGAGCGCGCTGGTTGCACGTTTTTTTTTGCTTGGTGTTTGTGTACATATCCGTTTCTGCGATAACGGCCGCTAATGGTTTCGCTTTTACAGCGAGTCACTTGGAAGAGCCCCAAGTAACCAAGGGCTCTTGCCCCTTTCGTTCGGTGCCTCGCCATGGCTCGGCATGCCCTCGCTCCGGTCCTGCTCCGTGGGCCCGCCGCGATCGGCCATCCCTGGCCGTGCGCGGCTAACCCGGCATCCATGCCGGGTTGCCCACTACGAAGAACCTGCGCTCGGCCTCTCGAGGGGGCGTGTACCTCAAGATCAAAAGCGGAAGGCGAGCTAACGCTCGGCCTGATGAGTGGTGGGAATCAAAAGCGCACACGATTCCCTGTAGGAGCGAGGCTTGCCCGCGAAAAACGACCGGACAACGCGTTCATTCAGACAGCCCGCGTTATCGTTGACGTCCATCGCCAGCAAGCTGGCTCCTACAAGGGAAATGCGTATGCGTTTGGATAAATACGATCAACTGTAGGAGCCGGCTTGCTGGCGATAGCGTCTGTCCAGCCAATACATACGTTGACTGATCCACCGCTATCGCCAGCAAGCCGGCTCCTACAGGAAATCCGTAACGTGCGCGCCTTTCGAGGGGGGACGACTACGGCAACAGCAATGCGAGGTGGCCTGCCAGCCGATCTGGCTCTTCAACCGTACGTACACTCCCGTACTGTGGTGGCCACACTAATTTCGGACATTTACGCGTTCCCCCTGTAGGAGCCTGCTTGCTGGCGATAGCGTCTGTCCAGCCAATACACACGTTGACTGTTCCACCGCCATCGCCAGCAAGCCGGCTCCTACAGGGAATCGCGTACGCTTTCGCTTCTCACCACTCATCAGGTCGAGCGTTAGCTCGCCTTCAGCTTTTGATCTGAGCGCCCCCTCGAGAGGCCGAGTGGAGGTTCTGCGCAGTGGGCAACCCGGCATGGATGCCGGGTTAGCCGCCCCCGGCCATGGATGGCCGATGGCGGCGTGCCCACGGAGCAGGACCGGAGCGAGGGCATGGCGAGCCACAGCGAGGCACCGAACGAAAGGGGCAAGAGCCCTTGGTTACTTGGGGCTCTTCCAAGTGACTCGCCGTAAGGGCGAAACCAAAAGCCGCCGTTACCGAAGAAACGGATATATACACAACTAAAAGCATCACAACATAAAGCGAACAATCACCACTGCACACCGCTAGTCTCGATCCACTGCTGAATCGACTCCCGCTTCGGCGCCCAGCCCAGCAACACACGAGCATTGACCGCACGCACACGGCTATTCGAACCAATGGCAAAGCGCGCCCAATCCCCCAGCTCGGCAATCGCCTCATCCGCCGGCCAGCTCTGAATCGCCCCGCCAAAACCCAACGACTTGCTGATCGACGTCGCAATCTCGATAAACGAAGCCTCGCCATTCTCGGCAAAGAATAACGAAGCAGAAGGCGCCTTCTCGATAGCCAGACGATACAACTCCGCCAGGTCCTCGATGTGCACGTTGGACCAGCGATGCACCCCGGCCCCCATATAAGCTCCCGCGCCATACTTGCGCGATTGAGCGAACAGTTTCGGCAGTTGATCGCTTTTCGCCGGCACGCCCAACGTCTCGCCATAAATCATGGTCGGGCAGAACACGATGCTGCGAATACCCAGCTCAACGCCGGCATTACGCACCAGCTGATTGATCTCGACCCGGTCCTTGCGGATGTCCATCGGTGTGAACGGCGTTTCATCGGTGAAGATATCCGGGCGTTCATAGGCGCCGCGAGCATCATCACCGACCACGCTCGAACCCGAGGTGTGCAACAGCACTTTTCCGCTGCCGCTCAGGGCGCTGATAAACGTTTCCACCGAAGCACGATGGTCGGAGTTGGCGGCGTTGACCACCGCGTCGGCAGCGCGCGCCTGTTCGCTGAGAATATAAGCATCATCGAGGGTGCCGAGTACCGGGGTGATGCCCAGTGCCTGCAACGCTGCGCGGTGTTCCGGGTTACGCACCAGGCCGCTGACTTCATGGCCCGCATCCACCAGGTATTTGGCCACGGAACCGCCGATGTAACCGGTCACGCCGGTAACGAAAATTTTCAATGGATTATCTCCCTTGCATCTTTGAGTTATGCCCGGCCTCGCATTAAATGGAAGGCGCAGGTATTCCTGGTCAAGGAATCCGGTCACGATACGACCCACTCCGTATATGAGCTAGACTGCTGGAACTACAAGTATCTGTGAATCAAGTTCATGCTAACGATCAAAGACATCAACCGCTCCGGCGAGATGGAAGTGTTCACCCGGGTCGTCAACGCAGGCACCTTCTCTGAAGCCGCACGACGCCTGGACATGTCGCCCTCGGCGGTCAGCAAACTGATTGCGCGACTTGAGGCGCGCTTGGGTGCGCGCTTGTTGCATCGTTCGACGCGGCGTCTGGAGCTCACGGCGGAAGGCGAGCGGTTCAACAACGAATGCCTGCGGATTCTTGAACTGATCGATTCCGCCGAGCGAGATATCGCCAACGTGACCCGGCCCAGCGGGCTGATTCAGGTCAACGCCAACCTGCCGTTCGGTCTGCATTGCCTGCTGCCGCTGCTGCCGGATTTTCTTGCGGCCTACCCGGACATCACACTGAACGTCGAGCTGACCGACACCGTGGTGGACCTGCTGGAGCGACGCGCGGACGTCGCGATCCGCACCGGCCCGATGAGAGAGTCGAGCCTGGTTCAGCGCCGTTTGGGTGAAAGCCGCAAGATCACCGTGGCCTCACCGGGTTACCTCGCCCGCTGGGGGCAGCCGAAAACCCTGGAGGAGTTGCAGCGGCATAACCGCCTCAGTTTTGGTTTTCATCGCCATTCCCAGGCCTGGGTTTTTCGCGGCGCTGACGGTCAACGTATCGAAATCGAGCCCAAGGGCAATGTCCTGCTCAGTGACGGCGAGAGCATGCGTCAGTCGGCGCTGGCCGGATTAGGGATCGCCCGGCTGGCGAATTTCCACATCAGCGCCGACATCGAAGCGGGACGCCTGATACCGCTGCTGGAGGCATTCGACAGTGGTGAAACCGAAGCGATTCACGCCGTGTTCATCGGCCCGGGACAGCAATTGCCCCATCGCGTACGGGTGTTTATTGATTTTCTGCTGGAACGAATCGGGCCGCAGTTGACCTCGCCCTGATTGCAACACAACCCCGCGGTTTCGGTTTTTTGCTGAATCAGTCTTCAGCAACCCTTGAAAGTCTTCACGCCAGGCCTGGGGCATGATTGTCCGTATAACAACAAACCAGGGGTGTTCATGGACTATCAACTGACTGGAAAAACCGCGCTGATCACCGGCGGCGCGACGGGGATCGGCAAGGCCATTGCCCAGCGTTTCATCCTTGAAGGTGCCAACGTGGTCATCAGCGGGCTGCTGGCGGAAGAGGTCGACGCAGCCGTCGCAGAACTGGGTGAACGCAGCAAAGGCCTGGTGGCAGACTTGACCCAGGAAGGCGCGGCGGAACGTCTGGTGGCCTTGGCCCTTGAGTCCGGGCCGATTGATTTCCTGATCAACAATGTCGGCATCTTCGAAGTCCGGGACTTTTTCGAAACGGACGACGCCCAGTGGTTTCATTACTTCAACGTCAATGTCATGAGCGGTGTGCGCATGACGCGGCTGGTCATGAAGCAGATGCTCGAACGCGGGCACGGTTCGATTGTGTTTATCAGCAGTGAATCCGCGGTCAAGCCACAGCCATGGATGGTTCATTACGGCGCGATGAAAACCTGCCTGCTGGGGATTTCCAGAGCGTTGGCCGAACTCACCAAAGGCACCGCCGTGCGGGTCAACTCGATCCTGCCGGGGCCGACCTACACCGAGGCGGTCAAGCGTTACCACCGCGAAATCGCTGCCGAGAAAGGCATCACCCCGCAGCAGGTGGTCCACGATTACTTTGACGATACCGAACCGACGTCGTTGATCCGGCGCATGATCGAGCCTGAAGAAGTGGCCTGCAGCGTGCTGCACCTGGCGGCGTCACCGGCGCTCAATGGCATGGCCATGCGCGTCGAGGGCGGCACCATTCGCTCGATACTATAAGCGGTCGCATCCCTGCGAACCGGTACACGTTAAAGCAGCGGAATGCTGTAGTTCACGATCAAACGGTTCTGATCCTGATCACGGCTCGCTTCGCTGTTGGACTTGCCGTTGCGCCAGCCAAACCCGACTCCTTTGAGCGCGCCGGATTGAATCGTGTAGTCCAGGCCGAAATCCCGTTCCCATTCCTTCTGGGTGTCGCCGGTGACGGTCTTGATGTTATCGCCGCTGAGGTAGATGACCGAAGCCTTCAAACCAGGCACACCCACACCGCCAAAGTCATACGCATACTGACCGAAAGACGTGCGTTCGCCCGCGCGGGTGAAGGTCTGGATCAGGCGGTCGGTGTACAGGTACAGGCTGGCGCCGCCGGCACCTTTATCGGGCAGGTTGCCCTGGCTGAGCTGGGTGAAGTTGCTTCCGCTGGAAACGCTTTGATAACCGGCGGTGAGTGCATGGGCACCGACGGTGTAGATCAGTGCGGCGCTCCAGGTCCGGTTGTCGATTTCGCCATCGGCGCCTTCGGTGTAGCCGCTGATTCGGTAGCCTGAGGTGCCCGAACTGTTGGCACCGGACGAATCGGTCTTGAAGTAGCGCAGGTCGGTTTTCAGCGATTGATTGTCCGAGATCGCCAGCGTGTGCAACAGGCCGAAAAACTGCTGGGTGTAATAGTTATCGAGGTTGGCGTAGTAATACTGGGCGGTCAGGTCCTTGGTGATTTTCCAGTCGCCGCCAGCGAAGTCGAAGGCGTTGCTTTCACGGGTGCCGCCGGTGGCCGCCAGGCCTGTCCGGTCGCTTGAGCCACGGCCCGTCGCATGTTCGATGCGACCACCTGTGAGGGTCAGGTCCTTGAACTCGCTGGAAGTGATCTGGCCGCCGTCGAATGTCTGTGGCAGCAGGCGCCCGTCGTTGGACACCAGGATCGGCAGTTTCGGCATCAGCGTGCCCAGGCGCAGCTCGGTTTTCGAGACCTTGACCTTGCCGGTCAACCCCAGCCGGCTCCATTCATCGACGGCGCTGTTGTCGCTGTCCGACGGAATCATGCTGCTGCCGACGTGGCGTCCTTTGCCGCTGTCCAGCGTGATCCCCATCAGCCCGAGCGCATCGACACCAAAGCCGACCATGCCGTCGGTGTAACCCGACTTGAAGTCGAGCATGAAACCCTGCGCCCATTCCTCGGTTTTCGACGGCGCGGCCGGGCCGTCGCGGTTGTCGTTGTTGAAGTAGAAATTCCTCATCCCCAGGGTTGCCTTGCTGTCACTCAGGAAATCGGCGTGGGCCTGGGTGCTCAGTGCAATGGCGCCCAGCGCCAGGGTTACAACGGTGTTCTTGTTGCTCATGTAAATCGCCCCTTTTTTTTGTAGTTTTTGAATTCAGGAGGGTGGCTCCCGCCATGACAGGCGGGAGCGTGATGCCTGGATCAGATACCCAGCACGTTGGCGCCGATGCATGGGTCAATGCCGCGCTCAAGGCGACGCTGGTGAACGATCACGGTGATTTCCATCGAGCCGGTGGTGACTTCGAAGTCGAGGATGTGGCCGCCATACGCCTGGAACGTGGCGTCACCGGCCACGCCGTGCATATGGATCGAAGGCTGATCGTTTTTCCACGCGACCGAGCCGGTGATGCTCGCCATCTCGACACCGTTCAAGAGCTTGGCGTCGAAGTCCTTCTTGTCCTTGTTCCAGAAACCGAACTTGACGTTGCCGAAGCCGATACCGGTGATGGACGCGCTGGGGATTTTCTCGGCGATGGCCAGTTTGGTCAGCTCCTTGAACGCGTTGTCGCCCGTGCGCAGGACCATGAGGTAACCGGTGGGGGTTTTGGTGTAGCGCGGTGTGGCTTCAGTGGGGCATTGCATCGGCGCGGTCGTCGCGGTGGGAGTGGTTTCGGCAAAGGCCAATTGAGCACCTGCAATGTTGATCATCACGGCGGCGGACACGGCCAGCATCAGTTTGCACAGGTGTTGTTTCGGGTGACGTTGGACTTGCATGAGACTTCCTCTGTTTTTGTTGTTGTGTGGGTGTTGCGGTTTTCGGGACGAGCGAATCCGACGCCTGTAGTTCAACAGGCGCGGAAGTTGTCGCTAAACGTGGGTGTTAGTTGAAGCCGTGTGACTTACAGCGCATCGCGGCTGCTGACGCCGTCAACCAGTCGGGCGATGTCCAGCGGGTTGCTGTTTTTCAGGGCCTCCGGCAACAGGCTGTCGGGGCAATTCTGGTAACACACCGGCCGCAGGAAACGATCGATCGCCAAGGTTCCGACCGAGGTGCCGCGTGCATCCGACGTCGCCGGGTAAGGGCCGCCATGCACCATGGCGTCGCAGACTTCCACGCCAGTGGGATAACCGTTGAACAGCACGCGCCCGACTTTCTGTTCCAGCAGGGCCAGTACATCGCCGAGGGTATCGAGCTCCGAATCCTCGGTAATCAGCGTGGCGGTCAACTGCCCGCGCAAACCGTGCAATGCCTGCATCAACTCGGTGTGGTCGGCGACTTCAACGACGAGGGTGGTCGGGCCGAACACTTCTTCCTGAAGCAACTCATCGCCATTGATCAGCAGGCTCGCATCGGCCTTGAACACTTGTGGCCGTGCCTGATTGCCCTGTTGCTCGCTGCCGGCCAGGTGCGTGATGCCGAGGTGAGCGCGCAGGTTGTCGAGGCCATGGCAATAGCTTTTCAAGGCGCCGGCGTTGAGCATCGTTTGCGCCGGTTGTTCGCTCATCAATCCGGTAAACCGGTCGAGGAAAGCCGTGAATTCCGCCGAACGAATGCCCAGCACCAAACCGGGATTGGTGCAGAACTGGCCCGCACCCAACACCACGGAAGCGCTCAGCTCGGCGGCGATTTTTTCACCGCGTGCCTTGAGTGCTTCGGGCATCAGCAACACCGGGTTGATGCTGCTCATCTCGGCGAACACCGGGATCGGCTGAGGGCGCGCCGCCGCCATGTCACACAAGGCGCGACCGCCACGCAACGAACCGGTGAAGCCGACCGCCTGAATGGCCGGATGCTTGACCAGCGCTTCGCCGACGCTGCCGTAGAGCAGGTTGAACACGCCTGCGGGCATTCCGGTTTTGCGCGCTGCACGGGTGATCGCATCGGCGACGTAATCGGCAGTTGCCATGTGGCCGCTGTGGGCCTTGAACACCACCGGGCAACCGGCGGCGAGGGCGGAAGCGGTGTCGCCGCCGGCAGTGGAGAAGGCCAGCGGAAAGTTGCTGGCGCCGAACACGGCGACCGGACCGAGCCCAGTGCGGTACTGACGCAGGTCGGGACGCGGCAGTGGCTGACGGTCCGGCAGCGCACGGTCGATGCGCGCACCGTAGAAATCACCCCGGCGCAGCATCGTGGCGAACAGGCGCATCTGGCCGCTGGTGCGTGCCCGTTCACCTTGAATGCGCCCGGCGGGCAGGGCGGTTTCCTGGCACACTAGGGCGATGAACGTGTCATCCAGTGCATCGAGTTCTGCGGCGATGGCATCGAGGAACCCGGCGCGGCGGGCGGCTGACAGGTTACGGAAAGTCGGGTACGCCGTGGCCGCGGCTTCTGCAGCGGCATTCACTTCCTCGGTTGTCGCCTGATGGAAGCGATAGGGCAGTGCTTCGCCAGTGCTGGCGTCGTGGCTTTGCAGGGTGCTCGTGCCGTTGGCCGAGCGCGTGCCGGCGATGTAGTTGTGGCCTGAAACTTCAAACATGTTGGACTCCTGATGAGCTGTTCAAATCGGGTCAAGCGAGCCGGTAGATGCGTCGGGCGTTGTCATGAAACAGCGCAAGCCGATCTTCGAGAGAGCGGTCCCGGACAATGGTTTTGAAACCGTCGAACACTTCGCTGAGGCTGTTCACTACGCCATCGACCGGGTAATTGCTGGCAAACGCGCAGCGGCTGACGTCGAAAATCGATATCGCGTCGTTCACCACCACGCGATTCGCCTCGACCGGCCACGCCTGGCCGGGAATGCAGATGCCGGAAATCTTCAGCACGACGTTCGGTTCCCGTGCCAGCAGGGCGAGGTTTTCACGCCAGCCGGCCAGACCTTCTTCGGAGCGGTCGGCGGGCAGTGCGGTGTGATTGACCACGATGGATACGTCGGGAAAATCCCGCGCCAGCTCGGCGGCTTCCGGCAGATGCCACCACGGCGCCTGCAATTCGAAGTGCAGGCCGTTTTCGGCCAGTTGTGCGTATCCCTCGCGCCAGCGCGGATCGCGCATAGAACCGGGGGCGACAAAATCTTCGCGCCAGGCCTCACGGCTGGTCACTGCCGGTTTGTGGCGTATGCCGCGCACCAATGGGTGATCGCCGTACAGGCGCAGCAGATCAAAAGCGTCTTCACGATCCAGCCAGGCCTGCGCGACCATGGCGCCCAGGGTGGACTCGGTTTTCGCCAGCGATTCGACAAACCGCACTTCATCGGCCGGTGTCGCCGGGTCCCACTCACCCTCGATCACGACCGTCTGCACCACGTGATGGCGGCCGGTCAGCCGGTGATAGTCGGCCGGCAGGAAATTGCGGCAGATCGACGAGTAGTCGCCATAACGAAACGGTCGCAACGGGCGGTCGTTCAGCCATGGGTAGTAATGGGTTTCGATATCGAAATAGTGTTGATGCGCGTCGACGATGGGCAAATCCGCATCGTCGCCGCTGGCCAGAAAACGTGCGCGCCAGTCGATGGCCGACAGGTTATCCATGCTGCTCCTCCAATCGATAAAAGCGTCGGGCGTTGCCGGCGAACACCGCTTCCTGCACCGCACGCCCCATGGGGGCGAGCATCGCGGCCATGCCATCGGCAATCGTGTCGTAGGAGGCGCGCAGCCCGGCCACCGGAAAATTGCTGGCAAACATGCAGCGCTCGGGGCCGAAGATTTCCAGCGCGGTCAGGACCACAATCCGGTTGTCGTCATAATTCCAGGGCGAATCTTTAAGCCCGAACTCCGACAGCTTGATGTGCACGTTCGGCTGCAAGGCCAACGCTTCCAGGCCTTTGCGCCAGCGCGCCATGCCTTGTGGGCTGCGGTCCCAGGCGAAACCGGTGTGGTTGAGCGCGATGCGGATCTGCGGAAACATCGCCGCCACTTCCGCCGCTTCGACCAAATGCCACGGCGGCACCCGCAGGTCCCACGACAGATCGTGCTCGGCCAGCCGCGAAAAGCCTTCCAGCCAATTCGGGTCCTGCATGGTGCCCTTGGCACCGGCCACCGATACGTCCGGCGATGCCGAAGTCACCGGTTTTGAACGGATGCCTTTCACCAGCGGCCTGGCGGCTTGAGCGGCGAGAATCTCTGCACTGTCTTCGCGATCGAACCAGGCATGGGCAACGATGGCATTCGGGAAGCCGTAACGGGCGTTCACCTGTTCCAGCCAGCGTGTCTCGGCGACTTGCTCGTCGCGCGCACGCTCGGCCTCGACGTGCACCGTGCCGACCAAGCGTTGATTTTCGGTCAGGGCGAGGAACTGTTCCGGCAGGAAATCACGGCACAGGCTGTGATAGTCGCCGAGGAAGAATTCCTCGTGATACTCGTCCTGCAACCACGGATAGCGCCCGTTGCCCAAGTCCCACAAATGGTGATGGGCATCGACGACCGGCAGCGCATCCCCGGCCGCCAGGTTCGGCATGCCGTTGCGTTCGTGAAGGGTGATCATGACGGCGACCCTGACTCAGCGCGACGCGGAGAATTGCGAAGGGCTGAGCACGCCGTCTTCGACGTCGCCGGCGGCCGCTGCCTCGGCTTTGGCCTGGACGCGGCTGCGCAGTTTGGCGACGTTCACCACCACACGGGTATGCGCTGCTGTCGCCACCAGCTCGACGTCATCGCGCACCTCGACATTGAAGGTGACGCTGCGACCTTCAATGCGAGTGACTGTGGCGACAATGTTCACCGACATGCCCAGCAGCGTGGCGCCGACGTGACGGATATCGACCGCCGCCCCCACGGTGTTTTCACCCTCGTCGAGGAAGGTCAGCAGGTAATCGAGGCAAGTCTGCTCAATGTCGTCGACCAGGCGCGGCGTGGCGTAGATGCGCAAGTCTTCGCCCAGAAACGAAATGGTGCGTTGTTTGTCGACGATCAGTGGGCGCTCGGTGGCGGAGCCTGGGTGCAGAGTGGAGAAATTCATACAAAACCTCGTGTTTGAGTGCTGACAGTCAAAGGTTGATTCAGGCAGACGGCAGGAAACCGATGGAAATCCACGGCACGGCGATCAGCACCGCCAGCGCGACGACCAGGGCGCCGAGATACGGCCAGACCCGGCGCATGGCGCCACTTGGGTCGACCTTGGCGATGGCGCACGCGGCGTAGAAACCGACGCCGAATGGCGGGGCGAACAAGCCCAGGCCCATGGCGAAGATCGCGACCATGGCGTAATGCACGTCGTTGATGCCCATGGCTTTGGCAATCGGGAACAGCAGCGGGCCGAACAGCACGATGGCCGGGATGCCTTCCAGGAAGCTGCCGAGCAGGATGAACGCCACGGCGGAGATGATCAGGAAGCCCATCGCGCCCCCCGGAACAGTCGCCATCACTTGCGCCAACTGGTGCGAAAAGCCCGACTGGGTCAGCGCCCAGGCCATGGCGGTGGCGCTGCCGATGATGATCAGGATCGCGCCGGACAACGACGCGGTGCTGACCAGAATCGGGTACAAGCGGCGCCAGTCGAAGCAGCGGTAACACAGCAGACCGACGATGAAGGTGTAAGCCACGCCGATGGCGGCGACTTCGGTCGCGGTGGCGACGCCTTCGACCACCGCAGTGCGGATCACGAAGGGCAGGGCCAGCGCAGGGATCGCGAGCAGCAGCGAGTGGCCGATTTCCTTGCCCGAGGCGCGTTTGCCGGTGGAGGCCTCACCTTTGCGGTTCTTCCACCAGATGACGGCTGCCATTGCAATCGCGCCCACCACCGCCGGCATGAAACCGCCGGTGAACAGTGCGGAAATCGACACGCCGGTCACCGAACCGATGGTGATCAGCACCAGGCTTGGCGGAATGGTTTCCGACATCGCCCCGGAGGCGTTAAGCATCGCCACCAGTTCGTTTTCGTCCTCGCCGCGCTTCTTCATTTCCGGAAACAGCGCCGGAGCGATGGCGGCCATGTCAGCCGCTTTCGAGCCGGAAATGCCGGAGATCAGGTAAATGGCGCCGATCAGCACATACGACAAACCGCCGCGCACATGGCCGATCAGCGAGCACAGGAAACGGATCATCGCCCGCGCCATGCCCATGGCTTCGATCAGCGCACCCAAAAACACGAACAGCGGGATGGCCAGCAGGATCAGGCTCGCCATGCCTTCGTCCATCCGCCCCACCACCAGCGTGAGTGGTGTGCTGGTCATGGTCGACAGGTACGCCACCGTGGCCAGGCCGAATGCGACCATGATGGGGACGCCGATGACGATCATCGCCATCACGCCGACCATGAAGAAGATCACCAGGTTCCAGTTGCCCATCAGCAACATCGAGCCTTCGGCCACCCACAACAACGCGCCGAGGGATGCGAGCATCGCCACCGAGACCGAGAAGTCGATCAACCGTGCGCTGGTCAACAGCCGGGCGACGCAGGTCATCAACATCAGGCTCAGGCCGACGGCGATGGCGGACACACGAAAGGCGTTGGGGATTTCGAGGGCGGCGGTGGTGATGATCCACTCGTCGCTGACGTACTCCCAGGCCGGGGTAAACAGCAGCCCGATGAAGGTGATGACGATCACCGCGCCCAGGGTGTCGATGAACGCCCGTTTTTCCACGGGCAGCCGCGAGATGAACGAGGTCAGCCGCATGTGCTCGCCGCGTCGCATCGCCACCACCGAACCGAGCATCGCCAGCCACAGGAACAGCAGCGAAGCCAGTTCGTCGCCCCAGACAATCGGCTGGTTGAGCACATAACGCGAGAACACGTTGCAGAACAGCAGCGTGACTTCGATGACCACCAGCAACGCCGCGCTGCCCTCGGTCAGCCAGCGCAGACCGGTGTCCAGCGCGCGGCCGAGACGAAACGTGGTTTGGTGTGGGCTGAGTCCTTCAGCGGGAGCAACATCCGTCATTGGCAGTTCATTTTTCATGACTTTGTCTCCGGCTTAGGACAGTTGACCCGCGTATTGCTCAAGCAAGCTCCAGGCTTCCGGGCCGTACTTATCCTTCCATTGGGTGTAGAAGCCTTTCGATTGCAGGTCTGTCCTGAACAGTGTGCGGTCGACTTTGTTGAAGGTGATGCCGTGGGCGGTCAGCGACGGCTCCAGGCTGGAGTTGAGGTCGATCACCTGTTGGCGCTGAACCAGCGCGGCGGCGTTGATCTGCCGGGAGACGATTTCCTGCACGTCCGCCGGCAGTTTCGGGAAGGTCTTGCCCGAGGCGACGATCCAGAAACCGCCCCAGATGTGGTCGGTCATCGAGCAATATTTCTGCACTTCATAGAAGCGTGCGGACTCGACCACCACCAGCGGGTTTTCCTGGCCGTCGACCACTTTGGTCTGCAAGGCCGAGTAGGTTTCGTTGATGCTGATGCCGGTCGGCGAGGCGCCCAGGGCGCTGAACATCGACGTCCACAGCGGGCTGACCAAGACGCGCAGTTTGAACCCGGCGAGGTCTTGCGGCGTGTTGATCGGCCGCGTCGAGCTGGTGATCTGGCGGAAGCCGTTGTTCCAGACTTTTTCCATCGGGATCAGGCCGACCTTCTCGGTCTTGGCGCGCACGTATTCGCCCAGCTTGCCGTCCAGCGCGGCCCAGACACTGTCGTAGTCCTTGAACGCAAACGGCATGCTTTCAATCGACATGGCCGGCACCAGCGTCGAGAGAATCGCACCCGGCAGTGGAATGAAATCGATTGCCCCGGCGCGCACCTGGGACAGCATGTCGGTGTCGCCGCCCATGGCGCCGTTGGCGTACACCTGCAAGTCCACTGCACCGTTGGTTTCGGCCTTGATCGCTAGCGAGGCGGCCTTCATCTGTTGGTTCAGCGGATGGGTGTCGGGCAGGCTGCTGGTGTAGCGCAGCACGATGGGTTTGGTCGCGGCGAAGACGCTGGAAGGCAGCAGGTTGGCGGCGAAAGCACCACCCACGGTGACGCCGGCAGACACTAGAAAGGATCGGCGGCTGACGGACTCGGTCAAGATACGGCTCATGATGTTCACCTATTGTTTTTGTTGTAGTTGTTCTAAAAAGCAACGCGAACGCTGCTCCTTGTGGGAGCGAGCCTGCTCGCGATGGACCTGAGGGCGCCGCGTTTATCCAGCCAAAAACGCGTTTTCGTTAACGTCCATCGCGAGCAGGCTCGCTCCCACACAGTTCGGTTCAGGAGGCGAGTGCGACCACCGCCTGGGTTCGAATCAACTCGTCGATTTCGTTTTCCGCATAACCGCTTTCCTTCAGCACTTCGCGGGTGTGCTCGCCGAGCAGCGGTGCAGGGCGGCTGGTCGGTGGCGCGGCGTTGTCCATGTCGGAGAAGTGAATCGGCAAGCCCATGCCGCGCACCCGGCCTTCGGTCGGGTGTTCGGTCTCGACGACCATGCCGCGTGCCTTGGTTTGCGGGTGGGCCAGCGCGGCGGCGATGTCGAGGACCGGCCCGGCAGGCAGGCCGAGGCTGTCGAACAACACCATCCATTCATCCGTGGTGCGTGCGACCAGCACTTCGTTGAGGATTTCCACCAGCGCCAGGCGATGCTCCATGCGCAAGGCGTTGCTGGCGAAACGTGGGTCGGCTTTCAATTGCGGAACGGCCAGCGCCTCGACCAGTCGTTCGTAGTTGGCCTGGTTGGCGGCGCCGATGTTGATCCAGCCATCCGCCGTGCGGAACACCTGGTACGGCGCGCTGGTGGAGTTGGCCGAACCCATTTTTGGCAGGATGGTGCCGTCGGCGAAATACGCCGCTGCTGGCCAGTACATTTGTTGCAGGCCGGCTTCGAACAGTGAGGTGTCGACCATCTGCCCAAGGCCGGTTTTCTGTTTCGCGGCATACGCAGCGCAGATGCCGAGGGCGGCGAGGATGCCGGAGTTGATGTCGGCCACCGGCGAACCGGCCTTGACCGGCTCACGCCCGGCTTCACCGGTCATGCTCATCATGCCGCTCATGCCTTGGGCGATCAGGTCGAAACCGCCTTTTTCGCCGAACGGCCCGCTGCGGCCGTAACCGGAAATCGCGCAGTAGATCAGCCCGGGGTTGAGGGTTTTCAGGGTTTCGTAACCGAGGCCGAATTTTTCCATGGTGCCGGCGCGGTAGTTTTCCGTGACCACGTCGGCGTCCATCAGCAGGCGGCGCAGAACGTCGCGGCCGCCCTCGGTTTTCAGGTTCAGGCCGATCCCGCGCTTGTTGCGGTTGACCACCATGAACGAAGCGGATTCACCGCTGGCCATGATCGGCGAGAAGCGACGCGAATCATCACCGTCCGGGACTTTCTCGACCTTCACCACGTCAGCGCCCATGTCGGCCAGCATCATGCCGCACACCGGGCCGGACATGATGTGAGCCAGTTCTACCACGCGCATTCCTGTCAGCGGTCCCATGTTATTTACCCTCGAATTGTGGTTTGGCTTTGGCGATGAACGCGTTCAGGCCGATCTGAAAATCGTCGGTGTCGTAGCAGGCGTAACTGCTGTCGATCTGCTCGACGGTGGGGGCGATGCCCGCTTCCAGTTGCCGTGCCGCCTGGCGATGCCAGCGGGCGACGAGCGGGGCGCCGTTAGTGATGCGTTTGGCGGTGGCGAGGGTTTCGGATTCGACTTCGGCATCCGGTACGACGCGGGTCACGAGGTTTTTCACGTAGGCGTCGTTGGCGTCGAGAATGCGGCCTTCAAGGAGAATCTCCAGGGTCGTCGAGCGTCCCGCCAGCGCCACCAGCCCGGCCATTTCGTCATAGGACATGACCAGCCCGAGCTTGCCGACCGGCGCGCCGAAGCGGCTGGACGTGCCACAGATGCGCAGGTCGCAGAGCGCGGCAATTTCCAGACCGCCGCCGACGCACACGCCGTGGATCATCGCGATCACCGGGTGCGGGCAGTCGACAACCGCGCGCATCGCCGCTGAAGTGATTTCGGCATAGTGTCGGGCTTGCGCCTGGTTGGCGCGCACGCTCGGAAACTCGCCGACATCGGCGCCGGCGGCAAAGGCCTGTTCGCCCGCACCGCGCAACACCACGCAGCGCACGCTGAGGTCGGCGGACAGTTCGGTCATGACGTCACCCAGGTCTTGCCACATGGACAGGGTCAGGGCGTTCATCTTTCCCGGATGACTGAGGGTGACGATGGCAATGGCGTCTTGCCGTTCGATAAGGACGGTGGGCTTCATGATTGTTCCGCTGCCGTCGGCGTTGCCGACGACGCGGTTGCCTCCTGATTTATTGTTGTTGGGCAGCGGCTGCTTACAGCGATTGTTCGAGCATCGACAGATAGTCCGCCGAGGATGCTTCGCGCGGATTGGTCTTGTGGCTGTGATCGTGCAACGCGCCCTCGACGATGCCGGCGAACAGGCTTTCATCGACGCCGATCTGGCTCAGGCGGGTCGGCAGGCCCAGGCGTTTGGTCATGTCTTCGATGGCTGCGCCGATGTTCGCGTCGGCCTCAAGGCCCATGGCATGGCGCAGTCGTTCCAGTTTGCGCTCGTCACGGACGGTCGGGGCGTTGGCGTTGAAGTGCACGACCGCCGGTAGAAAAATCGCGTTCAAAGTGCCGTGGTGCAGTTTCGGATTGATGCCGCCCAAGGCGTGGGAAAGGCTGTGCACGCAGCCCAGTCCTTTCTGGAAGGCCAGCGCGCCTTGCATGGACGCGCTCATCATGTTCATCCGCGCTTCGCGATCACCGGGTTCGGCGGTCGCTCGTTCGATGTGTTCCCAGGCGCGCCACAGGCCGTCGAGGGCGATGCCGTCTGCGGCAGGGTTGAAGGCCGGGGCCATGAACGTTTCGATGCAATGCGCGATAGCGTCCATGCCGGTGGCGGCGGTGAGCATGGGCGGCAGACCGAGGGTCAACTCCGGATCGCAGATGGCCACGCGCGGCACGACATAGGGGGAGATAACGCCGACCTTGCGACCATCGTCGAGGATCAGGATGGCGCCGCGACCCACCTCGCTACCGGTGCCGGCTGTGGTCGGAACCGCAATCAGCGGCGCGGTGGCCGAGGTGATGCGATCCAGTCCACCTTCAATCACCGCGAAGCTTTGCAGAGGACCGTCGTGGGTGGCGCAGACCGCGACGCCCTTGGCCAGATCGATCGATGAACCGCCACCGACAGCGATGATGCCGTTGCACTCGCCGAGGTGGTATTGGGCCACGGCTTCACGCACGGCGTGCTCATTCGGATTGGGCGGGGTGGCGTCGAAAATTGTCGGTGCGCGGTCACTACCGAGGGCGGCGATGACTTTGTCGACGATGCCGGCATTGCGCACGCCGACGTCGGTGACGATCAGCGGACGGGTGATGCCGGCGCGCTCGGCTTCGGCGGCCAGGTGCTGCAGGCTGTCGTAGCCGAACTGGATTTTGGTGACGTAATTGATGAGTGACATGATTCACCACAAGTTATACAGGATTGTTATTGTTGCAACCGGTCTGGGGCAGGAGGGCTTTCGCGCTCTGGTCAAACCCATTGCATTGCCTGGCTGTGGGGTGGACTATAGGGCCGTCTTGGCCAGCCTCGATACTGACAACTTTCGATACCTCTATAACTTTTAGTTAACCCTGATGACGCCCTCACTGAACTCGATCATGTCCCGCCTGCACGTCAAGCAGCTCCGTTTGCTGATCGCCCTGGATGAGCACGGCTCGTTGCTGGGCGCGGCCAAACAGGTCGCGCTGACCCAGCCCGGCGCGAGCAAGGCGCTGCAAGAAATTGAAACCACTTTCGGCACTGCGCTGTTCACCCGCACTAACCGCGGGCTTGAGCCGAACGACGCCGGGCGTTCGGTCATCCGGTACGCGCGGTTGATCCAGACTGACCTTGCGCACCTGCGCGAAGAGATCATCGGCATCATGAGCGGCGAGGGCGGACGCGTGTCGGTCGGCACCATCATGGGCGCCGTGCCGCTGCTAACCACGGCGATCAGCCGGGTGATCGCCGACAACCCGAAGCTGTCCATCGAGATTGTCGAAGACACCAGCGCCGCGCTGCTCAGCCAGCTCGATGCCGGGCGCCTGGACCTGGCGATCTGCCGTACCACCATCAGCACCACCCCCTACTTGTATGAGAGCTCGACCTTCGTCGAGGAAACCCTGGCGGTGATCGCCAGCACCCAGCATCCGTTCGCCTATGCCCGCCAGTTGTCGTTGAAAGACCTGGTGGATTACCGCTGGGTCGTCTATCGCGCCAACATGCCGATGCGCCTGCTGCTGGAGCGGGAGTTTCATGAGGCCGACCTGCGTTTCCCGGTGCATTTGCTGGAAACCACCTCGGCCTTCGCCACTCTGTCGCTGCTCCAGGAAAACCCGACTCTCGTCGCACTGGTGTCGACCGACGTAGCGAAGTTCTGCTCCGGCTACGGCTTCACCACCACGCTGCCGCTGCCGATCACCTCACGCAGCGAACCCTATGAACTGGTGTCGCGCAAAGGCGTCCCGGACTCGCCGGCGGCCAGGCTGCTGCGCGAGGCACTGCTGAATCCCGCCTGACTGCTGGCGATGACGGCCTTGAAATCGATGCAAACCTTGCGGGCCCCATCGCCAGCAAGCCGGCTCCTACAGTGGATTGTGGTGTTCACCTTTTTCGTGCCCGCCACCAAACCCTTGTAGGAGCCGGCTTGCCGGCGATGGCGGTCTTGAAATCGCTGCAAACCTTACGGGCCTCATCGCCAGCAAGCCGGCTCCTACAGTGGATCGTGTTGTTCACCTTTCCCGTGCCTGTCACCAAACCCTTGTAGGAGCCGGCTTGCCGGCGATGGCGGCCTTGAAATCGATGCAAAACCCACGGACCCCATCGCCAGCAAGCCGGCTCCTACAGTGGATCGTGTTGCTCACCTTTCCCGTGCCTGTCACCAAACCCTTGTAGGAGCCGGTTTGCCGGCGATGACGGTCTTGAAATCGATGCAAATCCTACGGGCCCCATCGCCGGCAAGCCGGCTCCTACAGTGGATCGTGTTGTTCACCTTTTTCGTGCCCGCCACCAAACCCTTGTAGGAGCCGGCTTGCTGGCGATGGCGGTCTTGAAATCGATGCAAAACTCTCGGGGCCCATCGCCGGCAAGCCGGCTCCTACAAGGGTTGCGTCGTTGTCAGGGATAGTGCCCGGCATTGGACGTTTGCATTCGTGCGATTCAGGCAAAATTGATTTGTGGCGGGCGCGGTGTTTGAAACGAATCGGCGCCGCGATACTCGACGGGATTTTGCCTATTCCTGAATTGGCCCACGGATGGCCATTGCGAGGTTCGAACCATGACTGTCTCCCGCCGACTGGCGCTCTTGATGACCGCTGCCGCGTTGCTCACCGCGTGTGGTGAATCTTCCAAACTGCCGCCGCAGGCCAGTGTCGGCCCGAGCCCGCAGTTGCCTGAGCCCACGACCACGCTGATCCCGACGTTGAAGGTGTCCAAGGCCATCGGCTGGGCCGGCAGCGACAAGCCGAAAGCGCCCGCCGGTTTCACGGTGACGGCCCTGGCCGAAAACCTCGACCACCCGCGCTGGATCTACAGATTGCCCAATGGCGATCTGTTGGTCGCCGAAAGCAATCACCCGCCGATGCCTGAAGGCGCCACTGACGGTGGCAGCGGTCCGCTGGCCTGGGCGCGGCGCACCGCGATAGGTTTTGTGATGGGCCGTGTCGGCGCCGATGCGCCCAGCGCCAATCGAATCACTTTGCTGCGCGATGCCGACGGTGACGGTCACGCTGAACTGCGCACGGTGTTCATGAGTGGACTGACGTCACCCTTCGGCATGGCGTTGGTGGGCAACGAGCTGTTCATCGCCAACGCCGACGCCCTGGTCAAGGTGCCTTACAGCGAGGGGCAAACCGAGATCACCGCGACGCCGGTGAAAGTCACCGATCTGCCTGCCGGTATCAATCACCACTGGACCAAGAACGTGCTCGCCAACCCTGAGGGCACCAAGCTTTACGTCACCGTGGGCTCCAACAGCAACGTTGGCGAAAACGGTCTGGCGGCCGAAGAAGGGCGGGCGGCCATCTGGGAAGTTGACGTTAAAAGCGCAGACAAACGTCTGTTTGCCAGCGGTCTGCGCAACCCCAACGGCCTGGCCTGGAAACCCGGTTCGAACCAGTTGTGGACCGTGGTCAATGAGCGCGACGAAATCGGCAGCGACCTGGTGCCGGATTACCTGACGTCGGTAAAAGACGGCGCGTTTTACGGCTGGCCATGGAGTTACTACGGCAACCACGTCGACACCCGGGTTGAGCCGCCGCGCCCGGACAAGGTGGCCCAGGCCATCGCCCCGGATTACGCGTTGGGCACCCACGTCGCACCGCTGGGCCTGGCGTTCTCTGACTCGCGCGGCATGCCCAGCGCTTTCGCCAATGGCGTGTTCATTGGCGAACACGGCTCGTGGAACCGCAATCCGCAGGCCGGCTACAAGGTGGTGTTCATCCCGTTCAGCGACGGTAAGCCTTCAGGTTTGCCGGTGGACTTCCTCACCGGTTTCCTCAATGCCGACGGCGAGGCGCAAGGGCGTCCGGTGGGCGTAGCGCTTGATCAGAGCGGTGCTCTGCTGGTGGCGGACGATGTCGGTAACAAGGTGTGGCGCGTGGCGGTGGCCAAACCGGGTCAATAAAGCGGGATCGGGCCCGGTCACCGCGCAAGTTGCGCGGCTGACACGGGCCATCAAAGAGGTATCTGCGGCGTCGAGACCACCTGGCGCAAGCCCATGAACGAACGAATCTGCCGCACACCGGGCAGGTACAACAATTGCTCCGCGTGCAGGCGGTTGAAACTGTTGCTGTCCTTGGTTCGTATCAACATGAAGTAGTCGAATTCCCCCGTCACCACATGGCATTCCATGCAGCCGGAAACCTTTTGCGCCGCCGCTTCGAAGGCAGCGAAGGATTCCGGCGTCGAGCGGTCCAGCACCACGCCGATCAACACCACCATGCCCGCATCCAGCGCGTCATTGTCCAGCAACGCGACGATGCCCTTGATCAAACCCGCCTGTTTGAGGCGTTCCACGCGGCGCAAACACGCCGGCGCACTCAGTTTGACCTTCTCGGCGAGCGCCACATTGGAGATGGAAGCGTCGCGTTGCAGCGCCTTGAGAATGGCGCGGTCGGTGCGGTCCAGCGGGTGTGGCTCCGGGCTGGGTGTGCCGGTTTTCTTGTGAGTATTTGTTGCGTTCATATGGCTTTCTACGCAATAAAAAGTTGTTTGAAGTTATAGGTGGTGATTTATGTTTCTTTAATGCATTGAAACTTGCAACACATATTTTTGGCTTTGTTCTTAATATTGAACTCATCGAAGCCCCTCTGAAAGAACCTGGAATGCAGCCTGTTTGCCTTTCGGTCTGGCGCTTGGATATCCAATAATCAAGGAGCAGAGTCATGAACCTGAATCGTTTCAAACGCTATCCGTTGACCTTCGGTCCTTCGCCCATCACCCCCTTGAAACGCCTCAGCGAACACCTGGGCGGCAAGGTCGAGCTGTATGCCAAACGTGAAGACTGCAACAGTGGCCTGGCCTTCGGTGGCAACAAGACGCGCAAGCTTGAATACCTGATTCCCGAAGCCATCGAGCAGGGCTGCGACACCCTCGTGTCCATTGGCGGGATCCAGTCGAACCAGACCCGCCAGGTCGCTGCCGTTGCCGCACACCTGGGCATGAAGTGCGTGCTGGTCCAGGAAAACTGGGTGAACTACTCCGATGCCGTGTATGACCGCGTTGGCAACATCGAGATGTCTCGCATCATGGGCGCGGATGTACGACTGGACGCCGCCGGGTTCGACATCGGCATTCGCCCCAGCTGGGAAAAGGCGATGAACGATGTGGTGGAGCGCGGCGGCAAACCGTTTCCGATCCCGGCGGGCTGTTCCGAGCATCCGTATGGCGGTCTCGGCTTCGTCGGTTTCGCCGAGGAAGTCCGCCAGCAGGAAAAAGAACTCGGCTTCAAGTTCGATTACATCGTGGTTTGCTCGGTGACCGGCAGCACCCAGGCGGGCATGGTGGTCGGGTTTGCCGCCGACGGCCGTTCGAAGAATGTCATCGGTATCGACGCTTCGGCCAAACCGGAAAAAACCAAGGCACAGATCCTGCGGATCGCCCGACACACCGCTGAACTGGTGGAGCTGGGGCGCGAAATCACCGAGGAGGATGTGGTGCTCGACACACGGTTCGCCTATCCGGAATACGGCTTGCCCAACGACGGCACGCTGGAAGCCATCCGCCTGTGCGGCAGACTTGAAGGCGTGCTGACCGACCCGGTGTACGAAGGGAAATCCATGCACGGGATGATCGAAATGGTTCGCCGTGGCGAGTTCCCTGAAGGCTCGAAAGTGCTTTACGCACACTTGGGCGGGGTGCCTGCGCTGAATGCCTACAGCTTCCTGTTCCGTAACGGCTGATCACAAACCTGTAGGAGCCGGCTTGCCGGCGATGGCGGCCTTGAAATCGATGCAAAACCCACGGGCCCCATCGCCAGCAAGCCGGCTCCTACAGTGGATTGTGTTGTTCACATTTACGTGTCAGTCACCGAACCCTTGTAGGAACCGGCTTGCCGGCGATGGCGGCCTCGAAATCGATGCAGAACTCACGGGCCCCATCGCCGGCAAGCCGTCTCCTACTGTGGATTGTGTTGTTCACATTTTCGTGTCAGTCACCAAACCCTTGTAGGAGCCGGCTTGCTGGCGATGGCGGCCTTGAGATCGATGCAAAACCCACGGGCCTCATCGCCGGCAAGCCGGCTCCTACAGGAAAGGGGACAACGTTCAATCGCCAGGAGTAGCGCCATGCATGCGATATCGCAATCCGCCGTCTGGATCAAGGAACCCTCGGCGGATGCCGGGGTGGTCATCGTGACCAGTGCCGCATTGCCCAAATACATGATCGACCAGCTGCACGTGGCCATCGACGACTGGGATCAGGTGGCTTACCTGGCCGTCAAGCAATGCAGGGCATTGATGCTCGACTGGTTGCGGGTCGGGTCCAGCCCCGAGCAAGCGTGCGATGCCCGCCAATTGCTGCGCGGCGTGTGCAAAAGCAGCTTTTTACTGGACGTCGAAGTCGGCACGGTGCCGGGCCTGACCTGGCTGGGATCCGTCTGCGGTCACTCGCTGCGCGTCGTCGACCTGGGAACCGTCGCCTCAACCCATGCGGCGATGGATCGACAGGTGGAAGCCGTTTTGTTGGCGACCCGGAGCCTGGCGAAAAGCGTGCTGCAGGAGCGCTACGTCATTTAGCGGATGTCTTCGTCCGCTCAATCAAACACACCCAATAAGAAAGGCAACGCCTATGAGCCGATCTGCCGACCGTCGTAATAACGCCAGGAAATGGATGCGCGAGCCCTCAAGTGGCACGCGCATTGTGGTGATCACTGCTGGACTGGGCAGTGAACATCTAGAGTTGATTCACCACAGTTTCAGTTGCTTTGAAAACATTGCACTGATGCAGGTCGATGTCGCGCCGATGACCGCAGGAATGTTTGAAGCGCACACATCCACCTGTGATTACTGCCTTGTCGTGGCTGGCGAGCTGGATAAGCGCTTTTTACGCGATTTGCCCAAGCGCAGAATCAATATTTACCCGATAGCCCGGGATGCCCGGACCGAGCGCTCCGTCATCGAAGCGGTCGAGCAGGTCAAAAGCCTGGCCCGAGCAAACCCTCCACCGCGCATTGATAACGAATCAGCCTTTTGCAGGAGATGCCCATGAACCCGTCCGATCTTCATGCCCAGTTACCCGGCCAGACCACGGAAGATGCCGAGGAAATCGCTGAATGGCGCGATGCCTTGCTATCGGTCATCGCCCACGGCGGCGCCGGGCAGGCCCGGCAGATCATGGACATGCTGGTGACGCTGGCCAGCACCTGCGAGATGAATTGGCGGCCCCGTCACGGCACGCCCTACATCAATACCATCAGCGTTGAGCAGCAGCCGGTGTTCCCGGGGGATCTGGCGCTCGAAGAACGCCTGGCCTCGATCATGCGCTGGAACGCGTTGGTCATGGTGGCGAGAGCCAACCAGGCCTACGGGGAACTCGGCGGCCACATCGCCAGTTATGCGAGCGCCGCCGATTTGTTTGAGGTGGGCTTCAACCACTTCTTCAGGGCGCGCACTGAAACCAGTGGCGGCGATCTGGTGTTCTACCAGCCGCACTCGGCGCCGGGGGTCTATGCACGGGCTTTTCTGGAAGGCCGCCTCGAAGAGAAGGACTTGCAGCATTACCGGCAAGAGATCGGGGCACGCGCCAATGGCGCCCGGGGCCTGTCGAGTTATCCGCACCCGTGGTTGATGCCGGACTTCTGGCAGTTCCCGACCGGCTCGATGGGCATCGGTCCGATCAGCTCGATCTACCAGGCGCGTTTCATGCGTTACCTGGAACACCGTGGCCTGCAAGACACCGCCGGGCGCACCGTTTGGGGGGTGTTCGGCGACGGTGAAATGGATGAGCCGGAAAGCATGTCGGCCCTGACGCTGGCGGCACGCGAAGGGCTGGATAATCTGGTGTGGGTGGTCAACTGCAACCTTCAGCGTCTGGACGGTCCGGTGCGGGGCAACGGTCGCATCATCGACGAGCTGGAAGCGCTGTTCGGTGGGGCCGGCTGGAACGTTATCAAACTGGTCTGGGGCTCTGACTGGGACGGACTGTTTGCCCGGGATCACGACGGCGCGCTGGTCAAGGCCCTGTCCGCCACGGTCGATGGCCAGTTCCAGACGTTCGCTGCCAAGGACGGGCGTTTCAACCGCGATCAGTTCTTTGGCCAGAACGAGGCACTGGCTCATCTGGCCCAGGGCCTGACCGATGAACAGATCGACCGCCTCAAACGCGGTGGCCACGACGTGGTGAAGATTTTCGCCGCCTACCAAAGCGCGATGCGCGAGGGCAGAAAACCCACGGTGATTCTGGCGCAGACCAAGAAAGGCTTCGGCATGGGCGATGCCGGGCAGGGCAAGATGACCGTGCACCAGCAGAAGAAGCTCGACAAGGATGCGTTGATCGCCTTCCGTAACCGTTTCAATTTGCCGTTGACCGATGAACAGGCGACCTCGCTGAGCTTCTTCAAACCCGACGACGACAGCGCCGAAATGCGCTACCTGCACGAACGTCGCCGGGCATTGGGCGGCTATATGCCGTCGCGGCCCACCACGTCGACGCCCTTGGCCGTGCCCGACGTCAACAGTTACGCGGGGTTCGCCATTGCCGCCGAAGGCAAGGAAATGTCCACCACCATGGCGTTTGTGCGGATGCTCAGTGGTTTGCTCCGGGATAAACAACTGGGGCCGCGCATCGTGCCGATCGTGGCCGATGAAGCGCGCACGTTCGGCATGGCCAGCCTGTTCAAGCAGATCGGGATTTATTCCAGCGTGGGCCAGCGTTATGAGCCGGAGGACATCGGTTCGATCCTGAGCTATCGCGAAGCCCTCGACGGGCAGATTCTCGAAGAGGGCATCAGCGAGGCCGGGGCGATCAGTTCCTGGGTGGCTGCCGCGACCAGCTATTCGGTGCATGGCCTGCCGATGTTGCCGTTCTACATCTACTACTCGATGTTCGGCTTCCAGCGTATCGGCGATTTGATTTGGGCGGCGGCGGACCAGCGGGCGCGCGGGTTTCTGCTCGGCGCCACGGCGGGGCGCACGACGCTGGGTGGCGAAGGTTTGCAGCACCAGGACGGCAACAGTCACCTGATGGCGGCGATGGTGCCCAACTGCCGGGCCTACGATCCGGCGTTCGCCGGTGAGTTCGCGGTGATCCTCGATCACGGCATGCGCCAGATGCTGGAGCGTCAGGTCGACGAGTTCTACTACGTCACGCTGATGAACGAAAACTACCCGCAGCCCAACCTGCCCGAGGGCGTCGAACAGGCAATTATCAAGGGCATGTACCTGTTCGCCCGACATGAAGTCGAGGACGCACGCGGCAGCGTTCAGTTGCTGGGTTCCGGCGCGATCCTGCTTGAAGTGATCGCGGCGGCCGAGTTGCTGGCCAGCGACTGGAACATCGACAGCGAGGTCTGGAGCGTCACCAGCTTCACCGAGCTGGCCCGCGAGGCCCGTGAAGTGGAGCGCTGGAACCGCCTGCATCCGGGACAACCGGCGCGGCGCAGCCACGTTCAGGAATCGCTCAACGACAAGGCACCGATCATTGCCAGCACCGATTACGTGCGCGCCTTGCCCCAACTGATCGCCAGCTACGTGCCGGCGCGTTACACGGTGCTCGGCACCGACGGTTTCGGCCGCAGTGATACCCGCAGCCGGTTGCGCGCGTTTTTCGAAGTGGACCGCCATCAGATCGTCTTGAGCGCCCTGACGTCACTGGTTCAGGACGGGCGCCTCGATGCCGGCGTGTGTGCCGAAGCGATTGCGCGCTACGGGATTGATGTTGACGCCATCGCGCCTTGGGACGCTTGAAGCCGGGCTTCAGGTCGAGTCGAATTTTCAGGAAATGGTCATGAAGAATGTGCATGAAGTGCGAATGCCCGACATCGGCGATGCCAAGGATGTCGGTGTCATCGAAATACCGGTCAAGGCGGGCGATGCGGTGGTCGAAGGGCAGACCCTGATCATTGTCGAGACGGACAAGGCGTCCATGGAAATTCCATCGCCGCACACGGGCGTGTTGCAATCGTTGGTGGTCAGTCTGGATGACAAAGTCAGCGAGGGATCGCCGATTGCCTTTATCGAGAGTGAAGGACTATCGGCGGCGCCTGCACCCCGCATCGAGCCCGTTGCAACGGTCATAGAGCCTCAGCCGATTGCCTCGCCGGCGTTGCTCATCGAAGCGGTTGATCCGCCAACGGACTTGCCGCTGGCATCGCCGTCGGTTCGCAAGTTCTCTCGAGAACTGGGTGTTTCGCTCAAAGCCATTCAGGGCACGGGCCTGCGTCGCCGCATCACCAAGGACGACGTGTTGGCCCATGTGAAAGGCGCACTGACGGTCACTGAAACCCGTGCCCAGCCGTTGGGCGGATTGCTGCCCTGGCCGGTGGTGGATTTTGCCAAGTACGGGCCGGTGGAAACCCGGCCACTGTCGCGCATCCGAAAAATCAGCGGGGCCAACCTGCATCGCAATTGGCTGATGATTCCCCACGTGACCAATCACGACGACGCGGATATCACGCAACTCGAACAGTTCCGCGTGCAGGTGAACAAGGAAAAGGCCGGCAGCGGGGTCAAGTTGACGTTGCTGGCGTTGTTGATGAAAGCCTGTGCGGGCGCGTTGAAAAAATTCCCGGAGTTCAATGCCAGCCTCAATGGCGACGAACTGGTGTTAAAGGGTTATTGCCACATCGGTTTTGCCGCCGATACACCCGAAGGGTTGGTCGTCCCCGTCATCAAGGACGTCGATCAGAAAGGGGTGCTGGCGATTGCCCGGGAAATGTCGGCGCTGGCTGAAAAGGCGCGGGCGGGCAAGTTGAGCGCTGCCGAGATGAGTGGCGGCTGCTTTTCAATCTCGTCGTTGGGCGGCATTGGCGGGACGTATTTCACGCCGATCATCAATGCGCCGGAGGTCGCGATTCTCGGGGTGGGCAAAAGCACGGAGCGACTTGCGCTGGAGGGCGGGCAGGTTGTGACGCGCAACATGCTGCCGTTGAGCCTGAGTTGGGATCATCGCGTGATCGATGGCGCGGCGGCGGGGCGTTTCAACGCCTATCTGAGCAGTGTGCTGGCGGATTACCGCAGGCTGGTTCTGTGATCGAGGGGGCGGTTTGTCGGGTTCGTTCAGCCACTTGAACATACAAATTCCCCGATCGCGGACACAATGCAGATACATGAGTGCGGTTTGATGAGGTCGTCCAACACCACAAAGAGGCTTTTGCCATGTTCCGCAAACTGCAGCTTGCCGCCAGGTTCCTCAGCCAGAGCACGCGCCTGATGGTGGGCGTTCCGGATTACGACAACTACGTCGCGCAGATGAAGCTGAATCATCCGGACCAGCCGGTCATGAGCTATTCAGCATTCTTTCGCGAGCGTCAGGAAGCACGTTACGGCAAACGCAGCTGCACGACGCGGTGCTGCTGAACGCCGATTGAACGGCGGCTGCCGAAAAGCCTCGTCCTCATTGAGAGGGCGGGGCTTTTTGCGTTTCACAGAGCCGAATTGAGGGGCCGGCACACCGAGTGCTAGAACGAGCAGTTCGCGCCCTGAAGCACCACGCGTCCAAACTGCGCATTGTCGTCCAGCGGCGTCACGGCCAGCAGCTGATCCAGACGGATCTCCTGTGGGCCGCCTGCCGTTTCAACGCAGAGAAACTCTTCTTTGTCGCTGGACGTCCGTGTCGTCAGCGCTTTGGCCGTCAGGCTTGTGCCATCCATCAACTCGATATGCAGTCGATAACCGCGCAGGCAGGCAATCTCGAGATAGTCGTGCAGATCGCAATCCAAAGGCTGATACGTGTTCATGGCATGACTCCTGGCAAACTTGACGTTTGATGATGCAGGGTTGGCCTGCAACATAGAATCTCCCGCCTGTTTTGTGCAAGCCCCGCAATCCCTGTGGGAGCGAGACCGGCTTGCCGGCGATGAGGCCCTTACAAACGCAAACAATCCCGCCCCTTACTCAGCTGCCGCGTGACTAGACTAACCAGGGTTATCGAACGGCAGGGGCGACAACCGTGGCGCTACTTTTATGGACTCATTGATCACCGCCGCAGCGCGGGCACTCGCGGCGGGTGATCCGCTTGGTGCGCTTGACCGGGTGGCGTTGCGTGACGATGCGCCCGCGCTCGCGTTGCGCGGCATCGCCATGGCGCAGCTCGGCGATCTGGTTCGGGCGAAAGCGCTGGTGAAAAGCGCCGCGCGCGCATTCGGGCCGAAAGAGCCGTTGGCACGGGCGCGCTGCGTGGTGGCCGAGGCCGAAATTGCGCTGGCTTCGCGTGACCTGGGCTGGCCAGTGAAGGCGCTCGAAACGGCACGCCTGACGCTTGAGGCCCATGGAGATCGAGTGAACGCCGCTCACGCGCGGTACTTGCAGATTCGGCGATGGGTGCTGATCGGTCGGCTCGACGAGGCGGACGTTCTGTTGGCCGCGCTGGATCCCGCACCGTTGCCGCCGGTGCTGCGCGCCGCCCATGAATTGGTGGTGGCGGGGATTGCCATCCGCCGCCTGCAATCGCAAACAGCCCGGCTTGCCCTGGCGAGGGCCGAACATGTCGCACGCGAGGCGGGTGTCCCGGCGCTTATCGGCGAAGTCGAAAACGCCGTTAACGTCCTGAATTCCCCGGCGGCGCGCCTGATCGCCCATGGCGAAGAGCGACCGTTGTGGCTGGATGAAGTTGAAGCCGTGCTCGGGTCGACCGCGTTGGTGGTGGACGCCTGCCGTTATGCCGTGCGTGGCGTTGGCATGTCGGTTTCCCTCGCCAGGCGCCCGGTGTTGTTCACCCTCGCTCGGGCGTTGGCCGAAGCGTGGCCGGCGGACGTATCGAGGGAAACCCTGATCCGCCGGGCGTTCCGCCTGAAGCTGTCGGACGAGTCTCATCGAGCGCGCTTGCGTGTCGAAGTCGGGCGCTTGCGTGCGGCGCTGAAACCCTTGGCGGGCGTCATCGCCACTCAACGCGGGTTTGCGCTGGTGGCGCTGGTTTCATCTGACGTAGTGGTGTTGGCGCAACCGGTCGAAGAACGACACGCGGCGCTGTTTGCCTTGCTCGCCGACGGCGAATCCTGGTCGAGTTCGGCGCTGGCGTTGGCGCTCGACACCAGCCAGCGCACGGTGCAGCGCACACTCGACGCGCTGGCGGCGGCGGGCAAAGTGCAGCCATTCGGACGTGGCCGGGCGCGGCGCTGGATGACCCCGCCGGTACCGGGTTTCGCGACGACCTTGTTACTCCCGGCGCCACTGCCGAGTGACTAGGATGAACGCCACGAACCCTTGAAGAGGTAACCGAGATGAAACACTCAACCGCAGAAATCCTCCGCGAATATGGCCCGTTCGCCGGTGTCGACAGCGTGCATGGCGTGACCTGGGACGGTGAGCGCGTCTGGTTTGCCAGTGGCGAAAAACTCATCGCCCTCGACCCGGCCAGCGGCAAGACCCTGCGTTCAATCGACGTCAGCGCCGATGCAGGCACGGCCTTCGACGGCCAGCACCTGTTCCAGATCGCCGCCGACCGCATCCAGAAAATCGACCCGCAGACCGGCAAAGTGATCAACACCATCCCGGCACCGGGTGGCGGCAACGACTCCGGGCTGACCTGGGCTGAGGGGACGCTGTGGGTCGGCCGCTATCGCGACCGGAAGATCCACCAGATCGACCCCGAGACCGGCGCGATTTTGCGCACGATCGAGTCCAACCGCTTCGTTACCGGCGTGACTTGGGTGGACGGGCAACTGTGGCACGGAACGTGGGAAGGGGATGAAAGCGAGCTG
The DNA here is from genome assembly GCF_014852285.1 of Pseudomonas sp. PDM02. Taxonomy (NCBI): domain Bacteria; kingdom Pseudomonadati; phylum Pseudomonadota; class Gammaproteobacteria; order Pseudomonadales; family Pseudomonadaceae; genus Pseudomonas; species Pseudomonas sp. PDM02. The sequence goes on along the minus strand of NZ_JACVBL010000010.1, from coordinate 222,772 downwards.
CGCCGCGTGGATGCCAAAACCGGGGAAGTGCTGCACAGCGTCAAGATGCCGACCGGAGTCGGCGTGTCGGGACTTGAGTCCGATGGCGGCGATCAGTTCTTCTGCGGCGGCGGTGGCAGCGGGAAGGTGAGGGCGGTGCGGCGGCCAGCGTGATGCATCACGCTGGCCATGGTGTGACCGGCCTCAAGGCGCTCCAAACAACATCGTCCAGTAAACCCCTTGGTCACTGCGCGCGTCCGTCGCGTAGGCGGCTCCCACTTGGGTGAACAACGGGCTCATCAGGTTGGCGCAATGTCCGGGGCTGGCGAGCCAGCCTGCCATTGCCTTGCTCGGTGAGCCTTGGCCTGCGGCAATGTTTTCGCCGATCTGGCGGCCACGGAATCCGGCAGCCCGCGCCCGGTCGGCAGGCATATCGCCGTCGGGATCGCGGTGTGCGAAGTAATTCCCGTAGGCCATTGCCTTGCTGTGGCCCTGTGCCGCTGCCCCGAGGCTGGCATTCCAGGCCAGTGGTCGGGCGGCGGCAAAGCGCTGGCGCCCGCAGAGGCGCGGTTTTGCCCGCGCGGCGTTGACCTGGGCGAGCAACGCCTGGCTGACGGCTCGCTTGTCGCTCATCTGGCTGTCCAGCACCGGCCGCGCCAGCACCACTTGCCATTCGCTGCGGCTGCGGCTGACGCCGATATCGGCGTATTGGCTATCCAGCAATGCCGAGCAGTAATCGCTCTGCAGCAGGTCGAAGGCCTCTTCGGCATCTTGCGCGCCGACCACGCGCAGGCTGCGCACGGTCACAGCCTGATAACCGGACGCTTTCAACCGGTCCCGCAAGCCGCCGCCGTAGCCGACCGGCAAGGCCAGATTCGATTTCAGCGCCAGCGGTGCCAAGCGTTGGGCTGGACGCCGCTCGCAGCGCTGCGGGTGGGCGCGGTAATCGTTGATGGCTTCCACCAGTTGCCGTTCCGCGCCGGCGTGGGCGGGGCGGGTGGTAATGGAAAGCAAGGTAAACAGGCACAGCGAAGTCAAGCGCAAGGCGTGGGCGGTTTGGCGCATGGAGGGACAGCTCTGAAGAGATGGCAGCGGTTAGGGGAGGAATTGGCGCCGCTGTAAGACTGGGGAGTTGAAACAAGGTTCACGGGGCAGGAGTGCATATTTACCGGCGACTTCGTGTGTCCGACAGACGTACCTTCACCGCTACATCTTCAGGTGCAAGGATTGCCGGCGATGGCGATAACACAAATGTCTTCGCGGGCAAGTCGGGTCGCCGCATCGCACGCTCCTACAGGGTTGGTGTCGTTCACAAAATTGTGTTTCAACTCAAACCCGTAGGAGCGAGGCTTGCCCGCGAAGACGGCAGCACAAACACCGACGAAATCAGCTCAGCCCTCACAACCCCCAGCCTTCACGAACAGCCGTGCGAATCCCTTCCAGCAACATCGCAAACGCCGGGTTGTCATTGTTCTCGCGCCAGATCAGATGCAACTCGCTCTGCACACCTTCCCCCAGGTCGATATCGCGAAACACCACGTTCTTGAACACCACGCTGCTGGCGCACCGCGGCACCAGCGCCAGGCCCATGCCGGCGTTGACCAGCGCCAGAATGGTCAGCGACGAGCCCAGCCACTGCACGTATTCCGGGGCGACGCGGGCCGAGCGCAGCATGCCGGTCAGCAGTTCGTTGAACGGTGGGTAGGCGGCGTGGGAGTACATTAGAAACGGTTGAGCATCGAGGTCTTTGACCGACACGGTTTCGGCGCTGGCCAATCGATGATGGCTGGGCACGGCCAGGACAAACGGCTCGCGCACCAGGCACTCGGTGGCATATCCCGGTTCCAGCAACGGCGCGCGGACGATGCCCAGGTCGATACGGCGGGCGCGCAGGGCTTCGTGCTGTTGGTAGGTATTCATCTCCGACAGGTCGATTTTCACGTGCGGTTGCTTGAGGCGGGCTTCGGCGATGACCTTGGGCAGGAATTCATACACCGCGCTGCCGACAAAACTGATGTTGACCGTGCCGATATCGCCCTCGGCAAAACGCCGGGCGGTGGCGGCGGCTTGCTGGGCACGTTCGAGCAGGTTCTGCGCTTCGATGAAGAAGGCGCGGCCGGCGGCGGTCAGGGCGACGCTGCGGGTGGTGCGGGTGAACAGCTCGACGCCCAGGTGATGTTCCAGCAGCTGAATCTGTCGGCTGAGCGGCGGCTGGGTCATGTTCAACCGTTCGGCGGCGCGCCGGAAGTTCAGTTCGGTGGCCACCGTGGTGAAGCAGCGCAGTTGGGTCAGTTCGAACATTGATCTAATCCAGGTATCAATCGAATGCCAAGTTAGATTAGACGGGATCAATGTCGGCGTCCATGATCGGCGCGTCCCTAAAAAAACAATGAACGGGAGTCGCCCCCTTGAATACCCTCCAGAGTCCGCCCGATCCAACTGTGCTCGCCCGCGCAGCGGCCAAGGTGAAGCGCCATGTGCTGCCGCTGTTCGTGGTGATGTTCATCGTCAATTACATCGACCGGGTCAACATCGGCTTCGTGCGCAGTCACATGGAAACCGACCTCGGCATTGGCGCCGCGGCCTATGGCCTCGGTGCCGGGCTGTTCTTCATCGGTTACGCAATCTTCGAAGTCCCCTCCAACCTGCTGCTGCAACGCTACGGCGCCCGCGCCTGGCTGACGCGCATCATGTTCACCTGGGGCGCAGCGGCCATGGCCATGGCGTTCGTGCGCGGCGAAACCAGTTTCTATGTGCTGCGCTTCATCCTCGGCGCGGCCGAAGCCGGTTTCTTCCCTGGCATCATTTATTACTTCACCCAATGGTTGCCGTCGACCGAACGCGGCAAGGCCATGGCGATCTTCCTCAGCGGCTCGGCCATTGCCTCGGTGATTTCCGGGCCGGTGTCCGGTGCGCTGTTGCATGTCAGCGGTTTCAGCCTGCACGGCTGGCAGTGGATGTTCCTGATCGAAGGCTTCGCCTCGATCGTGCTCTGCGGGTTTGTCTGGTTCTGGTTGCAGTCCCATCCACGCCAGGCGAATTGGCTGAGCGAGGAAGAAAAGGACGCACTGGTGGGCGCCATCGCCCTCGAACAGCAGGCCCGCGAAGCCACGCAGACGGTCAAGCCGTCGATGTTCAAATTGCTCGCCGACAAGCAGATCGCACTGTTCTGTTCCATCTACTTTTCCATTGCCCTGACCATCTACGGCGCGACGTTCTGGCTGCCGAGCATGATCAAGAAAATGGGCAACCTCGGCGACTTCCAGGTCGGCCTGTTCAACTCGATTCCGTGGATCATTTCCATTGTCGCGATGTACGGCTTCGCCGCCATGGCCAGCAAATGGAAATACCAGCAGGCCTGGGTCGCCTTGACCCTGGTGATCGCTGCGTTCGGCATGTTCATGTCCACCACTGGCGGGCCTGTCTTCGCCTTCGTCGCCATCTGTTTTGCCGCGATTGGTTTCAAGGCCGCCTCGGCACTGTTCTGGCCTATACCACAGGGCTATCTGGATGCGCGCATCGCCGCGGCGGTGATCGCGTTGATCAACTCCATCGGCAACCTTGGCGGCTTCGTCGCCCCGACAGCGTTCGGTTTCCTCGAACAGAAAACCGGCTCCATCGAGGGCGGTCTCTACGGGCTGGCGGCCACCTCGCTGGTGGCGGCGGTGGTGATCTTCTTTGCCCGCACCGCCCCGCGTGGTGATCCCGTTCGTGCGCTGAGCGGCCAACCTGCCGACATCGCAGCGTCAGAAAAATCAGTCAGTCATCAAGCCTTGAGCTCAGGTCCAAAGGGAGCAGCCTCTTGAAAATCAAACGAGTCACCGTCACCCCCATCGCTTTCCGTGATCCGCCGCTGCTCAACGCCAGCGGGATTCACGAGCCGTTCGCGCTGCGTTCGATCATCGAGATCGAGAGCGACAATGGCTACATCGGTCTCGGTGAAAGTTACGGCGATGCGCCGGCGCTGTTGATCCAGCAGCAACTGCAATCGCAATTGATCGGTCTCGATCCGTTCGACCTCAATCAACTGCGGCGCATCGTCCAGGCCACCGTGGCGGCGCACAAACCGGCGAGCATTGCCGGCGCGGAACTGGCACCGGGCTCCCATGCCAGCAAAGCGGTGAGCAATGCGTATTCGGCGTTCGAAGTGGCGTTCCTGGATTTGCAGGCGCATTCGTTGAACGTGCCGTTGGTGGACTTGCTGGGCGGGGCGATTCGCGACGAGATTCCGTTTAGCGCCTACCTGTTTTTCAAGTACGCGCAGCATGTCGATTCACCCTACAAACCGGACAATTGGGGCGAGGCGCTGAACGAAGAGCAGATCGTTGCCCAGGCACGGCGGATGATCGAGGCCTACGGCTTCAAGAGCATCAAACTCAAGGCCGGCACGCTGCCGCCGGAGCACGAAGTGTCGTGCATCAAGGCGCTGAAAAAGGCCTTCCCCGGTTACCCGCTGCGCATTGACCCGAATGGCAACTGGTCATTGGAAACGTCGATTCGCATGGCTGAATTGCTGGGCGATGACCTGCAATATTACGAAGACCCGACACCGGGCCTCGACGGCATGGCCGAGTTGCACAAACGCACCGGGCTGCCGCTGGCGACTAACATGGTGGTCACCGATTTCGACGAGTTCCGGCGTAGCGTGGCGTTGAACAGCGTGCAGATTGTCCTCGCCGATCACCATTACTGGGGCGGGCTGCGCGACACGCAGGCGCTGGCGAAAATGTGCGACACCTTTGGTCTTGGCGTGTCGATGCACTCCAACTCGCACCTGGGCATCAGCCTGATGGCGATGGCGCATGTTGCGGCCGCGGTGCCCAATCTGGATTACGCCTGCGACACGCATTACCCGTGGCAGGAGCCGGATGAAGAGGTGATCAAGGGCGGCAAGCTGCCGATCGTCGATGGCTGCGTGAAAATCACTCGCGCCCCGGGGTTGGGTCTTGAACTGGATCACGATCAACTGGGCAAGCTGCATGACCAATACCTGACCTGCGGCATCCGCCAGCGCGATGACGTAAAGCAGATGCAGCGTTACAAACCGGACTGGAAGGCGGTCAAACCGCGTTTTTGAACTCGGTCAGCAGGCGTTCAATCTGTGCCAGTTCCCAGGTGCTGAGCAGACTGACCGGGTCGGTGCCGTAACGTTGCCAATTGTCGAACAGGCCCTCGCGGCCGTCCGGGCTCAGGCAGCGTTGGCAGCGGCGCAAGTGGTTGTCGTTGATGTCGAGGGTCAGCTGCCAACCCTCGATGTCGACTTGCACCAGGCCGGATGCGGAAGGTTCGCCGATCAGCCGCAGGGGACGAACCTCCAGGGCGGCGTCGCGCAATAGCTGGTAAATCTCGCGGGTGGTCAACGGTGGCACAGGTGTCTCCGGTGGCTCAGATAAAAAATCGGCAACGACACCCATCCTGTAGGAGCCGGCTTGCTGGCGATAGCGGTGGGTCAGCCAACCTGTTTTTTGCTGACACTCCGCCATCGCCAGCAAGCCGGCTCCTACAGGGGGGAGTGTTCAGCAGGTTTATGGGGAAATGATCCCGTGGTCGATGGCGTATTTGACCAGCGCCGCCGGTTTGTCGATGTTGAGTTTGCGGCGGATGCTCAGGCGATGGGTTTCAACCGTGCGCACGCTGATGTCGAGGTCACGGGCCATTTCCTTGTTGTTCATCCCCTGGGCCATTTTGTACAACACCTGGCTTTCACGCGGCGTCAGCTCGTTGTCGGTACTTTTATCAGCAATGAGCCGCTGGGCAATTTCCGCGCTGTAGAACGTGCCGCCGCTGGCAATGGCTTCGATGGCGGCGATGATTTCCCGTGACGGCGCGTTCTTCAGCACATAGCCGCTGGCACCCGAACGCACGGACTCGCTCACGTATTCATAATTGTCGTACATGCTCAGCACCAGCACTTTGAGCGACGGGTACTGGCTGCGCAGCAACCGGGTCAGCTCCAGCCCGTTCATGTCCTTGAGGCTGATGTCGACCAGCAGCAGGTCAGGCTGGCAGCGTCCGACCATCTCGATGGCGTCCGCGCCATTCTCGGCTTCACCCACCACTTCCAGCGGGGGCATGACGGACAGCAGCGCCTTGATCCCGTCGCGAACCAGGGAGTGATCGTCGACCAGGGCGACGCGGATCGGGGAGGGCAGGTTTATCACGGGCATTCACTCTTATTGTCTGATCAGCGTTTTGTGCCGGGCATTTTCATGGGCAGCAGCACGTCCAGCTCACTTCTTCCCGGCACCGAGATCAGCTCGAACCGGCCGCCAAAGTGCTCGACACGCTCACGGATATTACGCAGGCCGATGCCGGCATGGCCACGTTCGACCTGGGCGACGTTGAAGCCGATACCGTCATCGATCACCGTCAGCCGGATGGATTCTTCAGAACCGTGCAGGTTGATGGAAACGTTTTTTGCCTGTGCATGGCGTTCAATGTTGGTCAGGCCTTCCTGCACAATGCGAAACAACGAAACCGCCGCGCCATCGACCAGATGGCAGTCGAATTCGTTGTCGTTATAGGTCACGGTGAGGCCGCTGCGTTGCTCGAATTCCTCGGCAAGTTGACCGATGGCCGCCGACAGCCCCAGGGTGTCGAGCAAGGATGAGCGCAGGTCGTGGGAGAGGCTGCGCACCTCGCCAATCGCTTCGCCGAGTCGTTCCGTGGCCTCTCTTAAAATACTCAAACCCTTGTCTTGTCCATTCTCCAGCACATGGCTGGCAAGTTCGAACTGGAACTTGATGGAGACGAGCACCTGACTGATGCCGTCGTGCAGTTCACGGGAAACCCGCGAGCGTTCTTCCTCCTGCAAACTGACGATTCGCTGGGTCAGGCGTTGCAGTTTTTTGTCGGCCAGACGGTGCTCGCTGACGTTCAGTGTCATGCCGCTGGCAAACACGAACAGCACCGCCACGAGCGCCACGGCGGCAATCGCCAGCATGGTTTTGCGGATGCCCTGGGCCACCTCGTCACGCGCCTGTTGGGTCGCGCGTTCGACGTCCTCAAGGTAAATGCCGGTGCCGAGCATCCAGCCCCAGCGATCCAGCATCACCACGTAGGCGAGCTTGTCGGTTACCTGACCGGAAGACGGCTTGTTCCAGGCGTAGCGTTGAAAGCCTTCGCCCGATTGCGCACTTTTGAGCAAAGCCTGAATCACCGGCAGGCCGTGCGGGTCCTTCATGTCCCACAGGTATTGGCCGACCAGTTCCGACTGCCGCGCGTGCATCAGGCTGCGACCTTCGCGGTCGTACACGAAGAAGTAGCCATTGATGCCAAAGCTGAGTTTGCGCAGTTCTTCCAGCACGCGTTGCTGGGCGTGCTCATCACCGTGGCCGTCGTCGTACAGCGGCGCGATCAGGCTTTGCGCCATTTCCACGTAGTTTTTCAGTTCGGCGCGCTTGCTCGCCAGGATGCTGTCTTCGATCAATTGCGCCTGTTGATCACCCACCTGGCGGTTCAGGGAAATCACCAGCCCGCAGATGACAGCGATCGCCAACACCAGCGGCAGAATCCCGAGCGCGACGATTTTGTGTTTGAGCTGCATCTGGGCTCCTGTCCGGATCGGGGGAAGGCGAAGGCCGGCATCATATGCCAAAGATGCGCACGTCCAGTAGCGCTGCTGGACGGAATGACCGGACAACGCCGAATTGTAGGAGCCGGCTTGCTGGCGATGGCGGCGTGACTGATACACCGCGTCGCCTGGATCGCCAGCAAGCCGGCTCCTACAGGTTTTACAGTTTCTACGTAGAACTACGTAGAGGGCGCGTACGTAGTAACGCGGATTTATTTGTAGACGGCATGCGCGGATATTGGGCCAGCTCCGCACAGCGGACACAATTATAAAAATTACCGCCGCAGTCACAAGCTGTCGGCAGGAGACACGCTATGCCCCGTCTGGCTAAACACCTCGCCTGGTTTGCCGTGGCTGTTCTGGGAGCGTTTGCGCTGAGTGTCGTGGCCCTGCGCCGCGGCGAAGCGATCAACGCCCTCTGGATCGTAGTCGCAGCCGTCGCCATCTACCTCGTCGCATACCGCTATTACAGCCTGTTCATCGCCAACAAGGTGATGCAACTGGACCCCAATCGAGCCACTCCCGCCGTACTCAATAACGATGGTCTGGACTACGTTCCGACCAACAAGCACGTACTCTTTGGTCACCACTTCGCAGCCATCGCCGGCGCAGGCCCGCTGGTCGGTCCGGTGTTGGCGGCGCAGATGGGCTATCTGCCCGGCACGCTTTGGCTGATCGCCGGCGTGGTGCTGGCCGGTGCGGTTCAGGACTTCATGGTCCTGTTCATGTCCACCCGCCGCAACGGTCGCTCCCTGGGCGATATGGTCCGCGAAGAAATGGGCCGCATCCCCGGCACCATCGCGCTGTTCGGCTGCTTCCTGATCATGATCATCATCCTCGCGGTGCTGGCGCTGATCGTGGTCAAAGCCCTGGCCGAAAGCCCTTGGGGCATGTTCACCGTGATGGCGACCATCCCGATCGCGATGTTCATGGGCATCTACATGCGCTACATCCGTCCGGGTCGCATCGGTGAAATCTCGATCATCGGCGTGTTCCTGCTGCTGGGCTCGATCTGGCTGGGCGGGCAGATTGCCGCTGACCCAGTGTGGGCCAAGGCCTTCACCTTCACCGGCATTCAAATCACCTGGATGCTGATCGGCTACGGTTTCGTTGCCGCGGTACTGCCGGTGTGGTTGATTCTGGCACCGCGTGACTACCTCTCCACGTTCCTGAAAATCGGCACCATTGTGGCATTGGCGATCGGCATTCTGATCACCATGCCCGAGCTGAGAATGCCGGCACTGACCCAGTTCATCGATGGCACCGGTCCGGTGTGGAAGGGCGGTATGTTCCCGTTCCTGTTCATCACCATTGCCTGTGGCGCGGTATCGGGTTTCCACTCGCTGATCGCTTCCGGCACCACGCCGAAGCTGCTCGCCAGTGAAGGTCATGCCCGCTACATCGGTTACGGCGGCATGCTGATGGAATCCTTCGTCGCCATCATGGCCATGGTTGCGGCATCGGTGATCGATCCGGGCGTGTACTTCGCCATGAACAGCCCAGCGGCGATTGTCGGCGCGGATGCTGTTTCGGTTGCGCAGACCGTCAGCAGCTGGGGCTTTGCAATTACCCCGGAAGCGCTGCAAGCAGTGGCCAAGGACATCGGTGAAACCACCATCCTGGCCCGTGCCGGCGGTGCACCGACCCTGGCGGTCGGTATCGCGCAGATCCTGCACCACGTCCTGCCGGGTGAAAACACCATGGCGTTCTGGTACCACTTTGCGATCCTGTTTGAAGCGCTGTTCATCCTGACCGCAGTCGATGCCGGTACCCGTGCCGGTCGCTTCATGTTGCAGGATTTGCTCGGCTCCTTCGTGCCGGCGCTGAAACGCACCGAATCCTGGACCGCCAACCTGATCGCCACCGCCGGTTGTGTGGCGATGTGGGGTTACTTGCTCTATCAAGGCGTGATCGATCCGCTGGGTGGCATCAACACCTTGTGGCCGCTGTTCGGCATCTCCAACCAGATGCTGGCCGGTATCGCGCTGATGTTGGCGACGGTTGTGCTGATCAAAATGAAGCGCCAGCGCTACGTCTGGGTGACCATGCTGCCAGCGGTCTGGCTGCTGATCTGCACCACCACCGCCGGCTTCATCAAGCTGTTCGACGCCAACCCGGCCATCGGCTTCCTCGCGCTGGCCAAGAAGTACAGCGACGCCTTGGCCAACGGTCAGGTACTCGCTCCGGCCAAGAGCATCGAGCAGATGCAGCACGTGATCTACAACGCCTACACCAATGCGACGTTGACCGCGCTGTTCCTGTTGGTGGTGTTCAGCATCCTGTTCTTTGCCCTCAAGGTCGGCATTGCCGCGTGGGGAACCAAGGAGCGCACGGATAAAGAAGCGCCATTCCAGGCCCTGCCGAATGCGTGATCGAGGAGTGCAGCATGTTCAATGACCTGAGTCGCCTCGGTAAATACCTCGGTCAGGCCGCGCGCCTGATGGTCGGCATGCCCGACTACGATACTTACGTCGAGCATATGCAGACCAAACATCCGGACAAACCGGTGATGAGTTACGAGGTGTTCTTCCGGGAACGCCAGGAAGCGCGTTACGGAAGCAAGGCCGGGCCAAAGTGCTGTTGATGCACGAGGCTTGAGCAACACACCACTGTAGGAGCCCGGCTTGCCGGCGATAGCGATCTTCAGGACGCCATCGCCGGCAAGCCGGGCTTCTGCTTTTGTGGTGTTCGCCATTGCACTATGCAAATTGCTCAAGCGAGTCTTTTCGGTTGAGCGACAGCAGCCAGATCAGCGGCAACTGCGCAAGGATCACGGTCACAACACCAGCCCAGGGCGTGAGAGCCATTTGCCCATTGGCGACCAGGGCACTGCCGCTGGTTTCGCCCAAGGCTATACCGAGGTTGAAGGCCGAAATGTTCAGCGCCGAAGCGAACGCCACGGCGTGCGGGGTATAGCGTTCGGCGGTGGCCAGCATGCCGGCCTGGGCGGCGGGAGAGAGACCGAACGCCAGCGCGCCCCAGAAAAACAGCATCACTACCATCGGCAGTTGATAGGGCAGCAGCAGTGCGACCGCCGCCAGCACGAGTGTCAGTAGCACAAAGATCATTCGCAGCGCCGATTGCCAGCCCATCGTGGCCGCGAGTCGGCCCCCGACCAGATTGCCGACCAGGGTCGCAGCGCCGAATACGACCAACAACAAACTGGCGGTCGCGGTGGAAAAGCCGCTGATGTCGGTGAGGATCGGGGTGATAAAGGTGAAGGCGGCAAAGCTTGAACCAAAACCCAGCACGGTCACGGCCATCATCGCCAGAATGGCCGGGTGCCTGAGTGCCGCCAGCTGAGTGAGAGCTTTGCCCGACGGCGGTGTCGGTACGTTCGGCAACCACCGCGCACTGGCTATCAAGGCCAGGGCAGCCAGCAGCGCGACCGCATAAAATGGCAGCCGCCACCCCATCGCGTTACCCAGGATGCTGCCAATCGGCACACCGATGACCATCGCCAGCGTCAGGCCGGCGAACATCACGGCAATGGCTTTGCTTGCCTGTCCCTTTGGCGCCAGGCTGGCGGCGACGGTGGCACCAATGGCAAAAAAGCTGCCATGAGCAAGCGCGGTGATGATGCGTCCTGCCAGTAACCAAGGGTAATCGGTGGAGAGCGCTGCCAGCAGATTCCCGCCCAGAAACACCGCAATCAACGCCAGCAGCACCGGTTTGCGCGGCAGGCGCGCCAGTGCCAGAACGGTCAGCGGTGTGCCCAGTGCCAGCGCCAATGCGTACAGCCCGACCAGGCTTCCCGCGCGCGCCAGTGGGATGTCGAGGTCAGAGGCGATAGCCGGGAGAATGCCGACGACAATGAACTCGGCCATTCCGATAGCGAAAGCGGTCACCGCCAGCGCCACCACGCCAGGGTGAATACGTTGCGTGGTCGGGTTCATGGACGACCCGCTGCCTGCAGGGCAATCACCTGATCCGCCTCGACGGTCGCCCCGGCAACGCCAACGGCGCCGATGACCTTGCCGTGTTCATCACGCAACACCACGCCACCGCCAAAGCTGATCAGGCCGCCGTTGGTAGCCTCCAGCGAGTAAATGGCTCCGCCCGGTTGCGCTTCCATACCCAGTTCGGCGCTGTCGGTGCGAAACAACGCAGCCGTGCGTGCTTTCTTCAGCGAAACATCGATGGCGCCTGGCACAGCGTCATCCATGCGCACGAAATGGCGCAGAAGTCCGGCATCGTCGACCACGCTGATGCAGACGGCGAAGCCTTGATCACGCGCCTGCGCTTGTGCACGGTTAATGACCTGCTGGGACAATTGCTCAAACATTCGGGACTCCATTGAATAAAACGACAGGAACGCGATGATCCCGACGATTGCTTTTCAAGGGAATATGCCCCAGGCCATTGGCGGTTAAAGTTTGAGCATGTCGAACATTTCGCGCATGGCGTGGTTCGCCAACGTGCACAACGCTGTCTTGGGCAAGCGTGAGGCGGGCGCGGCAACACCGAGCGCCGCCACCACGCGACCTTGCAAGCGCAGGGGCAGGGCGACGCAGTTAAGCCCCGGCTCGGCTTCTTCAAGGTCTAACGCGTAGCCATGGGTGACGATACCGGCCAACTCGATTTCCAGTTCCGCAGGCAGCAAGTCCGCTCGACGCAGACTGCGGCGCAGGTCCTCGTCAAAGGCCAGGAATATTTTACCGATGGCCGAGGTGGTCAGCCCGGCGCGACGCCCGCGCGGGCTTGCAACGCGCAAGTTGCCGCTGCCTTCCAGGGCATCCATGTAGAGGTATTCGCGGGTGCCACAGGGCGCTGCGAGGAAACAGGTTTCACCACTGCGTTCGGCCAGCATGCGCAGCGCAGGGGCAAAGGCTTCACGCAGCAACGCATCGGCGTCGCTCAACGGTTGAGCGATTTCGCGCAGGCGCAAACCCAACGCATAGTGAGTGCCACGGCGGGCAATGTAGCCCATGGCGGCCAGTGTATTGAGCAGGCCGTGCAAGGTGCTCTTGTGCAGGCCGGATTGCGCCGCAAGGTCCACCAAGCGGATTTCGCCCCCTGCCGCCGCGATGGTTTCAAGGATCATCATCGCGCGCTCGACGGACTGTATGCCTTTGTTCTCGTTGATCATGTGAAAGACGTTCGTTGGCCAGTAATGAGTCTGAGGTCCACGAGGAATAGTGCCTCGTGGTTCGGTGAAAGCCCATGAGTCGCAGGATTATCCACGCTGACAGGATTGGGCAGCAGTCCTGATCATCCGGGGGGCTTGATGCTGGCGTGAAGGTGGCCGGAGCGATTGGCGGGGAAAGTTTGATGATGTCGGAGTTTAGCGCGGGTGATTGTCTGCGCCGGTCGCAAAACGCCCGCAGCACGCAGAACAATTGTGGGAGCGAACAGGCTCGCTCCCACAGGAATTGGCGTTCTTCAACGCCTATTGCGATCAGACCTCGCTGATGTTGACCCAGCGCTGTTCCCGCGCCGCCAGTCGAATCGCCGTCGCCAGTCGCTCCACTTCAAAGGCTTGCTCGAAATCGGTGCCGGCTTGTCCGTGGCCGGCCAAGGCCATGATCAGCTCATGCACTTCCAGCGTCTTCAACTCGTTGTAGCCCAACTGATGCCCTGGCGCTGGACTGAACGCTGCGTAACCGGGCAAGTCCGGTCCGGCGAGTAAACGCTGGAAACCGTCCTGGCCGGCGCGGCACAGGCGTAACTCATTCAAGCGTTCCTGATCGAACGCCAGGGTGCCTCGGGTACCGCTGATCTCGAAGCTCAGATGATTCTTGTAGCCGTGCTTGAGCCAACTGCTGCTGAAGGTGCCACGGGCGCCGCTGGCAAAGCGCAGCAAGGCATGGGCGTGATCGTCAACAGCAATGCTGCGTTGATCCTGGCTACCGGCCGTGACCGGGCGCTGGCGGTGCACAGTCTGGGAGTCGGCGCACACCGCTTCGACATTACCCAACAGATGGCGCGCCATGGCGAGCAAGTGACTGCCCAGATCCGCCAATGCCCCGCCGGCATGCCCGGCCTCACAGCGCCACGACCAGGGGGACGCTGGATCGGCCATGAAATCTTCGCTGAATTCGCCTTGAAAACTGATGATCTCGCCGAGTTCGCCGCTCAGAATCAATTCACGTGCCAGGCCAATGATCGGGTTGTGCTGGTAGTTGTAGCCGACACGGGTGACCACGCCGGCATCCTTGGCCGCCACGTGCATGGCATTCGCCTGTTCAAGGTTCACCGCCAGCGGTTTTTCGCAGTACACCGCCTTGCCGGCGGCAAGAGCGGCCATGGCCATCGGGTAGTGCAGATGGTTGGGGGTGGTGATGGCGATCAGGTTGACCTTGGGGTCGTCGATCAATTGCTGCCAGTCGCCATGGGCCTGCTCAAAGCCCCAGGCAGTGGCGCATGCTTGCGCACGAACGGGATCGGCGTCGGCCAGGGCGGCGAGGCGAAGCGTGAAGGGCAGTTCGAATGCCGCACTGACGTTGCGAAAGGCCAAGGCATGGGCACGGCCCATGAAACCCGTGCCGATAAGTCCGATTCCGAGTTCGCGCATGACAGGATCCTTTGGATTCTTGTTTTCAGAGATCCAATTTATAGAATAAATATTCTCTTGTTTCAATTTTTAGAATAAATATTTACACGCGATCGCTGAGTCGCCGTATACGGAACCGTAACACCTGTGTCCGGGTCAGTCGTCGAACCCGACCTGTTCGTGAATCTCATCGACCTTCAACTCCAGTCGATAGGCCACGGCGATAAACAGCGCCTGACACAGGCACAGGGTCGCACTCAATGAACGGAACGCAAACGAACTGCCTTCGTTGACCAGCAGCAGGGTGTTGGCGCGCTTGGCCAGGGGCGAGAGATTGCTGTCGGTGATGATCAGGGTTTTCGCCTGATGATGCTGGGCGATGCGCAGGCAGTGCTGGGTTTCCTTGCCGTATGGCGTGAAGCTGATGGCGATCACCAGGTCATTGGCGCGTACGCTGCGCATCTGCTCGCGGTAGCTGCCGCCGAGCCCAGACACCAAATGAATGCGCTTGTTGGTGTGTTGCAGGTTGTAGACCAGGTAATCGGCTACCGCGAACGAACGACGCACGCCGACCACGTAGATGTTGTCGGCGTTGACCACCAGGTCCACGGCCTTGTCGAAGGCCTGGTCATCGAGTTCCAGCCCCAGTCGCTCGATGCCCGACAGGGTCGCGTCGATGCACTCGCGCGCCAGGTCGCCGCCGCTGGCTTTCTGCGACTTGTTGGCGATCATGCTGCGAATGCGCTGCTGGTAGTTCTGTACCGGCGTGGTTTTGTGGGTATACGCCTCGCGGAACAGTGCCTGCATTTCGCTGAAACCGCTGAAGCCGAAACGCTGGGAAAACCGCACGATGGCCGACGGGTGCACTTCGCACTCGCGAGCGATGTCGCTGATGCGGTCGACCATGATCCGGTCGCTCTGCTGGCTCATGTAACTGGCAATGCGTTTGAGCTGGCGCGGCAGGCTTTCGTATTCATTGGTGATCAGCTGCAGCAGGCGCTCGGCATTGATCGGGGGGCTGACAAGATCGCTCTCGGGCGTGCTCTCGGTCGTATCCGGCTGATCGGTGCGGGACATAAGGAATCCTTCTGGCTTGTTCTTGGCTTGTTCTTACTAGCGACGATGTTTCACCGCGTCCCAGGACAATAGGTTGGCTGTGCGCAGTCTACAGGGTAGGCCCGAACAAAATCATGAGCTTGCAGTAGTGTGAGGCTTGCTGAAACGATGCACCGCGTCTGGAGTGCTTGTAATGAAGCTTATTGGAAAAAATATTCCACGTAAAAATTATTTGGAATAATTATTGATTATTCGGTCCCGGTCGTTTTAGTCTGCATCCACCAAGAGTGTTCGGCACGGTCATCGTCCTGAACACAGGCTGATAAAAATAACAGGAGCCAGCATGGGCCAGACTCGTTTTGCCAGTGGACGCCAATTGGATCTGATTTGCCTGGGGCGACTGGGTGTCGACCTCTATGCGCAGCAAGTCGGGGCGCGGTTGGAGGATGTGAGCAGCTTCGCCAAGTACCTCGGTGGATCGTCCGCCAACATCGCTTTCGGCACCGCCCGGTTGGGGCTCAAGTCGGCGATGCTGAGCCGGGTAGGGGACGACCACATGGGACGTTTCCTGGTCGAATCCCTGGCCCGCGAAGGCTGCGACACCAGCGGTATCAACGTTGATCCGGAGCACCTGACGGCGATGGTGTTGCTCGGCCTCAAGGACCGCGAGACCTTTCCTTTGGTGTTCTATCGCGAAAACTGCGCCGACATGGCGCTACGGGCCGAAGACATCAGCGAAGCCTTTATCGCCTCCAGCAAAGCCTTGCTGATCACCGGCACGCATTTCTCCACCGACGGCGTCTACAAGGCGAGTATCCAGGCGCTGGACTACGCCGAAAAACACAACGTCAAACGGGTTCTGGACATCGACTACCGCCCGGTCCTGTGGGGGCTTGCCGGCAAGGCCGACGGCGAAACCCGGTTCATTGCCGACCAGAACGTCAGTCAGCATGTGCAGAAAATCCTCCCGCGTTTCGATCTTATTGTCGGCACCGAAGAAGAGTTTCTGATTGCCGGTGGTTCCGAGGACTTGCTCACCGCGCTGCGCAACGTCCGTCGATTGAGCGACGCGACCCTGGTGGTCAAACTCGGTCCGCAAGGCTGCACGGTGATTCACGGGATGATCCCGGAGCGTCTGGAAGATGGCGCGATTTATCCCGGTGTGCGGGTCGAAGTGCTGAACGTGCTGGGGGCCGGTGATGCCTTTATGGCCGGCTTCCTCAGCGGTTGGCTGGAGGATGCCAGCGACGAGCATTGCTGCCGGTTGGCCAATGCCTGCGGTGGCCTGGTGGTGTCACGCCATGCCTGCGCCCCGGCGATGCCGACCCGTGCCGAGCTCGATTACCTGTTCAACAGTCCGGTGCCGATTACCCGGCCGGATCAGGACGCCACGTTGCAACGCCTGCATCAGGTCAGTGTGTCGCGCAAGCCGTGGAAGCAACTGTTCATCTTTGCCTTCGACCATCGCTGGCAACTGGTGGAACTGGCGCAAAAGGGCGGTCGCGACCTCGGCGTCATCAGCGAACTCAAACAGCTCTTTATCAAAGCCGTGGAGCGGGTCGAAAGCGATTTGCGCGAGCAGGGCATCGAGGCCGATGTCGGGCTGCTGGCGGACCAGCGTTTCGGCCAGGACTCGCTGAACGCGGCCACCGGTCGTGGCTGGTGGGTGGCGCGGCCGGTCGAGATACAAAACTCCCGTCCACTGGCCTTCGAACACGGGCGTTCGATCGGCAGCAACCTGATTGCCTGGCCGCAAGAGCAAATCATCAAATGCCTGGTGCAATTTCACCCGGACGACGAGCCAATGCTACGCCTGGAGCAGGAAGCGCAGATCAAGGGTTTGTACCAGGCGTCGCAAGTCAGCGGTCATGAACTGCTGCTGGAAATCATCCCGCCCAAGGATCATCCCTCGACGCACCCGGACGTGTTGTATCGCGCGCTCAAGCGCCTCTACAACCTGGGCATCTACCCGGCGTGGTGGAAGATCGAAGCCCAGAGCGCCGAGGAGTGGAAGCAACTCGACGAGCTGATCCAGGAGCGCGATCCGTACTGCCGAGGCGTGGTGTTGCTGGGCTTGAATGCCCCGGCGGCGACATTGGCCGAAGGGTTTCAACAGGCGAGCCAGAGCCGGACCTGTCGCGGTTTTGCCGTGGGGCGAACTATTTTCCAGGAGCCAAGCCGTGCGTGGCTGGCCGGGGAAATCGACGACGAGGCGCTGATTCGACAGGTGCAGGGCACGTTTGTCGAATTGATCGATGCCTGGCGCACCGCCCGGGCTTGACGCGACACCGCGTTATCGTTGTTCGCGGGCAAGCCTCGCTCCTACAGATCACCGTAGCTTCCCGTAGGAGCGAGGCTTGCCCGCGAAGGCGGCCTCAGATTCAACGGAAATTCAGAAAACAATAAAAGGTGCAGCCATGCCCGCTATCCGAATTGGCATCAACCCGATCTCCTGGAGCAACGACGACCTGCCGTCCCTCGGTGGCGAGACGCCGCTGAGCACCGCCCTCGGCGAAGGCAAGGAGATCGGCTACGAAGGCTTCGAACTCAACGGCAAATTCCCCAAGGACGCCAAAGGCGTTGGCGATGTACTGCGCCCGTATGACCTGGCGCTGGTGTCCGGCTGGTATTCCAGTCGCCTGGCACGCCGCTCCGTGGCTGAGGAAATCGACGCCATTGCCAGCCATGTCGAGCTGCTGGCGAAGAACGGCGCCAAGGTGCTGGTTTACGGTGAAGTCGCCGATTCCATTCAAGGGCAACGTATTCCTCTGGTCGAACGCCCGCGTTTTCACACCGAACAGGCGTGGCAGGAATACGCTGACAAACTGACCGAGCTGGCGCGCTTCACCCTGTCGCAGGGTGTACGCCTGGCGTATCACCACCATATGGGCGCCTACGTCGAATCCCCGTCGGACATCGACACCCTGATGACGTTGACCGGCAGTGAAGTTGGCCTGCTGTTCGATTCGGGTCATTGCTACATGGGGGGCGGTGAACCCTTGCAGGTGCTGCGCAAACACATCTCACGCATTTGCCACGTGCATTTCAAGGACGTGCGCAAACCGGTAGTGCAGTTGGCGCGCAACAATCTGTGGAGCTTCCCGGACTGCATCATCAACGGCACCTTCACCGTGCCGGGAGATGGCGACATCGACTTCGCCGAACTGCTCGACGTGCTGCTGGCGGCCGATTACCAGGGCTGGCTGGTGGTCGAGGCCGAGCAGGACCCGGCGGTGGCCCCGAGTTACGTCTATGCCAAAAAAGGCTTCGACACCTTGCGTGCGCTGCTCGACGAGAGGACGGCACGATGAGCCTGCTGGTCAAAAGCAATGCCCGTGGCCGGACCATGGTCGAGTTGGGCAAAGGTGAGCTTGAATACGTCGGTTTCGCCGCTTACCGCTTGAGCCTCGGCGAAACCCTGCCGGTCTCTGCCGGTGACAAGGAATTGTGCCTGGTGCTGCTCAGCGGGCGGGTCGGCATCAAGGGTGAAACGCCGGGGCAGGGCGTGTTCGACTGGGACAACCTTGGGGATCGTCAGTCGGTGTTTGAAGACAAATCCCCGTTCGCCGCGTACTTGCCGCCCGGCAGTCAGGCCCGGATTGTCGCGTTGAGTGATGTGCAGATCGCCGTTTGCGCGGCGCCCGGTGCGCCAACCGAGAACCTCGGCCCACGGCTGATCAAACCCGAGACCATGAAACGCAGCGTGCGCGGCAAGGGCGCCAATACCCGTTACGTCTGCGACATCCTGCCGGACACCGAGCCGGCCCATTCGCTGCTGGTGGTGGAAGTGCGCACGCCTTCGGGGCACTCGTCGAGCTACCCGCCGCACAAGCACGACACCGACGATCTGCCGCACCAGAGCTTTCTCGAAGAAACCTATTACCACCAGATCAACCCGCCCCAGGGCTTCGTGTTCCAACGGGTCTACACCGACGATCGCAGCATCGATCAGGCCATGGCCGTGGAAAACAACGACCTTGTGGTCGTGCCCAAGGGTTATCACCCGGTCAGTGTGCCGTACGGCTACGAGTCGTATTACCTGAACGTGATGGCGGGCCCGAAACGCGTCTGGCAATTCCATAACGATCCGCAGCACAGCTGGCTGCTGGATCTCTGAATTCCAACTTCTGCACGGAGAACAAGCACAATGAGCGACGCCCAGGTTGTAGGTCATTACATCGATGGTCAGGTGCAAGACAGCGGCAGTGAAAGGTTCAGCAACGTCTTCAACCCGGCCACCGGCAGCGTTCAGGCGCGGGTCGTGCTGGCCAGCCAGAAGACCGTGGACCAGGCTGTCGCCTCGGCCCTGAAAGCCTTCCCGGCCTGGTCCGAGCAATCTTCCCTGCGGCGTTCGCGGGTGATGTTCAAGTTCAAGGAACTGCTCGACCGCCATCACGATGAGCTGGCGGAAATCATCAGCCGCGAACACGGCAAGGTCTTCTCCGACGCCAAGGGTGAAGTCACCCGTGGCATCGAAATCGTCGAATACGCCTGCGGTGCGCCGAACCTGCTGAAAACCGAGTTCAGCGACAACATTGGCGGCGGCATCGACAACTGGAACCTGCGTCAGCCGCTCGGTGTTTGCGCCGGGGTTACACCGTTCAACTTCCCGGTGATGGTGCCGCTGTGGATGATCCCGCTGGCGCTGGTCACGGGTAACTGCTTCATCCTCAAGCCGTCCGAGCGCGATCCGTCCGCCAGTTTGCTGATGGCCCGCCTGCTGACCGAAGCCGGTTTGCCGGACGGTGTGTTCAATGTGGTCCAGGGTGACAAGACGGCGGTCGACGCCTTGCTGCAACACCCGGACATCGAAGCGATTTCGTTTGTCGGTTCAACGCCGATCGCTGAGTACATCCACCAGCAGGCGACCTCGCGTGGCAAGCGTGTACAGGCGCTGGGCGGGGCGAAGAACCACATGATCGTCATGCCCGATGCGGATCTGGATCAAGCGGCGGATGCCCTGATCGGCGCCGCTTATGGTTCGGCCGGTGAGCGCTGCATGGCGATTTCGATTGCCGTGGCAGTCGGTGATGTGGGGGACCGGCTGATTGCCAAACTGCTACCGCGCATCGATCAGTTGAAAGTCGGCAATGGCCTGCAGGGTGACACCGACATGGGGCCATTGGTCACCGCCGAACACAAGGCCAAGGTTGAAGGCTTCATCGATCAGGGCGTGGCCCAGGGCGCGCAACTGATCGTTGACGGGCGCAACTTCAAGGTGCCGGGTGCCGAGAATGGCTTCTTTGTCGGCGCGACGCTGTTCGACAACGTCACGACCGGGATGAGCATCTACCAGCAGGAAATTTTCGGGCCGGTGCTGGGCATCGTTCGCGTGCCGGATTTCGCCAGTGCCGTGGCCCTGATCAACGCCCATGAGTTCGGCAACGGCGTGTCGTGTTTTACCAGCGACGGCGGGATTGCTCGTGCCTTTGCGCGCAGCATCAAGGTCGGCATGGTCGGCATCAACGTGCCGATTCCGGTACCCATGGCCTGGCATTCGTTCGGCGGCTGGAAGCGCTCGCTGTTCGGCGACCACCATGCCTACGGCGAGGAAGGCATCCGCTTCTACAGCCGCTATAAAAGCGTGATGCAGCGCTGGCCCGACAGCATCGCCAAGGGCCCGGAATTCAGCATGCCGACGGCCAAATAATTCACCTGTGCGGAGAACAACAATAATGAGCAAACCGCTGCGTTTCGCCTTGAACCGTATGGTCGCCCCACGCTTGTCCCTGCCTGCGTTCATCGAGTTGGCGGTGACCCTCAAGGCCGACGCCATTGAAATCCGCAACGACCTCAAGGGCATCGAGATAGAGGACGGGACCGCGCCCGGGCACGTCCGGGAATTGTGTGCGGCCCAAGGCGTCACCGTGCTGTCGATCAACGCGTTGTATCCGTTTGATGTGTGGAATGACGAGCGCCGTGCGCAGGCGTTGAAACTCGCCGCTTACGCACGTGATTGTGGCGCGCAGGGGTTGGTCATGTGCCCGTTGAACGACCGGGCCGATCCGCGCAGCGAGGCCGAACGCGCTTCGGGCCTGCGCACGGCGTTGAGTCAGCTGGCGCCGATCCTGCGCGATCACGGCATCCTCGGTTTCATCGAACCGCTGGGCTTCGAAGACTGTTCGTTGCGGCGCAAACGCACGGCGGTCGATGCGATCAAGGCCATCGGCGGGCTGGATGTGTTCCGTCTGGTGCACGACACCTTTCATCATCACCTGGCCGGTGAACAGGAGTTTTTCCCTGAGTTGACCGGGCTGGTGCACATCTCCGGCGTCGAGGATACCGAAGCGCCGTTGACGACCATCCGCGATGGCCATCGGGTGCTGGTGGGCGAGGGCGACATTCTCGGCAACGCGGTGCAGATCGAGACCTTGCTCGGCAGCGGCTACAGCGGCTACCTGTCGTTCGAACCGTTTGCCGACAGCGTGCATGGGCTGGTGGATATCGAGCAGGCGATCGGCGCGAGCATGGATCACCTGCAAAAATCCCTGGGCTGACATCGTTCGTCAGCCTAATGGAGGTCCAATGTGGGAGCGGGCTTGCTCGCGAAAGAGGTGTGTCAGGCGACATAAATATTGAATGTGCCGCCGCTTTCGCGAGCAAGCCCGCTCCCACAGGGATCGGATTGCATTCACAAAAAGGTGCAAGCATGACCACTACAAGACTGACCATGGCTCAGGCCCTGGTGAAATTCCTCGATAACCAGTACATCGAGGTCGATGGGGTTCAGAGCAAATTCGTCGCCGGGATATTTACCATCTTCGGCCACGGCAACGTGCTGGGTCTGGGGCAAGCCCTGGAGCAGGACAGCGGCGACCTGATCGTCCATCAGGGCCGCAACGAACAAGGCATGGCCCACGCCGCCATCGGGTTCGCCAAGCAGCATCTGCGACGCAAGATCTACGCCTGTACTTCGTCGGTGGGGCCAGGCGCGGCGAACATGCTGACCGCTGCCGCCACCGCGACAGCCAACCGCATTCCCTTGCTGTTGTTGCCGGGTGATGTCTACGCCTGCCGCCAGCCAGACCCGGTGCTGCAACAGATCGAGCAGTTCCACGACCTGAGCATCAGCACCAACGATGCGTTCAAGGCCGTGAGCAAATACTGGGATCGCATCAACCGTCCCGAGCAACTGATGACCGCCGCGATTCACGCCATGCGCGTGCTCACCGACCCCGCTGAAACCGGTGCGGTAACCCTGGCCTTACCGCAAGACGTGCAAGCCGAAGCCTACGACTACCCCGATTACTTCCTGCAAAAACGCGTGCACCGCATCGAGCGCCGTCCGGCGACCGAAGCGATGCTCGACGATGCCGTGGCGTTGTTCAAAGGCAAGCGCAAACCGCTGATCATCTGCGGCGGCGGAGTTAAATACTCTGGCGCCAACGCGGCGTTACAGGCCTTTGCCGAGCGCTTCGACATTCCCTTTGCCGAAACCCAGGCCGGCAAAAGCGCGGTGGTCTCCAGCCATGCCCTGAACGTCGGCGGCATCGGTGAGACCGGCTGTTTGGCTGCGAACCTGCTGGCCAGGGATGCAGATCTGATCATCGGTATCGGAACTCGTTACAGCGACTTCACTACCGCGTCGAAATCCTTGTTCCAGCACCCTGAAGTGCAATTCCTCAACCTCAATATCAGCCCGTGCGATGCTCTGAAGCTCGACGGCGTGCAACTACTGGCGGACGCCCGGACCGGTTTGCAGGCGCTGGCCGAAGCGCTGGGCGACTACCGCTCCGGTTGGGGTGATCAACCCCGTCAAGCCAGGGCGCAGCTGGATGAGGAAGTCGATCGCCTTTATCAGATCGAATACCAGACCCAGGACTTCACCCCGGAAATCAACGATCACCTGGACCCGGCAGTGTTGCGCGAATTCATCGAGTTGACCGGCTCGTGCCTGACCCAGAGCCGCGTACTCGGCGTGCTCAATGAAACCCTCGCGGATGACGCGGTGATCGTTGCCGCCGCCGGCAGCCTGCCGGGTGACTTGCAGCGCAGCTGGCGCAGCAAAGGCGTGAACACCTATCACGTCGAGTACGGATATTCGTGCATGGGCTATGAGATCAATGCCGCATTGGGGGTGAAACTCGCCGAGCCTGAGCGCGAGGTCTATGCGCTGGTGGGCGATGGCTCCTACATGATGTTGCACTCGGAATTGGCGACCTCGATTCAGGAGCGACGCAAGATCAACGTGGTGCTGCTCGACAACATGACCTTCGGCTGCATCAACAACCTGCAGATGGGCAACGGCATGGACAGCTTCGCTACCGAGTTCCGTTACCGCAACCCGCAAACCGGCAAGCTCGACGGCGGTTTTGTGCCGGTGGATTTCGCCATGAGCGCGGCGGCCTATGGCTGCAAGACCTACAAAGTGAACACCGTTGAAGAGTTGCACGCCGCATTGGCGGATGCGCGCTTGCAGACCGTGTCGACCCTGATCGATATCAAGGTCCTGCCCAAAACCATGATTCACGGCTACCTGTCCTGGTGGCGGGTCGGCGTGGCGCAAGTCTCCACCAGCGCCCGCACCGATGCGGTGGCCAAGACCCTGAACGAACGACTGGCCAAGGCCCGTCAGTACTGATTGCCCTGAAACGAACAAACAGGAGTGTTTATATGTCTTTGAAGCTTGGCGTCATCGGCACCGGGGCCATCGGCCAGGACCACATCCGTCGTTGCAGCCAGACCTTGCTCAACAGTCAGGTGGTCGCGGTCACCGACATCAATTTGCAGCAAGCGGCCAAGGTCGTTTCCGATCTGAAACTGACTGCCGAGGTCTATCCCGACGGTCATGCGCTGATCAAGGCGCCGGAAGTCGAAGCGATCCTCGTCACCTCCTGGGGGCCGAGCCACGAAGAGTTCGTATTGGCAGCGATTGCCGCGGGCAAACCGGTGTTCTGCGAGAAACCGCTGGCGGTCACCGCCGAAGGCTGCCGCAAGATCGTCGAGGCCGAAGTGGCCCATGGCAAGCGGCTGGTGCAGGTCGGTTTCATGCGTCCGTACGATGAAGGGTATCGCGCGTTGAAATCAGTGATCGACAGTGGCCAGATCGGCGAACCGTTGATGCTGCATTGCGCTCACCGTAACCCCACGGTGGGCGAGAACTACAAGACCGACATGGCGATCACCGACACGCTGATCCATGAGCTGGACGTGCTGCGCTGGTTGCTCGACGACGATTACGTTTCGGTGCAGGTGGTGTTCCCGCGCAAAAGCAGCAAGGCCCTCGCGCATTTGAAAGACCCGCAGATCGTTCTGCTGGAAACCGCCAAGGGCACACGCATCGACGTGGAAGTTTTCGTCAATTGCCAGTACGGCTACGACATCCAGTGCGAAGTGGTGGGGGAGACCGGCATCGCCAAACTGCCGGAGCCGTCCCAGGTTCAATTGCGCAGCGGGGCGAAGTTGTCCAACGCGATTCTGATGGACTGGAAGGATCGCTTCATCGCGGCGTACGACGTCGAGTTGCAGGCGTTCATTGATGGTGTAAGGGCCGGGCAGGTGGGTGGGCCTTCGGCGTGGGATGGCTTTGCTGCCGCTGTCGCCGCTGATGCGTGCATCGAAGCGCAAAACAGCGGGGCGATCGTCAACGTCGCACTCCCTGATCGCCCCCGCTTCTACGGCTAACCGCAATACCTGTGGGAGCGGGCTTGCTCGCGAAAGCGGTCCTTCAGTCGACAAAGATGGTGCCTGACACACCGCCTTCGCGAGCAAGCCCGCTCCCACAGGGTCCACGTTCTTTCAGGGGAAATACGTGTATGCGCATCGGACTTGTCGGTTACGGCCATGGCGGCCGGTTTTTCCATGCTCCGCTGATCAGCAGTTTGCCAACGGCGACCTTCGTGGGCGTGGTTACCCGCTCCCCCGAGCGCCGACAATTGCTGGCCGCGGAGCATCCCGGCGTGCCAGCCTTCGACAGCATCGGCCAATTGGTGGAAGCCGGAATCGATGTGTTGGTGGTGTCGACACCACTCAAGGGCCGCCCGGCACTGGTGCTCGACGGCATTGAGTACGGCGTGGCAGTGGTCAGCGACAAGCCGTTTGCTGCCGATGCGCAACAGGCACAAACCCTGATTACCATGGCCGAGCGCCAGGGTGTGCGGCTCAGCGTCTATCAGAATCGGCGCTGGGATTCGGATTTCCTCACCGTACGCAAACTTATCGAGTCCGGCGCGCTGGGCCAGGTCACCCGTTTTGAGTCGCGGATCGAGCGCTACTCGCCGCAGTCGGTGAACAACGGCAGTGGCGGCGGCTTCCTGCGGGATCTGGGCAGCCATCTGGTGGATCAGGCGTTGTTGCTGTTCGGTCCGGTGACACGGGTCTATGCCGAACTGGATTACCTAGAGAAAGGCCAGACGTTCGATAACGGCTTTTTTATGTCCCTGACTCACGCCAGCGGTGTGACCTCGCACCTGGGTGGCAGTTGCCTGCAAAACACCCCCGGCCCGCGCTTTCGGGTGACCGGCACACAAGGCTGTTACAGCGTCGATGGTCTGGACGGGCAGGAGGCGTCGGCGCTTGCCGGGCTCTCGCCTAAAACCGAAGGCGAACGCTGGGGCGTGGAGGAGCACCGACGCTGGGGCTGGTTCGAGCAGGGCGAAGAGCGCGAACGGGTTCCCTCCGAGCGGGGCTGTTGGAATCAGTTCTATTTACAGCTACAAACCGCGTTGCAGAGCGGTGGCCCACTGCCTGTGGACGCCCGTGATGCACTGGCGACCACCCGTGTGCTAGACGCCGCGCGGCTGAGTTTCAAGCGCCATCAAGCGGTGGAGTTGAGCCCGTTCGAAAGCCATGGAATAAAATCAGAATAAAATTCTAAAATTGGTTGATATAGAAAATATTTTCCAATAAAGTCATTTCCAGCGAGCTGCCTCGCGTTATGTTTCAACACTTTTCCTGCTTGTCCGCTTACTGAAATCGTCACGCCTCATCCATAAAACCAACAAGAATGTGGAGAAAGACTTTTCATGAAGACCAAGATCCGTTTTGCCTCACTTGCCCTGTCCCTGATGGTCGCCAGCGGCGCTGTGCTGGCCGATGTGAAGATCGGCGTCAGCATGTCCCAGTTCGATGACACCTGGCTGACCTACCTGCGTGAATCCATGGACAAGAAAGCCAAGTCCTACCCCGACGGCGTCCAGCTGCAATTCGAAGATGCCCGCAGCGACGTGGTCAAGCAACTGAGCCAGGTCGAAAGCTTTATCAGCCAGAAAGTCGATGCCATCGTGGTCAACCCGGTGGATACGGCCGCAACCAAAAAAATCACTGAAGCCGCCGTGAAGGCCGGTATTCCGCTGGTCTACGTCAACCGCCGCCCCGATGACCTGAACCTGCCCAAAGGTGTGGTGACTGTCGCTTCCAACGACCTGGAGGCCGGTGAAATGCAAATGCAGTACCTGGCGGACAAGATGGGCGGCAAGGGCGATATTGTGATTTTGCTGGGCGACCTCGCGAACAACTCCACCACCAATCGCACCAAGGGCGTCAAGGAAGTACTGGCCAAATACCCGAACATCAAAATCGAGCAAGAGCAGAGCGGTATCTGGCTGCGGGATAAAGGCATGACCCTGGTCAACGACTGGCTGACCCAGGGCCGCAAGTTTGACGCGATCGTCTCCAACAACGACGAAATGGCCATTGGCGCCGCGATGGCCCTGCAACAGGCGGGCGTCGAAAAAGGCAGTGTGTTGATTGCGGGTGTCGATGGTACGCCGGACGGTTTGAATGCCGTGAAGAAAGGCTCGCTGGCGGCTTCGGTGTTTCAGGATGCCAAGGGGCAGGCCGACGGTTCCATCGATACTGCAGTGAGAATGGCGAAAAACGAGCCGGTCGAGTCGGCTGTCTGGGTGCCGTTCCGCCTGATCACACCGCAAAACGTTGACCAGTTCAAATAGTCCGTCCGTTCAATAACAACAATAAGTACGCAAGGTGGCGAGCGCGACCTTGCTGATGGAGTACCTGATCATGTTCGCTTCAGCGACTGCTTCGAGCACCCCTTTGAAAGGTGCCCAGCCCACTGCAACACCTGTCGATGAGCCGTACCTGCTGGAGATCGTCAACGTCAGCAAGGGTTTTCCCGGTGTAGTGGCGTTGTCCGATGTGCAGCTGCGGGTGCGCCCCGGTTCCGTGCTGGCGCTCATGGGCGAAAATGGCGCTGGCAAGTCCACCCTGATGAAAATCATCGCCGGCATCTACCAGCCAGACGCCGGCGAACTGCGCCTGCGGGGCAAGCCGGTGGTGTTTGAAACGCCGCTGGCGGCGCTTCAGGCCGGGATCGCAATGATCCACCAGGAACTCAACCTGATGCCGCACATGAGCATCGCCGAAAACATCTGGATCGGTCGTGAGCAGCTCAACGGCTTCCACATGATCGACCACCGGGAAATGCACCGCTGCACGGCGAAATTGCTGGAGCGCCTGCGGATCAACCTCGACCCCGAAGAGCTGGTCGGCAACCTGAGCATCGCCGAGCGGCAGATGGTCGAGATCGCCAAAGCCGTGTCCTATGACTCCGATATCCTGATCATGGACGAACCGACTTCGGCCATCACCGACAAGGAGGTCGCCCACCTGTTTTCGATCATTGCCGACCTGAAAAGCCAGGGCAAAGGCATCATCTATATCACCCACAAAATGAACGAAGTGTTCGCTATCGCCGATGAAGTGGCGGTGTTCCGCGATGGCGCCTACATAGGCCTGCAGCGGGCCGACAGCATGGACAGCGACAGCCTGATTTCGATGATGGTCGGTCGTGAGTTGAGCCAGTTGTTTCCGGTGCGCGACGAGCCGATTGGCGATCTGTTGCTGTCGGTGCGCGACCTCAAGCTGGATGGCATCTTCAAAGGCGTCTCTTTCGACCTGCATGCCGGGGAGATCCTTGGCATTGCCGGGTTGATGGGCTCCGGACGGACCAACGTGGCCGAAGCGATTTTCGGCATTACCCCGAGCGACAGTGGCGAGATTCGCCTCGATGGCGAAGTGGTGCGCATCAGCGATCCGCACATGGCGATCGAGAAGGGTTTCGCACTGTTGACCGAGGATCGCAAGCTCAGCGGCCTGTTCCCATGCCTTTCGGTACTGGAGAACATGGAAATGGCGGTGCTGCCGCACTACGCCGGCCACGGCTTCATTCAGCAGAAAGCCTTGCGGGTGTTGTGCGAAGACATGTGCAAGAAGCTGCGGGTGAAAACCCCTTCACTGGAGCAGTGCATCGACACCTTGTCCGGCGGCAATCAGCAGAAGGCCTTGTTGGCGCGCTGGCTGATGACCAACCCACGAATCCTGATTCTCGACGAGCCGACCCGCGGTATCGATGTCGGCGCCAAGGCCGAGATTTACCGACTCATCTCCTACCTCGCAGGCGAAGGCATGGCGGTGATCATGATTTCCTCGGAACTGCCGGAAGTGCTCGGCATGAGCGACCGGGTGATGGTCATGCACGAGGGCGAACTGATGGGCACCCTCGACCGCAGCGAAGCGACTCAGGAACGAGTGATGCAACTGGCCTCGGGCATGTCCTCGGTTCATTAATGATGCGGGTGGTGGCTACGGCCGCCGTCGATGACGCAATAGAAAGGTGAGTGGCTATGAACGCGATACTGGAAAACAAACCGGCAGCGGCACCGGCCAAGAGTCGCCGGCGCTTTCCGACCGAGCTGAGCATCTTCCTGGTGCTGATCGGGATCGGCCTGGTATTTGAAATGTTCGGCTGGATCGTGCGCGACCAGAGCTTCCTGATGAACTCCCAGCGGTTGGTGTTGATGATCCTGCAAGTGTCGATCATCGGCCTGCTGGCGATTGGCGTGACCCAGGTGATCATCACCACCGGCATCGACCTGTCGTCGGGCTCGGTGCTGGCCTTGTCGGCGATGATCGCTGCCAGCCTGGCGCAGACCTCGGATTTCACTCGGGCGGTATTCCCGTCGCTGACTGACTTGCCGGTGTGGATTCCAGTGATTGTCGGGCTCGGCGTCGGGCTGTTGGCGGGGGCAATCAACGGCAGCATCATTGCCATCACCGGGATTCCTCCGTTCATTGCCACCCTGGGCATGATGGTCTCGGCCCGTGGCCTGGCGCGTTACTACACCGAAGGCCAGCCAGTGAGCATGCTGTCGGATTCCTACACGGCGATTGGTCACGGTGCGATGCCGGTGATCATTTTCCTGGTGGTGGCGGTGATCTTCCACATCGCGCTGCGCTACACCAAGTACGGCAAATACACCTACGCCATCGGCGGCAACATGCAGGCTGCGCGCACGTCGGGTATTAACGTCAAACGCCATCTGGTCATCGTCTACAGCATCGCCGGGTTGCTGGCGGGGCTGGCGGGCGTGGTGGCTTCGGCCCGTGCCGCCACCGGGCAGGCCGGGATGGGCATGTCCTATGAACTGGATGCGATTGCCGCAGCGGTCATCGGCGGCACCAGCCTGGCGGGCGGGGTGGGGCGCATCACCGGCACGGTCATCGGCGCACTGATCCTTGGGGTGATGGCCAGCGGGTTCACTTTCGTCGGGGTCGATGCCTACATCCAGGACATCATCAAGGGCTTGATCATCGTGGTCGCAGTGGTTATCGACCAATACCGCAACAAGCGCAAACTCAAGCGCTGACATTGACTGCAAGCAGCGGGGGCCAGCTCTGGCTCTCGCTGCCATGTCCGTTGCCGCCTTGTCTCGCAAGCCGCGCATGTGGAGGTTGGTCAGGTAGTGATTCAAGTAGAGATAGTCTGTCGCAAAATTTTACACAGGGGCCCTCTGTCTGCGGCGAGGAGGTTCCAATTTTCTTATTAAGTAATTGTAATTTAAGGATTTTATGTCTTTGGCGTGAAAAGTGCTGGTGATTGATGTCAGGGGGCCAGTACTGCTTGCTGAGCTGACCCGATCCACGTTGCCGTCGGGTTCCGCCGTCAATGCGCGCATCGTCGGACCTCAACCAGTATCTCCGCACAAGGACTGCTTCAATGCCTCTTGACCGACTTTCCATCCAATGGAAGATCACCTTGCTGACCGGCTTCTGTCTGGTGGCTATCGTTGCCATGCTCATCGGCATCTCGCTCTACCGCATGGGGGCCGGGACCACGCTGGTCAAGGCGAGCAGTGCGCAGATGCTCGAAGCGTCGGCCCGCGAACGCATGCAAGGGGAGGGCAAGGTTCAGGCGTTGACCATCCAGCGTTACTTCATGTCGGCCTACCAGGATGGCCTGAACTTATCCCGCGAAGTAATGCGCCAGCGGCGCCAGGCGCAGAAACTGAATCTGGACGGCCAGGCCCTGCGTGATTCGCTCAACCAGCAGATCAAAGAGGCGTTGCAGGCCAACCCGCAACTGCTCAGCCTCTACCTGGTGTTCGAACCGGATGCGCTGGGCGGTGACGATTCCGCCTTTGCCGGCCGTGCCGAAACGGGCAGTAACGAACAAGGCCGTTTCGCCACTTACTGGGCGCAGCGCGGTGCAAGCCTGAACACCCTGGCGGTGACCGAAGACATGATCAGCGACGCCACGCCCATGCTCGACGGCAGCCCTTTCAATACCTGGTTCAACTGCCCCAAGCAAAGCCTTAAACCCTGCTTGTTGAATCCCTACTTTGATGACGCTTCCGGGCAGAAGACGCTGATCACCACGTTGACCTTTCCGGTGATCGAGAACGGTCGCATGATCGCGGTGGTCGGCATGGACATCAGCCTGAGCAATCTTCAGCAGTTGGCGACGGCGGGCAGTCAGGGCCTTTATCAGGGGCAGGGCGCCATCAGTATCCTCAGCCCGGCCGGCTTGCTGGCCGGTCACAGCGTGGACGCCGGCCTGCTCGGCCAGAGCCTGTCCAAGGCCTACCCAGGCGAAGCGGCCGAGCTGCTGGACTTGCAACGTCAGGGGCAAGGACATGAGCAGCAGACGAACCACCACTTGCAGGTGCTGGCACCGCTGCAACCCATTCCAGATGCCAAGCCCTGGGCCGTGTTGCTGGACGTGCCCATGACGACCCTGCTGGCGCCTGCCATGGCCTTGCAGAACGATCTGGACGTGCGCAACTCCCAGGGAACCTGGCTGGAACTGCTGCTCGGAATAGCCGCCGCCATCGCCGGTCTGCTCCTGGTGTGGCTGACCGCGCGTGGCGTGACCCGACCGATCCTTGGGGTCGCCAGCATGCTCAAGGACATTGCCAGCGGTGAAGGCGACTTGACCCGTCGCCTCGACTACTCGCGCAAGGACGAGCTGGGCGAACTGGCCGGCTGGTTCAACCGCTTCCTCGACAAGCTGCAACCGGTGATTGCCGACGTGAAACGCTCGGTGCAGGACGCCCGCAGCACCGCCGATCAGTCCGCGGCGATCGCCAGCCAGACCAGCTCCGGCATGCAGCAGCAATATCGCGAAGTGGACCAGGTGGCCACGGCCTCCAACGAGATGAGCGCCACCGCCCAGGATGTCGCCCGCAGCGCGGCGCAGGCCGCTGAAGCGGCGCGTGGTGCCGATCTCGCCACCCGCGAAGGCCTCGGCATCATTGGCCACACCACCAGCGCCATCGATGCCCTGGCGCGCGACATGAGCAGTGCCATGGCGCAGGTCGAAGGTCTGGCGGCCAACAGTGAACAGATTGGGTTGGTGCTTGAGGTGATCCGCAGCATCGCCGAGCAGACCAACTTGCTCGCCCTCAATGCCGCCATCGAAGCTGCGCGTGCCGGTGAAGCCGGGCGCGGCTTTGCGGTGGTTGCCGACGAGGTGCGCAACCTGGCCAAGCGGACCCAGGACTCGGTGGAGGAAATCCGTCAGGTCATCGAAGGTTTGCAGAAGGGGACCCGCGAAGTCGCCAGTTCAATGAACAGCAGCTACCAGCAAGCACAGGGCAGCGTCGTACACGTCGAACAGGCGGTCGCCGCCTTGCGTCGAATCGGCGAATCGGTATCGGTCATCTCCGACATGAACCTGCAGATTGCCAGCGCCGCCGAGGAGCAGAGCGCCGTGGCCGAAGAGATCAATACCAACGTGGCGACCATCCGCGATGTCACCGAATCCCTGTCGGGGCAGGCCGAGGAATCGGCCCAGGTGAGCCAGGCGCTGAACCGCCTGGCCAACCATCAGCAGGGGCTGATGCAGCAATTTCGGGTTTAGTCTGTTCAGGGCGTGGGTGAAGGCCATTTATGCTATTCACCCTCGCATTCCTTGCACCAGGCTAACGCAACAGATGCACGGTCAAACCGACGAGCGCGCAGGCCATCAACACCTGAATGACACCCCGCTTGAAGCGGAACAAGGCAACCGCCGCCGCAATCGCGATCAGCGCGGAGGGCCAGTCGAGGTTGCCGCTGAAGCCTGTTGGCCAAAGCACGTGATAGCCGAAAAAACACGCCAGATTGAGGATCACTCCAACCACGGCGGCTGTTATGGCGGTAAGCGGTGCCGTGAACTTGAGTTCGTTGTGGGTCGACTCCACCAGCGGGCCACCCGCGAGGATGAACAGGAACGAGGGCAGGAAGGTGAACCAGGTCACCAGCGAGGCCGCCACGGCCCCGGCCAGAAACACCTGATCGGCTCCGAACACTTGCGAGACATAGGCGCCGACAAAGCCGACGAAGGCCACGACCATGATCAGCGGCCCCGGTGTGGTTTCCCCCAGGGCCAGCCCGTCGATCATTTGTGTCGGGGTCAGCCAGCCATAGTGTCCGACCGCGCCCTGGTAGACATACGGAAGCACGGCATACGCACCGCCAAAGGTCAGCAACGCGGCTTTGGTAAAGAACCAGCTCATTTGAGTCAAGGTGCCTTCCCAGCCGAAGAGGAGGGTCAAGATGCCCATCGGCAATGCCCAGAGCGTGGCGCCGATAAGTGCGAGCGACGCCAGTTTCAGCCAGTTAAAACGGGCATGCTCAGGGGTGGGGGTGTCGTCATCGATCAAGGCTGGCCCGAAGGATTTTTTGGCGGAACCATGGCCCCCGGTCCTGAACTTCTCGGGCGCCAGGCGCCCTCCGACATAGCCGATCAAAGCGGCGCTCAGCACGATCAGCGGGAATGGAACGTTGAATGCGAAGATCGCGGTAAATGACGCCGCCGCTATCGCCCACAGCCAATAGTTCTTCAGTGCCCGAGAGCCGATCCTGTGTGCCGCTTGCACCACGATGGCCGTCACGGCGGGCTTTATCCCATAGAAGAGCCCGGCCACCACGGGTATATCGCCGAACGCGATGTACATCCACGACAACGCAATCAGGATGAACAGCGAGGGCAACACAAACAGTGCCCCCGCAATGACTCCTCCCCATGTCCGATGCATCAGCCAGCCAATGTAGGTCGCCAACTGCTGAGCCTCAGGCCCGGGCAGCAACATGCAGTAGTTGAGGGCATGCAAAAATCTGCGCTCCGAAATCCAGCGCCGCCGTTCTACCAACTCCTGGTGCATGATCGAGATCTGTCCTGCCGGCCCGCCGAAACTGATGAAGCCGAGCTTTAGCCAGAACCAGAACGCCTCACGCAAACTGACCGGCTGAGGCCTCGACAGATTCTCGTCAACTTCCAATGTGGAAACCTTACTCATCGGGTTGTTCCTCTTTCACAAATTCGTCGAGCAGGCCGTCGAAGATGGCGCTTGCAGCAGCGAGCAAGTGGTCGTCATGGGCAATGGTTTCACGCAGCCCTGCCAGCATCCGTTCGAGAGCTGATGCAGGCAGGGCGAAATCGTCCTCAAGCGGCGCTATCCAGCACCGAGCCTTGTTGTAC
Source organism: Pseudomonas sp. PDM02 (assembly GCF_014852285.1). Taxonomy (NCBI): domain Bacteria; kingdom Pseudomonadati; phylum Pseudomonadota; class Gammaproteobacteria; order Pseudomonadales; family Pseudomonadaceae; genus Pseudomonas; species Pseudomonas sp. PDM02. The sequence goes on along the minus strand of NZ_JACVBL010000010.1, from coordinate 188,971 downwards.
GAACCGGTCGATCAACCACCTTGCCGCAGGGCCCGGTGGCAGATCCGTACGGTAGATTACGTCGAAGGTATATTGGCCGCTTTTGTATTCCGGTATGTTCAATTGCACAAGCCGGCCGCTCTCCAGATCTTCCTGGACCATCGGCAACGGCATGTTCCCCCAACCGATGCCTTCACGCAGCAGCATGTGCTTGGCACCCAGGTCCGCCAGGCGCCAGGTGCGGTTACTGAGCACGGCGAAATCCTTGCCTTTGGTCAGAAGCGAGCGATCGGACAGCACCAGTTGCGTGAACTCTCGCCCGGCACCGGGCACATTCGAGTCGCTTGAAGCCAGTGGATGATTCGGGGCTGCCACCGGAATCAGCTCCACGCTGCCGACGCCAATTCTTTCGATACCGTCGATGCCTTCGTTCATCGGCCCACTGACGCCGACGATAGCACCACGGTTGATCACCAGTTCCGTGACGGCGCCGAGCGCTTCCATATGCAAGTGCAGGGCAACCGTAGGGAATTCTTCGCGAAAGGATTTGAGTGCGTCGACCACGCGCTCCGGGGGAAGCATCACATCGAGCACCACGTGGACTTCGGCTTCAAGCCCCTGAAGCAGCCCTTTCACTTTGGCACGTAAACCATGAATGCCATTGGCGATGGTCCGGGCTTCGGCCAGAACGGTGCGGCCGGCGTCGGTGAGCTGCGGCTTGCGTGTGGTCTGACGGTCAAACAGCGACACGCCGAGCTGCATTTCCAGGTTGGCAATCGAGTAGCTGATGACCGAAGTGGCTCGATGCAGCTTTCTGGCAGCCGCTGCAAAACTGCCAACTTCAACGACCGTCAGGAACACGCGCAGTTGGTCCAGTGTCGGTGTTCCGGGATCAGAAATCATGCGTGTTTCCTCGAACGTAATGATCAATATTATCCCGGTATTGCTAACCGTTTCATCAGCCTGGATTGCCTGCCCGGCTTGCGGTTTCAACCCGACCCTCAGGGAAACTGAAACGCCAGACAGATAAGCGCAAAGCCCCGACAGGGTGAGCAAGGCTCCTAAAGAGTGGCGGGTCGCAATCGGCGACAGTTGAGTCGTCGATTGCGACACCCCCATACGTTCAGGCGTATGCGCAGCGGCTGGAATTATTCAGCTGCGCTCTTAACAGGAGAAACAAGATGACTGATTTCATTCCTACCCCCAACGAGATCGCCGGCAAAGTCGTGATTGTGACGGGCGCCGCCAGCGGTATCGGCCGTGCCATCGTCGAGCTGTTTCATGCCCGTGGCGCCAGGATCATAGCCGAAGACATCAACCCTGAAGTGAATGCACTTGAGCGCCCGGGGCTGGTGCCTTTGGTGGCGGATATCACGGTCGATGGCTCGGCTGAACAGGCTGTTGCACTGGCCGTTCAACACTTCGGCACGCTCGATGTGCTGGTCAATAATGCGGGACGGATCATCTACAAGCCTCTGGTCGAGATGACCCGCGAGGACTGGAGCTGGCAGATGGAGACAAACGTGACGGGCGCATTTCTCCATTCCCGCGAAGCGGCGAAAGAAATGATGAAGAAAAAGTCAGGCGCTATCGTCAACATTGCCTCCTATGCCTCTTACTTTGCCTTCCCCGGTATCGCGGCCTACACCGCGTCGAAAGGGGCACTGGCGCAGTTGACCCGGACCCAGGCGCTGGAAGCGATAGAACACGGTATCCGGGTCAACGCGATTGGCGTGGGTGACGTGGTCACCAATCTGCTCAATCACTTCATGGAAGACGGCCCGGGTTTCCTGCAAGAGCACGGGAAATCCGCCCCCATTGGCCGTGCCGCCTCGCCCGGGGAGATCGCCGAAATCGTGGCATTCCTGGCCTCCGAGCGCGCCAGTTTCATTGTCGGCTCGGTGGTCATGGCCGATGGCGGCATGAGCATTCCCGTGGGCGGTTGATAGGGCGGTTGTACCTGCGGCACGGTGCACGCCGTGTCGCGTTTTTCATTTGCGGTAGTGACTGGGCAGGACGCCGACTTCCCGTTTGAACGCTTGAGAGAAATGGCTGGCGCTGCTGTACCCGACTTCCAGTCCGGCATCGATGATGCTCATGTCGGTTTCAATCAGCAGTTGCCTGGCTTTGGTCATTCTCAACCTGATGAAGTAGCGCGAGGGTGAAAGCCCCGTGGCGCGTTTGAACAGGCGGCTGAAGTGGTACTCGCTCATGCCGGCTTCGTCGGCCAGGTCACCCAGACAAAACGCCTCACTCAATGACCTCTCCATCGCGTTCAGCACACGCTTGAGCTTGAAGGCCGGCAGGGCGTTGCGCTGCACGATGTTGTCCGCTTGCGTATCAAGGTACCGGCGCGCCAGATGCACGGCGATGCACTGGGCGATGCCTTGCATCAGCAGGGGGCTGGATTCTCCCTGGGTAGTCAGTTCAACTCTGAATTGTTCGAACAGCACTGACAGCGCTTCATCTCGACCGCCGGATATTTCCCGCAGGCAAATCGCACCGGTGACCTCTTTGTGGGTTTCCTGGATTGCACGTTCAAGCAATGGCAGACCGAGGTAAATGTGCATCACCACGAAGGGCTCCGCACTGTTCACGTGCCAGCGCATTTCGTAGGGCACAGCACTGGTGGTCAGGAAAAAATCACCCTTTGTCACCTCACTCGCCAGCCACTCTTTGCCGGGCTCCCGTTCTTCAATGGTGGCGCTCCCGCACAGCACCCAGACAATCAGCGGTTCAGCCACGGCGGGAACGACAAAGCTCTGTTCGATCCTTTCCCGGGTAAAGATCTGCACCAGCACATCGTTGGAAAATACATCCTCGGAGGCGGCCAGGCGCTGACCGCGAATGTGCGATTCCAGGCCTGTTGCAGAGGTTCGCTCAACGATTTGCACGATTGAACTCCCTGTTGATGGGGTGAATTACTTGCCTATTTATTCGAATCTAATGATCTAAATTAGTCGGCTATTCAGATGAGAGGACAAGACGCAAAATTTCTTCACAGCAGCGATTCATGGCGAGTCGCACAAACTTTGAAGGAAATACCTCATGACTACTTCTGCAAACATCGCTCATTCCACCGGCTCTGAACAGAGCCGCCGCGACGTGACCCAAGCCTCGGCTTCGTTGATCGGCCGCGTACTGCTCAGCGCAATCTTCATTCTCTCCGGTTTTTCGAAACTGGCCGCTCCCGCGATGATGGTCGGCTACATCAGCTCCGTGGGTCTTCCGCTTCCGGAACTGGCGCTGGCGTTGGCGATCATTGTCGAAGTCGGTGGTGGCCTGGCACTGATCGCCGGTTACCGCACTCGCACCGTTGCCGCTGTACTGGCCGTGTTCAGCGTATTTACCGCACTGGCTTTCCATAACGCACTGGGCGATCAAAACCAGTTCATCCACTTCTTCAAGAACATCGCGATGGCTGGTGGCCTGTTGCAGGTCGTGGCCTTCGGTGCCGGTCGCTTCAGCCTCGACGCTCGCCGTCGTTGAACCGGTAAGTCGCAGCCTGTTATCCCGACAGGATCAGGCAAGTTGTCAGAAGGATCTGACTAACTGGCTGCCCACCGTTATCCCTAATCTGGACTGGCAGCGAGACACCGCTCTCGCGTCACCAGCCACTCAAGTGAGGGATTAGGGTCATGTCGAATATCTCGAAAAAAGTCGTTCTGATTACGGGCGCGAGCAGCGGAATAGGCGAGGCGACAGCGCGCCTGTTGGCCAGTAGCGGTGCACATGTCGTGCTCGGGGCACGTCGTACGGAGCGCCTCGAAATACTCTGCGCGCAGATCAATTCCAGCGGGGGAAGTGCCCACTTCCAGGCATTGGATGTCACCCGTCTGACCGACGTACAAGCGTTCGTGGATTTTGCGTTGAACCTGCATGGCCGGGTCGACGTATTCGTCAATAACGCCGGGGTCATGCCGCTGTCGAAACTCGAGGCGCTGAAGGTCTCGGAATGGGATCAGATGATCGACGTCAATATTCGCGGCGTCTTGCACGGTATCGCGGCAGGTTTGCCGTTGATGCAAAAACAGAAATCAGGCCAGTTCATCAACATTGCATCGATTGGCGCCTACACCGTCAGCCCAACGGCGTCGGTCTACTGCGCGACGAAGTTTGCAGTGCGCGCCATATCTGAGGGATTGCGTCAGGAGGTCGGCGGGGACATTCGTGTCACGGTGATTTCACCCGGCGTAACCGAGTCCGAGCTGGCCGAGAGCATTTCCGATGAAGGCGGGCGTGCCGAGATGCGCGAGTTCCGCAAGATCGCCATCCCGGCAATGGCCGTCGCTCGCGCTATCGCTTACGCCATCGAACAGCCTGCCGATGTGGACGTCAGTGAGCTGATTGTCCGCCCGACTGCCAGCGCGTACTGAACCGAGGACTTGAACATGACGGTAAAAAAATCCGCTGATCAGGACAAGTACGTCGGTATGTGGGTCACGGCAGACGGGCTCATCCGCCATGAGCTCTTGCCGGGTGGCCGATACGATGAAGCCCGGGGCCGGAAGGCGAGTGCCTACCAGGGGCGGTATTGGCTGGAAGGTGACCACATCGAGTACGTCGATGACACCGGGTTCACGGCTGATGGCGACTTCCGCGACGGGATTCTGTACCACGCGGGCATGATTCTTTATCGCGAGGTGTAGAGGCCTGGCACTGCCGTGACGGGTTGCCTGCAATGGGTGCCGTTACTGATGCTCAGGCGAAGAGTCGGCCGCATTCATCTTCTGGATGACCAACTCGATGAACGCTGATACCGCCAGCGGCAACTGTCGGCGGCTCGGATACAGCACGTTCAGGCCGTAACCGTTGGGCTGGTATTGAGGCAACACCGGGACCAGTGCGCCGGCCTCCACTTCAAGCTTGGCCATCACCGGCGGCAGCAGCGCGATGCCGAGGCCCGCGACGGCGGCCTTGCGCAACGCCTGGGCGGTATTGCCGCTGAAGCGTCCGCTCACTTGCACTTCTTCCTCACCGTTCGGGCCGACCAAGCGCCAAGTGGCATGGCCGCCTGCATGCGCCGAGATCACACAATCGTGGTTTACCAGGTCTTGCAGCGTGCGGGGTGAACCGCGCGCCGCGAGGTAGGCGGGGCTGGCGACCATCCCGACGCTGCGCGGGTCAAGGATCTGACGACCGACATAGCCTGAATCGCGCAAGGGGCCGCCACGAAAGGCGACGTCGATCTGCTCGGCGATCAGGTCGGCCTTCGCGTCGCTGAGCACAAAGTCGAGTCGCACGCGCGGATGCGCGGTCAGAAACTCCGTCACCCATTGCATCTGAAAAAAGTCGAAAAAGTCAGCCGGGGCCGCCACGCGCACCCGACCACTGGGCTCGTGACTGCCCGTCATCAACGCCTGTCCCGCTTCAAGCAGGCCATCGACAGCGCCCACGCAACGCTCATGAAAGCCAAGGCCGGCACTGGTGAGCGTGAGCTTGCGAGTGGAGCGCTGCATCAGCCGAGTGCCGAGCTGCGTTTCGAGCTGCTGGATGCGCCGACTCACGGTATTGGGGGGCATGCCCAGCTGTCGCGCGGCTTCTGCAAAGCTGCCGCAACGTACTACCTGCACAAACATGGCGATGTCATTGAGGTCGAGCATGGCGAGTAATTCCTGATGCTGGTGGACGAGTGCAATCCAATTGTACCGGTTTATCAAGTAATCGTTCCGGGCCTATTGTCTGGAGCATCGGGCCGAAAGGCTTCCAACTTCGAGTCATCAAGATGTCTTTAAAGCAACAGCCTCAGTTCGCTACACAAGAAACCGTTACCCAGCGGGCCATCCGTTACCGCACCACCGGCAATGGGCATGGCGCGATTGTCCGGTTGATGAGCCCCTCAGACCTCGGCCAACTGCTCAAGCCTTTTGTGTTCCTTGACCTGTTTGAAGGCGAGAGCTCGTTCATCAACGGCATGCAGATGCATCCGCATTCCGGCATCGCCACGGTCACCGTCATTACCGAAGGGAATTTGCGTTTTGAGGAGGCGGATTCGGGTTCGGGGATGATTGACTATGGTGGTGTCGAATGGATGCGCGCCGGTGGCGGGGTCTGGCATGGCAAGGAAATGTCGGTCGGTACATCGAAGCGCATTCAGGGTTTTCAACTGTGGGTTGCACTCCCGCCGGCACTGGAAAACGCCAGTGTCGATAGCCAATACCTGGAGTCAGGCGTGATGCCAGAAGTGGGGCCGGCGCGTGTGATTCTAGGTGCATACCAGGGTGTCCAAAGCCCGGTTCGCGCTCCCGCCGGCATGAACTACCTGCTGGTCACGCTACCTGCCGGAGAATCCTGGAGTTATGTGCCGCCCACGGGTCATGAGTCGTTGTGGTTGAGTGTCAGTCGCGGCTCGCTTTGCGCTCCGGAGCTGGTCATGGCGGGAGAAATGGTCGTTTTCGAACCCGGTAGCGGCACCGTTACGCTCAAGGCCATGCACAAGGAAACGGTCTTCGTGATCGGCTCCGCGCAGCCACATCCTTATGATCTCGCGCTGGGAAGTTACTCGGTGCATACCAACCCGCAAGCCTTGCGGGCGGGGGAGGCGAAAATTGCCGAGATCGGTGCACGGCTGCGTGAATACCTGAAAAAGCCGAGCGGGTCAGCCAGCGTGCCCGTTTTCAAGTAACCCGGCTTTCAGGTGATTAAACCGGTGTTGCCCCCGCTCGTGCAGGGCGAGCGGGGGCAATGAACAACCTGTATCAGCTGAAGCGAATATCCAGTGAGCGAAGATGCGTCTGCAGCCCCGCGTCCTGGATCGGGATCAGGAACGCTTCCTGATCCGACTCGTTGAAGTGGGCGTGCCAGTAGCCAGGTGGCGTTACAAAAGCCAACCCCGGGGCCCAATCCACACGAACCGGGTTACGTATCTGGCCATCGGCATCCAGCTCGGTGCCCACCAGTGAGTAGCAACCTGCCGGGCAGTCGATGATGAAATCCAGCGCAATGGACTGATGCCGGTGAGGCTTCTGGATCGAGCCGGCAGGCAAGATTCCATACATTGCCCAGAGCACATGGGTCACGGTTCGGGTTTGAGGAAAATTGCGATTAGCCAACAAAATGCTGATACGGCTGCGGTCTTGCGCGCGCGGGTCATCGGCCGCTTCACGCAGCTTCGCGTTGGCTGTATGCGCCGGATACAACGTAGGCATGAACCGATCGATGCTGCGGGTCACGCCGAGATAACGCAGCAGTGGTTCGTCATGCACGTAGTAGAGACGGGCATCCTCGGTCGCGCTGAAACGGGCGTCCAGAAGACCTGGCAGTGCGATGAAGCAGCCCTTGGACCATTCAAGGGTGTGCTCGCCCTGGGTGACTTCGCCTGCGCCGGCAATCACATAAAAAACCTGCGAGGTGGCGTTGGGCTGGAGCGTAAGGTTATCGCCCGCATTGAGGCGGATGAAGTTTGCACAAAGCCCGGGCCCGGTTGCCGGCCCTTCACAGCCCAGTGCTTCGCTCAGGTCCAGCGGCACGATCCGCGAGGGGCCAGTGGCACAGAGTGACGCTGGAAAGTTGTGGTAGGGAACGCGGGTAATGAGCTTGGCGCTGATCGGATTCGCCGCTTTGCTGTACTCGAAATATTCGGCTTCCCGCTCGTTTGTCGGCACGGCGTCTACTGCATCGATCCTGAATGTGCTGTTCACGGTTATCACCTCGATCTTTGATCCTTTGACGCAGCTTCTGTTGGATTGCCGTCAGAAGCTGCGAGGGGGGGTACAACGGGAAGTGGTGACTATCGGTTGACCATTTTCGCCGGTACGAACACCAGGATGATCATGGCCGAGACGAACACGCAGCCCGCGACAATGACCAACCCTGTGGTCATCGATTGCGTCAGGTCCTTCAGGTAACCGTGCATTGCAGGGCCGGCGAAGCTGGCCAGATTGCCCGTGGAGTTAATCAGCGCAATTCCGGCCGCCGCACCTGCACCGCCCAGAAACGAGGTCGGCAGCGCCCAGAACATGGGCAGTGAGGTGATGATCCCGGCAGTCGCGATGATCAGACCGGTAATGGCCAGCCAGGGTGTCAACGGGAAGAACGCGCAAATCAGAAAACCAGGCACGGCCACCAACAGCGGAATGATTGCATGCCAACGGCGCTCCCGATGGCGATCAGAGCTTTTACCGGCCAGGTACATGCCCAGCAGTGCCGCCAGATAGGGCACCGCCGAAATGATCCCGATCGTTCGCGGGTCGGTAATGCCGGAGTTGCTGATGATGCTTGGCTGCCAGAAGCCAATGGTGCTGGTGCCCATCACGAGCAGGAACAGAATGGCGCACATCAGCCAGACCCGACCGCCGAGCAATCCTTGACGCACCGAGCTGTGGGTTTTGGAGCGGTTGTCCTGGCTGATTTCTTCGGCAACCAAGGCGCGTTGTTCTTTGCTCAGCCAATGAGCGTCGTCGACTTTGTCGGTGAGAAAGAACATCACGACAAAACCCAGTATCAGTGCCGGTGCGGCTTCGATAATGAACAGCCATTGCCAGCCGGCCAGCCCATGGACCGCGTTCATGGTGTGCATGATGTAGCCCGACACCAGGCCGCTGAGGATGCCGGACACCGGATTGCCCGCCATCAGCAGCGCGACCATCTTGCCCCGGCGATGGGCCGGAAACCAAAGGGTGAGATAGAGCACGATGCCGGGGAAAAAGCCTGCTTCGGCGATGCCCAGGAAAAACCGGGCGATGTAGAACTGCATCGGCGTCTGAACCAGTGCAGTCGCAGCCGAGATGAGCGACCAGGTGATCATGATCCGGGCGATCCAGCGTCGCGCGCCGACGCGGTGCAGGATCATGTTGCTGGGCACTTCAGCGAAGAAGTAGCCAATGAAGAAAACACCGGCGCCCAGGCCGTAGACCGCATTGCTGAAGGACAAATCGTTGAGCATGGTCAGCTTGGCAAAGCCGACGTTGATCCTGTCCAGGTAACTGACGACATAGCAAAGGAACAACAGCGGCATGAACCGCCACATGATTTTCTTGAACGTTGATTCGGCGAGGGCAGGGTCCTGTACGCCGATGTGCTGTTCTGCGGTATTGAGGATAGTCATCGCTGACTCCTTGTTATTTTTATGGAGTGCTCGTGATATCAATGCCCTGTGATCGCCAGCGAGCAGTCGAAGCGGCTGTACTCTGGCGATTGTGGCAGCTCTGAAGGTTGTCTGGATAAATCAGGTGCCGCTAAAGCGTGCCGGTCGTCGTTCCATGAAATGCGCCACGCCTTCCTTGAAGTCATCGCTCTGGATGCTCAGGAACATCTCCCGGTTGGCCTGGGCGATGGACTCGGTGAGTGTCTGGAAAGGCGACTCGCCCAACTGCTGTTTGATGACGCGTACAGAGCGGGGCGAGACATTGAGGGCCAGTTCTTCGGCGTATTTCAGGGTCTGATCCAGCAGGGCGTCCGCAGCAAACAGGCGTTCGACCAGGCCCATGCTCAGTGCTTCCTGCGCCGACACCTTGCGTGACGAAAGCAACAAATCCGCGGCGTGCCCTGGCCCGACAATGCGCGGCAACAGCCAGGCAATGCCGTGTTCGGCAATCAACCCGCGTTTGGCGAAAGCCGTGGAAAACACCGCGGTTTCACTGGCGAAACGCATGTCGCTGTACAGCGCCAGTACCAACCCCAAGCCGGCGGCGGCGCCGTTGATTGCGCTGATGACGGGTTTGCGGACGCCGGGGAAATACGAGTAACGGCTTTGGTAGTCGGCGCGACGGTTCATGTCATAGGCGCGCATCCAGGCCATTTCACTGATGTCGTCGGGTGGCAGCACCTCAAGTTCATCGATGTCCATGCCGGCGCAGAATGCACGACCGTTGCCGGTCAATACGATGACGCGAACGGTGTCGTCGCGATCCAGTTGAGCGAACGCTTCGCGCAGCTCTGCCTCCATCACCTTGGTCAGTGCATTCATTTTCTCGGGGCGCATCAGGGTCACGACGGCAACGTGCTCTTGAGCGCCGAAACGGCTGAGTTCGATCTGATTGAAATTCATGATTTTTCCCTCGTGCTGGCGACGGGCATTTGAATGGCGCGTATTTCCACAAACTCCTCGATTCCGTACGTACCGCCCTCACGACCAAGGCCGGAATCACCAAAGCCACCGAACGGCGCTGCCGGGTTATAGGGCGCGCCATTGACGTCGACCTGACCGGCGCGCAGTTGAAGGGCGAGGCTCAGGGCGTGATCGGTATCGGCCGCCCACACCGCGCCGGCCAGGCCATACGCTGTGCCGTTGGCAATCTCGACGGCCTGCTGTTCGCTTTCATAGGTGGTCACGCTGAGTACAGGGCCAAACACTTCCTGCTGTGCCAGTGCCGATTGAGGCGGAACGCGGCCGAAAATAGTCGGCGCAATGTAGTAACCGGTCGCCGGCACTGGCGCTTGGCTGCCGCCGGCAATCAGGTCAAAACCCTGGGATTCGCTATCAGTGATCATGGCGTGAACACGGTCCCGATGCGCCGCAGACACCAGGGGCCCCATGCGCGTGGTCGCCTCCATGGGGTCGCCTAGCGTCAGGCGAGTCACCGCGTCAGCCAGCAAGGCACGGTAGGTGTCATACAACTCGACGGGGACGAGCAAGCGAGTCAGCGAGTTGCACGACTGGCCCGAGTTCAGAAAGCATGACGCGACCACGTGGCGTACGACGTTTTCGGCAGGGGCATCCGCTGTCGCGATGCAGGCTGATTTGCCACCCAACTCCAGTGAAACCCGCTTCAGTGCCTGGCCTGCCGAGGCGGCGATACGTCGGCCCACAGCGGTGGAACCGGTAAATGAGAGCAGCGCGATGTCTGGATGATCGACCAAAGCCTGGCCGGTCGCCGCGTCGCCCAGAACAATGTTCAGCACCCCGTTGGGCAGGCAGGCGGCCAGCGCGGCTTCACCCAGTGCACGTGCTGTGCAAGGCGCCAGTTCCGACGGTTTGAGGACCACGGTGCAACCGGCGACCAATGCCGCGGCGACCTTGCCGGTGATCTGGTGCAACGGGTAGTTCCACGGGGTGATAGCACCGACGACGCCGACCGGGACATGGGTGATGGTGGAGTTGCCGACCTGGGCATCCGTCAGGCAATCGACCGCCAGATCAGCCGTCGCCCGCCACGCCAGAATCGGTGCCTGCACCTGTATGCGCTGCGACAGCTTGAGCGGCATGCCGACCTCGGCGGCGATCCCCTGCGCAAGCTGAGCAACGTGTTCTTCCAGTTGATTGGCGATGCCGCGCACGAAGTCAGCCCGTGTGCTGACAGGCAGCGTTGACCACGAGGCAAAGGCATTTTTTGCGGCCTCGACGGCGAGGTCGATTTCCGATGATGTGCCATGGGCGACCTGGCCCAGCCCGGCTTCGCTCGCCGAGTCGTAGACGCGAGTGCTGTCGGCGGATTGTGCGGGCGTCCAGCGTCCGTTGATCAGGTGATGTTGATAGGCAGTCATGGTGTATTTCCTTTGCGTGCACGGGCGTCGAGAAACGCGCTCATCAAGGTCTGTGGCTCACCGCTGGCATAGCATTCGAGTTGGGCGCGGATGCCGGCGGTACAGGCGTCGTCGAAACCGGGTTGAGTGAGCGCCCGGAAGCGTTGTTTGGACAGGCGGATGGCCGTCGCGGGTAGCTGCGCCAGCGAGTGTGCGCGGACGATGGCTGCACCCAGGACGTCTGACGCAAGCTCTGTCACCAGCCCGATCTCGTGAGCGCGCTGGCCGTTGATGAGTTCGCCGGACAGGGACAGTTGCGCGTTATGGGTCAGGCCGACATGCAAAGAGAGCAAGTAGGAGCCGACGATGCTCGCCAGGCCCGCTTTCACTTCAGGCTGACCGATGCGGGCGTCCGGCGTGGCAACCCGCCAGTCGCCACACAGCGCGAGTTGCATGCCTGCGCCAGCGGCGACGCCGTTGATGGCGACCACGCAGGGTTTGTCCAGGTCGCGTACGGCCTGGTACATGGCGCGTTGCGCGTTCAGCCAAGGCGCAATCTGCTTCCAGTCGACCGCGCTGGCTTCTTCCAGATCCTGACCCGCACAAAACGCCCGGTCACCGGCACCCGTCAGAACGACCGCTTTAACAGCCGGGTCGTCATTGAGTTGTGTCAGCGCCGTGATCAATGCGCTGCGCAGGTTTTGATTCACTGCGTTCAGGTTGGCGGGGCGGTTGAGCGTGACCAGCGCCACCTGATTCTCGATTTCAACCAGGACGCTGCGCTGTTGATCGATATGACTGATGCTCATGGTGCCTCCCGATATTCGATAACGGCGTCGACCGCTACTACGCCTTCGGCCATGACCATGACCGGGTTGACGTCGACGCTCAGCAGGTTTGCCTGGTGTTGCAGGGCGAAATCACCCAGCGCCACCGCTGCCCGGGCCAGGGCCTTGGCGTCGAGTGGTGGTTGACCGCGTGCGCCCTTGAGTACCGGGGCAATGCGCAGTTGATCGATCGCTTCCAGCGCTTGTGCCTCAGTGAACGGGGCGAGCAGCGAAACGGTGTCCTTGCGGATCTCGACCAGGGTTCCCCCTTCACCGATCACGACCAGCGGGCCGAACAATGGATCTACGACGACGCCAAGCATGAATTCATGCAGCCCTTTGACCGAGCGCGCGACGATCAGCCGGCCGTGGGGAACACCCAGCGTGTCCAGGGCGCCCAGGCAACGATGCGCCGCGTCCTGAACCGCTTGCGGGTCGGCGAGGTTGAGATGAACCAGACCGTGCTCGCTCTTGTGGGGAACCTGCGCAGCGCAGCCTTTGATGACGATGCGCCCGCCGAAATCAGCGGCGATACGGGCCGCGCTATCCGCGTCATGGCAAACCCGATGCTCGACGACCGGCACCCCGGCGTTTGCCAGGAGGGCCAGGCTGTCTGCCTCATCAAGCAGGCCGGCGCAGGCGTTCACGGTTGTTGCCGTGGGTGCGGGGAGTGGCGAGCCTTGCCATTGGCAATGCCGGGCGTACTGACGAAGCGCCGCTACCGCTTCGCTTTCGTTGCGGAATGCCGGCACTCCGGCTTGCTGGAATTGCGCCCGGACATCCGCTTGAGGCGCGGTCATTACCACGGGTTTGCCGGTGTGTTGCATGAACCTCGCAGTGGTCTGAGCCAGCCCCGGCACATCGTAGCCAGGGCCTGCCACGGGGATCCCGATGAGAAACATGTCCGCTTCCGGGTCTTGGCCAAGCACATCGAGAACGGCAGGAAACATCCCGCCGTTGCCGAGCAGGGCGGCGGTGAGGTCCAGCGGATTTGCGGCGCTGGCGAAGTCAGGAATCAGACCTTTCAGGCGTTCCAGGGTTGGCGGCGCCAGCTCGGTCAGCGGCAGGCCGACACGTTCGGCGGCATCAGCGCACAGCACACCCACTGCACCGCTGTGACTCATCACGACCGCTCGACCAGCACCCGGAGCAAAACCGCTCAGGTACAGCGGTGCTGCGTTGACCAGTTCGTGGATATCGTGTGCACGCCAGATTCCATGCTTGTCGAGAAACGCATCGAGGGCGCCATCCTGGCCCACCATGGCCCCGGTGTGGGACGCGGCGGCAGCAGCGCCCTTGTTACTCACGCCGCCTTTGAGCAGCACGATGTGGCAGCCGTTTTGACGAGCGATGTGTGCCGCCTCCGCGAGCAGCATCGGGTTCGAAACCGTTTCCACGTACACCAGAATCAGGCGGATCTGCGGGTCGTCCACGAGGACGCGAGTCAGCTCCGACACGCCCAGGTCAGCGTCGTTGCCAGTGGCTGCCAGGTAGCGAACGCCATAACCCTGCTCACGCAACATCGCGTACGGCATGACGCTCGCCGCACCGCTTTGGCTGACAATGGCGATAGGTCCGTCGGTGGGCGCCACTTCCATGAACATGGTGCTGAAATTCAGCACCGCGCCGTTGGCGAAATTGGCAAATCCTTGGGCGTTGGGGCCGATCAGACGCATGCCGTGATGGCATGCGAAGTCCACCAGTTCATTCTGCAACTGGCGACCGCTTTCGCCGGTCTCGGCAAACCCGGAAGCCATGACCACTGCCGTCTTCACACCCAAACGGGCGCACGCCTTGATCGCTTCCACCGCCGCAGTGCCCGAGACGGCAATGATTGCTGCCTCGGGAACGGTATCCAGCGCACCCAGATCGGGATAGCAGCGCAGGCCTTGAACCGACTCGCGCTTGGGGTTGATCGGCAGGATTGTGCCGGCGTAACCCAACTTGAGCATGTAATGGATGGGCCGTCCGCCGACTTTGTTCGGGTCTTCGGATGCGCCGATGACGGCGACGCTGGACGGGTCGAACAGCGATAACGCTGCCGGGCTGATTTTATTGTTATGGGCCATGGGGGCTCTCGTTGGCTTCAGGTCTGATACGAGTCTAGGGAGCGCCATACCCATCTGGAAGTGTCATAAAGGCGATATCAGATACATCAAATAGTGATGGCTTGATGCAAGGCTGTCGTTTATGTTTCGAGCACTGGAAGAGGGCGCTGAGGGCGAGGTTGATGAATCTGAAACAGCTACAAAGCGTGTTGCTGATGGACGAGCTCGGGTCTATTTCCCGAACCGCAGTGGCGCTGGGCACCGCTCAGTCGCTGGTCAGCCGGCAACTGGCGCAACTGGAGGTCGAGTGGGGCGATCAGCTATTCGTGCGCACTGGGCGTGGTCTGGTCGTCTCGGATTTTGGGCGGCTTGTGCTACCGGAGATTCGTTTGCTGCTCGCTCAGGCCGAGCGCCTGGAAACGTTGGTCAGGGAGTCCTCAGGCGTGCCGGCAGGGACGGTGCACATCGGTGTGCTGCCGTCGATGTCGAGAAGGTTGCTGCCCATGCTGTTCACCAAGCTGCAAACCCATGCCCCCGGCGTCCGCCTGCATGTGGTCGAGGGCTTCAGCGGTGATCTTGATGAGCAACTGGCAGCAGGTGCGCTGGACCTGATAGTCGTTAATCGCTACGGCATATCCAACGCGCGTGACGAAGAAACCCTGGGCGTCGTTGATACGTACCTGGTGGGTAAAGCGGGAAGCCTCAATGGGCTCAAGCAATCGATCGAGTTTGCTGCGTTGGCGGATTTTCCGCTGATCCTGCCTTCTCGCCCCAACGGGTTACGGACCACCCTGGACCAGTTGGCGCGCAAACATCAGCTCTCGTTGAACGTGGCTATCGAAGTCGACACGCTGAACGCAATGAAGGATGTGGCGACGACAGGCGGAGCGTTCACCATCCTGCCTTTTCTGGCGGTGCAGGACGATGTCGAACGCGGGTTGCTCGATGCCGTGCGAATCACCAGGCCGGAGATCAAACGGACGATTGCCTTGGCGTTTACCCACCAGCATCCGCTGTCGAAGGCGGCCAGAGTGGTTGGCGTGCATGTCCGTGAGTTGTCCAAGGCGCTTCTTGAGTAAATCCTGCGCTTTTGAAGAATGGTCATGCCTTGGTTTTGCTCAGTCCCGCAGCGAACCTCCAGCCGATAAACCATCAGCTGCCGCTTATGAAGCGGCAGCTTTTTTATGCCTTGAAGGCGCCACAAAATTCACCTGTAGCCAGCTTTCAAGGCTTCATCCCTGCACTTAGTGACGATCCAGCCACACCGTCTGCGCGTTGCAGAATTCCCGCACGCCGAAGTGCGAAAGCTCGCGACCAAAACCGCTCTTCTTCACGCCGCCGAAGGTGACGCGCGGATCGGAGGCGCAGTAACCGTTGATGAATACGCCACCGGTTTCCAGTTCGCCGGCCATCTGTTGGGCACGTTCTACGTTGCCGGTGTAGATAGTCGCAGCGAGGCCGAATTCACTGTCATTTGCCAATTCCAGCGCGTGGGCGGCATCGCGTGCGGTGATGATCGACGCGACCGGGCCAAACAGTTCCTGCTTGAACGAGGTCATCTGGTCGGTGACATCAGCGAAAACCGTTGGCTCGTAGAAGTTGCCGGGGCCTTCTGCTTTCTTGCCACCCAGCAACAATGTCGCGCCTTCTTCCAGGGTATCGCGCACTTGTTGATCCAGTTCATCACGCAGATCAAAGCGGGCCATCGGGCCGACGTACGTGGTGGCGGCGAGTGGATCACCGACTACCAGTTTGCGCGTGGCTTCGACGAACTTGCGTGTGAACTCCTCGACGATGCCTTGCTCGACAATCAGGCGTTTGGCCGCTGCGCAGACTTGCCCGGTGTTTTGATAACGGCCAATGACGGCGGCTTTCACCGCATCGTCGAGGTCGGCATCGTTGAGCACGATAAAAGGGTCGGAACCACCGAGCTCCAATACACATTTTTTCAACACTGCACCGGCCTGCGCGCCGATGGCCATGCCGGCCCGCACGCTGCCGGTGAGGGTCACCGCTGCAATGCGTGAATCTTTGATCGCCGTGGAAACGCCGTCCGGCGTGACGTTGATGACTTCGAAAACCCCTTCAGGGAATTCGGCTTGCTTGAAGGCATCCAGCAACAGGTAAGCGCTGCCCATCACGTTTGGTGCGTGTTTGAGCACGTAGGTGTTGCCGGCGAGCAGTACCGGAACGGCGCCACGTAGTACCTGCCAGATCGGGAAGTTCCATGGCATTACCGCGAGAATCGGGCCGAGCGGGCGGTATTCAATGCGCGCTTTCCCGCCCTCAACCAGTGTCGGTTCAGCGTTGAGCATGGCCGGGCCGTGCTCGGCGTACCATTCGCAGAGCTGCGCACACTTTTCGATTTCGCCACGGGCCTGACTGATCGGCTTCCCCATCTCCAGGGTGATCATGGTTGCCATCGCTTCTGCGTTGTTGCGCAAGACGCTGGCCAGGGCGATCAGCCGTTGCGCGCGTTGCGCCACCGGTGTGCCGCGCCAGGCACGAAACCCGGCCGCAGCGCGTGACAGTGCGGATTGCAGCGCCGCATCGGATTCAAAAGGGTAGTGGCCGATCTGCTCGCCGTTGGCGGGGTTGATCGAAATGGCATGGGTGAGGCTGGAAACATGGGTCATGGCACCGTCCTGCGGGGTGGGGATGGGTTCAGACTACGGTGGCATTTGTTTTCTGGAAACTGAATAATACTGATCGTACCGTTCACGTTTGGAGAATGACTTGGATCTGGTTCAGCTCGAAATTTTCAAAGCTGTCGCCGAGCACGGCAGCATCAGCGTGGCCGCTCAGCATATCCATCGGGTGCCGTCGAACCTGACGACGCGGATCAAGCAACTGGAGCAGGATCTGGGCGTGGACCTGTTTATCCGCGAGAAAAGCCGCCTGCGGCTGTCGCCGGCCGGTTGGAGTTTTCTCGACTATGCCCGACGCATCCTCGACCTGGTCCAGGAGGCCCGCACGACGGTTGCCGGGGAAGAGCCGCAAGGATCGTTTCCCCTCGGTTCGCTGGAGAGCACGGCGGCGGTGCGTATTCCTGGGCTGTTGGCCGCCTATAACCAGAAGCACGCCAAAGTCGAGCTGGCCTTGTCCACCGGTCCTTCCGGAACCATGATCGACGGCGTGCTCTCGGGTCGATTGGCCGCTGCGTTTGTCGACGGGCCGGTGCTGCACCCGGCACTGGAGGGCGTGCCGGCCTTCGAGGAAGAGATGGTGCTGATCGCGCCGCTCAACCATGCCCCGATCCACCGCGCGCAAGACGTGAACGGCGAAAACATCTACGCCTTTCGTTCCAATTGCTCTTATCGCCACCACTTTGAAAGCTGGTTCGCCAAGGACGCCGCAGTGCCCGGCAAGATTTTCGAAATGGAGTCCTATCACGGCATGCTGGCCTGTGTCAGCTCCGGGGCTGGCCTGGCGCTGATGCCGCGCAGCATGCTCGAAAGCATGCCGGGCTGCACCACCGTGAGTGTGTGGCCGTTGTCTGAGTCCTTTCGCTATTTGCGAACCTGGCTGGTGTGGCGCCGGGGGACGGTGTCGCAAAGCCTGACCATGTTCGTGCGTTTGCTCGAGGAGCGATGCGCAGCGGCGGACCTACTGACTTGAGCGAATCGCGCCGCCATCGATCAGCAGATTCTGCCCGGCCGAAATAGCAGGGCTGCGCAAAAGCTGTCAGTGCGAATGACGCGGCTCGCCGCCACTTCGAGCGATGACCCGCATATGAAGGGTGGCCGGCTCCAGGCATCCGCCCGTCGATAACTGTCCAACCAATTGCCGGTACAGCTCTTGCCAGGGCGTTTGGGACGCGGGGATGTTGGGCGTCCACTCGGCGCGACGGCGGGCCATTTCGGCTTCGTCGACCAGCAGGTTTACCGATCTTGCGTTGAGGTCCACACGCAGGCGGTCGTTGGTTTTCAGCAGCGCCAAACCTCCGCCGACAGCGGCTTCCGGAGACATGTTGAGGATCGAAGGGCTGGCCGAGGTGCCGCTCTGGCGACCGTCGCCCAGGCACGGCAGAGAGTCGATGCCTTGCTTGATCAGTGCTGCCGGTGGCGCCATGTTCACCACTTCGGCGCTACCGGGGTAGCCCACGGTGCCGGCACCACGAATCACCAGGATGCAACGCTCGTCGATTTCCAGCGCCGGGTCGTCGATTCGGGCGTGATAGTCCTCCGGTCCTTCGAACACAATTGCCCGTGCTTCAAAGCTGTTTTCTGCGCCTGGCTCGGATAGATAGGTCTTGCGGAACGCCTCGCCGACCACCGACATTTTCATGATTGCGCTATCGAAGAAGTTACCGCTGAGAACGATGAAGCCCGCGCGATGTTTGAGAGGGGTCTCGAAGGGATAGATCACGTCAGCGTTGCTGGTCAGACTGCAGCTGACGATTTCGCCGATCGTCTTGCCGCTGACCGTGGCGCAGTCTTCGTGCAGGCGCCCGGCTTTTTGCAGTTCATGCATGACCGATGGCACGCCGCCCGCGCGATGGAAACCTTCGCCCAGGTATTTGCCGGCCGGCATGCAATTGACCAGCAGCGGCACATCTTCGCCAATCCGTTGCCAGTCATCCAGGCTCAACTCGACGCCCATGTGCCGGGCGATGGCGATCAGGTGCGGAGGGCAGTTGCTTGACGCGCCGAGCGCCGACGCGACGGCGATGGCGTTTTCGAAGGCTTCGCGGGTCATGATGTGTGACGGGCGTACATCCTGCATCACCAGTTCGCAAATGCGCTTGCCGGTGGCGTAGGCCATTTGACCGCGCTCGCGGTAGGGCGCCGGAATACTCGCGCAACCGGGCAACGACATGCCCAGCGCTTCGGCCAGTGCGTTCATCGACAGTGCGGTGCCCATGGTGTTGCAGTGACCCACCGAAGGCGATGCCGCGGTGGTCATTTCCATGAAGCCTTCGTAATCGATTTCACCGGCCGCCATCAGGTTGCGCGCGTGCCAGAGCACGGTGCCGGAGCCGATCAGTTCGCCCTTGTGATGACCGTCGAGCATCGGCCCGCCGGACAGCACAATGGACGGCAGGTCAGTGGTGGCGGCGGCCATCAGGCAGGCCGGGGTGGTCTTGTCGCAACCGGTGGTGAGTACAACACCATCCAGCGGATAACCGTGAAGAATCTCCACCAGTCCCAGATAGGCCAGGTTCCGATCCAGTGCGGCAGTAGGCCGGCGTGACTGTTCGGCGATCGGGTGGACGGGGAATTCCATGGGGATGCCACCGGCATCACGAATGCCGGCCTTGACCCGCTGCGCGAGTTCCAGGTGATGACGGTTGCAAGGTGTCAGGTCGCTGCCGGTCTGGGCGATGCCAATGATCGGGCGACCCGATTGCAGCTCTTCTCGGGTCATGCCGTAGTTCATGTAGCGTTCGACATACAGGGCAGTCATGTCCGCGTGGGCAGGGTCGTTGAACCATTGCTCGCTGCGCAGACGGCGTTTAGGGGTGTCACTCATGATTCATGTCTCTCTTGTAATTGGATGAATCGACAATCTGTTCTGGATCAGCGTGGCAGCAGTCCTCGGGACGCCAGGTTACGCAGCAAGGCGCTCACGCCAAAGGTCCAAGGCGTTGCCTCGCAGCTGTGGGTCACCTGATTGTGCAGGCTGCCGAGCAACGGGCTGCTGATGCTGACCCGGTCCCCCAGTTTGTGGGTGAAACCACTGCCGACATGATCACGATCTTCAGTGGGCGCGAACAGGGTACCGAGAAACAGCAGGAAACCATCGGGGTATTGGTGATTGGCGTTGAGGGTCTGGCCGGCGAGGTCCTGCGGGTCACGGCTGATCTGGCTCATGGAGCTCGATCCGTGCATCCGGTAACCATCCTCACCTTGCACCTCAAGGTCGACCACGCAGGCGCGGACATCGTCCAGGCTGAAATGCTCGTCGAACAGGCGGATGAACGGCCCGATCGAGCAGGATGCGTTGTTGTCCTTGGCCTTGCTCAGCAACAGCGCGCTGCGGCCTTCAAAGTCTCGCAGGTTGACGTCGTTGCCCAGGGTCGCACCGTGAATCTGCCCGCGACTGTTCACCGCCAGCACCACTTCCGGTTCCGGGTTGTTCCACTGCGAACCCGGATGAATGCCAATCCGGCTGCCGCTGCCAACAGAGGCCAGAACCGGTGCCTTGGTGAAGATTTCCGCGTCCGGGCCGATGCCCACTTCCAGGTATTGCGACCACATGCCTTGTTCGATCAACAAGTCTTTCAGACGCATGGCCTGCTCTGAGCCAGGAACGATCGAACGCAGGTTGTCACCGATTACGCCATGCACGGTGGCCCGCACGGCTTCGGCTTTGGCGGCGTCACCACCGGCCTGCTCCTCGATCACACGCTCGATCATGCTGGCGGCGAAGGTCACGCCGGCGGCCTTGATCACCTGCAAGTCCAGAGGGGCCAGCAGGTAAGGTCGGGACGGGTCGGCGTCAGGTCCGGTGTTGGCGAGCAGGGCCTCGATGCTGGCAATGAAGGTGCCCGGCGTCTCGCGCACTGCCGACAGAGGAGCGTCCGATTCCAGCAAGTCACTCAGGGTCGCGAAGCGCTCCGACAGATCGAACACGCCGTCGGCGCGCAGGACGATCGGCGAGGGTCCGGCGATCTGGCCTGGTACCCAGGCGCGGCCGATCAAGGTACCGGCGACGCCATCGACGGGCAGGGTGTTTTCGGGAGTAAGCAATAGCGACATGGGGCATCTTCCTGGTTCGTAAAGACTTCACGCTAGGACGGACAGTCGATAAACTCCAATGAGATAAATTCAGTATTCGATAACTTGCGGTTATTACCTGTGCGAGGCGTGTTCATGTCAGATCTGTCCTTCTCCAGTTTCTGCGGTTGGCTCAAGTTCAGGCATTTGCTGCTGATCGACACGTTGGGGCGCACCCGTAACATGCACCTGGCGGCGCAACAGATGAACCTCAGCCAGCCGGCCATCAGCAAGATGCTCAAAGAGATCGAAAGCCTGCTCGGTTTCGCCTTGTTCGAGCGCCAACCACGGGCCATGCCGCCCACGGCGCTGGGCGAACACGTGTTGCGCTATGCGCAAATCGCCTTGAACGATGCGCGCTCCTTCGTCGAGCAAATCAGCAGCCTGCGCGAGGGGGGGCACGGTCACCTCAAGGTCGGCGGAATATTTGCCGCTACGGCGGTGGCCCTGCCCGAGGCGATCTTGCAGATCAAACAGCGTTGGCCATTGCTGTCGATCGAGGTGGTGGAGCAAACCAGTAACCACCTGATGGAAATGCTTGAAGAGAAGAAGCTGGACCTGGCCATCGCCCGTTTCACCGATCAAAGCCAGCAGCAGCGGTACGACTTTCAACCGCTGGCTCCCGAACCGTTCTGCATTGTGGTCAACGACCGCCACCCGCTGGCAGGTGTCGGCCCCATCTCGTTGGAGCAACTGGTGGACTTGCCATGGATTCTTTACCCGGTGGGTACGCCGATTCGCGGGCGCATGGAACTCGCGTTCGCCGAAGCCGGCGTGGGCATGCCTCGCAACACCGTCGACACCATTTCGATGCAGACCTTCCTCCAGGTGCTGCAGCGTGGGCCGATGATCGGGATGCTGCCCAATGCCATGGTCAACCCACTGCTCGAAAGCGGTCAGCTCAAGACGCTGGATACGCCTTTGCATTTGGTCCCGCAGGACTACGGCATCCTCACCCGCAAGGGCGAGCAACTGGTGGGGGCGGCTCTGGAATTTGCCGAAATACTCAAGGACAACGCCCGTTTGAACAACGATTCGGCGAGTTAAATCCGATGGGGTTTATCGGCTAATTCGATAACGGATCGTTATCGGTTAATCCAAAAATGCCATTGGGAAAGAATCGATTCGCGACAGTACAGTAGCGACCAGCTTTCAATCAGGGTCAGGAGACTGTCATGCCCGAACTGTCCGGACACAATTTCATCGCGGGAGGCCGCAGCGCCGCCGGATCGGTGGTGTTGCACAGCGTTGATGCGACGACCGGGCAACCATTGCCCACGGCGTTCATTCAGGCCACGGTCGAGGAAGTGGACGCCGCGGCAACGGCCGCCGCCCAGGCCTATCCGGTTTATCGTCATCTACCGGCCGCCCGTCGTGCCGAGTTCCTTGAGGCCATTGCCACAGAGCTGGATGCACTGGGCGACGATTTCGTTGCCCTGGTCTGCCAGGAAACCGCTTTGCCGGCGGCACGCATCCAGGGCGAACGCGCTCGCACCAGCGGCCAGATGCGCCTGTTCGCCCAGGCCCTGCGTCGCGGCGACTTCTACGGTGCACGCATCGATCTGCCACTCCCGGCACGCCAATCCTTGCCGCGCGTCGATCTGCGTCAGTGTCGCCTGGGTGTCGGCCCGGTGGCGGTGTTCGGCGCCAGTAACTTTCCGTTGGCATTTTCTACCGCTGGAGGTGACACCGCGGCTGCGCTCGCCGCCGGTTGCCCAGTGGTGTTCAAAGCCCACAGCGGACACATGGCGACCGCCGAACGAGTGGCCGAAGCCATCGTTCGCGCCGCCGAGCATACCGGCATGCCCGAGGGCGTGTTCAACATGATCTTCGGTGCCGGCGTGGGTGAAACGCTGGTCAAGCATCCGCTGATTCAGGCCGTCGGTTTCACCGGTTCACTCAAGGGCGGCAGGGCGCTGTGCGACATGGCCGCCGCCCGCCCGCAGCCGATCCCGGTATTTGCCGAGATGAGCAGCATCAACCCGGTACTGGTCCTGCCCGAGGCACTGCAAGTGCGCGGCGAGCGCATCGCTACCGAACTGGCGGCGTCGGTGGTCATGGGCGCGGGGCAGTTCTGCACCAATCCCGGCCTGGTCATCGGCATTCGCTCACCGGCCTTCAGCCACTTTGTGCAGACGCTCAGTGCCTTGATGGCTGATCAGCCCGCGCAAACCATGCTCAATGCGGGCGGCCTGCGCAGTTACGTTCACGGTTGCGAAACGTTGCTGGCGCATCCACAGATCATTCATCTGGCCGGGCGGGCACAGCAGGGCAACAAGGCGCAGGCGCAATTGTTCCAGGCAGATGCCAGCCTGCTGCTGACGGGCAACGAGTTGCTGCAGGAAGAAATCTTCGGTCCGGCCACCGTGGTGGTCGAGGTGGCCGATCGGGCCGAACTGTTGGCGGCCTTGCACGGTTTACGCGGCCAACTGACCGCGACCTTGCTGGGGGAGACGGCAGAGTTGGAACAGTCCGCCGACCTGGTGGCGCTGCTTGAGCAAAAAGTCGGTCGCGTACTGGTCAATGGTTACCCCACCGGTGTGGAAGTCTGCGATGCCATGGTCCACGGCGGTCCTTGGCCGGCGACATCCGATGCCCGTGGCACCTCGGTTGGCACATTGGCCATCGATCGCTTCCTGCGCCCGGTCTGCTACCAGAATTTCCCTGACGCCTTGCTTCCTGACGCGCTGAAGAACCGCAATCCATTGGGACTGACGCGCCTGGTCAACGGAGAAAAAACCACCGAAGCACTCTAGTCATTGCGCTATGCCGAGTGAACGGTTCACTCGGCCTGACCCATTCGATAAAAACAATCAGGCATGTCCACATGCCCAGGGGTTACCTCATGCAAACGATATCCGAGCAATTGCCCGCGCAGGCGCAGGCCAGCGCACTCGAATTTGAAGACCGGACCTACCGCAAGGTGATCTGGCGAATTCTTCCTGTCCTGCTCCTGTGTTACATGGCCGCTTATCTGGACCGGGTCAATATCGGCTTTGCCAAACTCGACATGCTCAACGAGCTGCAGTTCAGCAACACCGTCTATGCCTTGGGCGCCAGTATGTTCTTCTGGGGCTACTTCCTGTTTGAAGTGCCAAGCAACCTGTTGCTGCATCGCTACGGCGCGCGCTTCTGGATTGCCCGGATCATGTTGACCTGGGCCGTAATCTCCATGGCCGTGGCGTTCACCGTGCCACTGGCGGGTTTCTTCCACATCGAATCGAGCACGATGTTCTACGTGCTGCGCTTCTTGTTGGGCATCTGTGAAGCCGGCTTTTTCCCGGGTGTGATTCTGTACCTCAACTACTGGTTTCCGACCCATCGGCAAAGCCGGGTGATGTCCGGGTTCCTGATGGCATTGCCGGTCAGCCTGACCCTGGGCGGGATCCTTTCCGGTTGGTTGATGAGCAGCATGCAAGGCGTGCAGGGCATGTCCGGATGGCAATGGATGCTGATCATCGAAGGCATTCCCTCGATCATCATGGCGTTCGTCGTCATCGTCTGCCTGGCCAACAACATCGACTCCGCCAAATGGCTGTCCGCTGCGGAGAAAGCCTTGCTCAAGGCCAATCTGCAAACCGATAACCAGGGCAAGGCTTCGCGCCTGAGCGAGGTGTTTTTCAATCCGCGGGTGTGGTTGCTGGTGCTGATCCTGCTGACCTTCAACACCGGCTTCTACGGCCTGGCGTTCTGGATGCCTTCGATCATCAAGAGCACGGGCATCACCAACAGCTTGCACATTGGCCTCCTGACCGCCATTCCCTATTCGATTGCCACGGTTGCGATGCTGCTCAACGCACGGCACTCCAACCGGACCGGTGAGCGTCGTATGCACGCGGCGATTCCCGCCTTCATCGGTGGTTTGGGGTTGATTCTTAGCGCGTATTTCGCCGACAACCTGGTGTTGTCCGTGTTGTTCCTCAGCGTATCTGCGTCGGGGATCCTCAGCCTGATGCCGATTTACTGGACCCTGCCGGGAACCGTGCTTTCCGGCGTCGCCGCTGCGGCGGGTATCGGCATGATCAACGCCTTCGGCAACCTCTCCGGTTTCACCGGCTCGATGATCACCGCCGTCGCTGAAAACCTGACCGGCAATATCAACAACGGCACCTACGTTCTGGCGCTGTGCTTGTTCGTCAGCGGCGGGCTGATCCTCGCCATTCCCGCGTCGATGCTCGGCAGAACCCCTAAAACAGCACCCCTCACCGCGAAGCTGGAGGCTGCATGAACCTGCAGAACAAACGGGTGCTGATCACGGCGGCGGGGCAGGGTATCGGCATGGCCAGCGCCATTGCCTTTGCCCGGGCCGGTGCCGAAGTGTTTGCCACGGACCTCGATATCAGCAGGCTGGAAGGGCTTGAAGGCATAACGGCGATTACCCTGGACGTGACATCGACCACCGCCATCAGCGAAATCAGTGAGCGCATCGGCGCACTGGACGTGCTGTTCAACTGCGCGGGCTACGTGCACAGTGGCAACATTCTCGAATGCGATGAAGCGGACTGGGCGCGGTCGATGGACATCAACGTCACCGCCATGTACCGCATGATCCGCGCGTTCCTGCCGGGGATGCTGGAACGCGGAGGTGGATCAGTCATCAACATGTCATCGGTGGTTTCCAGCATCAAAGGCGTGCCCAACCGTTTTGCCTATGCTGCCAGCAAAGCGGCGGTGGTAGGGCTGACCAAGGCGGTTGCCGCCGACTTCATCAGTCAGGGCATTCGCTGCAACGCCATTTGCCCCGGTACCGTGGAATCGCCGTCGCTGCGTCAGCGCATTGCCGCACAGGCCGCGCAACAAGGCGTCGACGAAGCACGGGTCTACCAGCAATTTCTTGAGCGCCAACCCATGGGTCGCATCGGCAGTGCCGACGAGATCGCCCAGTTGGCTTTGTACCTGGGCAGCGATGCGTCCGCCTACACCACAGGCGGTGTGCATGTCATCGATGGCGGCATGAGCATCTGAAACCCGCTTCGCACTTTCGGTTTGAGCAGGAGAACTAAATGAAACTGTTGCGTTATGGCGAAAAAGGTTCGGAAAAACCGGGCCTGCTGGATGCCGATAATCAGATCCGCGACCTCTCGGCGCATGTACCGGACATCGCCGGACTGGCCCTGAGCCCGGAAAGCCTGGCAACGCTTGCCGCCATCGATCCGTCCAGCCTGCCCATCGTTGCCGGTAAGCCACGGATAGGCGCCTGCGTCGGCCAGGTCGGTAAGTTCGTGTGCATTGGTCTGAACTACGCCGACCATGCGGCCGAGTCGAACATGGAAGTGCCGAAAGAGCCGATCATCTTCAACAAGTGGACGAGTGCCATCTGCGGTCCGAACGACAACATCGAGATCCCGCGCGGTTCAAAGAAGACCGATTGGGAAGTCGAACTCGGCGTGGTCATCGGCAAAGGCGGGCGCAACATCGATGAAGCCAACGCCATGGAGCATGTCGCCGGCTATTGCGTGATCAACGATGTCTCTGAGCGCGAATGGCAACTGGAGCGGGGCGGTACCTGGGACAAGGGCAAAGGCTTCGATACCTTTGGCCCGCTCGGCCCATGGCTGGTAACCCGCGATGAAATCACCGATCCGCATGCGCTGGACCTGTGGCTCGATGTCGACGGACACCGCTACCAGCAAGGGAATACGCGGACGCTGATCTTCAACGTGCCGCAACTGATTGCTTACCTGAGTCGTTGCATGAGCCTGCAACCTGGCGATGTGATTTCGACGGGCACGCCACCGGGCGTCGGTTTGGGCATCAAGCCACAGCCGGTTTTCCTGCGTCCGGGGCAGACCATTCGTTTGGGCATCGCGGGGTTGGGTGAACAGCAGCAAGTCACCGTGCAGGCGGATTGAGGCAAGCGTTCCCAAACACCAGAAACGACAAAGCCCCGAGCGATCGGGGCTTTGTCGTTTTTCTCGGGTCTTGTTAACTCAAACTCAACTTAGCGAGGGCAAATCACTAACGTCGCACGGGTCCCCGTTGGCGTTCGATTTTCCAGCTTGATTTCCCCTCCCGTACGATCTGCGATTGCCTTGACGATGGCCAGCCCCAGGCCTGCCCCTTGGCCATTGCCACGGCTGTAAAAGCGCTCAAGGAGCCGATTGCGTTCCGACTCTTCGATTCCCGGGCCTTCGTCCTCGACGGATAACTCATAGCGATCTTCTTTTCTTTCCAGGCGCACGCTGATCAAACCGTTAGCCGGTGAAAAATTTGCCGCATTCGTCACTAAATTGTTCAAGGCAATGTGGATGTCGG
Organism: Pseudomonas sp. PDM02; assembly: GCF_014852285.1. Lineage (NCBI taxonomy): Bacteria > Pseudomonadati > Pseudomonadota > Gammaproteobacteria > Pseudomonadales > Pseudomonadaceae > Pseudomonas > Pseudomonas sp. PDM02. Next base: position 161,740 of record NZ_JACVBL010000010.1, on the reverse strand, counting down.
CCGAATCGACCCTGACCGGGCCGATGTCATCATCCGCATCGAAAACCAGTTCAAGTCCTTTGCTCAAAAGCCAGGGAGTCAACTGCACCAGGCTTTCTCGAACGGTGGCTGTCAGGTCAATGGGGGGAGGGATTTTGGCTGCCGTTTTCGGTTCGAGACGCGCCATGGTCAGCAATTGGTTGACCAGGCGGCTGGTACGATCGACGCCGGCGATCAGGTGTTCAAGTGATTCGCGTCGGTCATCTTCGGTGCCGGCCTCCAGCAGGTTTTGTGCGTGCACCCGCAAGACGGCCAAGGGCGTGCGCATTTCGTGGGCGGCGTCGGCAATGAAGCGCCGCTCACGTCCGAGCACGTCCTGAATTTGCGCAAGCATGCGGTTGAGTGCCGCCTGCATCGGTTCCAGTTCGCTGGGCAGCGGTGTCATTTGCAGCGGCTCCAGCGAGCCGCTATGGCGTGCGCGCAGGGTTGCGGCCATATCGGCTAACGGCTTGAGCCCCCAGCCGATGGCCAGCCAAACCATCGCCGCGAGGATCAGGCTGCCCAGCATGTTCGGCCACAGGGTGTGGCGGACGATGCGATCGACCAGATCCGCCCGCACATCGTCACGTTCACCGACCCAGATACGCAGGCCATTTTGTTTGTCTTCAAGGACAAAGGCGCGCCAGTGACGATTGTTCAAATCCACCACGTCACTGAAACCGGGTGTGTTCGGTGGCGTGCCGAACGAGGGCGCACTGGCGGTGTGCACCAGCACTTCACCTTTGGGACTCCACACCTGAAAGGCGATTTTCCTTTCGTACGGATGACCATCGCCGCGAGGCACGGCCTCGCCCAGCGCCGTATTGAACGCCTGGTACAGATCCGCATGTTCCTGACTCGCCAACGGCATGCGCATCACGCCTTGCAACAGGCGGGCATTCTGCGCCAGTTGCGCATCGTAGACCTCGGCGATTTCGTGGTTGCTGTCGTGCACGTTAAACAGGCTGATCACCGCCAGCCCGGCGAGCATCAAGCCGATGATCAGCGTCAGCGTACGGCGACGGATCGACGTCATCGACGTTCCTCCACCAGATAGCCCACACCCCGAACGGTGCGGATCAGGTCGGTGGAGAATTTTTTGCGCAGGTGATGGATGTGCACTTCCAGGGTGTTGCTTTCCGCTTCTTCATTCCAGCCGTACAGCAATTGCATCAAATGATCGCGGGTCATGACGCGCCCCGGTGGCGAGAGCAATTCGTGCAACAACTGGTATTCCTTGGGTGTCAGCCCCACGGGCTGGCCAAGATAGCTGACTTGCTGCGTGCCGGGGTTGAGGCTGATGCCGGCGTGCTCGATCAGCATTTGCGCGCGTCCGGCGCTGCGCCGCAGCAGGGCGCGCAACCGGGCTTTGAGTTCGGCCAGGTCGAACGGTTTGATCAGATAGTCATCGGCGCCGGCATCCAGCCCGGCGATGCGGTCTTCGGTGGCATCGCGGGCAGTGAGTATCAGTACCGGCAAGTTGGAACCGCTGTCGCGCAGGCGTCGCAGCACTTCGAGACCGTCCATGCGCGGCAGGCCGAGATCAAGCACGGCCAGGTCGAAGGTTTCACTGAGCAAGGCATGCAGGGCGCTGCTGCCGTCCTTGATCCAGTCGACGGTGTAGCCTTCGCGCCCGAGGGCCTGGTGAATGCCTTCGCCGAGGGCGACGTCATCCTCGATCAGTAATAAACGCACGCGAACTCCTGTCAGTCGAGTTTTCTGTTTACGTCCACCAGCAACGTCTCGATCTCTTTGCGGCGCCCGGCGTCGGCCGTTTCGCGGTTGGGGCGAGGGGCGGCCAGCAGCGCCTTTTGCAACGCTGCCTTGGCCTCAGAGTAGCGCTTTTGACGGTAAAGGTGATCGCCCCAAAAGTACAGGCTGTCGATGCCATTGGGGTTCATCTGCAAGGCAAGCTTGAGCAGTTGTTCGGCCTTGTCTGAATCACCAAAACCGATGGGCCAGCCCGGTACGCGGTCATACAGTGCGCCGAGGCTGGTGTAAGCCGAGCCTTGCAGGGCTTTGGGGTCCAGAGTCAGGGATTTTTCCAGGTCAGCCTTGGCGTCTTTGGCTTTGCCCAATGCCCCGAGCCCGCCTTGGGCGCCGGCCCAACTGCTGGTGACAATGCCTTTCCAGATCCACGCTTCGGCCACGGCCGGGCGTTCCTGGCTGAAGGCGGAGGCTTGCGCGGCCAGTTGTTCGAAGGCTTGCTCGCGTTGTTTTTCCGGCATTTCGTATTGAATGTGCGCCCAACTCTGCTGGAGGGCAGAGAGGCGTTGCTGGTCGGCGCTGTCGAGGGCCCAGGCGATCTGGCTGAAGGCGCCTATCAAAAGGCAGGCAAAGATTTTTTTCATGGTTTTTGCTCGTTCTCGGGTTTGTGGCTCAGACGGCGGATCAGTGGCAATTGCTTGCGCAGGCCTCGATCCACCAGGTTGGGCAACAGGCTGTTGAGACGCACGAAAAAACGTTCCGGCCAGCCCAGGTAAAGGTCGCGGTGGTCGCCGGCGATTGCGTGGAGGACGGCCGAGGCCACGGTTTTCGGGTCGTCGACATTGGCCTTGAGGGCATCGTTCAGGGCTTGGGCCGCCGCGCTGTTCATCGATGTGCGTGTGGCGCGAGGTGCCACGTACAGAACACTGACCCGGGTATCCGCCAGTTCCCGGCGCAGGGCTTCGGAAAAACCGCGCAGGGCAAACTTGGTGGCGCAGTAACTGGCATAACCGGGGTAGCCGATCGAACCGTAGGTCGAGCCGACATTCACCACCATGGCACTGTCGGCTTGCTTGAGCTGCGGCAACAGCAGCTTGGTCATGCAAATCGGTGCACTGACGTTGACCGCCAACATGGCGTTGATGTCGCTGTCATCGAGCTGTTCCAGCATGGCGAAATGATTGACGCCGGCGGCATTGATCAACAGGTTGATACCGCCGATGGCCTCAACGGCGGCCAGTACCTTGTGCCGGTCGAAGGGCAACGTCAGGTCGGCGGCCACCCAGTGCAGATTCTGCGGATAGCGCGCGAGCAGCGGCAGCAGTGACTCCTGGTGACGAGCCACGGCCAGGACCCGGGCACCGGCGGCGCACAGTGCGCTGGCGATCTCCATGCCGATGCCGCCACTCGCGCCGGTCAGGACCACACGGGCCTCATGCAGCTGCATGTTGGACTTCCAGGCGGCCCGGCAAAACGCGGAACATGTCGGCGTAAAGCCGGTACACCACTTTCGAGGCATGGATCACGGCGGCCTGGTCGGCGCTGTCGTCGAGTTGATTCATGAGCCGGCGATAGGTCTGCATGTGCTCGATGTCCAGCGAACCGTGGGAGCTCAAATAACTGAAGGCGCTTTCCGGCAAGGCCAAGTGCTCACGGATGCTGCCCGCCGCGTGAGTCGCCAGGGCGATGCTGGTGCCTTCCAGTACGTTGACCATGCCGAACAGCCCCACCGGGTTGCCCCGGGCAATCAGGTCGTAGAGAAAACCGACCATCAGTTCGATCGGCAGCGAGGGCTGGCCGTTGCGCACCGCTTCGCGATCACCGCCACAGGCGGCTATGTCGTCGAGCACCCATTGTTCGTGGCCGTATTCATCCTCGATGTATTCACATACCGCCTTGCGCAGCCATTCCAGGCGTGTGGGCAGGCGCGCGCCGCACGCCATCATCAGCGGCACGGTGTGGCGCACGTGGTAGTACGCCTGAGCGAGAAACGCCCGATAGCTTTCAAGACTGACCTGGCCTTGCAGCGCATCGAGGATGATCGGCAGGTTGAACAGTTCGTGGCGCTCTTGTTGAGTGGCTTCTTGCAGGGTGTCGAAAAACGTCATGATGCGGGCTCCTCGGAATGGGGGAATTCGGTCAGTTGTGCGCGGTATAACGCGACGATGGCGTCCCGGCGCGGGCGGCCATTGGCGGTCAGCAGGCCATTGGCGGCAGTGAAGGGTTCATTCAGGCGTGTCCAGTGATGCACCTGGGCATAATCGGGCAACGCGTCGTTGGCTTCGGCGACGGCAGCAGCCAGTTGTTCGTCCGTGCAGTCCGGGCGATTGGGCCACAGCAATGCATGATTTCGCGGCAGGGCCTCGCCATACACAAAAGCCTGGGCGATGTGTTGGCGTTGGGTGAGTTCCGCTTCGACCCATTCCGGGTTGACGTTGCGCCCGTAGCTGGTGATGAATTGATGCTTTTTGCGACCGTTGAGGAACAGGAAACCCTGCGCGTCGAACTCCCCGAGATCGCCGCTGTGCCACCACTCGCCGGTGTAGGCCGGCTCACCCAGGTAACCGAGCAAGAGCGAGCCCTTGATCAGTACCTCACCGTCTTCGGCCAGTTTCACTTCGACGTGGGGCAGGGGCCGGCCGACGCTACCTGCACGGTACGCTGCAGGGCGATTCAGGCAGACGACCGAAGCGCATTCGGACAGGCCGTAACCTTCATAGACCGGCAGGCCGACGTGCCGGGCGCGTTGCAATAAGTCCTTAGAGACTCGCGCGCCACCGACGGCGGCAAAGCGCAGTGTTTGCGGATTGAACGCGTTCTGTTCGGTTGCGCTGACCAGCATCAGCAGCAGTTGCGGCACCAGAATCAGGCTCTCGGGCGAACGACTGGCCAGGCAACCGAGCAGGCGCGGTACATCGACGCCGCTGGCGCCCCGGATGCCCAGGGTTTTCTGGCTCGGCAGGCTCAGGGTGGCACCGGCGTAGAGCGCGGCGTAGCAGCCCAGGTTCTCCAGCAGGATCGCCAGCGGCAACAGCGCCAGGTGATGCTGTGGTTCAGTGGGTTTGCTGGCCTGATCCAGTTCCCGCGCTACCCGCAACAAGCTGTCGGCACTCAGGCACACGCCTTTGGGAGTCCCGGTGGTGCCGGAGGTGAAGGTCAGTTTGGCCGTGCCGGGGTGCATGCGGCTCGGGCCGGCGAACGGGCGTCGCCAGAACTCGGCGCTTTTCTCATACCCGGCAACGAGCAGTTCGGCTTCGAATTCCGGTTCGGCAATCACTCGTTCTGCCTGGCTCTGTTCCAGGCAGTGGGCACGCTGTGCGGGGCTGAAGAAGGGGGGCAAGGTCACGCAAGCAAGGCCTTCGAACAGCGCGGCCAAGTCCCAGAGTATGGCCTCGACGCCGTTGTCCAGAGCCAGGGCGATGACGCTTGCCTGTTCATCGCGCAGACGTTGCTGGCGGTACTTCACTTCAGCGTACAGCGTGGCGTAATCGATTTTCAGGGTGTCGCCCCACAGGGCAATGACGTTGCTCTTGTGCTCGGCATGGCTGCGCAAGGCCTGCTCGAATCGATGGCATTCAGGCGACATGGCAGGCTCCGTCAAGGGACGATGGCAAGCCCAGCCGGCTGAACAGACCGATGTTGCGCAGATGAATGAAGCCGGCGCGGATGTTGCCGACGTGAACCCAGGGTTTGCTTTCGTAGTAGCTGCCCCAACTGTGCCGGTCGTCGCCCAGTCGCTGCGGGTCGGCGGCGCAGAGAGTCACCGGTTTCAGGCCCAGTCGGTGAAAGCTGTTGACCAGGCCCATGTTGCCGGTGAATGCCACCCATTCCAGCCCGCCCATGGCCAGCAAATAGGTAATGGCAATGATGCTCATCCGGGCATTGCCGGTGTCGGTGGCGGCCAGATTGCCGACCTCGACGATGCCGGCAGGGTCCACCGGACGCTCCACCACGGCGCTGATCAATGTCTGGATCGGTTTGTCCAGATAACGCTCCAGAAACAACGGTTCGTCACGGCCCAGGCGTACCCCGGCGACCGCGCACAGTTCGCCGTCGGTGCTGCTTATGCCGAACAACTGCGGCATGAATTGACGAATGTCTGCACCGTGAACCTTGCGAAAGCGTTGCTGGATAAAGTTCTCGAATACCGGCCTCTGTTCATCGCCGGGCAAGGCGCGGGACAGGACGATCTGTGGCGTTTCTGCCTGGCCGAAGTGCAGCGGCAGTGCAATGTTCCAGTCGAAATCGGGCATGGGCGGAACGCCTCCCTCTATAAGTTTGGGGGAAGTATCCGAGGCATTTCTTAATGAAGTCTGAAGGTGGAAAAAGGTTCGTTGAGCGCTGTTCTTCAGACTGTCTTAAGTTTTGACCGACAGGCTGCGTGCCGCCGGTTCAAAGCAACCGCTCAGAGGCTGTCGCACGGCAGTCGTCCTAAATTTTGATGAGGCGTGTTTATGACCCGCGAGATAGTCACAGATCGTTATGCAAAGCTGTCGATTACCCTGCACTGGCTGATGTTGGCGCTGTTCGTCGGCGTGTATGCGTGCATTGAGATCAAAGGACTGCTGCCGCGCGGCAGCAACGCACGAACTCTGTTCCTGGGGTTGCATGGGCTGTTCGGGATAAGCATTTTCGCTCTGGTCTGGATTCGCCTGCTCGGGCGTCTGACGCCGCGTCCGCCGATCACGCCAACGCCGCCGGCCTGGCAGACCGGCCTGTCACACCTGATGCACCTGGCGCTGTATGGCTTGATGATTGTGACGCCACTGATGGCCTGGTTGATGCTGGCTGCGGGAGGCAAGCCCTTGCCGTATTTCGACGTCTATCTGTCGGCACCGGTGTCGGTGGATCCGGATCTGGCCAAGCGATTCAAGTACTGGCACGAATGGCTTGGCAGCAGCGGCTATTGGCTGATCGGCCTGCATGCGCTCGCTGGCCTGTTCCATCATTACTGGGTCGGTGATAACACCCTTGCCCGGATGTTGTCTGGACGAAGCAGGTCATGAATTCAGTGCGCTCTTGACCCTGACGGCGATTGCTCACGATGTTCAGGGGCATGGCGAGGGTCGTTCAATACTGCTCTGAATATGGAATAGTCAGGTTCATTGCCGAGCTATCCACAAATTTTCGCGGCTTTGAGGCTTACAACCGTAAGGTGATTGAAGCTTCAATCGGACTTTGGAGGCAAGGCAATAACGGAGGCATCGTTGATCAGGTGGATCAACTCACTTAGTTGCGCCTCGGCAATGGTCAATGATGCAGCGCTTCTGCTCAACTCTTCCTCCCGTTGATCCAACATGGCTTCACGGGCAGTCAAGTCGCGGTCAAGACGCTCCTGTTTAAGTCGAACGTTATAGAACTCCTCATGTTTGTTCTGCAGCGCTTCTTTATGGTTGCTCAGGTTCGTCATGAGTGTCTGCAAGCTTTGTTCAATGCGCGATACGGTATTTTGGGTCATTGGCGCGGTTTCCTCGGATGCTGTCAGGGCGGTAGTTGACGCTACGTGGGTCGTAATGGATTTCGGAGAAGCTGCGGGGGCATCTCGGGAGATCTTGTTCAAGGGCGGAGGGGGAGCCTGACGATGGTCGTCTTCATGTTGGTTAAAGCGTGTAAGTTTCGAGTAGTAGTCGGTGCACTCCAGTTCGATATGTAAATCCTGCGTCGAAGTTTTCATGGTTGTTTGTACAAAGGGTCCTGGCGAGGGTTGAAAATTCAACAGCTTTTCCACCCATGTTTCGTTGACCTTCAACGTGCGGTGGGTGTGTACATCCCCGGGAATGATCCGAGTCTCCAGCAGGTCAAGTATCCGATAGCTCCCATCGGTCATGTGGGGTGCCGGCGCCAGGGCATCGTTTATGATGTTTTTGAGGGTTTGCGCAGCAATCTTGAAGTCGTTCGGGGACATGCAGGTCATCAGTAACGCTTCCCCGTCGTCACACAGAGACGCCACATAGATCCGTATCAGGCCCCCACCAAGATTTTCATTCAGGCTGTAAATCACAAACCGCCTGTCAATCACAACCGCCGTAAACACGCACAGTACTGCAGCGTTCTCGGGATCGATAACCCCGCGATCGCGCAGGTACTGCCAGAAGTCGCCCGCCGGCAGCTTGCCGCCCTGCACTGCGTTGAACAGTGCAGTGAGGATCGTTGCGTCCAGGGTGATCTGGCTGAAGTCCTGATTGAGCTTGTAGAGTGTTTCGCCCGTGGCGTTAACGAACTCAGCCATCCAGACCAGGCACTGGTTGTAAGCCTCGCTGACGTTGCTGACCACCAGCGACAGCACGCTGTGTTCGGCGGCGCTATCGTTGTCTGCCTGCGTTGCGGTTTTCACCGCACTGCCCCGTTCGATCAGTCGGGCACCAAGCGACACCATGTCTTCTTTCTTGCCGTCCATGGCTTCTTTGGCGAGCGTGTTCGGCTGGGCCTGCATCAAGCCGCAAGCGCCACCAGCAGGCAGCAGCCACGGAGCGCGCGAGCCAAGGAAAATGCCTTGTTGCTCCAAATGATCGCGCCATTTCACATCAAGGCCTGACATCCACGGCTGTGGCTGGCCCACCAGGTAAGCCGCCTCCTCGTAGTCCGCACTGTTGCGGTAGTGGCCGACATTTACCTCGGCCATGTCGTACAACGGCGAGTCGTCGATGCTGGTGTCGTTGTTTTCGCTGCCAAGGAACTGGAACGGGATAACGCGCCAAGGCTGACCAAGGCCATTCAATGGAGTGAAGGGAGCAACAATCATTTCTGTCTTGCTGGAGCCCTCTTCCCACACTTCCTGTGTGTAAACGCCCGTGGAATCGAGGCGAAGTACGCGAAATTGCACAACCTTCTCACTGCCGAAACCGTCATCAGTATCGACATCGACAGTTTCACGCAGAACGACCAGGCTCAGCAGATGCTGGCCGCCAATTTGGCGAGTCTTCCAGTTAATAATGGACTCGGCCGGGTAACTGGCAACGCTGGCGCGGGCTCGACCTGCTTGTTCGTCCGCTTTACTCACGGTACCAGTCTCAACGGCGGCGTAATCCACCAGCAGCCCGTGACGGCCGACTTCGAGCAGATGCCCGATCACCGATTGCGACTGTTGGTAAATGCTCACTCCCTGGCCGTCGATATCCTTCGACACGTAGTCGAGCGCACCGGGGACGGTCAGCGTTGGCCAAGTGCGAAACACCGCACCAACCAAGCTGTGTTTTGTGCGGCCTGTTGCGTTGTAGAACAACCGAGACATCATCTCGAACGTCGAGACCACCAACGGCAAGGGTCGCATTGAAACCACCATTCAGACCGACTACACCTTCGGCCTGGGCATGAAGGGTTACACCTGGGACACCACTGCTGGCGGCGCTTCGCCGACCGATGCTGAATTGGCGACCGGTACCAACTGGGACAAAACCGCTGCCAGCATCAAGCACACCGCTGGTGTGGCTCTGATCGGTGACGCTTCCAAGTAACCCCTGATGGCTGAGTCGGGCTTGCGTCCGGCTCAGCGAGGACATGATCATGAGCAACAAGAACATCTGGTATCTCCCGGGGCCGTTCCACCAGTACCAGGAAGACGTGAAGGCACTGGCCAAGAAGGCTGGCCTGCGCATCATCGATGCGAACGTGACCGAAGGTCGTGAAGACGAAGCTGACGACACGCCCAAAGTCACGCTGAAGGAAATCGAGCAGCACCTGGTGCTGGTTGTTGGGGGTGGCGATAACAAGGCTGAGCTCGAAGAGCTGATCGGCAAGCTGCGCATCGAAAGCGATATGGTCCGCGCTGTCATTGATGGGCTTGACGCTGGCGAGATTGAAAAGCCGGAATGCGGCGAGCTGGCGATCCGTCTCTACCAGGCGCTGGAACACATCCGCGAGAAAGTGGGCGAGCTGGCCGCCAGCCGCGATGCTCTCTCCACTGACAACGAGAAGCTGCGCAGTGAGCTGGCCGCGCTGAATCACTACTTCGATAGATGGATTGTGTTCTTTCGCCAGGGCGCCGGAGGAGGGTGAAACGCTGTCTAAAACTAACGCGATCTATCTCGGTTTTGCTGGGCCGAAGCGAAGTGTTCTGAACGTTGAGTTTTAGACAGCGGAAAGCTGCAACCCTTGATCTATAAGGGCTGCGCCAATCCAAGCCCATACCGCAGCATTACTGGGGTGTGATTTTGTGTCGGTTACAGCGTTTTTGGTGGTTCCGTGATAGCTAGGGGTCGTGAATCTGCACTTTTCGGCTACCATTGCACAAATGGAGATAGTTGGTAATTACTCGCACACGTTGCACATGGAAGGGATAAATAACATGGATGGTGTGCATTCTGTACAAGTTATCGCCGTGACTGGCGGAAAGGGCGGCGTCGGCAAGACGACTGTGGCTGTGAATCTTTCATTGGCGCTGGCGGAACTTGGGAGGCGAGTCGTATTGCTGGATGGCGATCTTGGCTTGGCGAGTATCGATGCCCTGTTGGGCCTTTCCCCGCAGTACACGCTTGCCGATTTAATCGAAGGTCACTGTGAGCTATCCGACTTACTGGTGCAGGGGCCGGGTGGGGTGCGAATCGTCCCCGCGGCTTCAGGCATCCAGAACATGGCGCGTTTATCTCCGGCTCAGTACGCAGGCTTGATCCAGGCCTTCAGTGACATCGGTGACAGTATCGATGTGCTGGTGATTGACACAGCCGCGGGCATCGGAGATTCGGTGGTCAGCTTCGTCCGGGCAGCCCAGGAAGCGTTGCTGGTGGTCAGTGACGAGCCGACCTCGATCACCGATGCATACGCGTTGATCAAACTGCTTAGTCGTGATTACGGTATTAACCGCTTCCAAGTACTGGCAAATATGACGCAGAGCCCGCAGGAGGGTCGAGCCCTGTTCGCTAAATTGACCAAGGTCACCGATAACTTCCTCGACGTTGCCTTGTGTTATGTGGGAGCGGTGCCGTACGACGAATGCATGCGCAAGGCGGTGCAGAAGCAGCGCGCCATTTACGAAGCGTTTCCGCGTTCCAAGTGCGCGCAAGCTTTTCAGAGCATCGCTCGAAAGATCGACGATTTACCCTTGCCGACCAGCCCCAGAGGGCATGTGGAGTTCTTCGTTGATCAGCTCGTACTTAACTCGAGCAGGCTCCTCCCGTAGTGGTGGCTTGGCTCGTCGCTCCTAGCTTGCGAGTTGTGTTAACCACCATCTCTTCTGCTTTAGGCGCCAAGTCATTCCGGGGTCATCATCACCGCGAGCGTCATCTTGATGAACTCCTCGTTGCGGTCGATGGCCTCCAGGGCGCCGCGCACGTTCTCTGCGACATCAGCGGCGCCTCGTTGCTCGACCCAGTTAGACAGTTCGAGGATGGCGGCCTCAAGGGCTAGTTGGTTTTCGTTGATCTTGTAGAGCAGGGAAGGGAGCAGGTCTGAATTTGGCATAGTGATTCTTCCATGAAAGAAGGTCATCGTAGCAGCGGAAATGTGGTGACACACTCAGGGAGTTGAAGCTGTTGGCAGGACGCCGAGGAGGGGCAAAACGAGTTGAGTTATGGAACGCTTCCATAATAGTTATGGAACACATGCCGAACGTCGGGATTTCCACCAAACCCCAGAAACGAAAAAGCCCTGACTAATCAGGGCTCTAACGTACTCAATATGGCGGAGGCGATGGGATTCGAACTCATGGACCTGTTACAGTCGACGGTTTTCAAGTATCCCGGAGGACAGCTTCACCCTGCTTTTCGCTGCTGAAGTAAGCCATATGAGCCTTTATGGGTCAACAACTTAGATCGCTTGCACGTTTGGTGTAGGTTGTCCTAACTTTATGCAGACTGCTTACCATACGCTCACACGCGCCTGAAAGTAGATGCGGCCGGCGACTGCGCCAACGGCACCGACTGCGTGGTCAACCTCCTTTTTTAAAGGAAGACATCATGCTCATATTAACCACAGTCGTGTCATGCACTTACGTCGGTGGGGTGCGCTATGCCTAAGCTGACAAAATCCTATGTTGATAAACTCGCTGCGCCTGCTGCCGGGTACGAGTTGCATTGGTGTGGGGAAACCAAGGGATTCGGCCTTCGCTGTACCTCCGCCGGAAAGGTCACTTACATCGTTCAAGGCCGGGTGCATGGCAAGTCGGCGCGCATCACCATTGGCCCGCATGGCGTTTTCACCGTCGATCAGGCACGCGACGTCGCACGCGAACACCTACGAAACATGCGCATGGGCATCGACCCGCGTGAAACAGCCAAAGAGGAAGCTGCGATCAAGGTGACTCTGCGCCAGGTAGCCGACGGCTATTTGCGCGACCGCCCACTGAAAGAAAGCAGCAAAAGCGAGATTGACCGCCATGTGACCACGACATTTGAGGCATGGCAGCAGAAGCCCGTCGCCTCCATTTCTCGTGAGGCGGTCACAAAACGCTTCAACGATATAAGGACGAAGGGCTTACGCGGCGACGGCCCTGCGCCAGCACAGGCGAACCAGGGTTTTTCGATTCTGCGTGCCCTCATCAACTACGCCATTCGTGAATACCGGAAGCCGGACGGATCGCCAGTCATCGTCGATAACCCGGTTGATGTGCTCTATAAAAAGTGGGCGCTGATCAGACCACGCACTAGCCGCGTTCCAGATAGCAAGATCGGCAAGGTCTGGTCATTCCTTCAGCAGAGCCGTGACGTTGCGTACAACCGCGACACCCTAGCCAGTCTCGACCTTGTGATGTTTCTCATGCTCACGGGGGCGCGCATAGGCGAGGCGTCAGCGTTGACGTGGGATCGCGTCAACCTCGATGATGGCTGGTGGCACATACCAGACCCGAAGAACTCGAACCCGGTATGGCTGCCACTATCGACTCAGGCCATTGAACTGTTGACCACACGGCAGCGGGTCAAGGGCAGCACATACGTCTTCACATCCTGGGGCAAGAGCGGTCACCTCAAAGACCCACGGGACACGATGAAGAATTTGTCAGCGGTAGCGGGCACGAAGATCACGCCTCATGACCTGCGCCGTACCTTCACGACCGTCGGCGTAGCCTCATGCAGCATTGACCTACACAAAATCGAACTGCTGACAAACCATGTCCCGCGTGGCGTGACAGCGCGTCACTACCTAGAGACTTCGCATCTGCAATATCTGAGGCCGGAAGTTCAGCGTATTGCAGACTGGATCACTGACCAGGCATGCCTCACTGAAGCGGCTACAGGAAGTAGAAATGTCGTCAATGATTACGTCGTTAACGTGCGTTAAAAAGTTAGGAATAGCGTTAAAAACAAAGGAACATCAGATAAAGCAAAGGAAAAAATAATTTGCTCCTTCAGCGCAAAGCTGGGTATGGTTTGGCTCGTAACGAGTTCGCCTTTCCGTTCTAGCGGGATGCTTTGCCTTCTTTGTCTATAGAGGGATAGAACGGATCAACGAGAAGTCTGCTAAGGCAGGCGGCGAGCATTGGGCGCGTGGAAACGCGACGCCGATTGCTCACCGCCTGCCTTTTTCATTTGGATGCGCGGTGAGTTCCCCTAGGGAAACCACTCCAATGAAGCTTCTCACCAACACCGAAACCGCAGAACTGCTGGGTCTCAAATCCAATACCCTCGAAATATGGCGCACCCAAGGTAAGGGGCCTGCATTCCGCAAAATTGGGCGTGCCATACGGTATGTCGAAGCGGATGTTCTGACTTGGCTAGACGCCCAAACCTGCTCTAGTACCAGCCAATATCCAAGGACCGCATAACAATTAAAGCGATGGTCCTTCGTGCGCAAATGTAACTATTTCGCGAGTTATGCCCCGGCCATATTTATTCGCGTAAGCGCACTGCAACAAAATCAAAAAAATAGCGGCTTTGGGGAGCCGCTAAGTGGAGTGTTTCGCAATGAGTAGGCATATTTTAAACCCCAAATCTGACCACATGTTTGATGACTTACAGCGAGCGTATAACGCCGCCAGCGCGACGCCCCAGGCTCTCCAGTACCCTTGCATTAGCGTAGTGCCGTTCAGCGGCTATGTCGCCGCTACGCTACCTGTTGTCGCGGGAGGTGCGTAATGGTTGCCATCCCACCTAAAGGCGAGCTGCGTTTCTGGGATGATGCACCAGCGAAGAGTCCTGCTGGCGCTGACGTTGATAAAACCTTACGTGTGCTGGAGGCGCATCGAGACGCTGAAAGGTTTGCGCTTGAGCGGGAGAAGTTAAAACGTGGCTTATCCTTGGACGACTCCATCGGCGCATCGCGTGAGCTGCTTGGGCGTGCCTTGAACACTGTTCAGATGCGAGCGATTGACTGGCTTTGGACCGGCTGGATTCCGAAGGGATACATCACAATCTGGGCGGGCGAGACAGGCGCAGGTAAATCAACGGTTCTTACTGACGTAACCGCAAAGGTGACCACTGGCGCACCCTGGCCTGGTGAGCAGGTGCAGAACCAGCCAGGGCGTGTGCTCTGGCTGGGCAGCGAAGACGGCATCGAGGAGCTGACGGTTCCGCGCCTCGTGGCATGTGGAGCCAATCTTGCTTTCGTCACCGAGATTCAGGGTGTCATACAGCAGGGCAAGCGCAACACATTCTCGATGCAAGATGATCTGTCTGCCGTTCGAGGCTGGCTCGCAGGTGCGCAGGAGTGCGGCGCGCCGTTCGCAATGCTGGTCATTGACCCGGTCACTAGCTACCTGCCAGGGCGGAAGTTGCGCAAGGTCGATTTGAACGACGCCGGGCAACTGCGTGCCGTGCTGGAGCCGTGGCTTGTACTGGCGCAGGAATACAACCTCGCCATCGTATGTGTCACTCACTTCATGAAAGACACGACACGAGCGATGCTTCATAGAGTTCTTGGCTCCGCAGCATTCGCGCAGACCTGCCGCAGCTTATGCGCAGTAGTGGCCCGACCGGATGAAGGCATGTATGCCAAGACGCTGATTCAGGTGAAGGTCAATCTGCCTGAGCATCCAGGGGGAGCTTGGAAGTTCAGTACCGTGAGGGTGCAAGTGGGCACTGACCAGCGTAACCAAAAGCCCATTCACGCCACGCGTCCAGAATGGGAAGAGCTCGACGCTGATTTAACCCCTGAAAGCCTTGTCGGCGGCACTCGTGGACCAGTCAGCAAATTCCCCGCGGCATTCGGTCTTTGGCTTCGTGCCCACTTTATGACCACACCCGATAATGAGGGCCAGCGGGTCGCTGACGTAAAAGCGGCAGCTCTTGAGGCAGGTGTCGTGACTCAACGCTGGTGGGACGAGCACAGCGGCACTTACTTAGACAAGCAGAATCTCGGAGGAACTTGGTATTGCAGGCCGAAGAATACCCCTTAACGAAACTCCGTAAAGTGGGGGAAGTGGGGAGAGTGGGGGGAACTGGTGGAAACTACCACCGCGTGCCCACTTCCCACCACTACCCACTCTGCGGGGTTTCGTTACGCATGCATGCGCGTAACGCCTATACGCCTAGTGATCCCGTTAAATTTTCGCCATGCATAGAATTCGCAGGCAACGTTGTTCGGGTTCCATTTGTGGTCAACAGCAGCAGCCTTGGCGTCCTTAACCGATGCGTCGGGGTTGGCATCGAGCCACGTCCATACAGCGGCGCACAGTCCGCCTTCCTTTGGACGCTTCACGCCATTGCGCTGCTCCGGTTGCACCTTCGGCGCGGGTTCTTTCTTCGGCTTTGGTGCTTCGGTTGGTGTGGTCATCATCGGCACTGGGTCGCGCTTCTCCTTCCAGCCGAACCGCACCTCGTCGCCATTTTTGTGGACAGTGATTTCGATCAGTGCACTTGCCACACCAGCAGCGACACCAGCACGGCGGGCATTATTCCGACTCGAATATGTATAGGCTTCCATTATTTGCTCCCAACAAATTGTTGACGTGGCCAACTTAGGATAATGCTCCGAGTGCTGGCAACGAGCTCCTTGATTAGGTTGGAAAATATAATTCTATCAAGGTTAGAGTTTTGATGAGGGTTTGCATGAGATTTAGAACAGCAAATATATTATTACCTGTTCATGTTTTGTAGTTTGCTGTTTTATTTGCATGTTTTTTGTGTATTGCCTTAGGTTAAAAGCGCCAAGTAACCAAAGTCAGGTATTTACAATGAACACTCTAGTAACCATTTCACTGCATCCTCAAAATATATTGGCCATCAAAGGATATAACGAAGAAACCGCACCCTACGTAGCTGTGGCGGTTACTGCATTCGATGAAGCATATCAGGGGCTCTGCGCGATCCATGAAGCGCGGATCGCCGCAAGCCAAAATCCCACACTGAACAGTGCCGCACAACTAGTTGCGGTGGCTGAGTTTGCAGACAAACGCATGACACGCATCCTGAGAGCTATCGATTCCGCATCTACATCCCTCCAGCGAGGCATTACCGGAATTGAGGAAATGTTAAATGCGCCCCTGCAACAAAAGGCGAACAGCGCTTTCACGGCCGAGATTCGCGCACATGTGAAAAGTCTGTCGGTCAGTGAGCGACGCCAGTTTCTGAGTGAAGCGCAGCATACTGGAGACCTGCAGACTCTCGAGGCGGTGCTGGGCGCCCCTGGTTATCTAAGCGGCATTTCAAACGAAGAGAAGTCTATCCGTACTCGGATTTATCACAGCAACCGGGCACCGGAGCAAGTTCGTCGCTTGGAGGTTATGAAATTGGCTTTCGACCTGCTAGGGCAACGCGGCGGATTGGTTCACTCCGGGGTCGAGAAGGCAATCGGTGCAAGCTGGGCCGAGGTCAATCGGATCAGGAAAGCTAAGGCCCAAGCAGAGGAGGCATTCAGATGAGTACTGTGCATCCAACCTGCAAAGAACAGGTTGTAGACCAACCTACCGCCGACACCAACAGCTTGCTGGGCCAAGTTGGCACCCAAGAAAGCCCTGGTACAGGAAAAAAACTTTGGCAGCCTGGAATGTCAGGGAATCCCAAGGGCAGGCCGCGCGGAAGTCAAAACAAACGCACATTACTTGGTGAGAATTTCGAGAAGCAGGGCGCAGAAGTAATGGGTGTGGTCATCGAGGCAGCCAAGGCTGGTGACATGACGGCGGCAGGGCTGGTGCTTGCTCGCCTAGCTCCACCTTTGCGCGCGCAGTCCCCGACTGTTCAATTCGACCTTGACCGATCCCTTACCCTTACTGAGCAGGCAGGGCAGGTGATCGCTGCCGTGGCTGTTGGGCAGTTGTCCCCTGACGCCGGAAAGATGCTGCTCGACTCGCTTGCTGCCTACGCAAACATGAAAAGCGTTGATGAGCTGGCAGATAAGCTTGAACAGATTGAACGCCGTCTCGGCATGCGGAGCCGCCAATGAACACTCTCTACGATTACTGGCTCGACGAGCGCACCCAGTACACCATCGAAGGCGCCAGGCGGGGGCTCTGTCCCTCCGCTATCGAGATCCACAGCTTCAGTACCATCTCCGCACCAGAGATGATGCGCACCGTCGTTTTACAGGAAGGCGAAACCGGCGCCAGCATCTGGCAGCGAGCAATCGAGGTCATGCTGGAGCTTAAGCGCATGCTCCCACTCAACGTCTCAGTTCTACCTCACGGTATCTTCCATTTCCGCTATGGCGGGCCGCTGAACGTGGTAGATGTTGAGCCGAACAATGGCTACCGCAATCGCCGGCTTTGGGCATCCTGGGCTGCGCGTAACAGGGCAAGCGCCTCAGCGAGACACGCTGGGCGAGTTGCGCTCAGAGAAATGGTTGACGGTGCAGCCGGGCCATCGCTTGAGCGGGTACTGGCTCACCTGGAGCTGGCTTCTCTGAGCGGCTTGCTGAGTCGCGACGAATCGCGCTCCTTTCTGGAATGGGCAGAAAAGCAGCGTCTCGCCACTCTACTAGATGATGTGGCTGGCCAGGATGCTATCGGCTCTTCGCTGGCACGCCATGCCCTCGTGCTGCTTGAAGCGAAGGAGTCGCCTGTGGCCACGCTTCAATGAGAGCGCATGTTCCCGCTCAGATTCTGGCCAGGGTAAAGGTCGCGGAAGAGAAAGCTTCTCGCACTGGAAGGCTCACCCGCTGGCAATATACGCTCCGATGCTGGCCTCCCCGACTGAGCCTTGATGAATGGGAGATCTTTGCAGCAGCTCAACAAGACGCCCTTGCCGCAGGAGACGATGCGAACCCATCCAGTTGGTTCCTCAGCATCGAAACGGATCCTGAGACCGGCGTCGTAACTATCAATGCTGGCGATAAGCCCTAGTAACGGCAGGTGAGAACAGGCTCCCCACATTTTATTTTGTGGTTTCAGCCATACTTACTGCCTCTAGAGAGGGTTGCGCAATGCAGCTACAGAAGGTGCTTTCCATCGGACTAGCGGTTATGGCTCTAGCTGGCTCTGGTATAGCTGTTGTCCAAGCCGATGAGGTGCTAGTCGAGCCAGGGTGGACGACTGCGATTATGCCTGGGGGAGACGGTGGCACTGAAAGGCTGGAGCGTCGTGCTATGACTAGGGTGCTGAGTGAAGGGGGCGGCATGCTTAAACTGAGGCCAGAGCTTAGCCGCACTCGGCTCGAGTTTGATTGCCGTTCTCATGTGTATTCGCGGACGAGCGGGAGATTAGGATTTAGGAGCCACTGCCTGATTGATCGTTTTTAAGGAAATCCAAATTTTTAATGCTCTCCTGCAACTTGGTTCTTTGTCTGGCGGCACACTTAACTGCCTAGATAGTCTTCTTGGTAACATTGCTCAACGCATTAACCACAATATCCTCACGCTCGATGTAATCGAGGTGCTTATTTCATGGCCCGATATGCGGCGATGGGGACAGGGATCATCACAGGGCTGGTCCTAAGGTACCGGCGACGATATTAAGGCAGGCTTTGTGCCATCGCGGGGTGTCTTTCGCCCAACCCTTCGGGTTACGATCTCATCTTTCAATGGATGGGACCTATTGCCTGATGCCGCCACTAACGCCAGAAGAACAACTCGAATATGCTGCCTGCAATCCTGAGCCGGTCCGAATTGAGCATTTTAACCCGCGCGCTGTCATTCCTCACGGAGTGACTATTGAGCATCTCTGCGCAGCAATGAACGATTTTGTATCGTTTATGCAGATGGTGAATGTCCGCCTTCATGAAAACGACACTTCCCGATTCGAGACGATGCTGATGCCTGCAAACTTCAGCAGTATCGTGGGCGAGTTCGTGACCGCGAATCTTCCGAAGCATAGCCCCGGCATCGTCAAGAACCGTTACCATAACGGTCACCCGGACATGATCCCTACCGGGCGCTTTCCGAATGACTCTGTGCAGTACGCCCATGAGGGTATTGAGGTGAAGTCTTCCCGCTACTTCAAGTCATGGCAGGGGCATAACCCGGAGAGCATTTGGCTGATGGTCTTCATGTTCGATGGCAATCGCGCAGTTGATGAAGCGAACGGTGTTCATCCCAAACCATTCCGCTTCCTCCGTGCAGTGGGAGCTCAGTTGGAAAAAAGCGATTGGAAGGAAGCGGGGCGGCGAGAGGGTAGCCGAAGAACGATCACGGCGAGCGTGACCGACTCCGGTTACCAGAAGTTGATGGCGAATTGGATTTACAACGCGCCAGGTTTCCCGATGTAATCAGATAAGGTGGAGCTGTGACTCAAGCTCCGCCTCTTTCGCTGCGAAGGAGCGGATATCCGCTTGGGCAAGTCGTGGGATGGCTTCACTAGCCATGTCGAAATAGTCCTGATACCGTTCGACACCGATACATTGCAGTCCCAGCGCTTCTGCGGCGGCCACTGTAGAGCCAGAACCCAAGAACGGGTCAGCAATCACGCCATTGCCCAGCGGGAGCGCAGCACGGACAAGTTGACGCATCAACGACTGAGGCTTGATGCTTGGGTGGTTCGCAATCTCTCGCTCCCGCTTGGGTGTTCGTTCGCTTACGACCACATCGCAGAACGGGTTACCATCAGCAAGCCGGCGAAGCCCGCCAGTTTGATAAGTGCGAAGGCACTCGGCAACGGTCATCTTTGCAGGAATCGGTTTGCGGAAGACGCCCCACGGCTCATAGCAACCGCGAGGCATCGAACATACATCCGGGAACTCTTCTTCTGCATTCTTTGGACGGTCGCCTCCACGCATTGTGCGCACAAGGCGGATCATTTCCCCTCGAAACTCCAAGCCACTACGAATCAGCGCACTAAAGACGAGTTGGGACAAAAATGAATTGCTGGCAAGGATGACGTGGCCGCCGGGGCGAAGGGCGTGCAATACCTGCGTGCCCCATTCAAAGAAGAACCGATCGACTGATTCCCGCTCTTTCTTATCCAATGCGGTGAAACGTGGGAGCGGTGAGCGCACATGGCCATCGAATGACGGAGGAAGGCGCCAGATGCCGCCGTTGCCGCTGTCCTTCTTCTCCAATTGGTCGAAGTCATACTCCTTCACGCCATAGGGTGGGTCGGTCACGATGGCATGCAGGGAGTCTTCTGGCAGCCGACCTAGCCATTCAAGGCAGTCGGCGTGAACGATCTGGGTATGGCGGTATGCGTGGCTCTGGTAGTCAAATGCAAATGTTTTTAGATCGGAAATTTTAGGCTCCGATACATCATTTTCTCTCATTATTAAGCCTTTTCTGACCAATTGTGACGCTCACTCTTGGCCACATAGCATAGGGCGTAACTGACTGTGCGTACACCATCGGCGAGCTGCAAGGAGCGCTTACGGTCTGCTTACCGTATTTGTTTCGGCCGCCAAGAAAAAAGCCCCGTTTCCGGGGCTTTTTGTTATTGCGTGACAAGCACCGCGCACCAATTGGGCGCTGCGGAAAACAGTGTAAGTGCTTGTTTTATATGGCGGAAGCGTAGAGATTCGAACTCTAGGACCTGTTACAGTCGGCGGTTTTCAAGACCGCTGCCTTAAACCACTCGGCCACGCTTCCAAATTCTCCTACGGAGGTTTTCAAGACCGTTGCCTTAAACCACTCGGCCACACCTCCGTTTGCGTTGCGGGCGCCATAATACCTGAATGAAACACACTGTCAAACTCTGTGCATGGCTTGTTACAGAGCGTCTGTTATGATCTTTGCGACTGAACGTTTCAAACCAACAGGAGTGTCGCCATGCGCGAACAGGATTACGCAGTTAATAACAGCGTGCAGGCTGAGCAGCTAGAGGTTAGCCGCGTCCTGCGCAACACATACGGCTTGCTCGCTCTCACCCTCGCATTCAGCGGCGTGATGGCGTTCGTCGCCCAGCAGATGCGCGTCGGCTACCCGAATATCTTCGTGGTGCTGATCGGTTTCTACGGCCTTTTCTTCCTAACCAACAAACTCCGTGATTCCGCGTGGGGCCTGGTGTCGGCGTTTGCCTTGACCGGTTTTATGGGTTTCCTGCTCGGCCCGATCCTCAACCGTTACCTGGGCATGCAGGGCGGCGCGGAAGTAGTGAGCTCGGCGTTCGCGATGACGGCGCTGGTGTTCGGCGGTCTGTCGGCTTACGTGCTGATCACCCGTAAGGACATGAGCTTCCTCGGTGGCTTCATCACCGCAGGTTTCTTCGTGCTGCTGGGTGCGACGCTGGCGAGCTTCTTCTTCCAGGTCAGCGGTCTGCAACTGGCGATCAGCGCAGGTTTTGTGCTGTTCTCCTCGGTCTGCATTCTGTTCCAGACCAGCGCCATCATTCACGGCGGTGAGCGCAACTACATCATGGCGACCATCAGCCTGTATGTGTCGATCTACAACCTGTTCATCAGCTTGTTGCAGATCTTCGGCATCATGAGCCGCGATGATTAATCGTCGTCCATGAGTAAAAAACCCGCTTCGGCGGGTTTTTTCTTGCCTGCGATTTGGCTGAAGGCTCATGCCATGGGCGGCAATCGGCGTTTGACCGGGGTTTTCTTGACGATGGCGGTGTTGGTTTCAGCGTGGGTGTTCAGGCGGTCGAGGAGGGTATCCAGCTGTTCCATCGAGCGCACGTGCAGGCGGGCGATGAAGCAATCGTCGCCGGTGACCTTGTCGCACTCGGTGAATTCGGGAATCGCCTGGATTTGCCGCTCCACCTCTTGCAACTGGCCCGGCAACGGGCGGATACGCACGATTGCCTGGAGTTGATAGCCGAAACACTTGGGATCAATCTCGACGGTGTAGCCCTTGAGCACGCCGCGTTCTTCGAGGCGGCGCAAACGCTCGGCGACACTCGGTGAGGACAGGCCGCTGAGGTTTGCCAGCGCCTTGAGCGAACGCCGTGAGTCTTCCATCAGCGCCGCAATCAGCACCTGGTCGATATCGTCAGTCATGGCGCAACCCCTGTAAGGCAATTAATCGAAACCGCCTTGATAAAAAAGGCAGATGTCGAGTTTAGCCTGCTTTTTGCGCTGGAGAAGCCCCCGGTTGGATGGGCATACTTTGGGCTCAATCACAGGAGTCTGATGATGGACAAAACACTTCGTCGCGGGTCATTCGAGATGACCGCCGCCATGCTGATTTCCGGGACCATCGGCTGGTTCGTGCTGGTGTCCGGGCAACCGGTGCTGGACGTGGTGTTCTGGCGTTGCGTGTTCGGCGCCGGCACCTTGTTGCTGATTTGCGCGGCTTTCGGCTTCCTGCGCCCCGGCATTCTGACCCGCACCACGTTCCTGCTGGCCGTGCTCAGCGGCGTGGCGATTGTCGGCAACTGGGTGCTGTTGTTTGCCTCTTACTCCCGCGCTTCGATTGCCATTGGCACCGCGGTGTATAACGTTCAGCCGTTTATGCTGGTCGGCTTGGCCGCGCTGTTCCTCAACGAAAAAATCACCCTGCAGAAACTGTTCTGGTTGGGTGTTTCGTTTCTGGGGATGCTGGCGATTGTCAGCGCACACGGGCAACAGGGCGAGGGCGGCAACGATTACCTGATGGGCATTGTGCTGGCGCTCGGGGCCGCTTTCCTTTATGCGATTGCGGCGTTGATCATCAAACGCCTGACCGGCACGCCACCGCACCTGATCGCGCTGATTCAGGTCAGCACCGGCGTGTTGTTGCTCGCGCCATTCGCGCACTTCTCGGCGTTGCCGCAAGCACCGAGCGCCTGGGCCAGCCTGGTGACTCTCGGCATTGTTCACACCGGCGTGATGTACGTGTTGCTGTACGGCGCGATCCAGAAATTGCCGACGGCACTCACCGGTGCGTTGTCGTTTATTTACCCGATTGCGGCGATTTTCGTCGACTGGTTTGCCTTCGGCCATCGTCTGGAAGTGCTGCAATGGATCGGGGTCGCTGCGATTCTGCTGGCCGCCGCCGGCATGCAACAAGGCTGGAGCCTGAAGTTTCGGCGGACAGTTACACAATAATCAGATGTTCCAGCGCGGCGCGGTCTTGGCCAGGCGCTGGCGCATTTCGCCAATGTTGCTGGCCAGCTGCCGGATCAATAGCCGGTAGCCGTCCAGCGGGTTATAGACCGGTGCGTCCAGGTTTGAATCCGCCGGCAGTTCGACGGGTCGATTCAGCCGTTGGGACGCGCCGGATTTCAGCGCCCGCGCCATCCCCACCCATTGCACGCGAATCAACCGATGCTCCGCTTTCAACGCCGATTGCAGATGTGCCATGGCGTCGGGGTCATTGGTGTCCGGTCGGGTGTTGCCGAGGATTTCCAGGGTGCTGACACACATGCGCAAATGGCGCTGGATCGCATCGAGTTCGGTCATGGATATCTTCACTTCCTTGGACACCGACGGCATCAGCGAGCGCTGTTGCACCATCACCGTGTTCAGGCGATTCATCAACTTCACGTGCTCGTCATCAGTGACGGGTTGGCCATTGATGATGCGCCCGTAAATCGTCGCGCAATCGCGCAGCGCATCGGCCAGGTTGTAGCGCCAGGAGTAAACCGCGTATAGCGGCAGCGCAAAGGAAAACGCCAGGGCCAGGGCAATGCCGATCAGGATATCCACCCCGCGCCACAGCCCGTCGGTCACCGGATTATCGCCATGCCCGGCGACGATAAACACGGTGATCGCCGACAGCAGCGCCGTGTAACCGCCCTTGCCGATGGCGTGGTATGAGAAGAATCCACAGACCACCGACATCGCAAAATAAGTCAGCCACGGCATCCCGAGCCAGGCTTGTTGCGCCACCAGCAACAGGCCGACACCAGCGCCGATCAAGGTGCCGATGGCGCGCTCGGCGGCTTTTTTGCCGATGTTGCCGTGGTGCTGCAAACCGCCGATCACCACCAGCATCGTCACCGACGCCCACTCCCCGTGGGGCAGGTGGATGCCGGTGGTCAGCAGGATTGTCGCCAGCAACCCCAGCGATACACGCACGGCGTGAATCAATCTGGCGTGGCGATAGCGCCGGTACGGGTCCAATAACGGACGCAGTGCCCGGCGCAGCAGTGGTGGCAATCTTTGGGCTCTGAAGGTGCTCAGACTCGTGGTCCTCAGAAGATGTAGTCGGTGGTCAGGAAGCTCGAACTGCGGCCGCTGATGATCTCGCTGATGAGGTCCTTGTTGGTCTCCTGGAACTTGGTCGCGACCAGCGTGCGAATAGAGAACACCCGCAGCGCATCATGCACCGACAACGTGCCTTCGGCCGAGTTCTTGCGACCATTGAACGGATAGGTGTCCGGACCGCGCTGGCACTGGGCGTTGAGGTTGATCCGCCCGACCTGGTTGGCGAAGGTGTCGACCAGACGGCCAACCGCCACCGGGTTGGTGCCGAAGATACTCAGTTGCTGGCCGAAGTCCGACTCCAGGACGTAATCGATCACTGTGTC
This sequence comes from Pseudomonas sp. PDM02, assembly GCF_014852285.1. NCBI lineage: Bacteria > Pseudomonadati > Pseudomonadota > Gammaproteobacteria > Pseudomonadales > Pseudomonadaceae > Pseudomonas > Pseudomonas sp. PDM02. Next base: position 137,397 of record NZ_JACVBL010000010.1, on the reverse strand, counting down.
CAGATGCCGGTAAGGCACGATTGGCACCACCGGGCCGAACTGTTCTTCCTGATAGACACGCATCTGCGGCGTCACCGGGAACAACACTGCCGGATAGAAGAAGGACGCGCGGGCTTCACCGCCATTCGGGTTGACCACACGGGCACCTTTGCTCACGGCATCCGCAACCAGCCCGTGCAGATAATCGACCTTGCCCGACTCCGGCAGCGGTGTCAGGGCTACGCCGCTTTCCCACGGCATGCCGGGTTTGAGGCTGGCGAGTTTGGCGTTGAATTTGTCGATGAACGCCTCAACCACGTCTTCGTGGACGAAGAGGATTTTCAGCGCGGTGCAACGCTGGCCATTGAACGACAGCGAACCGGTGACCGCTTCGTTCACGGCGTTGTCCAGGTCCACCTCAGGCAAAACGATGCCGGGGTTTTTCGCGTCCAGGCCCAGCGCTGCGCGCAAACGGTGCGGTTTCGGATGGAGTTTTTTCAGGTCGCTGGCGGCCTTGTTGGTGCCGATGAACGCGAAGATATCGATCTTGCCGCTGGCCATCAGCGCGCTGACCGTCTCGCGGCCGCTGCCGTAAATGACGTTGATCACACCGGTCGGGAAGCTGTCGCGGAACGCTTCCAGCAGCGGACGAATCAGCAGCACGCCGAGCTTGGCCGGTTTGAACACCACGGTGTTGCCCATGATCAAAGCCGGAATCAGCGTGGTGAAGGTTTCGTTCAGCGGGTAGTTGTAAGGTCCCATGCACAACGCCACGCCCAGCGGTACGCGGCGGATCTGCCCCAGCGTGTCCTGTTCCAGCTCGAAACGACTGGAGCGGCGGTCGAGTTCCTTGAGGGCGTTGATGGTGTCGACGATGTAGTCGCAGGTGCGGTCGAACTCTTTTTCCGAGTCCTTGAGGTTTTTGCCGATCTCCCACATCAGCAACTTGACCACGGCTTCGCGTTGTTCGCGCATACGCCCGAGAAACGATTCGACGTGCTGGATGCGTTCGGCCACGCGCATGGTCGGCCACAAACCCTGGCCCCGGTCATAGGCGCGGACGGCGGCGTCGAGCGCGGTCAGCGCGGTGTCGGCATCGAGCAGCGGCGTGCTGCCGAGGATCACTTGTTCGTCGCCATTTTCGCCGGTCAGGTACACCGGGCTGCGGACTTGGGCGAGGGGGCCGGCCCAGGTTTTCAGTTCGCCATCGACCAGGTATTCACGTTGCTCGGTCTGGCCGTCGAGGCGGTACTTTTCCGGAATGTCGCTGGCGTCGGGAAACAGGTTGCCGAGGATGTGTGCTGTGGTCATGTCGCTACTCCATGTGATGTAAGCCATGCGCTGGCGGCTTGCAGTTCAGAATTCACTTCAAAGGTTATACGCCTTATTGCCTCGACTTTTTAAGTGCCGGGGTCAAGATCCGGCGATCTTTTGACCTGAGAACACACAACGGCCGACGCTGCGGGTAAACTTCATGCTCTTTATAAAGGAGTTCATATGAGTTACTACCAGCCGGGCATCCTCGCCACCCCCGTTCCACCTCAAGCCCGTCATATGTTCTTCGCGCTGGAATCCGTCGATGCTCTGCCGGCCGCGCTCGACAAATTGATGCTGCTGGTGGACGGGAAGTCGGCGGTGGCCGGTTTCGGTGAATCCCTGGTCAAGGCGCTGCACGTGCAGATCGACGGGCTGCGGCCGTTTCCGGCACTGACCGGCGTCGGCGTCGACAACCCGTCGACCCAGCACGCGCTGTGGTGCTGGTTGCATGGTGTCGACCGTGGCGAGTTGCTCAATCGCGCCACCGCCATCGAGGCCGCGCTGGCACCGGCCCTGCGCCTGGTGCAGATGAACGAAACGTTCCGCCACCTCACCGGCCACGACCTGACCGGTTACGAAGACGGCACCGAAAACCCGCACGACGAAGCCGCCGTGGCTGCCGCGCTGGTCGGTGAGGGCGCTGACGGTGTGGTCGGTGGCAGCTTCGCCGCGATCCAGCAGTGGCAGCACGACCTGAAGGGCTTCCACGCGATGCCGTCCGAAGAAAAGGACAACATCATGGGCCGTCGCTTGAGCGACAACGAAGAAATCGATGACGCGCCGATCTCTGCCCACGTCAAACGCACCGCCCAGGAAAGCTTCGCCCCTGAGGCGTTTGTGGTCCGCCGCTCGATGCCGTGGATCGAAGGGGATCGCGCCGGTCTGATGTTCCTCGCGTTCGGATTCTCCCTCGACGCCTTCGAAGCCCAATTGCGGCGCATGAGCGGTCTGGAAGATGGCATCACCGACGGCTTGTACCGCATCAGTCGCCCGATCACCGGCGGCTACTACTGGTGCCCACCGCTGAAGGACGGTCGACTGGATTTGCGCGCACTGCGCGTCGGTTGATCTGTAGGCGCACGGCTTACCGGTGATGGCGATTTCATGGACGCCATCGCTGGCAAGCCGGCTCCTACAAGTGCGTGGGCGTGCCGGGAATGTTCGGTTGACGCCAATCCTGTAGGAGCACGGCTTGCCGGCGAAGGCGATTTCATGGACGCCATCGCCAGCAAGCCGGCTCCTACAAGTGCGTATGCGTGCCGGGAATGTTCGGCTGACGCCAATCCTGTAGGAGCACGGCTTGCCGGCGAAGGCGATTTCATGGACGCCATCGCCAGCAAGCCGGCTCCTACAAGTGCGCGGGTGTACCGGGAATTTTTGGTTGATGCCAATCCTGTAGGAGCCAGGCTTGCCGGCGAAGGCGATTTCATGGACGCCATCGCCGGCAAGCGTGCCGGGAGTGTTTGGTTGACGCCAATCCTGTAGGAGCCGGCTTGCCGGCGATCCATGCGGCGCGGTGCATCAGGTAACGCGGCATCCCGCGAATCTAACCTTATTCTCAAACAGTATTTCTCAACCCCAGTACTAGAACTCTAAGATCACGTCATAACTCGTTATAACAAGTGATCTGCCATGACCGATAACGTTCTCTCCCTCAGCAGTGTTCCTTTGCACACTCAACTGCGCGACGTCCTGCGTGCCCGCATTCTCGACGGCGAATACCCGCAAGACAGCCAGATGCCTTCGGAAAGCGAGCTTGGCGCGTTGTTCAAAGTCAGCCGCATCACCGTGCGCCAGGCCTTGGGCGATCTGCAAAAGGAAGGGCTGATCTTCAAGATTCACGGCAAGGGCACCTTCGTCGCCAAGCCGAAAACCTTCCAGAACGTCAGCACCCTGCAAGGCCTCGCCGAGTCCATGACCGGGCGTGGCTACGAGGTGATCAACCGCCTGCGCAGTTTCAAATTCATCCCCGCCGACAAACTCGTCGCCGAGCGTTTGCAGGTGGCCGAAGGCGAGATCGTGGCGCAGATCAAGCGGGTGCGCCTGATCAACCGCGAGCCGATCTCACTGGAAATCACCTACCTGCCAAAAGCCATCGGCGAACGGCTGGAAAAGGCCGATCTGGTCACCCGCGACATCTTCCTGATCCTCGAAAACGACTGCGGCCTGGCCCTCGGTCATGCCGATCTGGCCATCGACGCCGTCCTCGCCGACAGCGACCTGACCCAGGCACTCAACATCGAACCCGGCTCGCCGATCATGCGCATCGAGCGTCTGACTCACGATGCCAACGGCCAACCCGTGGACTTCGAACACCTTTACTACCGTGGCGATGCCTTCCAGTACCGCCTGCGGATCGACCGGCACAAAGGGGCGCAGGCATGACAAGAAGTACCCTCGAACAGGAATACGACATCGTCGTGATCGGCGGTGGCACGGCGGGTCCCATGGCGGCAATCAAGGCCAAGGAGCGCAACCGCGACCTGCGCGTGTTGCTGATCGACAAGGCCAACGTCAAACGCAGCGGCGCGATCAGCATGGGCATGGACGGCCTGAACAACGCGATCATTCCCGGCCATTCCACGCCGGAGCAGTACACCAAGGAAATCACCATCGCCAACGACGGCATCGTCAATCAGGCAGCGGTCTACGCCTACGCCACCCACAGCTTCGAAACCATCGAGCAACTGGACCGCTGGGGCGTCAAATTCGAGAAGGACGAAACCGGCGACTACGCGGTGAAAAAGGTCCACCACATGGGTGCTTATGTGCTGCCGATGCCGGAAGGGCATGACATCAAGAAAGTCCTGTACCGCCAGTTGAAACGCGCCCGGGTCAGCATCACCAACCGTGTGGTTTGCACGCGCTTGCTGACGGACGAAGAGGGCGCGGTCAACGGCCTGATGGGGTTCGACTGCCGTACCGCCGATTTTCACGTGATCAAGGCCAAGGCGGTGATCCTCGCGTGCGGCGCCGCTGGGCGCTTGGGCCTGCCGTCCTCGGGTTACCTGATGGGCACCTACGAAAACCCGACCAATGCCGGCGACGGTTACGCCATGGCTTATCACGCCGGGGCCGAACTGGCGAACCTCGAATGCTTCCAGATCAACCCGCTGATCAAGGATTACAACGGCCCGGCCTGCGCCTACGTTACGGGCCCATTGGGCGGCTACACCGCCAACAACAAGGGCGAGCGCTTCATCGAGTGCGACTACTGGAGCGGCCAGATGATGTGGGAGTTCCACCAGGAACTCGAAAGCGGCAACGGCCCGGTGTTCCTCAAGCTCGATCACCTGGCCGAGGAAACCATCCAGAACATCGAAGAGATCCTGCACAGCAACGAACGCCCGAGTCGCGGCCAGTTTCACGCCAATCGCGGCACCGATTACCGCACGCAGATGGTCGAGATGCACATCTCGGAAATCGGTTTTTGCAGCGGGCATTCGGCGTCGGGTGTGTGGGTCAACGAGAAGGCCGAAACCTCGGTCAAGGGTTTGTACTCGGCGGGTGACATGGCCGCCGTGCCGCACAACTACATGCTTGGCGCGTTCACCTACGGCTGGTTTGCCGGCACCAATGCGGCGGATTTTGTCGCCGGTCGCGAATTTTCAGCGGTCGATGCCAAGCAGATCGAGACAGAGAAAGCACGGGTCTACGCGCCACTGGACCGCGAACACGGACTGCCGCCGGCCCAGGTCGAGTACAAGCTGCGACGCTTCGTGAACGATTACCTGCAACCGCCGAAAGTGACCAAGAAGATGCAGATCGGCCTGCAGCGTTTCAGCGATATCCAGCGCGATCTCGATCAGATCAAGGCCCACAACGCCCACGAACTGATGCGCGCCATGGAAGTCAGCATGATCCGCGACTGCGCCGAAATGGCCGCCCGCGCTTCGTTGTTCCGCGCCGAAAGTCGCTGGGGGCTTTACCACTATCGGGTCGATCACCCGCAGCGCAACGACAGCGACTGGTTCTGCCATTGCCATTTGAAGAAGGATGAAAACGGCCAGATGAGCAGTTTCAAGAAAGCCGTCGAGCCTTACATCATCCCGCTGGATGCCGAAGAAATGCAGGCCTACGACCGGCTGCGCGTCGGTGCCTTTGCGGCCTGAGCCTGACTATAAGAGAGACCGACCAATGGCCTATCAACCCCAGGAAATTTTCTTCCGCTCCAACGCGCCCGTCACGGTCGACGAGGACCTGTGCATCGCCCACAAAGGCTGCACCGTGTGCGTCGACGTCTGCCCGATGGACTTGCTGGCGATCAACCCGGCCACGCAAAAGGCCTACATGGCCTTCGACGAATGCTGGTACTGCATGCCGTGCGAAAAGGACTGCCCGACCGGGGCGGTGAAAGTCGAAATCCCTTATTTGCTGCGTTGACTGACAGGACGCCATCGCTGGCAGGCCAGCTCCCACAGGGATTTTCAGTGGGACACGGATTTCGCTGGCAACAGAGAACCTTGTGGGAGCTGGCCTGCCAGCGATGAGGCCCGCCCAGACAACCCAAAGCCATCCGGAAACACCGGACGCTGGATTCACCCAACACCCCTCGTTTCCCACCACGCCCTGATCGTGGCGGAGACGAACATCCTATAAATGATTCGAGGGGATTCACCATGTTATTGCGTGCAGCATTGGCCGGTCTGGTACTGGCTTCATTCACCTTGTCGGCTTCCGCCGAAACCATCCGCATTGCCATCGGCACCCAGGACACCACGATCAACTGCGCCGCCGGCGGCCTGTTGATTCGCGAGCTCGGCCTGCTGGACAAATACTTGCCCCACGATGGCCAATACAAGGACGCCAAATACGAAGTCGAGTGGAAGAACTTCACCAGCGGCGCTCCCCTGACCAATGAGATGGTCGCGGGCAAACTGGACTTCGGCGCGATGGCTGATTTCCCCGGTTCGTTCAACGGCGTCGCGTTTGAAACCGCCGGCAAGCACAGCCTGTTTATCAGCGTGCTGTCGGGCAGTATCAAGGGCAGCGGCAACGGCATCGTCGTGCCGAGTGCTTCGGGCGTGCAATCACTGGCCGAGCTGAAGGGCAAGACCATCTCCGTGCCGTTCGCCTCGACCGCCCATGGCATGTTGCTGCGCGCCGTGGCGGCTCAGGGTTGGGACCCGCTCAAAGACGTGAACATCATCGCGCAGCCGCCGGAAGTCGCCGGTTCGGCGTTGCAGGCCGGGAAGATCGACGCCCACGCCGACTTTGTGCCGTTCGCCGAACTGTTCCCGAGCCGAGGTTTTGCTCGCAAGATCTATGACGGTTCACAGGCGAATACGCCGACGTTCCACGGCGCGCTGGTCGATCAGGCCTACGCGAAAAAGTACCCGGAAATCGTCGTCGCGTACCTGCGCGCCAGCCTCGAAGCCAACCAGTTATTGGCGGCAGAACCCGAGAAGTACAGCGAGTTGATTGCCAAGGTCACCGGCGTCGATGCCGAGGTTAATTACCTGTTCCACGGCCCGCTCGGCGTGCAGACCCGCGACCTGAGCTGGAAGCCGGAATATCGCCAGGCGGTCGGCACCGCCATCGACACCCTCAAGCTGCTGAAGAAGGCTGATCGCGGTCTCGACCTCAACACCTTCATCGACGACCAGTACATCCGCGCCGCGTTCAAGGCCTCGAATCTGGACTACACCGCGCAACTGGCCGACTACGGCCAGACACCGCTCAAAGCAGTGGATGCGTTGAGCGGCAAAGCCATCACCGACTTCAGTCATGTGGCCGAGATCTGGGTGCGCGGCGAGCCGAAAGTGCGTCAGTACGCCTCGGCGGAATCGGCGTTCACCGCATTGGCCGGTTTGAAGTCTGAAGGCAAAAACATCCGCGCGGTGTATGCCCAGGCGAGTGACAGCGGGATCAAGTTGCTGGCGGATCAGGCGTGGTTTGCCAGTGACGCGAAAGGGCGCCTCAGCGCGTTCCTGCTCAAGGGCCAGGCCCAGCAATTCGCCACGGCCCAGGGCGGCAAAGTCCTCGACTTCACCGACGCCACCACCCAGGCCGTAGCCGCCCGCTAACCGCCAGAACCCCGCAATCCCCTGTAGGAGCGAAGCTTGCTCGCGAAGGAGTGTCAGCTAAGTCAATGTCGACTGACACACCTTCGCGAGCAAGCTTCGCTCCTACAGGGGGCTCGGTTGAGAGGAAGAATTGTGTATCGATCATTTATCCGCTGGATCCCGAGGGCAGCTTCATTGCTGCTCTGCCTTTTATTCTGGCAACTCGCCGCCAGCCACCACTGGAACCTCGGCCTGGTCACCTTCGCCAATGTCCCGACACCGTTGGCGGTGATCGAAGCCGCCCTGGGCCTGGGCGATTCCGGCAAACTCGCCCAACACTTGAGCAGCAGCCTCAGCCGGGTCTTCGCCGGTTACCTCGCGGCGCTGATCATCGGCATCGCGTTGGGCCTGGCCATCGGCCGTTCGAAATGGGCCGAAGATTTGCTGTTGCCGCCGTTGGAAGTCCTGCGCCCGATCCCGGCCGTCGCCTGGATTCCCCTGGCGATCCTGATGTTCCCGTCGTCGGAACTGTCGATGGTCTTCATCACCTTCACCGGCGCGCTGTTCCCGATCCTGCTCAACACCGTGCACGGCGTCGAAGGCGTCGACCCGCGCCTGATCGCCTCGGCGAAAAGCCTCGGGGCAGGGCGTCGAGCGATTCTGCTGGAGGTGATTCTGCCGGGCGCCGCGCCGAGCATCATCACCGGCCTCGCCATCGGCATGGGCACCTCGTGGTTTTGCCTGGTGACCGCCGAAATGATCTCCGGCCAATACGGCATCGGCTATTACACCTGGGAGTCCTACACCATCCAGAACTACGCCGACATCGTCGTCGGCATGTTGCTGATCGGCGTGCTCGGCATGGGCAGCAGCCTGCTGATCAAACGGTTGGGCGGGTTGTTGACGCCCTGGCATCGACCACGAGGAAAAGCCTGATGAGCGTATTTCAACACCTTGAAGGGCGCATCGACATTCGCGGATTATCGATCAGCCTCGGCGAGGGCCGTGCCGCGTTCGAAGCCGTGCAAGGCCTCGATTGCCAGGTCGAGCCGGGGCAGTTCGTGTGCATTCTCGGCCCCTCCGGTTGCGGCAAATCGACCTTGCTCGGCGCGCTGGCCGGACACCTGCAACCTCGCACCGGCAGCCTCAAAGTCGATGGCGAAGACGTGTCGAGTCCTTCGCCCCAGCGCGGCATGGTGTTCCAGCACCACACGCTGTTCCCTTGGCGCACGGTGCGCGACAACGTCGCGTTCGGCCTGAAAATGCGCGGCATCGGCAAGGCCGAACGGCACGAAGCCGCCGACGAAATCCTCGCGCTGGTCGGCCTCGAAGGGTTCGCCGAGCGCTGGCCGGATCAGTTGTCCGGTGGCATGCAGCAGCGGGTGGAAATCGCCCGCGTGCTGATCAACCGTCCGCGCCTGTTGCTGATGGACGAACCGTTCGGTGCCCTCGACGCGCTGACCCGATTGAACATGCAAGAGCTGCTGCTGGACATCTGGACGCGGATTCGCACCACCGTGGTGTTCGTCACCCACGACATCGACGAAGCGTTGTTCCTCGCCGACCGGCTGCTGGTCATGAGCACGCGTCCCGGGCGGATCATCGAAGACCTGCGCCTCGACTTCCCTCGGCCACGCACCAGCGAACTGGTGACAAGCCATGAGTTTTCCCGCTTGAAGCGCCATTGCCTCGAATTACTGCGTCACGAAGACGGTCGGCAACTACCGCGCCTGAACCCTCTCGGACTTCCCCCTGAAAACAAACTGCCGCGATTTGCCCTATGACCTCTCTATTTGATGTAACCGATAACGATGACATTCTCGCCCTGCAACCGCGCCTGACCGATGCCGACGCCGGCGTGCGCCGGATCGCCCTGATCGAGCTGGCAGACCTGGAAGAGCCGGACGGTTTGCTGTGGCTGGTCGATCGACTGGCCGAAGACCCGACCGCAGAGGTTCGTGCCGAAGCCGCGCGCCTGCTTGAAGCCTGGGAGGATGCGCCGGTCGTCGAGGCGCTGTGCCAGGCGTTGACCGATCCGTCGCCGGCCGTGCAGGCCGCCGCCGCGCAGAGCCTGAGCCTGCTCAAGAGTGAAGCCGCAGGCAGGGTGATTCTGCCGTGGACCGGGCATGCCGACATCAACGTGCGTATCGCCGCGTTCCGGGCGTTGCGCGAATTGCGTTTTCCCGATGCCGCGACCGCTGCTTTGGCGGCGCTGAGCGATGCAGACGCCAGCGTTCGCCGCGAAGCTGTTGGCGTGCTCGGCTGGCTCAAACAGCTTGATGCCTTGCCGGCCCTGGCGACGTTGGCCAGTCACGACCCGGACACCGAAGTCCGTCGCGCCGCCACGGGTGCACTCGGCCTGGCCTCCGATGCGCACGTCCTGCCGGCCCTGCGCCAGGCATTACAGGATGGCGCCTGGCAAGTGCGCGAAGAAGCCGCGACCACCCTCGGCAAGGTCGGTCATACCGACGCAGGCCCGGCATTGGTCGAAGCGTTGAGCGATGATTATTGGCAAGTGCGCCTGCGTGCCACCCGCAGTCTCGGTCGCTTGCGTTATGCCCCGGCGCTGGACGCATTGATCGAAACCCTCGGTCATCGCATCAGCAACCTGCGCAAGGAGGCCGCATTGGCCCTTGGCGAATTGAACGATAAAGGCGCAGTCGCACCGTTGCAGGCCGCGCAGAACGACGGCGACCCGGAGGTGCGCAAAGCCGTGCGCATTGCCTTGAGTCAGCTGCAATGAACCCGCTGGCGATTGGCAATTCCCGGAGCAGACAGCAGCTACGGCTGAACTGGCCGGATGGTCGTGAGCAGTTGCTGGATCATGCCGAGTTGCGCCGGCAATGCCCGTGTTCGCAGTGCCGGGCGTTTCGCTTGAAAGGGTTGACGCCGAGGGTCGATGACCGAGTGCAAGTCATCGAATTGAATGCGCAGGGCTATGGCCTGCAACTGATTTTCAGCGATGGCCACGAACGGGGCATTTACCCGTGGCCGTATCTTTCGAGTTTGGCCTGATGACGCGCTTCACCGGTGTATGAGCCCGCCGATGAAGCGCTGCGCAGTGGTCAGGCTTTGCTGGCGGCCAGGAAAGCGCCCAGTCGGCGTCCCATCTCTTCACCCAAGGCTTGCAAGCCACTCAGGGGGCGGACCATCACTTCGAATTCAACGATTTTTCCTTGTTCGTTGAAGCGGATCATGTCGATGCCCTTGAGCTGTTTTTCACCGACCCTGGCGCTGAACTCGAGGATGACGTTCAAGCCGTCCGCAGTCGACAATTCGCGGTGGTACTGGAAGTCCTCGAACACGCCGGACACCGTGTTGAGAATCATGTTGACCACCGGCGCCCCTGGATAAGGCGTGTGCGCCATCGGCGAGCGGAAAACCACTTGGGGGTCCAACAATTCGGGCAAGGCCTTCAAGTCAGCCTTTTTGATCATCGCGTGCCACTGGTTCAAGGATTGTGCGGCGTTTGGATGCAGTTTCAGTTCCGACATTTTCAACTCCTGTATTTTTTGTTGTTCTGCAAACGTCGGCGAAGACTGTACATCAAAGGGCTTGAAGGGAAACCCTCCGGCGGCAAAACCCTCGAACACTGGTTAGTATTTTTCTGTCCTGACGCCCGTCGCCATGGGCAAAATCGTTCTAAAAATTCCGGGGCGCGGTTCGGGAGGGTGTACTAGTCTAGAACTTGTAGGTGAAGACGCAGACTGATGCGCAAGCGGATGGCAAGGACACGTGGGGCGCGTTCCGAAGGGTACACGGTTAGAAAGATCTCCGCGCTGAGATCCAGCCCTTATGCCGTGTGAAGCAGAAGAGCACAAAACTCTTCTGTGAGAGTCCTGATAAACCTTGTAAGCCGGAGACCAGCGCCGGCCACCTACTCGAATCCCAAAGCCCGCCTTGTGCGGGCTTTTTTTGTGGCCTTTGCCTTCACCCAAATGCGCGTATTTCACTCATTTCCAGATTGACGCCAAACCTGTAGGAGCCGGCTTGCTGGCGATAGCGGTGTGTCAGTCACCCATGATGTTGCCTGGCCAACCGCTATCGCCAGCAAGCCGGCTCCTACAGGGATTGCGTATAACAGAGTGATCAGGGCGTCTTCCGCCACCGGATCCACCGGGACACCGATATTGGCCATTTCGATCTCCTTTTGGCCGACCTCGCACTATGAACTCACTCGTTCGTCAGCAAAAATCGAAGCAGCATTGCTGTTTCAGCACGCTTGCGAATCCACAACTGAAATCCTGTTTTCCTTGCCCTGGGCAATTTTTAAGGCCTGCCGTGTACAGAACATAAAAACCAACGAGCGACACATTTGGGGAATTCATTCATGGTCATGATGAAACGCATACTGGGCGCCACTGTTTGTGGGCTGACGCTGTTGGCCAGTGCCGTGCACGCCGAACAGCGGGAATTGCGGGTGTACAACTGGGCGGACTACATCCTGCCGTCCGTGCCCAAGGACTTCGCCCAGAAAAGCGGAATCAAAGTGACCTGGGACACCTTCGACACCAACGAATCGCTGGAAGCCAAGCTGCTGACCGGTAACTCGGGGTACGACCTGGTGGTGCCGTCGAACCAGTTCATCGAAACCCAGATCAAGGCCGGTGTATTCCAGAAACTCGACAAGTCCAAGCTGCCGAACTGGAAACACCAGGACCCGGCACTGCTCGCATTGCTGGACAAGAACGATCCGGGCAACCAGTACGGCGTGCCCTACATGTACGGCACCGTGCTGATCGGTTTCAACCCGGCCAAGGTCAAGGCCGCGCTGGGCGAGAATGCGCCGGTGGACAGTTGGGATCTGGTGTTCAACCCGCAGAACATGCAGAAGCTGAAATCCTGTGGCGTCGCCATGCTCGACTCACCTTCGGAAATCCTGCCGCTGGCGCTGCACTATCTGGGGCTGGACCCGAACAGCCAGAACCCGGACGACTACGAAAAAGCCAAGGCATTGATGCTGAAGATTCGCCCTTACGTCACCTACTTCAACTCCGCCAAGTACATGACCGACATCGCCAACGGCGACATCTGCGTCGCCATCGGCTATTCCGGCAGCTTCTACCAGTTCGGCAATCGCGCCAAGGAAGCGGGCAACGGCGTAGTGGTCGACTGGCGCTTGCCGAAGGAGGGCGCGCCGATCTGGTTTGATACCTTTGCGATTCCAAAAAGCGCGAAGAACGTGGAGGAGGCCCACGAGTTTCTCAACACCTTGCTGGACCCGAAAGTCATCGCCCCGATCAGCGATTTCCTCGGCTACCCCAACGCCAACAAGGACTCGCTTGCGCTGATCAATAAAGAAATCACCGGCAACCCGAACCTGACGCCGACCAGCGAAGCGTTGAAAACCCTGTATGTGGTGCAACCGCTGCCGCAAAAGCTTGAGCGGGTGCGCACACGGGTCTGGACCAGCATCAAGTCCGGCGAATAAGGCCCAAGACGGAGCGCAATCGGCCGGCCTTACGCATTCCCCTGTAGGAGCCGGCTTGCTGGCGATGGCGGTGTGTCAGCCAACATCAATGGTGATTGATACACCGCAATCGCCAGCAAGCCGGCTCCTACACGGGGCGGTGTATCACCCAGCTTTGTTCAGATCCGCGTCAGCGCCTGCGCCAAATCGGCACGCAGATCCTCGACATCCTCAACCCCCACGGACAACCGCACCAGCCCGTCGCCGATGCCCAGCTGTGCGCGGGTTTCTGCGGGGATGGTGGCGTGGGTCATGATCGCCGGGTGCTCGATCAGGCTTTCCACGCCGCCCAGACTCTCGGCCAGGGCGAATATCCGTACGCTCTCAAGAAAGCGCGTGGCACCCGCCAGATCACTCTTCAGATCGACAGAAATCATCCCACCGAAACCGCGCATCTGCCGCTTTGCCAATTCATGCTGCGGGTGCGACGGCAGGCCCGGGTAGTAGACGCGCGCCACTTGCGGCTGGCGCTCCAGCCATTGCGCCAACTCAAGCGCGTTGCTGCAGTGACGCTCCATGCGCAGCGCCAGGGTTTTCACGCCGCGCAGGGTCAGAAACGCGTCGAACGGGCCGGCGATCGCGCCCACCGAGTTCTGCAGGAAACCCAGGCGTTGCGCCAGTTCCGGGTTCTGCCCGACCACGGCGATGCCGCCGATCACGTCGGAGTGGCCGTTCAGGTATTTGGTGGTCGAGTGCAGCACGATGTCGAAGCCCAGCTCCAGCGGGCGCTGGATCCACGGGCTGGCAAAGGTGTTATCGGCGACGCAGATGATGTCGCGGTCGCGGCAGATACGTGCGACGGCGGCGAGGTCGGTCAGGCTCAGCAACGGATTGCTCGGCGTCTCGACCCAGACCATTTTGGTGTCGTCCTGCAACGACGCTTCGAACGCGCCGAGGTCCGTCAGGTCGACGAAGCTGAAGCGATGCCCGGCGCTGCGTTTACGCACCTTGTCGAACAGTCGGAACGTCCCGCCGTACAGGTCATTGCCGGACACGATGTGCGAACCGGCGTCGAGCAGTTCCAGCACCGTCGAAATCGCTGCCAGCCCGGAGGCGAACGCGAAGGCCTGGGTGCCGCTTTCCAGATCGGCGACGCAGCGTTCCAGGGCGAAGCGCGTCGGGTTGTGCGAGCGCCCGTAATCGAAACCCTTGTGCACGCCGGGGCTTTGTTGCAAATAGGTGGAGTTGGCATAAATCGGTGGCATCAATGCGCCGGTGGTCGGGTCCGGCGTTTGCCCGGCGTGGATCACCCGAGTGGCGAAGGCGCGTGCCGCGGCGTTTTCATCGTGTTGACTCATGCAAGGGATCTCCGCAAATGATTGAGCAGGTCGACGCGGGTAATCAGGCCGTGGAAGCCCGAGGCGTCGGCGATGATCGCGACCAGCCCGCGATCGAGTTCTGCCTGCAGCTTTTCCAGGCTGGCGCTGGGCGGCAGGGTTTCTACTTTGTCGGTCATTGCGCTGGCCACGGTCAAGCGGAAGTGTGAAGGATCTTCCTGCATGCCCAGCAGAATGTCGGATTCGTCGATCACGCCGACCAGTTGCTTGCCGTCCGCCAGCACCGGCAATTGCGACACATCCGCCAGGCGCATGCGCTGGAACGCCGTCAGCAGCGTGTCGTCCGGGCCGACGCTGATCACCCGGCCATCCTCGAAACGCCGTGCGATCACATCGCGCAGGTCGCCATAAGGTTTGCGCTTGAGCAAGCCCTGATCGTTCATCCACTGGTCGTTGTAGACCTTCGACAGGTAGCGGGTGCCAGTGTCGCAGACGAAGCTGACCACGCGTTTGGGCGTGGTTTGTTCGCGGCAGTAACGCAGCGCCGCCGCCAGCAGGGTGCCGGTCGAGGAACCGCCGAGAATGCCTTCGGCGCGCAGCAGTTGGCGGGCGTGATCGAAGCTTTCCTCGTCGCTGATCGAATAGGCGTGGCGCACGCTGGACAGGTCGGCAATCGAGGGGATGAAGTCTTCGCCGATGCCTTCCACCGCCCACGAGCCGGGCGTCTGCATGGTGCCGCTGCGGCTGTATTCGGCCATCACCGAACCGATGGGGTCGGCCAGCACCATTTCCAGATTGGGCTGTACGCGCTTGAAGAAACGGGTCAGCCCGGTCAGCGTGCCGGCCGAGCCGACGCCGACGACAATCGCATCCACGTCATGCTGGGTTTGCGCCCAGATCTCCGGTGCGGTGCTGCACTCATGGGCGAGCGGGTTGGCCGGGTTGTTGAACTGATCGGCGAAGAATGCGTCGGGAATTTCCAGCGCCAGCCGTGCCGCGACGTCCTGGTAATAATCGGGATGGCCCTTGCCCACGTCGGAGCGGGTGATGTGCACCTCGGCGCCCATGGCCTTGAGGTGCAAGACTTTCTCTGTGGACATCTTGTCCGGCACCACCAGCACCACCCGATAGCCCTTGGCGCGGCCGACCAGGGCCAAGCCGAGGCCGGTGTTGCCGGCGGTGGCCTCGACGATGGTGCCGCCAGATTTCAGCCGGCCGTCGCGCTCGGCTTCGTCGATCATCGCCAGGCCGATGCGGTCCTTGATCGAGCCGCCGGGGTTCTGTGATTCGAGCTTCAGAAACAGGGTGCACGGGCCCGTGTCAAAGCGGCTGACGCGCACCAGCGGCGTATTGCCGATCAGTTCAAGCACGGCAGGGCGGGAGTCGTTCGGCATGTTGTCACCTCTTTGCGAAAATTCGCACGGGAAGGACAGCAACCGGCGGCGAGCCATCGCACGCCGGTCGCCAGCAATGCATCGTTTGGACCATAGGCCGCGAATGCGCCTCTCGCAACTTTGTGCGACCAGCCGGTCACCTGATTGCTGGAGAGAATCCCCGAGTCGGCAATACTCAAGCGACCACCATCAGTCGAGGGCGAGCACCATGACGAAGGAAAGCAGCGGGGGCGAATCGGCCTCTGCGCTGATCGACGCACGAATCAGGGAATTGAATGACTGGCGGGGCGAGACGCTCGCGCGCGTCAGGGCGATCATCCGACAGGCAGACCCCGACGTGGTCGAGGAGTGGAAGTGGAGGGGCGTGCCGGTGTGGTCGCATGCCGGGATCATCTGCACGGGCGAGACGTACAAAACAGCGGTGAAAATGACCTTCGCCAAAGGCGCTGCGCTGGACGATCCTGCCCATCTCTTCAACGCCAGCCTGGAAGGCAATACCCGCCGGGCGATTGATGTGCATGAGGGCGAGACGCTTGATGAAAATGCATTGAAGGCGCTGATCCGGGCGGCGGTGGTGCTCAACACCTCCAAATGAGTCGGCCGGTTTGTATCCCCGTGTATCCCTCGGGGCCGCAGCTATCTTGGCTTACAAAACCATGGCATCCGCGACACGTCCCCGATACACGACGGCCGCCTAATGGGGCACCACAACGGTATCACCCGGAGAAATGCCATGTTCCGTATCAACGCTCGTCACACCGCCAGAATGCTTGGCGTCGCTGTTGTCACCACTGCCGCACTCGCGGCGTTCTCCGGGATGTCTCAGGCCGAGGAAGTGAAGGCCCCCGCAAAAAGCTGGCAGACAGGGATTCATCGCACCGATCTCCTGAAAAAGGACCTCGATGTCGACGGTCGTGAAGTGATCCAGGTACGGGTTGATATCGATCCGGGCGTCTCGTCGCCCAACCACTCCCATCCCGGCGTGGAGGTGGCTTATGTCATCGACGGCACGTTCGAATATCAACTGGAAGGGCAGCCACCGGTGACGTTGAAGGCCGGTGACTCGCTGTATATCCCGGCTGGCGTCGCGCATATCGCGAAGAACATCGGGACCAAAACCAGCTCCGAACTGGCGACGTACATCGTCAAGAAAGGCGAACCGCTGGTTGTGATCAAACAGTAAGCCAAAGGCACGCAAATCCCCTGTAGGAGCCGGCTTGCTGGCGATGGAGTGTCAGTCGACATCGATTCAGCTGACCCACCATCGCCAGCAAGCTGGCTCCTACAGGATTTACGTCAACCGAACATTCCCCATCCATACACGCACTTGTAGGAGCCGGCTTGCTGGCGATAGCGGTGTGTCAGCCAACATCAATAGTGATTGATACGCCGCCATCGCCAGCAAGCCGGCTCCTACAGGATTTATGTCAACCGGACATTCCCGGAACACTCCCGCACTTGTAGGAGCCGGCTTGCCGGCGATAGCGGTGTGTCAGCCAACATCAATGGTGATTGATACGCCGCCATCGCCAGCAAGCCGGCTCCTACAAAGGTTTCAGCGCTCGGCGGGCTAGCACGACGCCCAGTGCAACAACGATCAGCCCCAACGCTACCGCGAAGGTGACCCGCATGCCGTGGGCCACGGCTTCGGGTGGCGTCAGGGTGATGTCGGCCGCCTGCGAGGCGAGGGCGAATACAGCGCCCAACGCCGAGGCGCCAGTGATCAGTCCCAGGTTTCGCGACAGATTGAGCATGCCCGAGACAACGCCGCGCTGATCGGGCTGCACATCGCTCATGACCGTGGTGTTGTTGGCCGTCTGGAATACGGCATAGCCGAGCGTGATCACCACCATCGGCGCAACGTACCCGCCGATGCCAACGGTCAGCGGCAACGCCGATAACACCAGGCAACCGACGGCCATGGCGAGCAGCCCGGCGACAGTCATCCGTTGGGCACCGAAACGGTCGGCGATCCGGCCGGCGGGCACACCTGTCAGGGCCGCGACACAGGGCCCGACCGCGAGCACTATTCCCACCACAACCGCCTTCAGCCCCAGCCCATGGGCCAGATAAAACGGCCCGACCACCAGCGTTGCCATCATCACCGTCGCGACCAGTGTGCTCATGGCCAGGCTCGCGCTCAGCACCGGGTTGCGAAACATCGCCAGCCGTATCAGCGGCGAGGCGACTTTCATTTCAACCAAAACGAAGAGCCCCACGCCGAACCCCGCCGCCAACAGCAAGCCGATATTAAGCAGCCCGAAATGGCCACGGCCCAACGTCATGGCCAGCGCATACGCCGCCAACGTCAGCGCCAATACCAGCGTGCCCCACGCGTCGAAACGGACGCTCCCGGTGGTTGCCTTCTGCCGATCCACCGGCAGGTATCGATGCGCAAGCAGCAGCGTCATCAGGCCCAATGGCACGGTGACCAGGAACATCGCCTGCCAACCGAATCCACTGATCAACAGGCCGCCCAGCGATGGCCCCAGCGCGGTGCCAATCGCCGACATCGTCCCGAGCAACCCCATGGCGCTGCCGGTTTTGGCTTTCGCCACGGTCTCACCGACGAAGGCCATGGTCAGCACCATCATGATCGCCGCGCCGAGGCCTTGCAGGGCGCGGGCGCCAATCAACATGCCCAATGTCGGTGCCCACGCGCACAGCGCCGAGGCGAGGGTGAACACGCCAATGCCGCCGAGCAGCAGCCGGCGGCGGCCGATCAGGTCACCGAGCCTTCCGGCGCTGACGATCAGCGTGGTGATCGCCAGCAGATACGCGATGACGACCCACTGCACGTCCTGAAAGGTTGCACCGAACACCTGGGCCAGCGTCGGCAAACCGACGTTGGCGACGCTGGTGCCGAGTGACGACAGCAGCATCGACAGCGAAAGGCTGACCAGCGCCCAGCGTACGGCGGGTGTCTGTGTTGTGTTGTCCACGATGGCGATAGTCGGCTTCATGCTGTCCCTCTGGATCTGGCCACTCCCGAAGTGGAGCTATCAGAAATCTACGCTGGCGCCTAACATGGCGGAAGGCGCATGGGTTGCACTCTACTCGTGCGTCAAACGCCATCTCACCCGGCCGTGGGGCAACGCATGTCGACTCCCGATTTCAATTTGCTGATCACCCTTGATGTACTGCTCGCCGAAGGCAGCGTGGCGCGCGCCGCCAAACGCTTGCGCCTGAGCCCGTCAGCGATGAGCCGGGCGTTGGCGCGGTTGCGCGAAACCACCGGTGACCCGTTGCTGGTCCGGGCCGGGCGCGGACTGGTTGCCACGCCTCGGGCGCTGGAATTGCGCGAGCGGGTCAGCCAGTTGGTGCAGGACGCCGAAGCGGTGCTGCGCCCGGCGCAACAGCCTGACCTGAAGCAATTGGCCCGCACGTTCACGTTGCGTACCAGCGAGGGCTTTGTGGAGACCTTTGGCGCGCCGCTCATCGCCCGCGTCGCTGAGCAAGCGCCAGGCGTGCTGCTGCGCTTCATGCACAAACCTGACAAGGACAGCACGTCGCTGCGGGACGGGACCGTTGATCTGGAAACCGGTGTGGTGGGGAAGGCTGCCGGGCCCGAGTTAAGGACCCAGGGTTTGTTTCGTGATCGCTTCATCGGCGTGGTGCGCGTGGGGCACCCGTTGAGCCAGGGCGAGATCACTCCGGAACGTTATGCGGCGGGCGGTCACATCAGCGTCTCGCGGCGCGGGCTCGACAAGGGGCCTGTCGATGAAGCGCTGGCGGCGCTGCAACTGGAACGGCGGGTCGCGACCATCGTCGCCGGTTTCTCGACCGCGTTGGCGCTTGCCCGAGCCACCGATTTGATCGCTGTCGTTCCTGAACGCCACACCGAAAACCTGCGGGCGGGCATGCACAGTTTTGCGCTGCCGGTTGCCTTGCCGGAATTCACCGTCGCGATGCTCTGGCATCCGCGTCTGGACGCCGATCCGGTGCATCGCTGGTTACGTGGGTGTGTTCGTGAGGTCTGTGCGTAATAGCCCAAGACGCCTGTAGGGGGCGCGCGGGCCTATGTCACTGAATGGCGTTGACGGGCAATCTCAAAAACTGAACGACCGCGAGGTGTGTTGGGCCAGCTCGGCATCCAGCAGATGTTCGGCCAGCACATCATTCAAAAAGCGGAATTGATCGTTGAGGCCGACCACTTCGTTGCTGAAGTGGTTGCCGGCGGCGGGCATCAGCAGCGCTTCGAAGTTCTTGTCGAACACCAGCGACAGCACTTTGCGCGAGACGGCCTGCTGCGAGTAGTAGTTGTTGCCGAACACCGGAAAGCTCACGGCGAGGGTGACGGTGTGGATCATGATGTGCGCTCCTCGGTCAGGACGTACCACGAAAAAACGGTCAGCGTGAAGGCTGTCAGGGCCAGGCAGGTCAGCAGATGGATCAACATGATTTGCCCCTCCGGTTCGGGGTTGTGTGTCGGGTTGAAGTTGATCCTACGCTGACGGTTCATGAGCGGAAGGCATTCGCGGCGATGGTGAATATCGATGTCAGTGATGGTCGGGTTTTTGTGGTGTTCTTGAGGGACCCTTCGCGGGCAAGCCTCGCTCCTACAGGGATATCCGCGGGACACCAGTCCTCTGTAGGAGCGAGGCTTGCCCGCGAAGAGGCCATCAGCAACACCATCAACCTGAGAGTCCGCCGCCTATACTCAAATCAGGGCGCTTTAACCCCTGAATATCCTGTTCGGGGGAAGACTTTAGGACACCACGATCTTGAACCTGCGTTCGCTGATCGTCGCCGTGCTGCTGGTGTTGGCGGGATGCGTCACGCCTGCGCGTGCCCCGGCGCCTGCGCCGCCCGTGGTCATTTCCCAGAGCACCTGGCAGCAGGTGGATCGGGACATCGTCGCGGCATCCCAGTCCGCCACCGAGCAGGCAAAAATCTATTCGCGCGGCGCCATGGATTACTGGCGAACCCGGGTCTATCAACTGACCGAAGAAAAATTCATTCCCTGGTTCAGCAGTTACTGGACCCAGGAATGGCTGTCGATGAAAGTCAGCTGGTACAGCCTCAGCGCCCAGGGTGAGCAGGATGCCTCGTCGAAACGCCTGGCGGCCTATCTGCTGGAGCAATACCAGAAACGCGTGCTGGCCCCGGTCGCGGTAGAGATTGATCCCGACCAGATCCTCGGTCTGGCCACGGCGTTCTACGTGGATATTCTTCAGGAAGAACTGCAAAAAATCTCCCAGCGCCACGGCGTGCCCATGGCCCAGCTCAATGGCCGTATCCAGAAAATCCCGGCCATCGCCCTCGGACCGCCGCCCGCGCGGGACGCTTCGCTGTACCAGGTCGTGCACACCCAGCCGCTCAACACACTGCCGGCGTACGCGGCGCTGATCGACAAGATCCACAAGGCCGGCGGTAGCAAGGGTGTTGATTCCACCGACCAAGCCATGGCGCCGGTGGCCAAGCGCGCCAGCCAGCGGATGGAAGCCGAAATGGCCCCGCGCGGTGCCGCCAGCGCGGTGTCCGCAGCGGCGGGAAAAATCGCTGGAGGCTTGATTACCTTGGGCGTGGCGGGGATTCGCGCACTGATTCAGGCCAGCGACCGACCGGACAGCGAGGCGCTGATTCGCAGCAGCCTGGGCAACACGTTCGATAAGGCCTGGATAAAAATGGTGCAGAACCCGACCTCCGGTGTGATGGCGGGGACGTTGTACATGGCAGGGCAGATCGAGGGCAACCTGGCGGGGAGTGCCGACGTACCGTCGGTCAGTTCGGGCAGCGGCGCTGTCGATTGGAGCCCGTCCGAACCGACTAAACCGCAGATCGACCCTCAACCCCCGGCAGGAGAATGACCATGTCTTACGTCGATGGCTGTGTCTTTGCGGTGCCCAGTGCCAACCGCGAAAAATTCAAGAAACACGCGGAATCCGCCGCTGTGATTTTCAAGGAAAACGGCGCCCTGAGCATCGTTGAATGCTGGGGCGATGACGTGCCCGATGGCAAAGTGACTTCGTTTCCGCTGGCCGTGAAACTCAAGGACGACGAAACCGTGGTGTTTTCCTGGATCGTCTGGCCGGACAAGCCCACCCGCGATGCCGGCATGCAGAAATTGATGGCCGACCCGCGCATGCAACAAGACGTCAATCCGATGCCGTTCGATGGCCAGCGGATGATTTTCGGCGGCTTCAACATCCTCTTGCAGGTCTGAGCGTGTGGCAGGATCACTCCGGCGTCGGGGTGATCCTGCAACTCTTGCGATTGCGGATCTCGCTGTCCGTCGGTCGTTCTTTGACAAACTCGAAACGCGGTTCACCTTCGCTATAGTGAACCAGCCAGCCCCATTCCAGCTCTGACTCATCCTGACCCGGTTTCGGTGGCACGGCCCACCATGGCTCTTTGCTGATGATCTCTCGCATGGCCCCGTCCCGTTTATTCGGTTGGTTCAACTATAACGTGCATGTCAGGAGGTGCCAGGCGTGAGCGACGAAACCCCGGAGCCGGTCAAACGGCTGTTTTTTGCATTGGATTGCCCACCCGAACAGCGCAAGGCGATTGCCCAATGGCGCGGCGCGCTGCAATTGCGCATCGGGCGTCCGGTGCCGGTGGAAAACTTCCATCTGACGTTGCTGTTTTTGGGCGCTGTGGAGGTGGCGCAGATTGCCGAAATCTGCACGGCGGCAGCAAAGGTCCGCGTGCCGGGTGCGGCGTTGCGGTTGGCGCTGGATCGCCTGGATGTGTGGCGCAAGGCCGGGGTGTTGGTGCTCGCGCCGGAACAGGCGCCGCCGGAATTGCTGCGGCTGGTGTATGCGCTGGAGCAGGCGATGTTGCCGTTCGGGTTTGAAGAGGCACACAAGGAATTCAGACCGCATCTGACGTTGATGCGCGACTATCGGGCGCCGGTGCCTGAGTCGACGACGCCGCCGGAGTTTTTTCTGCGGGCGGATCGATTTGTGTTGTTTGAATCCCACAAGGGCCGCTATCGGGCACTGGCCGAATGGCCGCTGGTGCCGGCATAAAAAAAGGCGCCCGAGGAGGGCGCCGAACTCACCTTAACCGAGGAAGCCAGGTGAGGCCGTTCGCCAGAGAGGAGTGCAGCGGTGGTAAGGCGCTGCGTGAACGGAAAAGGGTAAGCGGCCAGTATCTATGTTGGATGTTTTGGCCTCATCGCCAGCAAGCCGGCTCCTACAAGGTACGCGTCGCGCCGCAGATCACTGTAGGAGCCGGCTTGCTGGCGATAGCTATCGCGTCGCACGCTGAGAGATCTGGTAGTGTTAGTTATCGGAGAAATTAGTTTTAAGGACTGTTATGAAAAAACTGAAACCTTGGGCACGTGGACCTTTGGAGCTGATCCAACATGCCGAGGAGCACTTGAGAGGGGACAGTGATTTCGACCGTCGCATGGTCTTGGTTAGTTTTGACAATGCTATTGAACTTTCAATCATCACCTTTTTGTCACTTAATCCCATTCAACGAAGTGGTTTGCAATATGAAAAAGCGCAAGTGGGGAGGTGGATGCACAACTTTCACTCAAAGCTTGAGTTTTTGGAATATTATGTTGTTTCTCAGCTTAAACAAGAGATGCTCATAGAGCGTGATGTTTTGGTCTATTATCATTCGATTCGGAATGAGCTTTATCATAATGGGAATGGGTTTGCACCGGCTTTGGAAATTGTCGATGGCATAAAGTCCGCAGCGCATTGGGTCTTTTCCGTATTGTTCGAAAGCAAGCCTGAAGATCATTTTGTCAGTCGGGTTGTTGAGAGTAAATCACCTTTTCCAACTGATGAAACTGGTCTTTCATCTGCTACCCTGTTCTTGAAAGCATTCATTGATGTGAAAAATCTGTTGAATTCGGAAATGGGTGCGGATGGTGTTGAACACTCGAACTCTCTAGTTTCTGCTATACGGAAGTTTGCCGAAAATTATCCAATAAAATTGCCTGACGGATTAGTTGCTGCAGCTGTAAAGGCGGAAGAAGTTAGGGGGGTCATGCTTGGTGGTGAACAGCCGGACTTGTCGGGAGTTGAGCTTAAAACTCTATCGTCAGAGCTGATGAAGTATTCGGCCCAGATAGATTCGAAGCTCAAATTTTATCAGTTAAAATTGGTAGAGGCAGCCGTTGAAGCGACGGTTAAATCACTGTCGTTGCATGAAGATGGAAAAGTGGGGGTGGTTCATCAAACACTTGGGACAGGGATTAGTATGTCCATTGTCTCGTACATAATTCGCGCACGTCAAATTGCAGGGCTGGAGTACGTGCCATTCATTGTGGTTGGCACTCACAGAGCGCTGTTGCGCCAACTTCAACATAGATTAATCGAACACTGCCCTAGCTTCTCGGGGATGCATACTGTAATGCCCATGGGTAAAGAGAATTTGATGGATTCGCTCTCTGCACCGAATCCTGGAGTAATCTTTACTACGATGGCGCAACTTCGAAATGTCCCGATAGTGTTTGAGCAGAAGTGTCTTTTGATTGGTGTCGACTTGCAAGGCGTTCAGTTTGACTTCAAGAGATCAACTCCGCTTGCTTCATTAATTAATTTTTCCAGTTCTCCTGTTGGTCTCAAAGAGTTTCCGGATAAGAATTTTGGGTCTCTTGTTGTTAGTTTTGGTCTGCAGCAAGCTGTAGAGCATGGTGTTCTTCTTCCGTTGATACTGGATAAGAGGCCTGTAACTGTAGTTGCTCGAGCGGGTGCTGATGAAAGCGCGGTTTCTGATGGTGTCAGGGAGGAGTGGGTAATTGGTGAGGTTTGTAAAGACCTGAAGAGTTTTTCGTTTGATAGTAGGTATAAGGCTATTATCGTCACGAATAGAATATCTGTTGCATCCATTTTGTACGAAAAATTGGTGGTCGCGTTAGGTGGGAAGGGAGAGAGTGGTGTGACTCCGCTAGCAGTAGGACTTCTTTCGAGTGCAGAAAAAGATGGAGGTCGTCATGCGGTTCAACAATTCAATAATGCAAGTGACGGAGGAAGCGTCCTTGTGATCACCAGCGGAATGCTGACGGGTCTTGACTTGCCGGAAGTTAATATGGCTTTTGTAACCAGTCCGCTACAAACGGAGTATCTAGAAAAAATTACTACTTTGTTGGGGCGTGCCGGCCGATCAACAGAGGGAGTAATTGTTGACTTCAGTGGTAATGCATGGCTGGACGTGATGATTGGGCAAGTAACCAAGAACGGAAATTAAATTTTTAGGTGACGAGCAGTAACGTGTGTGGTTGAAACATCGAACAAGTAAGTTCATAGCTTTAAGGCACAAGGCACAAGGCACAAGGCACAAGGCACAAGGCACAAGGCACAAGGCACAAGGCACAAGGCACAGGGTTTCAGTCGTTGCAAAAAAAGGCGCCCGAGGAGGGCGCCAAATTCACCTTAACCGAGGAAGCCAGGTGAGGCCGTTCGTCAGAGAGGAGTGCAGCGGTGGTAAGGCGCTGCGTGAACGGTAAACAGTAAAAACCCAATGCCCCTGTAGGAGCGAGGCTTGCCCGCGAAGACGGTGTGTCAGTCGCTATCAATGTTGAATGTGACGGACCCTTCGCGGGCAAGCCTCGCTCCTACAGGGGGGGGGGCGATTATTTCCCGAGCTTCACCCGCGTCCAGCCGCGCGTCATCACCCGCTGAACCCCGATCGGCATGTCCGGAATCGCATACAACGTCGCCATCACGGCCAAGGGCGGATACGAGCCCGGATCATCGCGAATCGCTTCATCCACCAACGGCGTCGCCGCCGCGTTGGCGTTGCTGTAGCCGATGTTGTTGGTGATCTCGGCGATGATGTCCGGGCGCATCAGGAAGTTCATGAACAGGTAGGCGTTGTCGACGTTCGCCGCATCCCGTGGGATTGCGACCATGTCGTAGAAACTGCCGGCGCCTTCTTTCGGAATGCTGTATTCGATTTTCACCTTGTCGCCCGCTTCCTGTGCGCGGGCCTTGGCTTGCAGCACGTCGCCGGAATAACCGACAGCGACGCAGATGTTGCCGTTGGCCAGGTCGGAGATGTACTTCGACGAATGGAAATACGCCACCGACGGCCGGATCTTCATGAACAGCGCTTCAGCTTCGGCGATCTGCGCCTTGTCCTGCGAGTTCACCGGGTAGCCCAGGTAGTGCAGGGCGGCGGGCAGCATTTCAGTCGGCGAGTCGAGGAAGCTGATGCCGCAGGCTTTCAGCTTCTCGGCGTTTTCCGGTTTGAACAGCAAGTCCCAGGAGTTGGTCGGCGCATTGGCACCGAGCACTTCCTTGACCTTGGCCGGGTTGAACCCGATGCCGATCGAGCCCCACATATACGGGAAGGCGTGACCGTTTCCCGGGTCGCTGGCCGAAGCGTTTTTCAGCAACACCGGGTTGAGGTTTTTCCAGTTCGGCAGCTTCGACTTGTCCAGTTCCTGATAGACGCCAGCCTTGATCTGCTTGGCCAGGAAGCTGTTGGACGGCACGACAATGTCGTAGCCGGATTTGCCTGCGAGCAGGCGTGCCTCAAGGGTTTCGTTGCTGTCGAACACATCGTAGGTCACGCGGATACCGGTCTCGTCTTCGAACTTCTTGACGGTGTCCGGGGCGATGTAATCCGACCAGTTGTAGACGCGCAGTACCTTGTCATTGGCCTGGGCGCCGGTAGCCATCGCGCCCAATAAGGACAGTGTCAGCAGAGTCCTGCCAAACATTTTCATCGGTACAACTCCATTTTTTTATTCAATGCGCAAAGCTGTGAAACGCGACGGCACTAGGCCGTCGCTTCTACCATTTGCTTTTTCGGTTGCTGCCAGGATTCGCTGGCGGTCTGGTCCATTGCTTCCTGGATCGCCCGTTTGCGGCTGGCTTCAGCGCGGCGGCTGAAGTACCAGACCATGAAGGTCACAATCGAAACGGCGAGCAGTATCAGGCTGGCCACGGCGTTGATCTCAGGCTTCACGCCCAGACGCACCGCCGAGAACACTTCCATTGGCAAGGTCGTCGAGCCTGGGCCGGACACGAAACTCGCCAACACCAGGTCATCCAGCGACAGGGCAAACGACATCATGCCGCCGGCCGCCAGTGACGGCGCGATCATCGGGATGGTGATCAGGAAAAACACCTTGAACGGCTTCGCCCCGAGGTCCATGGCCGCTTCTTCGATGGACAGGTCCAGCTCACGAAGGCGGGCAGAGACGACCACCGCCACATAGGCCGCACAAA
The DNA here is from genome assembly GCF_014852285.1 of Pseudomonas sp. PDM02. NCBI lineage: Bacteria > Pseudomonadati > Pseudomonadota > Gammaproteobacteria > Pseudomonadales > Pseudomonadaceae > Pseudomonas > Pseudomonas sp. PDM02. Next base: position 110,817 of record NZ_JACVBL010000010.1, on the reverse strand, counting down.
ACGTGGTGTGGGCGATCCAGATGGTCACGATGCCACGCTCCATCGGCCAGCCGATCAGCTGCGCCATGGCCACGAACAGCAGCAACAGCGACAGACCGGTGATCACTTCAGGCATCACCAACGGCGCGGTGACCAGGCCACCAAACAGCGTACGACCCTTGAAGCGCGTGACACGAGTCAGCACGAACGCCGCCAAAGTCCCCAGCGCCACCGCCGCAATCGCGGTGTAGCAGGCGATTTCCAGCGAGCGCACCACCGAGCCCATCAGTTGCGAGTTGTCGAGCAAGCCGACGTACCACTTCACCGACCAGCCGCCCCACACCGTCACCAGTTTCGAGGCGTTGAACGAGTAGATCACCAGAATCAACATCGGCAGGTAGATAAACGACAAGCCGAAAATCAGCATGAACTTTGAAAATCCGAAGCGTTTCATCCCCGTGCCTCCATCTCTTTGGCCTGGCTGCGGTTGAACAGCAGAATCGGCACAATCAGGATCAACAGCATCACCACCGCCAGGGCAGACGCCACCGGCCAGTCGCGGTTATTGAAGAACTCTTGCCACAGCACGCGACCGATCATCAGGGTCTCCGGGCCGCCCAGCAGTTCCGGAATCACGAACTCACCGACCACCGGAATGAACACCAGCATGCAGCCGGCGATGATCCCGTTCTTGGCCAGCGGCACGGTGATTTTCCAGAAGTTGTTGAAGTTGCTCGACCCCAGGTCCGAACCCGCTTCCAGCAAGCTTTGATCGTGCTTGACCAGGTTGGCGTACAGCGGCAAGACCATGAACGGCAGGTAGGCGTAGACCACGCCGATATACACGGCCGTGTTGGTGTTGAGGATCTCGATCGGGTGATCGGTGAGCCCGGTCCACATCAAAAACGCGTTGAGCAAACCGTTGTTGCTGAGGATGCCCATCCACGCATACACGCGGATCAGGATCGCAGTCCAGGTCGGCATCATGATCAACAGCAGCAAGACGTTTTGCGCTTCCTTGCTTGCCTTGGTGATCGCGTAGGCCATCGGGAAACCGATCACCAGGCACATCAGCGTGCTGAAAAACGCGACCTTCAACGAACCGAAGTAAGCCGAGATGTACAACTCATCCTCGGTCAGCAGCAGGTAGTTGCCGACGTTGAGGAACAGCTGGAGTTTCTGTTCGGCGAAGGTGTAGATCTCGGAGTAAGGAGGAATGGCCAGCGCCGCTTCCGAGAAGCTGATCTTCATCACGAGGAAGAACGGCAACAGGAAAAACAGGCACAGCCACAGGAATGGAATCCCGATGACGAGCTTTCGACCACTCGGCATCAGCCGCATGAACCGCTGATTGAGTGTTTTCATGAGCGCAGTACCACGCCGCTGTCGTCTTCCCACCACACGTAGACCTTGTCGTCCCAGGTCGGACGCGCGCCACGGCGTTCGGCGTTGGCCATGAACGACTGCACGACTTTGCCACCAGGCAATTCGACGTAGAACACCGAGTGACCGCCGAGGTAGGCGATGTCATGCACCTTGCCCTGGGACCAGTTGTAGCGGGACTCGGGTTGGGTGGTGCTGACCAGCAGTTTTTCCGGACGGATCGCGTAGGTGATGGACTTGTCCTCCACCGAAGTGCTGACGCCATGGCCGACGTAGATCTTCTGCTCCAGATCCTTGCTGTGAATGATCGCGTGACCTTCAAGGTCCTCGACAACGGTGCCTTCGAAGGCGTTCACGTTGCCGATGAATTCGCAGACCATGCGGCTGACCGGGGCTTCGTAAATGTCGACCGGGCTGCCAATCTGGGCGATCCAGCCCAGGTGCATGATCGCGATGCGCTGGGCCATGGTCATGGCCTCTTCCTGGTCGTGGGTCACCATGACGCAGGTCACGCCGACGCGCTCAATGATTTCCACCAGCTCAAGCTGCATCTGCGAACGCAGTTTTTTATCCAGCGCGCCCATCGGTTCGTCGAGCAACAACAGCTTTGGACGTTTGGCCAGGGAGCGGGCGAGGGCGACACGCTGACGCTGACCGCCGGACAGTTGATGGGGTTTGCGTTTGGCGTATTGGGTCATGTGCACCAGGCGCAGCATCTCTTCCACGCGGGCGTCGATTTCACTGGCGGGCAAACGGTCCTGCTTGAGGCCGAAGGCAATGTTCTGTGCGACGGTCATGTGCGGGAACAGGGCGTACGACTGGAACATCATGTTGATCGGCCGTTCGTACGGCGGCATGTCGGTGATGTCCACGCCATCGAGCAGGATCCGCCCTTCGGTCGGGCGCTCGAAGCCGGCGAGCATGCGTAGCAGCGTCGATTTGCCGGAACCGGAACCGCCGAGCAAGGCGAAAATTTCCCCTTGATGAATCTCAAGCGAAACATCGTCCACTGCGGTGGTTTCGTCGAATTTCTTGGTGACGCGGTCGACTTTCACCAACACCTTTTTCGGTGCCTGGTGACCTTCAAGAGCCTTCCTGTAAATGCTGGAGGCGTTTGCCATGTGAAACTCCCAACAGGTTTCAGTCGTCGGGCCAACGCGGCCTGACTTAAGAGTGGATTGCAAGCCCGGGGCATTCGGTTGGCGCAACCCCCTGTAGGAGCGAGGCTTGCCCGCGAAGACGGTATGTCAGTCGATATCATCGTTGCCTGATACACCGCCTTCGCGGGCAAGCCTCGCTCCTACAAAGGATTGCGCTCGCCTGATCCATACCGCTCGGGCTTATTCGGCGCCGCCGTCCTGGCTGCCTGGGTCGTACTTGTTGTTATTGCAGTGTGTTGTTTTCGCGAGCCACGGACGCGCAAAGGCACGCCCGCCAAACTCGCGGGGGCAGTAAATGGGTGTTTTGGGTCAGCGGGTTTTACGCTGCGCGGCCCGTCGTCGGCATGCATCGCCGAACGCCTGGAAAATACTCAAATAAGGAGGATTCGAAAGCACCTGCCATTCCGGGTGCCATTGCACGCCGACCGCAAAGGTCGGGCTGTGGTCCACCGAAATCGCTTCGATCAGACCGTCCGGCGCAATCGCCTCGGCACGCAGGCCGGGAGCGAGGCGGTCGATGCCCTGGCTGTGAATCGAATTGACCATGAACTCGGTCGGCAACTCCAGCGCTTCGAACACGCCACCCGGTTGCACCGTCACCGCATGCGCCGGGGCGTATTGCACTGCCAGCTCAGGACTGTCCGCTTCGCGGTGATCGAGCATGCCCGGCAGTTCATGCACCTTCTGATGCAGGCTGCCGCCGAACGCCACGTTCATTTCCTGGAAACCACGGCAGATGCCGAGTACCGGAACGCCCGCCGCAATGGCTGCACGCAATAAAGGAAGGGTAGTGGCGTCCCGCGCCGGATCGTGATCCGTGCCGGGAGCGCTGGCCGGGCCTTGATAGTGGAAGGGCTCCACATTCGATGGCGAACCGGTCAGCAACAGACCGTCGAGATGCGTGAGCACATCCTCGATTTCAGTCAGTTCGCCTAAGGAAGGAATGACCACGGGCAACCCCAGAGCCGCGACGCTGACAGCACGCAAGTACTTGTCGCCGCTGATGTGGTAGGGGTGCGGGCCAATCTGTTTGACGCACGCTGTAACGCCGATCAATGGCTTGAATGCCATTTTTATCACCTCGACCTTGAACGAGTTTTTCAGGAGCTTAGCTTTGTTGATTTTAATTAACAACTCTCATGTAAAAAATTCTAAACGCCGCACGTCCGATTGCTAGTCTTTGTGCGGTGTTGAGGGCCTATATGGCACTCTCGTGCCCAGAAAAGTCCCAAAAATAAAGGATGAAAGGCCAAGTGTTCGCTATTGACTTCACTTTGCCGTTCGGGTTGACTGGGCTCCAGAAAGTGCGGTGAACATAATAATTAACAGCTAATAGGTGCATCATGTCGGTCCCTCTGCGTGCCGTTCAACTCAACGAAGCAAACGCATTCCTTAAGAAATATCCTGAGGTTTTGTACGTCGACCTTCTGATTGCGGATATGAACGGTGTGGTGCGCGGCAAGCGCATCGAGCGCACCAGTCTTCATAAGGTCTACGAAAAAGGCATCAACCTGCCGGCGTCCCTGTTTGCCCTGGACATCAATGGCTCCACGGTGGAAAGCACCGGCCTGGGTCTGGACATCGGCGACTCCGACCGGATCTGCTATCCAATCCCTGGCACCCTGAGCATCGAGCCTTGGCAGAAGCGCCCGACCGCGCAACTGTTGATGACCATGCACGAACTCGAAGGCGAACCTTTCTTCGCCGACCCGCGTGAAGTGCTGGCCAATGTGGTGCGCAAGTTCGATGAACTTGGCCTGACCATTTGCGCTGCGTTCGAACTCGAGTTCTACCTGATCGACCAGGACAACGTGAACGGTCGTCCGCAATCGCCACGCTCGCCGGTCTCCGGCAAACGTCCGATGTCGACACAGGTGTATTTGATAGACGACCTCGACGAATACGTCGATTGCCTGCAAGACATCCTCGAAGGTGCAAAAGAGCAGGGCATCCCGGCCGACGCCATCGTCAAGGAAAGCGCCCCGGCGCAGTTCGAAGTGAACCTGCATCACGTCAACGACCCGATCAAGGCCTGCGACTACGCGGTGTTGCTCAAGCGTCTGGTGAAGAACATCGCCTACGACCACGAGATGGACACCACGTTTATGGCCAAGCCGTATCCGGGCCAGGCGGGCAACGGTTTGCACGTGCACATTTCGATTCTCGACAAAGAAGGCAACAACATCTTTGCCAGCGAGGATCCCGAGCAGAACGCCGCGCTGCGACACGCGATCGGCGGTGTGCTCGAGACCCTGCCGGCGCAGATGGCTTTCCTCTGCCCGAACGTCAACTCGTACCGTCGTTTCGGCGCGCAGTTCTATGTGCCGAACTCGCCGAGCTGGGGCATCGACAACCGTACTGTTGCGGTACGTGTGCCGACCGGTTCCTCCGATGCCGTGCGCATCGAACACCGCGTTGCCGGTGCCGATGCCAACCCGTACTTGTTGATGGCTTCGGTGCTGGCGGGCGTGCACCACGGCCTGACCAACAAGATCGAGCCGGGCGCACCCGTGGAAGGCAACTCCTACGAGCAGAACGAGCAAAGCCTGCCGAACAACCTGCGCGATGCATTGCGCGAGCTGGACGACAGCGAAGTCATGGCCAAATACATCGACCCGCTGTACATCGACGTGTTCGTGGCGTGCAAGGAAAGCGAGCTGGCCGAGTTCGAAAACTCCATTTCGGACCTTGAGTACAACTGGTACCTGCACACGGTTTGACGGCTTGACCCGGATCCAGGCTGAAACCCGATCAACTGTGGGAGCGAGCCTGCTCGCGATGGCGGTGGATCAGGCGCATCAATGCTGACTGATGCGCCGCTATCGCGAGCAGGCTCGCTCCCACAGGGGACTGCATTTCAAACCATTGATTGAGCAGCTCCAGTCCCACTACCTATTCCTCTGCGTCGAGTCACAACCATGACAAACACTCGCAGCGACTGGGAACAACGCTTCCAGTCCCTAACCATCGAAAACCGCGCCTTCATCGACGGCCAATACCGCGCTGCACTCAGCGGTGAAACCTTCGAATGCATCAGCCCGGTCGACGGCCGCTTCCTGGCCAATGTCGCCAGCACCGATGAAGCCGACGCCAACGAAGCCGTCGCCGTCGCACGCAGCACCTTCGAATCCGGCGTCTGGGCCAATCTCGCCCCGGCCGAGCGCAAGCGCACTTTGATCCGCTTCGCCGACCTGATCCTGGCCAACCGGGAAGAACTCGCCCTGCTCGAAACCCTCGACATGGGCAAACCGATCAACGACTCGATGAACATCGACATCCCGGCGACCGCCAACGCGATCCGCTGGAGCGCTGAAGCCATCGACAAAATCTACGACGAAGTCGCTGCCACGCCGCACGATCAACTCGGCCTCATCACCCGCGAACCTGCCGGTGTTGTCGCCGCCATCGTGCCGTGGAATTTCCCGCTGATCATGGCCAGCTGGAAGTTCGCCCCGGCCCTCGCGGCGGGTAACTCGTTCATCCTCAAGCCTTCGGAAAAGTCACCACTGACCGCGATCCGCATCGCTCAATTAGCGCTGGACGCCGGCATTCCGAAAGGCGTGTTCAACGTTCTGCCGGGCTTCGGCCACACCGTCGGCAAGGCGCTGGCGTTGCACATGGACGTCGACGTGCTGGCCTTTACCGGCTCGACCGCGATTGCCAAGCAACTGCTGGTCTACGCCGGCCAAAGCAACATGAAACGCGTCTGGCTCGAAGCAGGGGGGAAGAGCCCGAACGTGGTGTTCGCCGATGCGCCGGATCTGCGCGCGGCAGCACAGGCAGCGGCCAGCGGCATCGCTTTCAACCAGGGCGAAGTCTGCACCGCCGGTTCGCGGTTGCTGGTCGAGCGTTCGATCCGCGAGCAGTTCATTCCGCTGCTGGTGGAAGCGCTGCAAGCCTGGAAACCAGGGCATGCTTTGGACCCGCAAACCACCGTCGGCGCGGTCGTCGATCAGCGTCAACTGGACAACGTGCTGCGCTACATCCAGGTCGGCAAAGACCAGGGCGCGCAATTGATCGCAGGCGGCAGCCGCACCCTCGAAGCCACCAGCGGCCTGTACGTGGAACCGGCGATTTTCGACGGCGTGACCAACGCCATGACCATCGCCCGGGAAGAAATTTTCGGCCCGGTGCTGTCGCTGATCACCTTCGACACCGCTGAAGAAGCCTTGGCCATCGCCAATGACAGCATCTTCGGCCTGGCTGCCGGTGTCTGGACCAGCAACCTGAGCAAGGCCCACACCTTCGCTCGCGGCTTGCGCGCCGGCAGCGTCTGGGTCAACCAGTACGACGGCGGCGACATGACCGCGCCGTTCGGCGGGTACAAGCAGTCGGGTAATGGTCGGGACAAATCGCTGCACGCGTTCGACAAATACACCGAGCTCAAAGCGACCTGGATCAAGCTCTAATACTTCTACAACGGCGGCCGCCGGCACATGCCAGCGGCCATCGGAGAAACCTATGAAACAGACTCATGTAAACAGCTACTACGCCGCAACCCGCAACTTCACCGGCGACTTCCCGGTGCTGGAACAAGCGGTGGATTGCGACGTCTGCATCATCGGCGCCGGCTACACCGGTTTGTCCTCGGCGCTGTTCCTTGCCGAAGCCGGCTACAGCGTGACCGTACTCGAAGCCGCCAAAGTCGGTTTCGGCGCCAGCGGTCGCAATGGCGGCCAACTGGTCAACTCCTACAGCCGCGACGTCGATGTCATCGAAGAGCGCTACGGCGACAGAACCGCCGAAGTCCTCGGCAGCATGATCTTCGAAGGCGCCGACATCATCCGTCAGCGCATACAACACTACGACATCCAGTGCGACTACAAGCCGGGCGGCATCTTCGCCGCGCTGAACAAAAAGCAGCTTAAAGGCCTGGCCGAGCAGAAAAGCAGCTGGGAACGCTACGGCAACAAGAACCTGAAAATGCTCGACGCCGCGGACATCAAGCGCGAAGTCGGCAGCGACAACTACGTCGGCGGCCTGCTCGACATGCAGGGCGGCCACATCCACCCGCTGAACCTGGCCCTCGGCGAAGCCTCGGCGATCATCGGCCTGGGCGGCAAAATCTACGAACAATCGGCGGCGGTGGAAATCACCTACGGCGAACCGATCACCGTGCGCACCGCCAAAGGTGTGGTCCGCGCCAAATACCTGTTGATCGCCGGCAACGCCTACCTGCCGCAGGGCCTCGACAATCGCGTGACCGCTAAAAGCATGCCGTGCGGTTCGCAAATCGTCGTCACCGAACCGTTGTCGGAAAAGGTTGCGCGCAGCCTGATCAAAAACAACTACTGCGTCGAAGACTGCAACTACCTGCTCGACTACTACCGCCTGACCGCCGACAACCGCCTGCTGTACGGCGGCGGCGTGGTCTACGGCGCCCGTGAACCGGATGACATCGAACAGCTGATCAAGCCAAAAATCCTCAAGACCTTCCCGCAACTGAAGGACGTGAAGATCGACTACCGCTGGACCGGCAACTTCCTGCTGACCATGTCGCGCATGCCGCAATTTGGCCGCATCGAGAAAAACGCCTACTACATGCAGGGCTACAGCGGCCACGGCGTCACCTGCTCGCACCTGGCCGGCAAACTGATCTCGGAAATGATCCGCGGCGACGCCGAACGCTTCGATGCTTTCGCATCCTTGCCGCACATGCCAATGATCGGCGGCCGCACCTTCCAGGCCCCACTCACCGCCATGGGCGCTGCGTACTACGCGCTTCGCGACCGTTTCGGCATCTAACCCAACACAGCCCTTGTAGGAGCAGAGCTTGCTCGCGAAGACGGCGGCACATCCGACATCGATGCCGCCTGACACACCGCCTTCGCGAGCAAGCTCTGCTCCTACATTGGATCCATGGCAGGCACAAAATGTACGTGCAGCAGAGGTCAAAAACTGTGGGAGCGAGCCCGCTCGCGATGACGCCATCCGGTTCCCCATCAATGCCAACTGACCCACCACCATCACCAATAACCATGCGCCTACAGCAACACCCCCAAACGTGATTTAATACCCGCCTTTCACAATTACGGGACAGGGAAGCGGTACTTTCGCGGCCAAAAGTCGCCCGCCATCCACCCCCATAACCCTTAAGTTTTCCTCGCATAAGGCTGTCATGGACACGGGCTCACGACTCAAATTAGTACGCGAAAGCTACAAACTCTCCCAGCGCGAGCTGGCCCGGCGTAGCGGCGTCACCAATGCCACCATCTCCCTGATCGAACAGAATCGCGTCAGTCCCTCCGTCAGCTCCCTGAAAAAACTGCTCGAAGGCATCCCGATGTCTCTGGCGGACTTCTTCACCTTTGATCAGCCGCCGCGTGAACATCAATACGTGTTCCGCGCCAACGAACAACCGGATCTCGGGCGTCATGGGTTGCGGTTGCTGCTGATTGGCGCTTCGGTGCCGAGCCGGCAGATGCGCTTGCTGCGCGAGCAATACGCGCCGGGCGCGAGTTCGGGGGAAGAGCCGATTGTGCACTCGGAAGGGGAAGAGTGTGGGCTTGTGACTCGTGGCACTGTTGAGCTGACTGTTGATGGGCAAATCAGTGTGCTCAACGCGGGGGATGGCTACTACTTCCCGACGACGTTGCCGCACAAGTTCCGCAACATCGGCCAGGATGAAGCGGAAATCATCAGCGCCAACACCCCGGCTAACTTCTGATCTCAAAAACGGACGCCAACCTGTAGCAGCTGCCGAGGTTGCGTCCGCGACCAACACCCATGCCGAATGGGAGCAGCTGCTTCAGGAATTTTCAAAGTAAATGGACTTCACATCATGACCACACCCCGCATCCGCCCCCTCGCACTTTGCATCTTCCATCACGACGGCAAGATTCTGGTCAACGAAGCTCGCGACCCCATCACTGAAAAGCCATTCTTCCGCCCAATCGGTGGCGGAATCGAATTCGGTGAAACCAGTGCCCAAGCCGTTGTACGAGAAGTACAGGAAGAACTCGGTTTGCCCATCACCGATGTTCGCTTGCTCGGCACGCTTGAAAGCCTCTTTACGTATAACGGCACACCAGGGCACGAAATCGTGCAGGTGTACGACGCGAAGTTTGTGGATGCCAGTGTCTATGAGTTGTCGCACTTGAATGCTCAAGAAAGCGATGGTGCGGCCTTCGTTGCGAAGTGGCTTCCTTGTGCGAGCTTTACTGATGAAGCACTGTTGGTGCCTGATGGCCTTTACGAATTGCTGAAGAAAGTCGCATTGCTGGATTGACGGCGTCCTCCAATAACTCTGGATCAAGCGCGTCCGGCTGATTTTTAGACCTAAAAGGTGACAGATCTATTTGAATAAATAGATCTGTCACCTTTTTTTCACCTTTTTTCGTCGGAACCTGGCAACAAACAACCGGTTTAGGCTGGAACTGGTTTGATAGCAACTTTGGTTACCGCAACTCTGGACTTCGGTTTGCCAGCAGTAGGCCGGGCAGCGGATTTTTCAGCAGTAGGTCTGGGATTGCTTGGGGCTGCGACTGGCGTCGACATCGGGCGTACGGTGAGTTCTAGGCCTATCGCTGTCATCAGCTTCCGGATTGTCTCAAATCGCGTTTTCGTTCCACCTTTAAGCACCTTATAAAGGCTTTCGCGGTTGACCCCTGCTTCCTGGGCGACTTTGTTTACGCCTATAGCTTTTGCAACTTCACCCAGTGCATGAACCAATGCCGTGTCACCTGCCTTCATGCTTTCAGCAATGTAAGCAGCCATTATTTCCGGGCTGTCGAGGAAGCGGGAGGCTTCGTGACGACTTGTGCCAGAAGTGTCGAGATTGAGGATAGGCATATCCTCGGGGTTGAATGTCGGTTCGCTCATGTCATTTACCTTTCATAGCATCGAGGATCTGTTTAGCTCGTTTGATGCCTCGCGCTTGATCCGTTTTATCGCTTCCAGTGAGCATTGTGTAGTCGGTCATCCCGGTGCGCACAAAGTAGATTCTGTAGCCAGGACCAACAAAAACACGCATTTCGCTCATACCGCCACCCACCGCTTCGCAATCCCCGAAATGGCCATCTTTGGCGCGGTCCAAGCGGCTCAAGATAGCTGCCTTTCCCAGGCCGTCCGTCACATCACCCAGCCATTTATCAAGCTCGGGCGTGTTGTGAATGTTGATTTCTCTCTTTTCGATCATAGTCCTGGTTGTAGCCTACTGGCTACTCCTTGCTGATGAAAAGCTATGTGCGGGTCGAAATGACTTCTTGCACATCGCCCAGTTGAGGATTTATGAGGCAAGAAAAACCCGCATTAACGCGGGCTTTTTGTGTGAAATTCGTTCACTGACCTTTGGAGGTATCAAACCCACGCTGCTCAATCACCCGAAACACATCACTCACGTCCTGGAGCAAAATCCGGGCGATGTTGGCGACGGTGTTGATGTCGTTTTCGGCGTAGTCGGGGAGGCTGGTGCAGCCCATGAGCTGGAGGTAGGGGAGGACCGCGTTGAGGCGTTCGCTGACGACGTTGTGCAGTTCGCGGATTGGGGCGTGGCTGTCGATGACTAGTACGGGGTAGTCGGTGGCGAATTGGGACATGGGGGTGAAGCGGCGCGGCGGATGTTGGGTTGTCATGGATGTAGTCCTAAAAAGATGAATCACAATCGCCATTACTCGTTTACCGACGGAGATCGGCTGCGCGGGTCTGGCGGTCTTCGGTGTCTTCTCTTTTGGGCTGCGAATCCCGGTCACCGACAATGGCAGCGACGGCGGGAACTATAAGCTGCGATTTTTGCGCTCACAACCGGGCTGTAGGATGCTTTGGCGTTTGTTGCGACAAGGCTCAATGCCACTGTTTACGGGGCTTTCGCGGTAATCCGGGCGGTATGAAGTGCCTTGGGAATTCGGGGGCAGGTTTTGGGGCGGCTTCGCTGCTTGTTGGGGATAAATCCTCTAGTTACAAAAGGTAAATTCCTACACGTTTTTCGGATGTCAGGTTTGTGAAATCGAGTGGGCTGAAAGGTGTGACAGTGAATGTTTGTGTTGAATGTGAGGGCCTCATCGCCGGCAAGCCGGTCTCGCTCCCACAGGGGAGATGTAGGCGGGCGCATTGTTGCGTCCGCCTGTGATCCCTTTATGCGGCGTTGCCAATCACTTCGATGATGCGCTTCGCGATGTAGTCGACGTGGGTTTCCAGGGCGAAGTGTCCGGTGTCGAGTAGTTCGACTACGGCATTGGGGTTGTCGCGTTTGAACGCCTCTGCGCCAGGCGGGATGAAGAAGGGGTCGTTCTGGCCCCAGATGGCCAGTGTCGGCAGTTGGGTCTCGCGGAAGAAGCGCTGAAAGTCCGGGTAGCGTTTGAGGTTGTTCGCGTAGTCCAGGAACAGGTCGAGCTGGATGTCCTTGTTGCCCGGCCGCTCCAACAGAAGCGCGTCGAGGGTGTAGGACTCGGGAGCGATGAGTTCTGGCGTACTGACGCCATGTTCGTATTGCCAGCGGGTGCCTTCCAGGTGCAGGACTGCGTCGGCGATGACCTGGCGATTTTCGGCTGACGGTTCTGCCCAGTAGGCTCTGATCGGTGCCCAGGCATCGCCCAATCCTTCCAGATACGCGTTGCCGTTTTGCGAGATCAGTGCGGTCATTCTTTCGGGGTATTTGACTGCCAGTCTCAGGCCGGTCGGTGCGCCGTAATCGAAGACGTACATCGCGTAGCGTTTCAGTCCCAGGGTCTCGACGAAATGCCCCAGCGTTTCTGCCAGTGCGTCGAAGGTGTACGCGTATTTGCGCTCGGCAGGCACTTGGGTGAATCCAAAGCCGGGCAGGTCCGGGGCGATGATGTGGAAGTGTGCCGACAGCAGCGGGATGAGTTGGCGGAACTGGTGGGATGAGCTGGGAAACCCGTGGAGCAGGAGGAGGGTCGGCTTGGCCGGTTCTCCTGCCTCCCGGTAGAAGACGCGAACGCCGTCGACGTCGGCAAATGTGTAGCGGATGGGTGCAGTGGTGCTGGTCATGATGATTGGCCTCGTAACCGCATGGATGAGATCAAGCCGGTTTTCGAGATTAAATCTGGCACGAACATAGTAACCTGTCAAAATGATTTTGATAGGTTATTGTTTTTCGCCCTCAAGCATCGATGATTTTCTTTTGCCGTTCGCGGTGGGCCGCTGCTTTCGCTCGGTTGCCGCAGACCGCCATGCTGCACCAACGGCGTTTTCTGCCTCGGGTGTGGTCGACGAACATCAGGGTGCAGCTCGGTCCTTCGCAACATTTTACGTTGGTGAAATCTTCCTCGCTGACGAACTGCGCGAGCACTTCACCCAGTGGTAACAGCAGGGAATCCGGGCTGCGCCAGCGGCGTTTCAGTTCCCAGGCGAGCTTTGGTGTTTCGCCGTTCTGCAGCGTGATCTGGGTGTATTTTTCGTCCCGTTCGAGCAAGCGATTCAAGGCGTCGAGCTCTTTCAGGGCCGAGGCTTCAAGCGGTTGGCCTTTGTATTTCAGGACAAAACCGCGAAACCACTCGCGCAATGACCGTGCCTGCGCCGCGACGGTTTCCAGCTCGCCAGGCATCGCTTGTGCCTGAAGCCGTTGCAGTATCTCGTCTTCCACCCAGCCCGATTGTTTCAGCCAGTCCAGCCAGCCGTTGCCGTCGTCGATCCAGTCGACGGGTTCATCGACCGGCGTTGCTATCGAGTTCAGGAAATCGAGAGCGGCGGCGTCGGCGACGAAGAGGGCCGGTCCACGGGGAGTGCTGTTCATGAGGGTGTCCACTAAAGCCTGGATTGATAAGGCTCAGCGTAACCACTCAAAGTGCATCCGACAAGTTACTGTTAAATTGATAACCTCTTCATGGTATTCGGTGGGGTTACTGAATGGGCTCAATTCTTGACCTGCTGATTCCTCCCATAAACATCCTCCAACCGCTCAATATCATCCTCACCCAAATAGCTTCCGGACTGCACCTCAATCACCTCCAGCGGAATTTTCCCGGGGTTGGCCAGCCGATGCACCGAAGCAATCGGAATGTAGGTGGACTGGTTTTCCGTCAGCAGGAAGACCTTTTCATTGCACGTCACCTGGGCCGTGCCGGAGACCACGATCCAGTGTTCGGCACGGTGGTGGTGCATTTGCAGGGACAGTTGCGCGCCCGGTTTGACGGTGATGTGTTTGACTTGGTGGCGGATGCCGTTGTCCACCGAGTGGTAGCTGCCCCAGGGACGATACACCGCGCAATTGTTCTGGGTTTCCGAGCGATTTTGGGCGTCGAGCGCGTTCACCAGTTTTTTCACGTCTTGCACGGTGTCGCGGTGCGCGACCATCAGTGCATCTTCGGTTTCTATCACGACGAGGTCTTCCACCCCGAGCAGGGTCACCAGTTTGCTGCTGCCATGGACGAAGCAATTGCGGCTGTTGTAGCTGACGACATCGCCCTTGAGCACATTGCCGTCGGTGTCCTTTTCGTGCACATCCCACAGCGACGACCAGCAACCGACGTCACTCCAGCCAGCGCTGAGCGGGACGACCCAGGCGCGGTGGGTGCGTTCCATCACTGCGTAGTCGATGGAGTTGTCCGGGCAGCATTCGAAGGTGACGCGATCGATGCTGGTCACGCCTTCGCTGCTGGGGCTGCGCTCCAGGGCCATCACGCAGGTGTCGTACATGTCCGGTTCGTGCGTGCGCAGCTCTTCGAGGTAGCGGCTGGCACGGAACAGGAACATGCCGCTGTTCCAGAAGTATTCGCCGGAGCGGACAAATTCGGCGGCGGTTTGCTGGTCGGGTTTTTCGATAAATTGCTCGACCTTGAAGGCATGGGCGCCCGCATCGCTGCAGTCGGCCTTGATGTAGCCGAAGCCGGTTTCCGGACGTGTCGCCGGAATGCCGAACAGCACCAGATTGCCTTTGAGCGCCTCTTGCTCTGCGTGTTCCAGTGTGGCGCGCAAAGCGGGGACGTCGCTGATCACATGGTCGGCCGGAAGGACCAACATGAGCTCATCGCGGCCTTCGGCAATCAGCTTGAGGGCTGCCAGCGCCACCGCCGGTGCGGTGTTGCGGCCGAAGGGTTCGAGCAGGATCGCCTGCGGCGTGCAGCCGATGGCGGCAAGTTGTTCGTTGACGAGAAAGCGATGCTCCTGATTACACACCACGATCGGTTTGCCGATACCGTTGAACGCCAGGCGCTGCAGGGTTTGTTGAAAGAGTGATCCTTCGCCGGCCAGGCTCAGGAACTGTTTGGGATACAACTTGCGTGACAATGGCCACAACCGGGAACCACTGCCCCCGGACAGAATGACTGGAATCATTTTTCTTTCCTCCCACACCTTCATCGTTCGATATGAAGGCGCTTCGAACAGCGAAGGACTGCCTTCCATTATTTGAAACACAAGCTCAATTCAAATCGGCCGCAATCAGGGGCGTGCCGGCTGTTGCACCTGGTCTTTCTGGTCTGCAAACAGCTGGGTGATGTCGCCGCCCAGGCGGTAGTTTTTCATCGGTTCGACCGATTGGCGCCAGCGGTTGGTTTGCGCTGAGCAGTCGTATAGCGCGCAGTACGGTTCCAGCCAGGCAAACTTGCCATCCTCGTTGAGGTCTTCGAGTGCTTGTTTGTGGCCGGTCTTGCGTTCAAACAAACCTGGATTCTTGATGCCTTCTTCCACGCGTGTCGCCAGACGCCGCATGGCGCCATGGTTTTCTTCGCGCAGGTCGACGCCGTTGGCTTGGGCGAAGGAGGCGATCATCATCAGCGGCCCCATCGCGTAGTTATGGTAAGCCAGTGCGCGGGTGTCGCGGCCCAATTCGTTGGGCAGGTACCCGTCGGCATCGACCTGGGATGCGCCGATGCGAAACTGTGCGACGGACCAGTCGAACAGGTCGCGCCGGTCAACCACCACGGAGGCCGCCATGACGGACCATGCCGCCCAATACTGGTGATTGTTGAGGCGGTCCAGCGGTTGGTCGCGCCAGTCTCGCACTACCTGTTCGGCGAGCTTGCCGATCCAGGCTTCGATGGGACGGGTCTGCGCTTCACGGCCCCTCAATGGCTGTGATTGCGAAAACTTGAGCCTCAGGTACGCCGAAGAAATACTGCCCAGCGCCCATTTGCGCATCGACTTGCCGGTGTGGGTGTAGGTGGTGCTCAGCAGCGCCTGCGCCTTGGCCCAATCGCCCAGCCAGCTCAACGTGCAGTCCACATGACCGGTGCGGCCGAGCCGCAAATAGGCGGCGACTTGTTTGTTGACGCCTTTTTCCAGTTCGTTGATATCGCCGGACATTTCCTTGTAGCGTTTGTTGGATTCTGCGTTGAGCTGATCCCGTGCCTTGCCCGAGCCTTCGTATTTGCTGGGGATCAACAGGTCACCGGTATAGGGTTTGGGCGTCGCCGGACAGCTCTGCGCGTCGCCTTTTTTCTCTGTGGCCGGCGCGTAATAGCCCTGCGGCGGGCGAAGTTGTGCGGTCGCCTGCATGATCGGCCCCATCAGAATGAAGGCCACGCCAATGGCGGCCCAGTGTGCCGGGCGCATCAGTTTTCCTCCGTCTGCGCGGTGCGCAGGGTCGGTGCTGCCGTGATGGCGGGTTTGACGCACAGTCGGGTCGAAAGCCCTGTGGTGGTCATTCCCGGCGGCGGTTGCACGTCCATGGAAAGAAGCGTCTGTTCGCCCCAGTCCCCGTCGCCGCGCAGCTCGAAGGCGAAGCGGCCCTGGGTATTGACCGTCGGCGAACGGCTCAAGCTGAGGTTTTCCTGGCGACCGTTCAGGTAGGTCAGGGTCGCGTTCAACAGACGCACGCCGGGGTCCGCGAACTTGAGGTCGACCTGATAACGATTGCCCTTGATCGGATACACGTTGCCGCCACTGCCGTTGAACAACACCTGATTGCGGCCGCTGTGCAGGGTCGCCTGGCTTTTGAGCAACGGGGACTGGTTGTCGCAGCCATCGCTCAGCGCCGCCATTGCCTGGCGGTAGAAGCTGGATTTGCCGAGGCTGTCGAGGTTGTCGGTTTCCCACACCAGTACCGCCGGCGGGGCGTTCTGGAAGTCGTCGCCGAGCAGGTAGGCGATCAACGAATCATCGTAGCCACCGCCCGGTACGCTGAAGTTGCGGACCGGCGTCTCCAGGTATTGTTCAAGGAAACCGGGGAAGTTGAACAGCTCGCTGCTGGCGCTGGTGCCGATCAGTGCGACCTTGGCCGGACCCTTGGCATCGCCTTGGGCGCGGGTTTGATAACGGGTCACATACTGCGCCGCATAACCGTTGCCGCAGATCTGTGCGGCGGCTTTTTGCAGCGTGCCCGAGCGTCCCAGCAGGCCGGCCGGTTGACTGGCGAAGACCTGATGCGGCAACGCCTTGAGCACATCGTTGCCCTTGAGCGTCTGGGCTACCAATTGGGCACTGCGGTCGGCGCCATAGGGCGTCCAGTTGTGATCGCCCTTGAAGTAGAAGGGCTGCCCGGCGGGCTGTGGCGAACTCAGCAGGTTGGCAAAGTCGGGTGCCAGGATGCCCAGGCCGCGCACCCGGTCCAGGGTTTGCAGGTAGTTTTGCCGGGCCCTGGCCTGATCGAAGCTGGCCAGTTCCAGCGGCGTCAGGCGGTCGGCGTGCAGCAGGCCGCGACTGGGTGGCATCACCAGCACCAGTTCGACCCCACGCTGGGCGAGCCCGTCGCGCAGGCGCTTGAGGGCTTTGTAGCCGCTCTCATCGAGGCCGAAGTCGGTGCGCAAATCGCTACGGGTGCGGAAGAGCCATTGGTCCTTGGCCTCCACCAGCGTCGCGTAGTTTTTCAGTTCCGGTGGCTCGTAATAGGTTGCCTGCGCCGCTTGCGGGCACAGCTGACAGCAGGCCTCGGCCGTGTACTGCGGCTGCGCCTGTGCCCCCATCGACATGGACAGCAGGCCAAGCGCGGCAAATCCATGAAAGGTGTTCATCGGCAGGCTCCTCACAGTGTCTCGGGCAGAATCAACGCGGCGGCATGGCGGCGCAGGAGGATGTCCATCAAGTCGCCCTGAACGTCCCCTAGCAAACCGGTGAAGGCCAGGCCGTCCTGTTTCTGCGGCGCGAGAAAGGTCAAGTCATAGAGTTCCAGGCGCGAGGGTGAAAACACGGCGATGGGGCTGGAACCGTTGCCGATCAGCTTGCCGCCGACCACGGTGAGCGACAGCTTGGCTTCGTAAGGGTCTTCCTTGAGATCGCGGTCGCTGCCACGCAAATCCTTGGTGTGGCCATAGATCCCGGTCAGGGCGTTGGCCATCAGCTCGTTTTCATACAGGCGTACGCCGGTGCTGTTGCGCACGCGGATCCCGTGTCGGTCATTGTCCGCCGCGCGGTTGCGCCAGATCAGGTTATTGCCGCTCTCGTACAAGGTGATGCCGTCGGAGCGGTTTTTGTAGGTTTCGTTGTAGGCCAGCAGGTTATTGACGCTGGAACGGTCCAGGACGATGCCCGACAGATGATTGTTGTAGGTGCGGTTGTAGATGATCCAGCTGTCGTTGACCTCGCGCGAGAGGATGATGCCGTGCTTCTTGTGGGTATCGAAGACATCGTTATGGGCAATGATCAGCCGGCGCGAACGGTCGTGCGGGTCGATGCCATATACGATGTTTGCGCGATAGGTGTTGCGCAGAATCACCACGTCGTCGGCCTCGTAGCAATAGAAGCCGAAATAGTTGTCGATGAACTGCGAATTGATCAGCCAGCCGGTCGGCTTTTTGCGCTTCATCTTCGGCGCCATGCTCGGGCTGTACTGGGAAATACTCACCCCATAGCTCTTGCTCTCGGTGTAGCCGAAGCTGGTGATGGTGCTGTTGACGATGTAGGTCTCGGTGCCGCCCCAGGAAATCAGGAACGGGCGAAACGTTTCCTCTTTTTTGAACCAGGCCGGGCTGTCGTCTTTCTCGCTCCAGGCACTGACCTTGGTATCGGTAATGAACAGTTTGCCGTCATTGACCAGGAAGGAACCGCCGTCCTGGGACAAGCGCAATTCCTTGACCGATTTGTCGATATGCAGCGTCCCGCCGGGACGGATGACGATCGGCAAGCGCGCCAGAAACACCCCCGGTGCGGTCTCGCGCAGGGCTGTCTGCGGCAGGCTGCGTGCCAGTTGCGTCAGGCTCATGTAGCCACGGTCGATGAAGATCGCCACGGGCATTTGCTTCTGGCGCACCACCCATTCCTTGAAGCGGTCCTGGCCGCCGATGAACTCGTCCAGCGCGTTTTCCTTGAGCATCGGTTGGATCAAGGCACGGCCGGCGGGCTTGTAGGCAATCTTCGCGGCGACTGCCTCGGCGGTATAGCCGGACAGGTCGGGCATTTTCGGTTCCTTGATCAGCAACGGTTTTCCCGGAGCCTCGCTGATGCTGTAGCGCGGTATCAGGAGGTCACCTGCCGCACTGGCACCTGCCGTCTGCACCAACAGCATTGCGGCGAGCATCAGTCCTATCTTGACGACACGGTCCATAAGTCTCACTCATCCAAAAGGCAGCCGGTTGTGATCAATGTGCCGTTGCCCGCGATGGCTTCAGCGCGGGCAGCCACCGGGTCCTAGATTTTCCAGACGAAATCGATGAACGCCCGGTGCATGCTCGAATCGGTGTCATTGGCGTAGGCGTCACCGGGGAAGAACACGCCCAGGCGCAGGCGGATCAGTGCCGAGGGTTCGTCGACCCAATCCACCATGCTCGCGGGCAACAGGCCTTGCTTGAAGTACTTGGTCATGACCAGATCGACTTCCTGGCCCAGGTCCTTCTCGCCGTCCACCAGCGCCGCATTGATGATCCCGTCGTCGCCGGTTTCCGTCTGGTCGTCGACCCGCCAGAAGCGGTGGTAGACGAGGCTGGCGTCGTAGTCCTCGCGATACGACCAGGCGCCGAACAGCGTTGCGGTCTGGAGGTTGCTCAGTTCACCGCGAAAGGCTTCGCCGAAGCGGTGTACCCGTGAGCGCGTGCCGGTGTAGTTGGAGCGGTTGCTTTGCAGGCCGGTTTGCTGGAACTGGTTCTCCTGGTCGTTGCCGCCGCCATCGCCACGGGCGGCGGCAGCACCGAGGCGCCAGGCGTCATCGATGTTCCAGCGCAAGCCCAGGTCCGCGGCCCAGGAATTGACGTCGCCGCTGGTGTGGCCTGTCGCGATTCGATCGCCGGAAGGGACGATCACGCTGTTGAGGTTGTCGCGATCGCCGGTCAGCCAGGTTGCGTTGATCCAGTAATTGAGCGGCATCGTCGAGCGATAGTTGTAGCCGTCACCGTTCGCTTCAAGGCCGACCCAGGTCAGGCTGCCGGTGGTGGTCTTGTCGAGTGTGTCGAGCCGGTCACCGGGGTCCGGCAGATTGCCGCTGTCTTCCGAGTGATGTACGCGCAGGCCGACCCAATTGTTGGGCGTCCATTGCGTAGAGATGTCGGCGAAGGCATGGGAGCGGTCTTTGTCTTCCGGCGCCAGGTCGTCCAGGTCGGTGCGGTAGTCGGAAAAGCGTTGAGCGGCGCCGACGTGGCTGCGCAGCAGCGTGGTTTCGAAGGTCCAGTTGAGCGCTTCGATGTTGGTGTCCATCCACTCGCCGCTGTCCTCACGCAGACGCTGGCGCCCCAGGCGCAGATGCTCGCCCGGATAGGCCGTGATGCCCGAATAGTCGACCCAGAATTCGCGAAGCGCCAGGTAGCTGTCATCCGCTTCACGGGTGTTGCTGTCGTCGACGCCGTTGTTTACGGTGTCGGTGTCGATGGTGTCGGTCGCCGCTACCGCCTGGCCCATCACATAGGCGCTCCAGTTGCCCCATTGGCCAAAGGCCCAGGGGCGCAGGTCGAGGCCAATATCGTTGAGGGTGCCACCGGGTGCAGTGCCCAGGTCCCGGTCGTCCTGCGACTCGCCGGTAATCTTCACATCCAGGCCGAAATTCTTCGGCGCCACTTCCGCCGCCAGCACCAGACCGGCGCTGCACATCAGCGAAACTCCCAGACCATAACCTGCCAACAGTGCTTGTTTCATAGTAAGTCCTGTCCATTTTCCGGAGTTTGCAGCCTGGCGAGAGCCGCGCCCGTCAGACGGGCCTGAGCTTCTTCCTCAAGTAAGGGCTGCGCGATTTTCCTCTCTGCCGGGGTCATCCCCGACTGCACGGCCGACAGCACTGGCCCCGCATTTACCACGCCCTGGCGTTGCGCGAGTTGCGCAAAGACAAAAGCATTGATTCGATTGACCTTGACCCCGCGTGAATCGGAAAACATGTGCGCCAGCGCCAGGTCGGCATTGGGCGAACCGTTGCGCGCTGCCAGCAGCAAGTGTTGCAGCGCTTTCTGTGGTTCGACCTGGCCCAGATAACCGCGCCGGTACAACTGGCCGAGGTAGTAATGCGCCCCGACTTCACCGGCGGCGGCCGCCTTGAGCAGGTGCTCTTGCGCCAGGCGCGGATCCTGCGGCAGCCATTTGCCGAGGTAATACAGGCGCCCGGTCAGCAGTTCCGCCCGTGGATCGCCCGCTTCGCGCCCGCGCTGCAAGGCCGAGAGCAATTGCGGCGCATCGCCTTGGGCGGGGTAGTCGTCGATCAGCCGCGCCAGGCTGGTCCAGGCCGGTGGATAGTCGGGTGCCAGTTCTTCGAGCAGGCGCTGGGCGCTTTGCGGATCGGCCGGGCCTTCGAGTGTCGGCGTCGACAGAACGCGCGCCACCGACTCGACCCGCAAGGGCGCGACTCGTCCCTCACGCCAACCCTGGCGCAACTGCGCCAGCAAGTCGGCTTGCGCCTTGGACTGGGCGCGCATCCGGTTGATGGTGGCCAGCTCTACATAACAGGCATCGAGTAATGCCAGTCTCGCCCGGCACATCTGCTCGATCTGCGGCAGATGAGCGTTATAAGTGCCCTGATTGCGGTAAATCAAAATCTGCGCCAGGTCGGCCTCGACAATGCCCTGGGCGCGCCAACTGTTGACCTTCTGCTGCGGATCCACCCCCGGCGTCAGTTGCGGGTAGCCCAGGTACAACAAGGTCAGCGGCACCACTGCACTGAACTCGCCTTTGTCCAGCGCGCCTTCCAGCAATTGCCGGGCCTCTTGCACTTGCTTGGGATCCGTCGGTCCCTGACGCAGCAACACGCGGCCCAGACGTGACTGCGCCTTGACCGATTCCGGCGCGGCCTGCCGGTACAATCCCTCAGCCTCTTTCAGGCTCGCGGGGTCGCCCGCCGAGGCCGTCAAGTCGCCCATTCCGGCCTGGGCGTCGGCATAGCCGTCCTCGGCCAGCGGCGCGAAGTTCTTGCGAGCCGTTTCATAATCGCCGCGCGCCATGGCCTCGCGCGCCAAGCCTTGATCGGGGAGGGTGCCGCACCCATGAATCATTGTCAGGGCCGCGGCCAGCGCGGAAAACCGCAGCCCCGATCGCCATGCGCCGTTCATTTTCCGGCCGCCATGACTTTATTCGCCCAGGTGTTTTTCACCCAGGCATTGGCCGCCGAGGCACTCTGCACCCAGACATTGCCTTGCAGGTCTTCGATACTGACCTCCACCGGCCGCCCGGCCTGATCGGTTTGCAACGGGCTGTCAGGCTCAATGGTGACCCGCAGGTCCGAGGCCAGGCCGCCGTTGTCCAGCGCCACCGCAGTGATTTTGCCCGCGCGTGGCTGTTCTTCGCCGATCAACTGGAAGCTCACCGCTTTGCCGGGCTGGATCTTGGCAAAATTCTTGTAGGGGAAGCGCGCCTCGATGGTTGCCACACCGTCGATCGGCATCAACTCGTACACCGTGGTGCCCTTGCCGACGACCTGGCCGTCCGGCACCAACTGCGACACCACCCGGCAATCGCAAGGGCTGGTCAACGAGCCTTGCAGGGTTCGGCTGAACAGGCGCTCAAGGTTTTCCGGGGTCGCCTGTCCGGGCGGCAGGTTGCCTTTCATCACATCCAGCAGCGAGGCGGAAAAGGTCGCCAGCGGGGCGCCCTTGGCCACCACCGCCCCCACTTTGACCAACGAATTGACGCTGCCGTCGCGCGGCAGGCCGATCAACTGGCCGGGCACATTGACCCGCGCCGATTCGGCATGGGTGACGAAATAAATGCCATACAACTGGTGCACCACATAGCCAAAGGCAAACAGTCCCACCAGGAACATCAGCAGGCTTACCGCGGTGGCCCGCACGCGAGCGAGAATGCCCATGCCGTGGCCGCTTTCGTGCTTTCGCGGCTTGGTGAAGTTGTCGCGCTGCTGGGTCGAGAGCATGTCACCCAGGCTGATCACCCCGCCCGAAAGGTAAGAGGTGATCACGTAACGCAAGGCGGAAATCGCACGAGGGCGCAGGTTTTGAAACTCGCAACCTATGCGCTGCCCCTCGTCGTTAATCGAGCGCACGACAAACTCCACGTCGATGGCAAACCCCAGTGCATCGACCTGGAACACCAGTTTGCCTTTGTGTTGCCGGCCAACGATCAGCGTTGTACCCGGCTGACTCAGGCTGAATCCACCGGCTGACAAGTCGATCAGCTCGCAATCGAACGGCTCCCGGTCCGACCCGTGAAACTTGATCCTCGCCGGTAGCGTGAGCCGCGCATGCTGACGCTGCACCTCCGACTCGTGCACGACATTGTCATCAACAGCAACAAAAGCTGTGTTCATAACGCGTTCCTTCCCATCGATTGAGTCCGATCCGGCACGGCCTGCCACGGCCCTGACACCTGCACTACACAATCCACATCAGCAACGCGCAAAACACGCTGCCCGCCGAAAACGTCATGGCCCGCGACGACCAGGTATTGAACCAGCGCTGATAGCTCGCCAGCCCACGGTCGAGTTTGGTTTTCTGGCGCGTCCACGATTGCTGGTCGAGACGGAAGAACACGTAGATCTTCACCATGGCGCCGACCAGTTGGTTGTAATAGAGAATTAGGGGATAAGCCGGCCCGACCGGGTGCCCCGACGCCAGCAACAGAAGACTCAGGATCAGGCGCGTCACGCCGATCCAGAGCACATAAATCAGCAAGTAGGCGATGCTGTATTTGAGGCTGGCAATGATCGCCACCGACGGCCCGAGCAGGCTGGCCCACATCGATACGCGTTGGTCGAGCAGCACCAGCGAGGTGAACCAGCCCAGCCGCCGCACGCCCAGGTGCAGGGCCCGTGAGTTCTGCCGCAGGTTATTGCCATACCAGCGGAACATCAGCTTGCGGCTGGCCTTGATGAAGTTCTTTTCCGGTGGATGCTCGACGGTGTTGATCGCCGCGTCGGGCACATAAAAGGTGTCGTAGCCCAGCCGCATCAGGCTGTACCAACTGGACTTGTCATCACCGGTCAAAAAGCGGAAACGCCCCAGGCGCCAGTGCTGCAGATAATCGCGCTCAACGTCTTGAATGAAGCCGGGATCAGTCACCACCTGGGCGCGGAACACCGACATCCGCCCGGTCATTGTCAGCACGCGCTTGCCCAGTGCCATCGAGCACATATTGATGTGCCGCTGGGCGAACCGCAGCTTGTGCCATTCGCTCATCAGGTAGCTGCCGCGTACCTCGCAGAACTCATTGGTGGTCAACCCGCCGACGTTCGGAAAGAGCTTGAACCAGGGCACGGTCTGACGTACCAGCCCGGCGGAGAGCACGGTGTCGCCATCGACCACGGCCACCACTGCATCGGCGTCCGGCACGTGCCGGGAGATCGCCCGGAAACCATGGGCCAGGCCGTCGCGCTTGCCGGTGCCGGGAATCCGCACGAAGCTCAGCTTGACCTGCTCCGGCGGGGTATAGCTGTCCCAGAGTGCCTTGATCAGCAATTCATCGGCGAGCTCGACGATGGAACAGACCACCGTGGTCGGGTAACCACAACCGATGGCTTCTTCGATCACCGAGCGGTACACCTGCGCCGTGGTCAACGCCTCGATCCGAAAACTGGTGACCAGCAAAAACACGTGCGACGGGTCGGCAATGCTGCCGAGCCGGGTGACTTTGCGTCTGTAGTAGGGGAACACCAGATAAAGGAACAGTAACCCTCGTATGTAATGGACAGCCCCCATCGAGTAGCGCCAGATACCGACCGCTCCCAGCAACAGGAGAAAGTCCCTGGATTGGGGATCGAACACTGAGCGCGGCAGCAGCAATGCAAGCCCCAGCAACGCGGTGACGTAAAACAGCCAGCCCGCCGCTTCGCGCAAGTAATCCCTGGCACCAGCCATACTTGTGACTCCTGTTCGATAAACCCGTATTGCCCGGGTTGCAGTTCGGTGACTCTCTTACCAGCAGATGCCTTCGAGCTGATCGTCACTGGTGTGTGGCATGAAACCCACCAGGTCAACCACCTGCTTGCCCTCGGGCACCTCAAGCGCGAGGGCTCTGAAGGACTCGTCACCGTTGCCAAGCACAATCACCTCCGCTTCGTCGATCACCTTCACAAGGTCAGCGCGTAGCAGCGAAGCCAGGTGCGGAATCTTCGATTCGATGTAGTCCTTGTTGGCGCCGTAGATGCGCGCGTATTCAACGTTGCGGTCGAAGATATGCAGGTCGTAGCCCTTGCCGATCAACATCTCGGCCAACTCCACCAGCGGGCTTTCGCGCAGGTCATCGGTGCCGGCCTTGAAGCTCAGGCCGAGCAGGGCGATACGCCGCTTGCCGTAACTGGTGATGATGTCGAAGGCTCGCTGAACCTGCGCCGCATTGCTGCGCATGATCGACGCCAGCAGCGGGTGCTCGACATCCAGCTGCCCGGCGCGGTAATTCAACGCACGCACATCCTTGGGCAGGCAGGAACCGCCGAACGCGAATCCGGGGCGCATGTAATAACGCGACAGGTTGAGCTTGGTGTCCTGGCAGACCACGTCCATCACGTCGCGACCGTCCACGCCGGCAGCCTTCGCGATATTGCCGATCTCATTGGCGAAGGTGACTTTGGTCGCGTGCCAGACATTGCAGGTGTACTTGATCATCTCGGCCACTTCGATACTGCGGCGCAGGAGCGGCGCGTCCAGCTCTTGAAAGAGCGAGGCGAGCAGGTCACCGCTGCGTTGGTCGAGTTCACCGATCACTGTCATGGGCGGACAGTTGTAGTCCTTGATTGCCGTACTTTCACGCAGGAACTCCGGGTTGATCGCCACACCGAAGTCGACCCCGGCCTTCTTGCCGGAACAGTCTTCGAGGATCGGGATCACCACATTCTTGACGGTGCCCGGCAGTACCGTGCTGCGCACCACCACCGTATGCCAACTGTCCTTGGTGTGCAGGGCTTCGCCGATCTCGCGGCACACGGACTCTATGTAGACCAGATCCAGATCGCCATTCTTCTTGCAGGGCGTTCCGACGCAGAGGAACGACATCTGCGTGTCCATCACGGCCGCCTTTACATTACTGCTGCCGCGCAGCCGCCCTGAATTCACCCCCTGTTCGAGCAGCGGTTCCAGGCCGGGCTCGACGATAGGCGATTTGCCCTGGTTGATCAGGTCAATCTTGACTTGCGAGACATCCACCCCGATTACGTCATGACCGCGAGCAGACAGACAGCCCGCGCATACAGCGCCCACATACCCCAGACCAAATATGCTGATACGCATTGGTAAGTTCCCCATATACCCGGATTTCGGATGGCCGTCGGCATACCACACAGGCCGACAGTTGCTCTATTTGGCTAACTAAGCGGCAGTTTGGTTCAACGTGTTTTTCGGGCCGGCAATCGCAGAACCAAGAGTGTAGACAAACATCTTCCTGGCACTGTCATTTTTTTTAACAGGAATTTCGAACAGTTCGCGCCAGTAATATAAAGAGTGGGGGTTACAAGGAAGGTGCCAAAAGACAATGTGTGAATTGCAAATAAAAAACATCAACAAAAACAGATGGATATCTAACTTATTTCGTTTGGTCATATGAGTAGAATATGTATTTTTGCACCAAAATCAGGCAGGTAGATATATCGTTTTTTTGAAGCGGCACTGGCGCGGTGCAACGCCAGCGTTACAATTTTGCAATCAGCCAAATCAATTTTTTATTAGAGTGTAAAGTTGCTGAGACATGTCAAATTTTCAATAACGGTTTTATTGGCGTTTTTATTATGCGTGATAGTCAATATCTTGGAGCTGCATAATATGATCAAGCAATAAAAAACCGCATTAATGCGGTTTTTTATTGCGGTTGAAATGTGAGGGAGTTAGAGGCTATTGGCCAGTTTCCCGGTGGAGAGGCGGCGCTTGTACGCGGTGTCGCGATTGGCCAGCCAGTAGTAGAGCGGCGAGGTGATGATCAGGCCCACCAGCCAGGACAGGTCAGCGCCATTGATGTGCTGCGAAATCGGCCCGACGTACAGCGGTGTGTTCATGAACGGAATCTGCACCACGATCCCGATCGCGTACGCCAACAGTGCCTGCGGGTTGTACCGGCCGTAGATACCACCATCGACTTTGAAGATCGAGTTGATGTCGTACTGGCCTTTGTGGATGGCGTAGAAGTCGATCAGGTTGATCGCGGTCCATGGCACCAACACCACGAGCAACACCAGCACCATGTCGACGAAGTGGCCAATGAAGTTGGCGGAGGCGCCGACGGCGGCGAAGCAGCAGGCGGCGAGGAGGATGATCGACAGGATGGCGCGGCTTTTGGCGGTGGGGATCCAGCGGTAGGCGAAGGTTTGCACCAGGGTAATCAGCGACAGCACGGCACCGTAGAGATTGAGGGCGTTGTGGCTGATGACGCTGAGCAGGAACAGCACGAGCATCAACGGGCCGATGGAGCCGGTGGCGAGTTTGACGGCGTCCATGGTGTCCATGCCGACGGGCGTGGCGAGGACGGCGACGGCGCCGAAGATGAACGAGAGGCTGGAGCCGAGCACGGTGCCCAGATACGTCGTCCAGAAGGTTGCGGCGACGGGTACGTTGGCCGGCAGGTAGCGCGAGTAGTCGGAGACGTAAGGCGCGAAAGCGATTTGCCAGAGCGCAGCAAGGGACACGGTGGCGAGCCAGCCGGAAATATTGAAGCTGCCGCGTGTGAGGAAATCGGCGGTCTGCACGTGAGTGAAGATGTAGCCGAAGCCGAGCACGATACCCGCGCCGAGCACCCAGGTGCCGATGCGGTTGAGCACGTGGATGAAGCGATAGCCAATGATGCCGATGATGCCGGAACCGAGGGCGCCGATGACGATGCCGACCGGCACCGGCACGCTGTCGACCACGCCATGCAGGGACTTGCCGGCGAGGACGATATTGGAGGCGAAGAAGCCGATGTACATGATGCCGGCGATCAGCACCACCAGCAGCGCGCCGAGGGAACCGAACTGGGCGCGGCTCTGGATCATTTGCGGGATGCCCATCTGCGGGCCTTGCGCCGAGTGCAGTGCCATCAGCACGCCGCCGACCAGGTGGCCGACGAGGATGGCGACAATGCCCCACACCAGGTTGAGGTGAAACATCTGCACGCCGAGGGCGCCGGTGACGATGGGCAGCGGGGCGATGTTGCCGCCGAACCAGAGGGTGAACAGGTCACGGGTTTTGCCGTGGCGATCTTCGGGTGGCACGTAGCCGATGGTGTGTTTTTCGATGAGTGGGGCGGGGGCTGTTGCTGCGGTAACCATGACGGACTCCAAGGCAATTTTGAGTACGTGGACGTACTTCGGTGAGCGCCGCGTGGGGCGACGCTTTTCTTGTTGGAGTTGATGATGTGCGGTGGGGTGGGATAGATAAATTAGTAGTTTTGTTGGTACAGACGTTAAAAAATGTATGCCTGTGGGCAGGTCAAAAACCTGTGGGAGCGGGCTTGCTCCCATAGGGTAATCCGGGGTGTCGCAACCTGTAGGAGCCGGCTTGCTGGCGATGGCGATTATAAGGGCGCCATCGCCAGCAAGCCGGCTCCTACAAAGGCAAGCGCGTGCGGTCACGAATATTGGTTTTATTTACAAATGGATGTGAGCATTCGTTGCAGCATCGCGTCGCAGGCATTGAGTTGTTCAAGTCTGATGAACTCATCCGGTTTATGGCCCTGATCCATGCTCCCGGGACCACAGACAACGGTGGGGATTCCTGCGGCGTCAAACAGGCCGCCCTCGGTGCCAAAGGCCACTGTTCCAAATTCCCTGGAACCGGAAAATGCAGCGATCAACTCAGCCGCTTCGCTGTGTGCATCCGTCGCCAATCCGGGATACGCCGACAACTCGCTGAAGCGAATCTCGCTCTGTTCACTGACCGCACGCATTCGCGGCAGCACTTGCTGCTCGGCGTAGGTTTTCAGTTCCTGGGCGACTTCACTCGGATCATGCGAGGGCAGCGCGCGGATTTCGAAGTCGAAGCGGCAATCGGCCGGAACGATGTTCAAGGCTTTTCCACCGGAAATCACACCGGTTTGTACGGTGGAAAATGGCGGATCGAAACGCGCATCGTGATGCTCGGGCGCTTTGAGTCGGTTGCCAATCCGTCCCAACTCACCGATCAATTCGGCGGCGTACTCAATGGCATTGACCCCAAGCGGCGCATACGCCGAATGGCACGCTTCACCGTGAATATCACAGCGCATCGCCAGTTTTCCCTTGTGCCCGAGCACCGGTTTCAGCTCAGTCGGCTCGCCAATGATGCACAGCATCGGTTTGACCGGGCGTAGTTCCAGCTCCGCCAGTAAAGAACGCACACCGAGGCAGCCGACCTCTTCATCGTACGAAAGTGCGATGTGCACCGGCAGTCTCAGCGAAGCGTTTACCAAGGATGGAACGAGGGCAAGCACGCAAGCAATGTAGCCCTTCATGTCCGCCGTACCGCGACCGTACAACTTGCCATCGCACTCGGTCAGTTCGAACGGCGCAACGGTCCACGGCTGGCCATCGACGGGCACCACGTCGGTATGTCCCGACAGCACGATGCCCGGCTTGTCCGCCGGGCCGATCGTGGCAAACAGATTGGCCTTGCTGCGCTGCTCGTTGTAGATCAGTTCACAAGGCACATCGAGACTCGCGAGATAGTCGCGGACAAACTCGATGAGCTGAAGGTTCGATTCGCGGCTCGTGGTGTCGAACGCCACCAGGGTTTGCAGCACGTCGCGGCTGCTGCTCATCGGTCGTCTCCGGCGACGCCGTAGCCGGGGGATTTGTCCGGGGCGAGGGCACGGTCGATGTAGTCCTGGACTTGTGGGCGGTAGGCATCCCAGAGTTTTTCGAGCTGACCGATTGGATCGTTGTCCGCCCAGTCGACTCGCAGGTTGATGATCGGCCAGGTCAGTTCGCCGACCACCACCATCGCTGCCGAATGCACCGGCCCGGCTTCGCCACCAGCGGCGATGGCGGCTTTCATCGCGGCGAGCAGGCGGTCGGCGAGTTGACCTTCGCCGTGTTCGAAGGCCTCGACCATCGCCTCGATCACGCCCCGGTCCGCAAGCATGTTGCCGGCGGCCACACATTGTTCACCGGACACGGCGTTGTGGTTGCCCAGGGTTTGCGCACCGCTGAAGTGGGCGGTCTGGCCGAGGTGGTCGATGGCGGTGATCTGCCGGTATTGGCTGTAGCCGTTGCGCGTGAGGACCTTGTCCAGCGCATCGAAGGGCGCGAGGCCTTGCTCCATCAGGGCGAGGACGTCCGGGCCGAGGGAGGGCAGGGTGATGTTTTGCGTGGAGACGGCGCCGACGCCCGGCAGCAGCCACGGGCAGCGGGCGCCGACGGCGATGCTGGAGGAACTGATGGCGATGCCGAACTGACCGGTTTCGGGGCAACGGGCGGCGATGGAGAAGGTCATGGGGTTTGCTCCTTGGCAAATGAGGTGTCTGGGCGGGCCTCTTCGCGAGCAAGCTTCGCTCCTACAGGAAATCCGGATCACCTGTAGGAGCGAAGCTTGCTCGCGAAGGCCGCGACTCGGTCTACTCGGGAATCACCGCAATCACATCAATCTCCATCAACCACTGCGGTTGCCCCAACGCCGACACCACCAACCCGGTCGAAATCGGAAACACGCCTTTCAACCACTTCCCGACTTCCTGATACACCGGCTCGCGATACCGCGGATCGATCAGGTAAGTCGTGGTTTTGACGATGTGACTGAGGTCGCTGCCAGCCTCTTCCAGCAACTGCTTGACGTTGCGCATGGCTTGCTCGGTTTGTGCACGCGGGTCGCCAAGGCCCACCAGACGGCCTTCGAAATCAGTCCCGACCTGGCCACGGACATAAACCGTATTGCCGGCGCGGACCGCCTGGCACAGGTCATTGTCCAGGCTCTGGTTCGGGTAGGTTTCCTTGGTGTTGAACATGCGAATACGGGTATGGGTTGGCGTGGACATGTGAAGCTCCTGGAAAATGGCTTAAGCGCTGACAGTTTTTTTAGGGGCGAGCGAAACAACTTCCGCCTCGCGTTGCGCCGCATCGTGGTAGTCGAGGTACGAACGCTGAATGGCGATGTGATCCGCCACGTACTTGGCGTCATGCCAAACGCCCCAGATGAACGAAGAGCCGCGACGGGACTGCCAAGGCAAACCGAGGAAATACACCCCCGGTTCGCTCGACACACCGCGTTGATGCTGTGGTTTGCCTTTGTCGTCGAAGGCATCGACCTTCAGCCAGCTGTAGTCCGTGGCAAAACCGGTGGCCCAGATGATTGAGGTCACGCCGGCCTTGGCCAGGTCCAGCTCAAGAATCGGATGGGTCACGCACTCCGGATCGGGGAAAGTGATGCGCGCTTCCGGTTCTTGCGGCAGGTCCAGGCCATTGCGTTCGATGTAGGCGTCGGCGGCGTTGAGCAGCGCCAGATAATTCTCGTCGCCACGCGCCAGGTTCTCGGCCAGGTTCGGCTGGAAGGTCGCCACGCCGCCGTTGAACGCCTGGGTCAGGCCGACCAGCGTCATGCCGCGATGAGCGAGGCCACGGAAGTCCACCGTACGGCCGCCATGTGCGCCGCTGACCGCGATGGTCACGTGTTCGCGACCGGGCTTCATCGCCGCTTGATCCCACTCGCCAAGCACCCCCAGCCACCAGCAGAAATCACGGTTGCGATAGGCGCGAGGCGGGCGGTCGTGGGCACCGACGGAGAGGTAAACCTGCTTGCCGGCCCGCTGTAATTCATCGGCGATCTGCACGCCGGACGAGCCCGCGCCAACCACCAGCACCGCGCCTTCAGGCAGTTGCTGCGGGTTGCGATAATCGGCGGAGTGGATTTGCAGGAAAGGCTGATCCTGCGGTGCAATCGGTGGGATGACCGGACGCTGGAAAGGCCCGGTAGCGGCGACCACACGGTTGGCCTCGATCACGCCTTCAGAAGTTTCGATGGTGAAACCCGGACGGCCAACGTTGCGTTCAACTTTCAGCACGTCCACGCCGGTGCGGATCGGCGCGTTGAATTTCTTCGCGTAGGCTTCGAAGTAATCGGCCACGCGTTCTTTCGGTGCAAACTCGTCGGGATTGAGATCGTCAAAATCAAGGCCGGGAAAACGGTCGTGCCACGCCGGACCATTCGCCACCAGCGAATCCCAGCGCCCGGTGCGCCAGCGCTCGGCGATACGGTTGCGCTCCAGCACCAGGTGCGGCACGCCGAGTTTGCTCAGGTGTTCACTCATGGCCACGCCAGCCTGACCGGCACCAACAATCAGCGTATCTGTTTTTATTTTTTCAGTGGTCATCTCTATACCCTTCGAGTTGGATTTAGGTCGCGAACGGCCTGCCATTTCTTGGGCTCAAGACTAGGGATGACCCTGTTATCGGTAAAATATTATTAAGCTGGCATTTGAGTATAAATAACTGATGCAGAGCGTTTGACTCAGCGCCTGTTGAACCCTCGCGATGAAATATGGTTGTATGGTGCAACTATTTTTCAGGGGAGGCCTGAAGTGACCACTCATCCCGCTCTGGTTGAAGAAATCCGCTCTGCGTCGCGCACGATGGTGCGTGAGCTGGGCTTCATGCGCGCCACGCTGGCGGCGACCGACTACTCACCTTCAGCCGTACACGCGCTGCTGGAAATCGAAGCACACCTGGCGCTGACCGCCGCTCAACTCGTGCAGTTGCTCGATCTGGACAAGTCCAGTGTCAGCCGCATGGTGGCCAAGCTCATCAAGGCCGGCGAGCTGGTGGAGAGCGCCGACAGCGATGGTCGCGTCAAGCGCCTGCAATTGACGAAGCAGGGCCGGCGCACGGTGGCTGCGATCCATGCTTATGGGCGAACGCAGGTCCAAACGGCGCTGGAACACTTGAATCCATCACAACAACAAGCGGTCGCCCAAGGGCTGGCGGCGTATGCCCACGCCCTGAATGCACACCGTACCGGCGAAGGAAAAGCGCCGGGCAACCCGGTCGAGATCAGCGTCGGTTACCGTCCCGGTGTCGTTGGGCGCGTGACTGAAATGCATGCCACTTTCTACGCCAGGCACTCAGGGTTCGGGCAGTTTTTCGAGAGCAAGGTCGCCAGCGGCATCGCTGAGTTCGTGGGGCGTCTGGACCAGACTTGCAACAACCTCTGGGTGGCGACAGTGAATGATCGTATCGTCGGCTCGATTGCCATCGACGGGCAGGATCTGGGCAACAACCAAGCCCACCTGCGCTGGTTCATCCTTGATGACGGTTGCCGTGGTGGCGGGGTCGGCCGTCAGTTGCTGCGCGAGGCGGTTGAGTTCTGCGACCGGTTCGGCTTCGAGGCGATTGAGCTGGCAACGTTCAAGGGCCTGGACGCCGCGCGTCGGCTTTATGAAGCTGAAGGTTTTGAGCTGACCCACGAACAGCAAGGCAGTCAGTGGGGCAGCGTGGTGACTGAACAGCAATTCACCCGCCGCAGGGGAGGCGCAAGTCACCCGGTGAAGCTGTAAACTCCCCACACTTTTTACTTCCCCGAACAAGAGAACCCCATGGCGAACCAAGACATCACCTTCACCCCTGATCCCGACGCGGATTCCATCTCCTCCGACGTGGCCGGCTTCAACGGCATCCTGGTCTCCACGCAGATCCCGACCCGCGCCGACGGCAGCCTGGAACTGGGCGACATCACCCTGCAGAGCGAATGCACGTTGCAGGCATTGAAGGTTGCGCTGGAGCGCGCCGGCAGTTCCATGGACCGCGTCATGCACCTGACCATCTACCTCACCGACATGGCCGACCGCGCCGCGTTCAACGAGGTGTACAAGCGCTTCTTCGCCAAACCGTGGCCGGTGCGTGCGGCAGTGGGCGTGGCGTCGCTGGCAGTTGAAGGCATGCGTGTGGAAGTGACTGCGATGGCGGCCAAGGGCTGAGCAAAATAGTAGGAGCAGCCGGTCGACGCTCGATTGCTCGCGATGAACTCAGGCGCAACGCGTTTATTCAGAAAGCGCGCGTAATCGTTGGCCTCCATCGCGAGCAAGCTCGCTCCTACAGGGAAAATGTTGGGCATTCTCATCACATTTATGTGATTTTGGTATTAGTGCTATCCGATTAGTACTGTTTATCAATCAATAGTCTAAGGGTAAGTTGCTTCTCAGCGTTTTCTCGCCGAGAGCACCCCATGACCCATCCCGTAATTCTCTATCGAGTTTCAGCCCTGGCAAAGGCAGGCACCCTGTGTTTTGCCCTGTGCACCTCTGCGGTCGCCGAAGCGGACGAGCGCAGTCCGCTGGTTATCAAGGAGCAGGGCAGCGTGATTGCCGGCGGGAGGGTTGAGACTCAGCCGGGTATCTTTGACCCGTATAAGCCTGCCCTGTCTGATGGCCAAAGCTACCATGGCGACCATGTGTATGCGTTCTACCAGGTCCCGGTTGACGCTCGCCCGTTGCCGATTGTCATGTGGCATGGCGCGGGGCAGTCTGCGAAATCCTGGGAAACGACGGCTGACGGACGCGAAGGGTTTCAGAACATCTTCTTGCGTCGCGGCTTCTCCACCTGGTTGATCGACCAGCCGCGCCGTGGCGATGCAGGACGCAGTCTGGTTGAAACGACGATCAAACCGGTGGCGGACGAGCAGATGTGGTTCAACCAGTTCCGCATTGGCCTGTGGCCCGACACTTTCGAGGGCAGCCAATTCCCTCGGGGGCCGCAGGCGCTGGAGCAGTTCTTCCGCTCGATGACACCCAACACCGGCCCTTATGACATTGAGGTCGTATCCGATGGCGTTTCCGCGCTGCTGGAAAAGACGGGGCCGGCCATTCTGTTTACCCACTCGCAAGGTGGCGGACCCGGCTGGCTGACGGCGATCAAGAGCCGCAATGTGCGGGCTATCGTCGCATTTGAACCGGGCAGCAGCTTCGTGTTTCCCGAGGGGGAAGGTCCCGCGCCGATCCCCAGCGCATTCGACACAGTCTCGGCACAGATCGTCTCGAAGGAACAGTTCGAAGCGCTGACCCGTATCCCCATCCTCATCTTCTACGGCGACAACATCCCCGACAAACCGGTTCGTTTGCCTGCTCAGGACAGCTGGCGTGCCCGTCTGGAGATGGCGCGCCTGTGGCGTGATGCGGTGAATCGCCATGGCGGTGACGTAAAGCTCATTCATTTGCCGGAGATCGGGATCAAGGGCAATAGCCACTTCCCGTTTTCTGACTTGAACAACATCGAGATCGCGGACCTGGTTTCGACCTTTCTCGCAGAAAAAAATCTTGATTGATGACGCGCGCGGCAATGGCTGCCGTGCACCTTGGAAACAGGAATTGGCAGGAATATTCATATGACGCGAACCACGATAAAGGCCACATTCCTGGCCGCCATGATCGGGATGTCCGGAGCCGAAGTCGAGGCAGGGGACTACAAGCAGAATCCATTCACATTGACCTACGGTGGCGCGTTGACGAAGAACGAGCCCGGCAAGGTCAACATCCATCCGGTCACCTACAAACTCAATGGCCTGGACATTGCCGCCAACGTTTACACCCCCGCGAACTATGACTCGGCGAAGAAGTACCCGGTTGTTGTCGTGGCACACCCCAATGGCGGGGTGAAGGAGCAAGTCGCAGGCCTGTATGCCCAGCGCCTGGCAGATCAGGGCTACATCACGATCACTGCGGATGCGGCGTATCAGGGAGGCAGTGGCGGTCAGCCGCGCAACGTCGACAAACCGGCGAACCGCGTCGAAGACATCCATGGCATGGCGGACTTTATCGCCGGCTATCCGGGCGCCGACGACTCGCGTTTGGGCTTGCTCGGTATCTGCGGCGGTGGCGGCTATTCATTGAAGGCGGCGCAAACCGACAAGCGCTTCCAGTCCATCGCAACGGTGAGCATGTTCAATTCCGGACTGGTACGGCGCAATGGCTACAGGGATTCGCAGCTGTCCACCGTTCAGGAGCGTTTACGGCAGGCTTCGGCTGCCCGTGCCCAGGAAGC
The DNA here is from genome assembly GCF_014852285.1 of Pseudomonas sp. PDM02. NCBI lineage: Bacteria > Pseudomonadati > Pseudomonadota > Gammaproteobacteria > Pseudomonadales > Pseudomonadaceae > Pseudomonas > Pseudomonas sp. PDM02. The sequence goes on along the minus strand of NZ_JACVBL010000010.1, from coordinate 75,204 downwards.
GGCAGGCGGAGAAATTCTCTACACCGGCGATGCCAAACTCACCGACGAGCAGATCGCCAAGCTGCCATTTGATTTGTATCGGCAGGGTTTTGAGTACTACGGCAAGACTCATGCTCACCCCAACTCGACCTTCAGATACACCCTGAGCAGCCTGCTGGACCTGATGAGCTTCGATGCGACGGATCAGATCGAACTGATCGACAAGCCATTGCTGATGATCGCGGGCAGCAAGGCGGACAGCCTGTATATGTCGGAGCAAGCCTTTGCCAAGGCCACCGGTACACAGGACAAGAAGCTGTTCACCATCGATGGCGCAACTCATATCGAAACCTATTGGGTGCCAGAGTATGTGGACGTCGCCATTGCGCAGTTGAACGCGTTTTACGCCAGAACGCTCTGACTTGGGGGGCATTATGAAAAACACTCTTTTGGGAATTGCGGTTTGCGTCGCAGCGCCCTTTGCCAGCGCTGCGGGTGCTGAAAATGCCGGTGAGTCCCGGTCCGTTCAGCAGATCAGTCGCGCAGGCTCCCAATCTTCCACAGCGGGACCGGCGGATTACTTTACCGGGCAAGTGCGCGTCGACCCCTTGTTCCCCGTCACGAATGAAATCAATGCGTCCAGCGCCTACGTGACCTTCGAGCCGGGGGCGCGTTCGGCCTGGCACACCCATCCCGCAGGCCAGCGATTGGTGGTGGTTTCCGGCGTGGGCTTGACCCAGGAGTGGGGCAAGCCTGTGCAGGAAATCCTTCCCGGGGACGTGATCGTCTGCCCGCCGGGCGTCAAGCATTGGCACGGTGCCGCACCGTCAAGTGCCATGACCCACCTGGCGGTGACCGGTGCTGTGAATGGCAAGAGTGTGGATTGGCTGGAGAAAGTCACCGACGATCAATACCGCGCCCACGAACCCGTGACGCCGACATCAATGTCCACCGAAAATCTCGCTTCCGAGGTGCTGTCCGCGAGGCAGCAAGCCATCCCGCTGATTGCTGCCCACATGGCCAGCAGCAACATGCCGGGGCTGAATACTGCATTGAATCAGGGGCTGGACGCGGGCCTGACCGTCAGCGAGGCGAAGGAAATACTGGTGCAACTCTACGCCTACACCGGTTTTCCACGCAGCCTCAACGCACTTGGCGAGCTGATGAGGGTTGTGGAGGCGCGCAAGAAAAACGGCATCCAGGACGATCCGGGGCGCGAGCCCGGTCGTGTCATTCCCACCGGTGGTGAACTGCTGTCGGTGGGCAAGGCCAATCAGACCCGCATTGCCGGCGCGCCTGTTCAGGGCCCGCTGTTCGACTTCGCCCCTGTCATCAACCAGTACCTGCAGGCGCATTTGTTCGGCGATATTTTCGAGCGCGATAACCTGGACTGGCAAAGTCGTGAGTTGGCCACGGTCGCCGCGTTGGCCGTCACTCCCGGTGTGGAGTCACAGCTGCGTTCGCACATGGCCGCCAGCCTGCGGGTCGGCCTGAGCGTTTCGCAATTGCGTCAATTGGTCCGGCTGCTGGCGGAGCAAGGTCATGTCGATGCGGCCAAGCGAGCCAACGTGGCGCTGGAGGCGGCCCAGGAAAATCAGCCCAAATAGCGCAGGGCTTCGCGCAGCAGTGCGAAGGCGGGCGAGCTCTGGCGTCGGCTCGGGTAATAGAGGTGGTACCCCGAGAACGGCTCGCACCAATCCGCGAGCACGCGAATCAACCGGCCTTGCGCAACATGCTCCTGCACCAGGTCTTCGGGCATATAGGCCAGCCCCAACCCCTGAAGGGCGGCCTCCATGCGCATGGCGATGTTGTTGAACACCATTTGGCCTTCGACGCGTACGTTCAGTTCTTGCCCATCCTTCTCGAACTCCCAGAGAAAGAGGCCGCCGTAAGTCGGCATGCGCAAGGTTATGCAGTTGTGTTGCATGAGGTCGCTTGGGATGTCTGGCTTTGAATGCCGGGCGAAATACGCTGGGGAGCCGACGACCGCCATGCGCATGTCGGGACCGATGCGCATGGCGATCATGTCTTTGGCGACCTGCTCACCCAGCCGAACACCAGCGTCGAAGCCTTCCGCCACAATGTCAGTCAGGCCGTAGTCGACGATGATTTCGATATTGAGATCGGGATTGTCGGGCAGCAGCTTCGCGAGTACCGGTTGCAGGACCGTAATCGCGGAATGCTCGCCGGCGGTAATACGCAGTTTGCCTGCGGGCTTGTCGCGGAATTCGCTGAGCAATGCCAGCTCGATGTCGATCTCTTCGAACCTTGGGGCGATCACTTTCAGCAGATGTTCGCCCGCTTCCGTGGGGGACACGCTGCGCGTGGTGCGAGACAGTAACCTGACGCCCAGTCGTTCCTCCAGCTGGCGCATGGCCCGGCTCAATGCGGGCTGTGACATGCCCAGCCTGGCAGCGGCGCGGGTGAAACTGCGCTCCTGCGCCACGGCCGAGAAGATCGCGAGTTGGTCGTAGCTTTCAACGGTCATTTGTACATCCCTGGGTCACGTTTCCAAAGAGGAACGAGGAGCTTACCTTGAGGCCTGCGAAAGCGCTTTGCAGGATGTCGAAAAGACCGCGTCACGTCAGGTTGTTCAGCAGCCACTCGATGAAGCTTCGCGCCAACGGATTGTTCTCACTGTCACGGTGCGTCAACAACGCCCAATTCGGCCCGCGAATGGTTTCCTCCACCAACGGTTGCAGCAGTCCGTTGTCACGCGCCTGCCGACTCAACAACTGGCTGACCAGCGCAATCCCTAACCCCGCGCACGCCGCGTCCAGCAGCAACCCGGGGTCGGAAAAATTCAACCCCTGATCCTTCTGCCCCACATCGATGCCGGCCTCGACGTCCCAATGGCTCCAGTCCATTTCCCGCTCGCCGTGCAAGGTGGTGCGCTGTTCGATGGGCACGGCCAATACATCGGGGTGGCACGCGGGATAGAGGCGGTCAGCGTGCAGCACCTTGAAGCTGCATTCGGCCTGGGAGCTGATGTCATCGCGCACCGCGAGGTCGATGGTCTGGGTGGTCATGTCCGGGACTTCATCGGTGCTGAAAATCCACAGATCGACTTCCGGATGTTGCCGGCGAAAATCCCCCAGGCGTGGCAGCAGCCAATGACGAGCGAACGTCGGCGTCGTGTTGAGTACCAGTTGATTGGGCTTCTGGTATTGCCCGAGGCGACGAATGCCGACCGACAATTGCTGCAACAACGCTTGCGTGGTGCTGAGCAAATCGTGGCCGGCATCGGTCAGGCTGACGCTGCGTCCACTGCGAAAAAACAGCGGCTGTTCAAGGTACGCCTCAAGCGTTCGAATCTGCTGGCTGATCGCCGATTGGGTCAGGTGCAGCTCGTCGGCGGCCTTGTGAAAACTGCCCAGGCGGGCAGCAGCCTCAAAGCCGCGAAGGGTGCTGAGCGGGGGCCAGTGCTTGAGCATATTGATAAGTTCCTCTAATCACTTTTCTGCAAAATCCATCGTTTGTTAGCCCGTTTTTACAGCCGTAGCATGCATGCCAGGACCGAAAAGGTCATTTTCATTGAACACAATGACTTAACTCAAGGGCGATTGTCATGCAGCAGAACGAACTTCAGAACAGCGGCTGGTTGATGCCGGCAGAATGGGTAAAGCACGCAGCGACCTGGATGGTCTGGCCACACAATCAGGCACTCTGGGAGTCGGGTTGGCGCGTCACCCTGGCACAAGTGCAAAAGGACTTCGCCGGGGTAGCCAATGCCATCGCCCGTTTCGAACCGGTGAAAATGGTCGTTGATCCGTCGGCTGTCGCGAGTGCCAAAGCGCTTTGTGGGCTAAACATCGAACTGATCGAATTGGCGGTAAACGACAGTTGGTGCCGCGACTCCGGCCCAAGCTTCGTTTGCCACCCGCAACAAGGGCTGGCCGGTGTGAGCTGGCGTTTCAATGCGTGGGGCGGCAAGTCGGCGCACGATCTGGATGAAGGCCTGGCGCGCCGTGCACTCAATCACCTGGGCTTGCCGTGCTTCGGCACTCCGCTGAGTAACGAAGGCGGGGCGATCCATGTCGACGGCGAGGGCACGCTGATCACCACCGAGTCGGTGTTGCTCAATCCTAACCGTAACCCTGGGATGACCAAGGCTGAGATGGAGGAGATTTTCACGCGTCTGCTGGGCGTGAAGAAAACCATCTGGCTGCCGGGCGATCCGGACTACGTGACCGGCGACATGACTGACGGCCATGTCGATGGCGTCTGCGCATTCGCACGCCCCGGCGTGTTGCTGGTGGACGCGACTCACGACAAGCAGTCGGTGTATGCCGAAGTGGCCCGCGAGAATCGCCGTGCGTTGGAACTGGCCACTGATGCCCAAGGCCGGAAGTTCGAGCTGATCGAGCTCTATGAAGCCACCGATGCGGTGGACACTGAGGCGGAAGTGTTCTGCGCCTCGTACACCAATTTCTACATCGCCAACGACGCGATCATCATGCCGGCCTACGGCATCGATGCCGACCACGCAGCGGCCGAAGTGTTGGCCCAGGCATTCCCTGGGCGTGAAGTGGTGCCGGTGCGGATCAACCATCTGGCCCATGGCGGCGGCGGGGTGCATTGCATCACCCAACAGCAGCCTGCCTGGCCAGTGAAGGGTTGATGCCATGACTCTATTGACGATTGCTACCACCCAAATGCCCTGCACCTGGGATTTGCCGCGCAACCTCGACCTTGCCGAGCAGTTGGTTCGCGAGGCCGCGGCGAAGGGCGCTCAAGTCATCCTGTTGCAGGAGCTGTTTGCCACGCCGTATTTCTGCATCGAGCAAAGCCACAAACACTTGGCACTGGCCGAAGAATATCAATACAGCCGTGTACTCAAACGCTTTGCTGCCTTGGCCAAGGAGTTGGGCGTGGTGCTGCCGCTGAGCTGGTTCGAGAAGGCCGGCAATGCCTATTTCAACTCTCTGAGTGTGGCTGATGCCGACGGACGTTTGTTGGGCGTGTATCGCAAGACCCACATCCCCAACGCCATCGGTTATCAGGAGAAGGAGTACTTCAGCCCCGGCGATACCGGTTTCCGGGTTTGGGACACGGCATTCGGGCGCCTCGGCGTGGGGATCTGCTGGGATCAGTGGTTCCCCGAGACCGCGCGTTGCCTGGCGTTGATGGGCGCTGAAGTCTTGCTGTTTCCCACCGCCATCGGTTCTGAACCTGGCTGCGCCGAGCTGGATTCCCGTGACCATTGGCAGATGACCATGCGTGGCCATGCGGCCGCGAACATCCTGCCTGTGGTGGCCGCCAATCGCGTCGGCCGAGAAGCGGCGACCACCGATCCGACCTTGCAAATGGGCTTCTATGGCTCGTCGTTCATCTGCAATCACAAAGGCAAAATGCTCGCCGAGGCCGACCGTGACAGCACTGGCGTGCTGGTGCACAGCCTGGACTTGAGCGCCATGCGCGAAGAGCGCCTGAGCTGGGGCATCTACCGTGACCGTCGCCCGGAGATGTACGGGGCGTTGTTGAGTCAGGACGGTCGTCACCTTCATGCACGCTGGAACACTCAAGGAGTTTGATATGGGCATTGCGCACACGTTGTTGCTCGGCACCTTGGGGTTGGCACTGGCCTCGTCGTCGCTGCACGCCGAAGAGAAAACCCTCAGACTGTACAACTGGGCCGATTATTTTGCCGAGGACACGCTGGCGAAATTCACCGCTGAAACCGGGATCAAAGTGATCTATGACGTCATGGATGGCAGCGAAACGCTGGAAGCCAAGATGCTCGCCGGTGGCAGCGGTTATGACCTGATCTTCCCTGGCGACACGGTGGCCGAACGTTTGATGCGCGCCGGCAGCCTGCTGCCGCTGGACCGCAGCAAACTCACCGCGCTGGACGACATCGAGCCCGGTTTGCAGAAACTGCGCAGGCAGTATGAAACCTCGAGTCAGGCCACTGTGCCTTACACATGGGGCACCATCGGCCTGACCTACAATGATGAGCAGATCAAACAGCGCTTGCCCGATGCTCCGGTCAACAGCCTCGATATGTTGTTCAAGCCGGAGCTGGCCGGCAAATTTGCCGACTGCGGTATTTCGATGATCGACTCACCGGATGAAGTGCTCGCCGTGGTGCTCAATTACCTCGGTCGGGAACCGCGCAGCGCCAAGCCCGAAGACCTCGTGGCGGCGAGTGAATTGCTGATGAAACTGCGGCCACACATTCGCAAGTTCCAGTCGCAGCCGGTGACCGATCTGGTTAATGGCAACCTGTGCGTGTCGCTCGGTTACAGCGGCGACATGACCCAGGCGCAACGGACGTCCGACAGCGCCGGCAAAAGCACCCGATTCGAGTACCGCATCCCCCGTGAAGGCACCACCGTGTGGATGGACACCATGGCGATTCCGGTCGATGCGAAACATCCGGAGTACGCTTATGCGTTCATCAACTTCGTCATGCGCCCGCAGAACATGGCCGACATCAGTAACTTCACCGGCTACCCGACCTCCAACGCCAAGGCGCGGCCGAGCGTCGATGCGACAATGCGCAACAACCCGGACATTTACCTCGATGAGGCCACCTATGCGCGGCTGATTCCGGGCAAGGACATCCCCCAATCCGATATGCGCGCGCGGATGCGCACCTGGACCAAGTTCAAGACGGCCACCGCAAAATGAGTTCACTTTCCAAGGATCAATACATGTCGACGCGTCGCGAGTTCATCAAGCAGGTTTCGGTCGTGGCGGGGATGGGGGCGGTTGCCTCCATCGGATTTGGCCTGACGCCTTTGTCCGCGCACGCAGCCACCCAGGTCGGTTGGCGCATGCCGGATGAGGGCGATCGCCACGAGCAAGCCTTCATTGCTTTTGGTGCACAAGAGGCGATCTGGGAGGATTTCACCGCCGACGTGCAAGCGGCCATTGGCCTGATTGCGCGCACCATCGCCCGCCATGAACCGGTTACCGTTTTCTGTCGCGAGCACGAGCGAAGCCTGGCCGAAGAGCATTGCGGCAAGAGCAACATCACCTACGTCGTCACCGAACTCGACGACATCTGGATGCGCGACATCGGCGCCAACTTCGTCATTGATGACAAGGGCGAACTTGGCGCCGTGGATTTCAACTTCAACGGCTGGGGCAACAAACAGCAGCACAGCGAAGATGCGCAACTGGCGGCACAGGTGGCCGACGCCACGGATGCGCGTTATCTGCGCAGCGAACTGGTGGGCGAGGGCGGCGGCATCGAAGTGGATGGTCACGGCACCGGGATCATGACCGAGAGCAGCTGGATCAATAAAAATCGCAACCCGGACTGGAGCAAGGCCGAGGTCGAGGAAGAACTGAAAGCCCGCTTGGGCCTGCGCAAAATCATTTGGCTGCCGGGCATCAAGGGCAAGGACATCACCGATGCCCATGTCGATTTCTACGCCCGTTTCGTCAAGCCTGGCGTGGTGATCGCCAACCTCGACAACGACCCCGAGTCATACGATTACAAGGTCACGCGGGCTCATCTGGACATTCTGAAAAATGCCACGGATGCCGATGGCCGCAAACTGCAGGTCCATACCGTGTCGCCGCCGCTCAACCCACGAAAGAGCAGGTTCAACCGCAACAACCCGGACTTTGCAGCGGGCTATATCAACTACTTCGTGATCAACGACGCTGTGATTGCGCCGGAGTTTGGTGACAAGGCGGCAGATGCCAAAGCCTTTGATCTGTTGTCCGGGCTCTATCCGGAGCGAGAGGTGGTGCAGCTCAACATCGACGCGATCTCGGCCGGCGGTGGCGGTATTCATTGTGTGACCAGTCATCAGCCGTTGGTTTAGTCTGCGATGCTCCACTGCTTGAGCCTGGTCGGGAGCTTTGTATGAAGGTTGGCGTGATTTCCGATACCCATGGACTGCTCCGCCCTGAGGCCCTTGCGGCTTTGGAGGGGTGTGAACGGATCATCCATGCGGGCGACATCGGCAGCTCCGAAATCCTTGAGCAGCTGGGGTCAATCGCTCCATTGTATGTCGTGCGCGGGAACAATGATCTTGATGCTCCCTGGGCAAAGGATCTTGCTGATTGCCTGCGTTTCGACCTGAACGGGTGGGAGGCGTTGCTGGTGCACGACATCGCCGATGTCCCGGCCGTGCTTGATGCGACGGTCAAACTGGTGATCACCGGCCATTCGCACAAGCCGTGCATCGAATGGCGCGGTGAAGTGCTTTATCTCAATCCGGGCAGTGCGGGGCGCAGGCGCTTCAAACTGCCGGTGACGCTGGCGTTGCTGGAGGTATTCGAGACTGCTTTAGAACCGCGCCTGGTCTCGTTGCTGGAGTGATGTGCGCGAAGCAAAAAACGGTTCGTTGGGTGCGCTCTACCGAAAATCGGAACTGAAGTTCGAGGAAGAGGGCCTGCTAACCTTTCGATTTGGCAGCAAGCTCAGGACAACAAATTTTCGCCATCCCCCAAACCGACAGTAAGACCATCAGTTGGTCGAAGTTTTTTTTCATGTTGTTCAATTTCCGCCCGCAATGCAGCAGCGCCGCTGCCTTCAAGCGCAATCGGTAGCACCGAGAGCCAATCCGGTCATCCCGGTCCAGGCGCTGTTTCCAGAGTCCTCCGTACCCGTCAAATCGCACATGGCGAAATTTTGATACTACACGTCGGGTTGACGGGAGCGACGAAGCGCTGACGACGATTATTGTTTTCGCACAAAAGCAGGAAACAATAATCATGCTGCCGTCGAACAAAAGAATTGATAGTCACGTTCACTTTTACACGTCGGATGATCTTCGCCGGGTGGCTGGCTCGCTGCCTTACACCTTGCCTGAACCGCATCCGCTGACGACTTATCTGGACAAGCTGATTGATGCCGGAGTGGTTCCGACAGTCATTAACAATGTCCATCTAAGTATCCTGCCTGATTCAGAAAACGTGTTTGCTTCGTTTGATGAACTGAAGAGTCTCCAGGCTGCGAATCCTTCGCGCTATGAGGACGTCAGGTTGGTCGGGACCATCAAGGCCGAACCCGCTTACGCCACCAAAGAACGCCTTTCGCACCCGCAGGTTATCGGCGCGCGAATCGTTCTGCACGATGCCAGGCCTGAAACGGTTTCCGATACGCGCTTCAATGATGAGCAATGGTCGGCGTTTTATGCGCGTCTGTTGCCGCACCAGCACCTGCACATTTATGCGAAAGAGGCTGAGACCAATCTGCGCGTATTGCGCCAGATCCCCGACGATGTGCGCGTCATCATCGATCATCTGGGCAGCTGCCACAGCGAGCGCGGCGCCACGGAGCCGGCCTACCTTGCGCTACTTGCCGAGGCGGGAAGGCGAGGCAACGTGTGGTTCAAGGGGCCGGGCTATCGCACCTCGGTCTCTCCCGTGGAAACCGCACGTTTCGTCACGCAAATAATCAGCGCCCTCGGCGCCGACAAGATTCTCCTGGAAGCCACCGACGCCCCTCATGTGGGAACCGACAACAACGGTGTGGCGTATTCCGAGCTGTTTGATTTGCCCAGCGCTTTCGATTTCGTCGATGCCGTTGCGCAGCTTGTTTCTACAGAAACCCGAATTCCCGTTGGCCAACTTCTTCGAGGAGCTTCTGGCCAGTTGGTTAGTTGATCTACGCCCACACTCACACTTCGAGATACCCAGCGATGACGAACATCATTACCCAAGAAATCAACTTTGCCGTTCAGTACGGCGATGAAACCCTGAGCCTCAAAGGCACGGTCTTTCAGCCAGAACAAATCGACGCGGCACTTCCACCCGTCATCTTCAACTCCGGCTTCACCGGCGGCGTCACCATGTACGGTCAGCTGTTCGGCCGTGCCCTGGCGGCCCGGGGCTATCGAGTCATGACGTATGACGTGGCGGGTTTCTTTTCCAACAAATACATCCGCAACACGATTAAGGCCGCAGGCATCGAGATCACCGATGTCAGCCTGGAAGACCAGAAGGATGAAGTCCTCGGCGCCGTAGCCTGGGCACGAGACAATTTTGGCGAGATGCCAGTCGTGGCGTCCTGGGCGATGGGCTCGACTGCGAGCCTCGGCGCGGTGGCTGAACTCGCCGCAGCGGGTGGCGAGCAGATCCGGTTTTGGGTGCCGATGAGCTACACCAACATCAGCAAGTTGCAAGCCTTGCGCACCGACAAAGCCGCCGCCGACGCTGCGATCCAGCAATTGGCGGATGACGCGCCGATCCCGCCGTTTGATACCGGGACCGAATCGACTCGTCTGGGTTATTACCCGCTCGATCCTGAAACCCAGGCCTACGTTGATCAGCAACTGGGCGGCTACACCGAAGCGGGCGGCGCCGACCGTTGGCCTGGCTGCACGCATGTGACGGCAAAATCCTACAAGTCCTATGTGGCGTATGACCCGGAGCAGTCCATCGAGGGGGCAAAAGGCTTCCCGCCAGCGCTGATCATCCACGGCGCCGAGAACACCCTGCACATGCCGTCGGAATCCGAGCGTCTGCACCGGCACTACCCGGGTGATGCAGGTGCGGGTGCGCTGATCATCCCGCACATGCAGCATGGCCAGCAGAATCAGGTCGACAGCCCTGTTTTCAAATCGATGATCCAGAGCATCGACGAAGCGATCCGCGCGCGCAGCTGATCTGCTCGCCACTCTCCTGCGGGACCTTGCAATGAGGTCTCGCAGCGTTCGTCGTTGCGAGGAATCGATCTGGCTGAATGCGTGCCAAGGCCCTAACATAGCGTGTCCAAAGCCACTCCCTCGGGCTGGCCTGAGCCGTGATGTCTGAACGGCTGGACCCACTCATGACAAGGATCTGGCGATGACAAGCCCCATTGAAGCAGCGACGCCAGTGAACGGTTACACAACCAAGCGAATCGGCCTGCTCATACTCCCTCAGTTTTCCATGATGGCATTGGCTGGCGCCAGCGAGCCGCTGCGGGCGGCGAACCGGCTTTCCGGGAAAACGCTGTATGAGTGGACCCTGCTCACGGAGTCCGGCGGGCCGGTCAGTTCCAGCAGTGGTATCGAAATCCAGACCGTGCCGATTGATCAAGCGCCCGAGGTCGATCGCGTTTTTGTCCTGGCGAGCCTGGACATCGAACATCAGAAACCGCCGAAAATGCTGCGCTTTCTACAGCGCGCTGCGTCCCGTGGTGTCACCGTTGGCGCACTGAGTACCGGTACGTTCATTCTTGCCCGTGCCGGGTTACTGGAAGGGAAGCGGTGCACGTTGCACTGGGAGTCGATCGGTCAGTTTGCCGAAGAGTTCCCCACCATCGAAGTCACCAAAGAACTGTACGTCAACCATGGAAATCGCTGGACCTGCGCCGGGGGGACGGCGGCCATCGACCTCATGCTGGCGCAGATCGCGCTGGATTTCGGTAACCCACTGGCCGCGAGCATCGCCGAGCAATTCCTGCACGCACGGATACGGGCGCCGGAAGAACATCAGCGGATGTCGATCCAGTGGCGGTTCGGGATTCACGATCGACGGCTCACGGCGGCCATTGCCGCCATGGAAGACAACCTGGAAAACATTGTCGGCATCGAAGAGATCGCCGACCGGTGCAATCTGTCCCATCGTCAGCTGGAGCGCTTGTGGCACCAGCACTTCGGGATGACCCCGAAAAAATTCTATCTGGAGCTCAGGCTCAACGAAGCACGCCGGTTGCTGCGTGAAAGCACCCAGCCCATTGCGTCCATTGCCTACAGCTGCGGCTTCGTTTCTGCCTCGCATCTGGGGGCCGCCTACCGTCGCGTGTGGGGATGCACGCCGGGTGAAGAGCGGCGGAAATTTGATGATGCCCATTCCTGATTTCAGCCCTTGGTAAATTGGCGTCAATCCCTCGCCAACCCCCACCGAGCAATCCTCCCCGCAAAACCCAATAGCTAGCTAATGACTTGGCCCGACAGCAGGTGCGCACTGGCGGGCCTGGGTGATTTGGCGATCCTGTATGCTTTCTTCATGACTCGATCCTTCACATCGCACCGCACGCGGTCGGGTCTCGTGACGTCGGTTTTTTGATAGAAATCGTCGAACTCAAAGCGCAGGCTCCGTTCGTGAGCGCGGTAAGGTTCCTTACAAATCCGGCGTCCACTTCCAGATGCTCAGCCGGCAAAAACAACAATGACGTAAAGAAGGCCTATCAACCATGGAAACCTTGAGTTTCATTCTGGAAAACGGCGGGCTGATCAGCCTGCTCCTCGGACAGCACCTGCTCATCGTGGCGGTAGCGGTGGGGCTGGCGATTCTGACCGGCGTGCCTGTCGGGATCGCGATATCCCAGCACCCCAGAACCCGCCGGTGGGTCCTGGCCTTCGCCGCTGTGCTGATGACCATTCCTTCTGCCGCGCTGTTCGGGCTGATGATTCCGGTCTTGTCCCTGATTGGCTATGGGATCGGCGTTGTACCGGCGGTCATTGCGCTGTTTCTGTATTCGCAGTTGCCCATCATCCGCAACACCACCACCGCGATCTCCAATATCGATCCTGCCTTGCGCGAAGCGGCAATCGGGATGGGCATGTCCACCTGGCAACGGCTGCGCAAGGTCGAGCTGCCGATTGCGGTCCCTCTGATCATGGCCGGCGTCAGGATGGCTACGGTCATCAATATCGGGATCGCCGCCATCGCCGCCTACATCGGCGCCGGCGGTCTGGGCAGCCTGATCATTCGCGGCATCGCCCAATCGGATACCCGGCAGCTGCTGGCCGGCGCCATCGTCATCAGCGTCATTGCCATTGCGGCTGACTATGCCCTGTACGCCTTGCAGCGCCTCCTGACGCCGAAAGGCCTGAACAAGAACAAAGTGGCCACTGGCCGAATGAAGGAAGCGACGACGTGATCCAGATCGAAAACCTGAACAAAAAATTTGGCTCAATCACCGCCGTAGAAGATGTCTCGTTCAACGTTGAAGAGGGACAGATCTGCGTACTGCTCGGGCCGTCGGGTTGTGGCAAAACCACGACGCTGAAGATGATCAACCGCCTGATCACGCCCACGTCGGGCACCATCAGAATCGGTGGTCGCGATACGGCCGAACTGGACAGCGTCACGCTCAAGCGATCCATCGGCTACGTGATTCAGCAAGTCGGTCTGTTCCCGAACATGACCGTCGAGGAAAACATTTGCGTCGTCCCCAATCTGTTGGGTTGGGACAAGAACAAAAGCCGCAAGCGAGCGGCGGAATTACTGGAAGTGGTCGCGCTGGATCCGTCGAAATTCCTCAAGCGCTACCCGTGTGAACTCTCGGGTGGCCAACAGCAGCGCGTCGGGGTTGCCCGCGCCTTGGCCGCGGACCCGCCGGTGATGTTGATGGACGAACCGTTTGGTGCGATCGACCCGATCAACCGGGATGTGATCCAGGACGAGTTCATGCGCATCCAGCGCCAGGTCGGGAAGACCGTGCTCTTTGTCAGTCACGACATCGACGAAGCCGTGAAGATGGCGGACTGTGTCGCGCTGTTCCACAACGGCAAGATCGAGCAGTTCGGCAGCTCGGATGACCTGTTGGCCCGGCCCAACAGCGAGTTCGTGGCGAATTTCATGGGCGGCGACCGGATCATGAAGCGCCTGCGTCTGCTGCGGGCGGCGGATGTCGCCAGCAAGATCCCGCCAAGGGAACAGATGCAGATCGTGGGCGGCAACAGCGCCATCTCCACACGCTCGCAACTGGTGGTGAAACCCGGAGATGACCTGCGCCAGGTGCTTTCGCAGCTACTGGGGCGCGGCCAGGACTGGGCGCTGTGCAACGACAGCGACGGGCGCTTTATCGGCTACGTCCATCAGACCGACATCCTGGCAAGGCTTGTCGACAACATTACTCCGGCGGTGCACTGACGATGTCTGACTTGATGATCAGATTTTGGCAAGGGCTTCAGTTTTACTGGGGCGATATCAGCTACCTCACGGTTCAGCATCTGCAGATCGTGGCCATCAGTGGCGCCCTGGCGCTGGCCGTAGCGCTGCCACTCGGCGTCTGGATGAGCCGTCCCGCGAACCAGCGCTACGCCATGGCCAGCATGCAGTTCCTCAATGTCGGGCAGGCGATTCCCAAGCTCGCACTGCTGGCGTTGGCCATGAGCTTCATCGGCGTAGGCAGTGGCGCGGCCATCATCGGCTTGTTTGTCGCGACGTTGTTGCCGGTGGCGGTCAACACCTATGAAGGGTTGCGCGCGGTGCCGCAGCACTTGGTGGAGGCGGCCGAGGCCATGGGCATGACGCCTGCGCAAACCCTGTGGAAAGTCGAAATCCCGAATGCGATGAACGTGATTTTCGCCGGCATCCGCACGGCGCTCGCCATCAACGTCGGTACCGCGCCGCTGGCCTTTCTGGTCGGCGGAGGAGGGCTGGGCGAGTTGATCTTTACCGGCATCGACCTGAACGACTTCGGCATGATGTTGGCCGGTGCCGCGTCAACCGCTCTGTTGGCGATTGCGGTCGACCTGTCGTGCGGCTTGATCCAGAACGTTGCCGTGTCGCGGGGCTTGAGGTTGGCCGGGCGCGAATGAATTAGATAACCATCGATAAAAACCAATAATACGAGGTGCACCATGATTCATCGAATGCTAGTCAGTCTGATCTGTACGCTGAGTCTTGTTTCAGGTGTCGTGGGCAGTGCTTCTGCCAACAGCACGATAGTGGTCGGCGGCAAGAAGTTCACCGAACAGCAGCTGGTGGCGGAAATGACCACGCAATTGTTGCGCGCCAATGGCTACAACGTCGATAAGCGTCCGGATTTGGGTTCGTCGGTATTACGCGCGGCACAAGAGAACGGTCAGGTCGATGTGTATTGGGAATACACCGGCACTTCGCTGATCACTTACAACAAAGTCATGGACAAGCTGAGTGCCGAGGAAACGTATAAGAAGATCAGCACCCTTGATGCAGAGAAGGGCATCACGTGGTTGAACCCGTCAAAAGCCAACAACACTTACGCATTTGCCATGCGTAAGGACGAGGCCGATAAGGATGGCATCGTCTCGATCAGCGACCTGGCAAAAAACATCGGAGCAGGCAAAGTCTATAAATTCGCCTCCAACGCTGAGTTCTTTTCGCGGCCCGATGGCTTGCAGCCTCTTCAAAAGACCTACGACTTTGAGTTCGAACGCAAGAACGTCGTGCGCATGGACGGTGGGCTGACCTATCAGGCGCTTCGGGATGGCCAGGTGAATGTGGCGTTGGTGCTGTCGACTGACGGGCGGATTCCAGCCTTTGGCTTTGTTGTGCTGAAGGACGATAAAGGCTTTTTCCCCAGCTATGCGCTGACGCCGGTGATTCGTACTGAAGTCTTCAAAGAGAATCCGAAGATCGGCGAATTGCTCAATGCGCTCTCTTCCAAACTGGACGACGAAACCATTGCCGGCCTCAACTCCCGGGTCGACGTAGGCCGTGAGTCGATCGAGAGCGTGTCCAAGGAATTCCTGCAGCACAGCAAGTTGCTCTAATTCATGCATCACACACATTAACTGTAGGAGCCGGCTTGCTGCGGGCCCCTACAGGGAACGCGTTCGCCTGGAGAATCATTAATGCAGTCGATTAAAAAGTTCGTGGCATGGTCATTCGTGATGTTTGCGGCAAGTGCTCAGGCCGATGTCGCCATCGACCACATGACGCTCGCCGATATGCGGCAGGCGTTGAACAACGGGACGATCGCTTCCGAGCAACTGGTCAGGCATTACCTGGATAACATTCGCGCCAACAATCACCAGGGCCAAAACATCAACGCGCTGGTGACGATCAATGAAACGGCGATCGAACAGGCGCGGAAATGGGATGCCCAACGAGCCAAAAATCCCACTGCTCAATATGCGCCTCTGGCCGGTATTCCCTTTGTCGCGAAGGACAACTTTGATACCCGCGGCATGGTCACCTCTGGTGGTTCTTATGTGTTGCGTTCCTCTCTGCCGAACCAGGATGCATTCACCGTCAAGAAGCTGATCGACGGGCAAGCGATTCTTCTCGGTAAAGCCAACATGTCCGAACTGGCTGCATCCTTTGGCTGGTTTGGCTACAGCTCGTTTGGCGGGCAGACGCTGAATCCCAACAACACCAAGCGCGATGCGTCTGGCTCCAGCAGCGGCTCGGCTGCGGCGGTGGCGGCGAAATTTGCGCCTTTTGCGTTGGGGTCGGATACCAGCGGGTCGATCCGGGCGCCGGCCAGCGTCACCGGTACCGTGGGCTTTCGACCTTCGCTAGGGCTGATCAGTCGCAGCGGCATCATTCCGCTGTCGCTCGCGTTCGATACCGGTGGAGTGATCACCCGCAGTGTGGTGGATCAGGCAATCGTGCTGGATGCGATCAAGGGCCAGGACAACAGCGATTCCGCGACTCTCGACGTGGCTTCAGACCGCATACAGTTTGAGCAAGCACTGGACCGTACCTCACTGAAAGGCAAGACCATCGGGGTCATCACAAACTTCAAAGGCGCAAACCCTGAGGTGGATGCGGTTTTCACGGCCGCTCAGGAAACGCTTGCCAAGCGGGGGGCTCATGTCGTCGCCATTGACCTGCCAAAGGGCTTTGAAACGCTTTGGAGCGATGTGTTGGGCCCGGTGGGGGAGAGCGAATTCAAGCCGCAATTCGAACGCTACCTGGCAACCCTCGGTGCCAACCAACCGCGGACGCTGGAAGGGTTTCTGGGGCTTGCCAGGAAAAATCAGGCCGAAAATGGTCCGCACGGAATGAACCCGGCGCGCCTGGCCGGGCTGGAAGCGCTATCGAAAACCAATAGCACCGATTCGCCGTTGTACATCTCGATCCTCTCCAGAAAGATTCCGCAATTGCGTGCGCAACTGATGGGCATCATGCAGAAGAACAAAGTGGACAGCCTGTTTTTCGCGACCATCAATTGCCCGGCGTCGGTGGTTCATGGCGTGACGGATGACAGTTACGACTGCAAGGCCGGTGATACCTATGCGTCTTCGTACATTGCCTCCGCGACCGGGTTCCCCGAGATCACGGTTCCTGCGGGCACCATCAAGGGCAATTTGCCGGTGGGTGTTTCGTTCCTGGGCGGCTATGGGGAAGACGCCAAGGTGGTGAGTTTCGGGTACTCGTTTCTTGAGCGGTAGGTTTGCCTGATGCACCGCGTTGCCCGGATCGCCAGCAAGCCGGCTCCTACAGGATTGGGGTGTTCATTGATCGGGTGAACGACGCCTGCCTTGTAGGAGCTGGCTTGCCAGCGATGGCGGTTTGTCTGGCACACCGGGTTGCCCGGATCGCCAGCAAGCCGGCTCCTACGGAATTGGGGTGTTCATTGATCGGGTGAGCGACGCCTGCCTTGTAGGAACTGGCTTGCCAGCGATGGCGGTTTGTCTGGCACACCGGGTTGCCCGGATCGCCGGCAAGCCGGCTCCTACAGGATTGGGGTGAGGCTGGGTCTTGTGTGCGCCGCTGCACTGTAGGAGCCGGCTTGCTGGCGATGCAGACGACGCGGTGCATCGGCGGACGTCGTCATATCTGCGCCAGCAACCAGGTACGGAACGCGATCAGCGACGGCAGCCTTTCGTTGCGCGGTGGATAGGTCAGGTAGTAACTGCGCTGGCTGGCGAAGGGTTGGTCCAGGCTGATCAGCTCGCCGTTGGCCAGCTCGTCGGTCACCAGGATGCGCGGCACCAGACCGATACCAATGCCCGCTCTCACGGCCTGGATCAGGTGTGAAGTGAGTTCGAAACTCGGCCCCAGCCGCATCATTCGATGGGGCAGGCCGTGGTGGCTGAACCACTCACCCCAGACGTTGGCGTTGTTCGCGACGTTGAGCAGCGTCTGTCCGCCGATGCGTTCCGGGGTCCAGGCGTCATGGGCCTCGGCCGCTTCTGGAGAAATGATCACCATCAACTCTTCCGTGTGCAGGCGATGGCTGATCAGGCCCGGCGAGTCGGCCGTGCCGACGACGATCGCGGCATCGATGCCACTGGTTTCGAAGTCGATGGCTTCGATCCGGGAGTTGATGTGCACCAGCATGCCGGGATGGGTTTTGTAGAAGTCGTGAAGGCGCGGCAATAACCATTTCGAACCGAACGTGGGCAATGTGGCCAGGCGCAAGGTGCCGCTGCCTGACTGATAAGCCAGCGCCTGCAATGTGGCGCTGCGGATGCGCCCGAGCGCGTCGCTCATTTCCCGCTGGTAAAGACGACCGACGTCGGTCAATTGCACCTGCCGACCTTCGCGACGAAACAGCGTCAGGCCCAGTTGCTGCTCCAGCGCCTGGACTTGCCTGCTGACGGCGCTTTGGGTCAGTGACAGCTCCAGCGCGGCGCGGGTATAGCTTTCATGCCGGGCGGCGGCTTCAAAAGCCAACAGCAAGGACATGGACGGGGTGAGATGGCGGTAATTCATTCGTAAAAGTCATCGATAGCGGCAGGATTATCCGTTTGTCCGGCACCAAAACCTACAGGATCATTGGCTTAGCCGACGACCTGAGGCTGACCTATTAATGCTCAGGCGACAAGTATTTTGATTTCCGTGATTAGACCTACAAGAGATTCTCCAGCGATGATCGCCCAGTTGCCTACCGCTGCACCCGCCGCACAGTACCCGGAATTCCTCCAGGCCTTGCGTGCCGCCGGTTTCCGCGGTCAGCTCAGTGCCGACTATGCCACCCGCACCGTGCTGGCGACCGATAACTCGATTTACCAGCGTCTGCCGCAAGCGGCGGTGTTCCCACTGGATGCAGACGACATCGTGCGCATCGCAACATTGATGGCCGAACCGCGCTTTCGCCAGATCAAGCTGACCCCACGTGGCGGCGGCACCGGCACCAACGGCCAGTCGTTGACCGACGGCATCGTGGTTGACCTGTCGCGACACATGAACACCATCCTCGAAATCAACGTCGCCGAACGTTGGGTGCGGGTGCAGGCAGGCGTGGTCAAAGACCAGCTCAATGCCGCGCTCAAACCTCATGGATTGTTTTTCGCCCCGGAGCTGTCGACGTCCAACCGGGCCACCGTTGGCGGCATGATCAACACGGACGCCAGCGGCCAGGGCAGTTGCACCTATGGCAAGACCCGCGATCATGTGCTGGAACTGGACAGCGTAATGCTCGGCGGTGAGCGCCTGCACAGCCAGCCGCTGTCCGATGCACAGCTGGAAGCTGCATGTGCGCAACCCGGCCGTATTGGCGAGGTGTACCGCACCGCGCGGCAGATCCAGGAAACCCAGGCCGAGCTGATCGAGGCGGTGTTCCCCAAACTCAATCGCTGCCTGACCGGTTACGACCTGGCGCACCTGCGCGACGAGCAGGGGCGTTTCAACCTCAATAGCGTGCTGTGCGGTGCGGAAGGTTCGTTGAGTTACCTCGTCGAAGCCAAGCTCAACGTGCTGCCGATTCCCAAGTATTCGGTGCTGGTGAACGTGCGCTACAGCAGCTTCATGGATGCGCTGCGCGATGCCAATGCATTGCTGGCACACAAGCCGCTGTCCATCGAAACCGTGGACTCCAAAGTGTTGCTGCTGGCGATGAAAGACATCGTCTGGCACAGCGTCGCCGAGTATTTCCCGACGGATGCCGAGCGCCCGACGCTGGGTATCAACCTGGTTGAATTCAGCGGCGAAGACCTGTCGGAGGTGAACGCTCGCGTGGCGTCGTTTGTGACGCATTTGCAGGCCGATACGACGATCGAACGGCTGGGCCACACGCTGGCCGAAGGTGCTGAAGCGGTGACCCGTGTCTACACCATGCGTAAGCGCTCCGTCGGGCTATTGGGCAACGTCGAAGGCGAAGTCCGCCCGCAGCCGTTTGTTGAAGACACCGCCGTACCGCCTGAGAAACTGGCCGACTACATCACCGAGTTCCGCGCATTGCTCGACAGCCATGGCCTGGCCTACGGCATGTTCGGTCACGTCGATGCCGGCGTGTTGCATGTGCGTCCGGCGCTGGACATGAAAGACCCGAAGCAGGCCGCGCTGGTCAAGCCGATTTCCGATGCCGTGGCCGAGCTGACCCGGCGTTATGGCGGGCTGTTGTGGGGCGAGCACGGCAAGGGTTTGCGCTCGGAATATGTCCCCGATTTTTTTGGCGAACTGTACCCGGCGCTGCAATCGCTCAAGGGCGCGTTCGACCCGCACAATCAGCTCAACCCCGGCAAGATCTGCACCCCGCCGGATGCGACCCAAGGCTTGCTCAAGGTCAACGAAGTGACGCTGCGCGGTGATCTGGATCGACAAATCGATGAACGCGTTTGGCAGAGTTTCGGTAGCGCCGTGCACTGCAACGGCAACGGCGCTTGCTACAACTATGACCCCAACGATGCGATGTGCCCCTCGTGGAAAGCCACCCGGGAACGCCAGCATTCGCCGAAGGGCAGGGCGTCATTGATTCGCGAGTGGTTGCGTCTGCAAGGCGCGGCCAATATTGATGTGTTGCAAGCGGCCCGGGGCAAGTTGACGTGGTTGAGCGGGTTGCCGACGCGGCTGCGCAACAACCTGGCGCGCTCGCGCGGCGAGGCGGATTTCTCCCATGAGGTGTACGACGCCATGGCAGGCTGCCTGGCCTGTAAATCCTGCGCGGGACAATGCCCGGTCAAGGTCAATGTCCCGGAATTCCGCTCGCGTTTTCTCGAGCTGTATCACGGTCGCTATCAACGCCCGATGCGCGATTATCTGATCGGCTCGCTGGAGTTCACCATTCCCTACATGGCCTACGCGCCGGGCCTGTACAACGCGGTGATGGGTTCGAATTGGGTGAGTCGTTTGCTGGAGCGACACGTCGGCATGCTCGACAGTCCGCTGATCCACCGCTTCGACCTGCAGAACACGTTGACCCGCTGCAAAGTCGCTGTCGCCAGCGTGCCCGCCCTGCGCGAACTGACTGCCGCGCAACGTGAGCGAAGCGTGGTGTTGGTGCAGGACGCCTTCACCCGCTACTTTGAAACGCCGCTGTTGGCGAGCTATATCCAGTTGGCGCATCAGTTGGGCTACCGCGTGTTTCTGGCGCCCTACAGTGCCAACGGCAAGCCTTTGCACGTGCAGGGTTTCCTCGGTGCATTCGCCAAAGCGGCGATCCGCAATGCCAATCAGCTCAAGGCCCTGGCCGACTGTGGCGTGCCGTTGGTTGGCCTGGACCCGGCGATGACGCTGGTCTATCGCCAGGAATATCAGAAAGTGCCGGGCCTCGACGGCTGCCCGAAAGTCTTGCTGCCCCAGGAGTGGCTGGTTGATGTGTTGCCTGAAAGGTCCCGTCACGCTGATCAGACGTTCCGTTTGATGGCGCACTGCACCGAGAAGACCAACGTCCCGGCCAGCACCTCGCAATGGGAAACCGTGTTTGCCAGGCTTGGGCTGAAGCTGGTGACCGAGGCAACCGGCTGTTGCGGCATGTCGGGCACCTACGGCCACGAAGCGCGCAACCAGGAGACCTCGCGGACTATCTTCGAGCAGTCATGGGCGGGCAAGCTGGACAAGGCGGGTGAAGCGCTGGCGACGGGGTATTCGTGCCGCAGCCAGGTCAAGCGCCTGGCCAGCAAGCAACTGCGTCACCCGCTGGAGGTGGTGTTGGAGCATGTGCTCGTTGAGTGAAGAGTAGGGCGTCAGTCCGGAACGCCTGCCTGCTCTTCTTTCTCTGGAACAGCAGGCCAGGCATTGATCACCGATTGCAGGAACTGCCCGGACAACTCCGGGTTGTCCAACGCCCTGGCAATCAACATCGCCCCGGCTATCGATGACAGGATGCGCAGCGATTCCTGGTATTTCTCCTCGTGATTTTCCCCCTCGACCAGCGCCATCAACGTTTCGATCAAGCGCTCGACGCCTTTGGTGAAGGAGTTGCTGACGGTCCCGCCGGCGCGGGCAACGTCAGCGCCCAGTGCCGGGATGGGGCAGCCCTCGGTCCAGTTATCCAGGTGCCCTTGCGTCAGGTAACCCTTGATGAGCTCGGGAATGGATTTGGCGTCCCGCCAGTCCTGGATATTGGACTCGAACGTGCGGGTGACGGCTTCTGAAGCCAACTGCTCCTTGCCGCCCGGAAACTGTCCGTAAAAGCCGCCATGGGTCAGGCCCACGGAACGGGACAGTTCACCAATGCCGATGCCGTCGATTCCCTTTTCCCGATACAGCCGGGACGCGGCCGTGAGGATCGCCTCTTTGTTCGCGGCGGCCTGGTCTTTCGTGACTTTCATGAGACTGCTCCTGTCGCCAGGTCGGCATCGCTTGGGAAAAGCTGTGCTGAGAGGCTGGTATTGATGATGCGCGTCATATAAAGTCGCTGCAATGGCTTTTCCGGTATCGACTCAAGTCTGGCGGATTCCCCGCCTGTGGCTCAAGTCAAAAATCTCTACGTGGACCTGCCCCATGAATCGTAATGATCTGCACAGTATCGATCTGAATCTGCTGGTGGTATTCGACACGCTGATTCAGGAGGGAAACCTCACCCGCACCGCTGAGAAACTGTCGCTGGGCCAGCCCGCCATCAGCGCGGCGCTGGTGCGTTTGCGCAAGTTGTTCAACGACCCTTTGTTCGAGCGCATCGGTCGCCGGATGGTGCCCACTCCACGGGCATTGAGTGCGGCGCAGACGCTGGGGCCGGCGCTGGATTGCGTGTGTTCGGCAATCGCTCACACGAGGGGTTAACCGGGTCGTCCCCTTTTTTTGCCCTTAAACATGACGGCTATCATTAATGATGATAGCCAACTTCACTCCGTTCGATTCGTCGTGACCTCGCGCGAGGCCGAGAATCCGCAAAATCCCAAACCGTCTGGCGGACACAACCCATGGAACAGTCACTCAAACCTTTGCGTTATCCCCTGGCTGCGTTGGCGCTGCTGATGCTTGCCGCGTGTGAACGTACACCCAGCGCCGCACAGGCTCCGGGGGCGCCGCACGTCACCGTCGCCAAAGTGCTCGAGCAGCCTATTACTGAGTGGGATGAAGTCACCGCTCGCCTGGAAGCACCGGAAACCGTAGAGGTTCGTCCACGGGTGTCGGGCCAGATCGAACGCGTGGCCTTTACCGATGGTGCGCTGGTGAAGAAGGGCGACTTGCTGTTCCAGATTGATCCACGGCCGTTCGAACATGAGGTGCATCGCATCGAGGCGCAGCTGCAACAGGCACGCGCCACCCTGGTCCGCACCGGCAACGAAGCGCAGCGCGGCCAGCGACTGTTGAGCAGCAACGCGATCTCCGCCGAGCTCGCCGACACCCGCACGACCACGGCGCAAGAGGCCAGGGCCGGTGTCGATGCCATTCAGGCGCAGCTGGATCTGGCGCGTTTGAACCTCAGCTTCACCCGCGTTACCGCGCCGATCACCGGCCGCGTCAGCCGTGCGGAAATCACCGCCGGCAACATCGTGACCGCCGACACAACAGCGCTGACCAGCGTGGTCTCCACGGACAAGGTCTACGCCTACTTCGATGCGGACGAGCGCATGTTCCTCAAGTACAGCCTGCTTTCCCGCCAGGGCCAGCGCGGTCAAGCCACGCCGGTGTACATGGGCCTGTCGAACGAGGAGGGCAACAGCCACCTCGGGCAGATGAACTTCGTCGACAACCAGGTCAATCCGAAAACCGGCACCATCCGTGGTCGCGCGGTGTTCGACAACGCAGACGGCCAGTACACCCCCGGCCTGTACGCCCGGTTGAAACTGGTGGGCAGCGCCGCCTATCCCGGTCTGTTGATCAAGGACGAAGCGGTGGGCACCGACCTCGGCAAAAAATTCGTGCTGGTGGTCGATCAGGACAACAAAGCCGTGTATCGCAGCGTCGATCTGGGGCCGAAGCTTGAAGGCTTGCGCATCGTGCGCAGCGGCTTGCAGAAGGACGATCGCATCGTCATCAACGGCTTGCAGCGCGTGCGGCCCGGTGCAGTGATCGACCCGCAGGATGCGCCGATGGCCAGCCCGGAAACCGTCGCCACACTGGCTCGCCAACGTCAGGCCATCGAAGCCTCCAATCAGCCGGCTGCCGCTAAATCACCTGCCCTGGTGAAAGCGGATTCTGCCGCTGCACCTCGCGGATAAGGAGCACCGACATGAAGTTCTCCCAGTTCTTTATCACGCGGCCGATCTTCGCGGCGGTGCTGTCGCTGCTGATCCTGATCGCTGGCGCGATCTCGCTGTTCCAGTTGCCGATCAGTGAATATCCGGAAGTGGTTCCACCGACCGTTGTCGTTCACGCCAACTACCCGGGCGCCAACCCGAAAGTCATCGGCGAAACCGTGGCAGCCCCTTTGGAGCAAGCCATTACCGGCGTCGAGAACATGCTGTACATGTCCTCGCAATCCACGGCTGACGGCCGGCTCACCCTGACCGTGACTTTCGCGTTGGGCACCGATCTGGACAACGCCCAGGTCCAGGTCCAGAACCGCGTGACCCGTACCGAGCCCAAGCTGCCCGAGGAAGTGACGCGTATCGGTATCACCGTCGACAAGGCGTCTCCCGAGCTGACGTTGCTGGTGCATTTGATCTCTCCGGACAAACGCTACGACATGCTCTACCTGTCCAACTACGCGATCCTCAACGTCAAGGACGAGCTGTCGCGCCTGGAAGGGATCGGCGATGTGAAGATGTTCGGCATCGGCGATTACTCGCTGCGTATCTGGCTCGATCCGGACAAAACCGCCTCGCGCAATCTGACTGCCACTGATGTGGTCACTGCGGTGCGCGAACAAAACCGTCAAGTCGCCGCCGGGCAACTGGGTTCGCCGCCTGCGCCGAATGCCACCAGCTTCCAGATGTCGATCAACTCCCAGGGACGGTTGGTCAGCGAAGAAGAGTTTGAAAACGTGATCGTGCGCAGTGGTCCGAACGGCGAAATCACGCGCCTGAAGGACATTGCCCGGATCGAACTGGGTTCCAACCAGTACGCCTTGCGCGCCTTGCTCAACAACCAGGAAGCGGTGGCGATGCCGATCTTCCAGCGGCCGGGTTCCAACGCCATCGACGTCTCCGACCAGGTGCGGGCGAAGATGGCCGAGCTGAAGAAAAACTTCCCGGAAGGCATGGATTACGAGATCGTCTACGACCCGACGATTTTCGTCCGCAGCTCGATTGAAGCGGTGGTGCACACGCTGTTCGAAGCGCTGATTCTCGTGGTGCTGGTCGTCATCCTGTTCCTGCAAACCTGGCGCGCGTCGATCATTCCTTTGGTGGCCGTGCCCGTGTCGCTGATCGGTACGTTTGCCGTGATGCATCTGCTCGGTTTTTCGCTCAACGCGCTGTCGCTGTTCGGTCTGGTCCTCGCCATCGGGATCGTGGTCGACGATGCCATTGTTGTGGTGGAGAACGTCGAACGAAACATTGAATCCGGACTGGAGCCGGTCGAAGCGACCAAGAAAGCCATGGGCGAAGTGACCGGGCCGATTATCGCCACGGCGCTGGTGCTGTGCGCGGTGTTCGTGCCTGCGGCTTTCATCTCGGGTCTAACGGGACAGTTCTACAAACAATTCGCGTTGACCATCGCGATCTCCACAGTGATCTCGGCGTTCAACTCCCTGACTCTGTCACCGGCGTTGGCAGCGGTGTTGCTCAAGGCCCATGGCGCACCGAAAGACCGGTTCTCCAGAGTGCTGGATCGTTTGCTCGGTGGCTGGCTGTTCAAACCGTTCAACCGTTTCTTCGAAAAGGCCAGTCACGGCTACATGGTTGCCGTGGCCAAAGTCATTCGTGGCAGCAGCGTGGCGTTGTTGGTGTACGCCGGTCTGATCGCCATGACCTGGATGGGTTTCAGCACCACGCCGACCGGCTTCGTGCCGACCCAGGACAAAAAGTACCTGGTGACCTTCGCGCAACTGCCGGATGCCGCGAGTCTCGACCGCACCGAATCGGTGATCCGTCGCATGAGCACCATCGCCATGAACGAGCCGGGTTTCGACAGTGCCGTGGCATTCCCGGGCCTTTCAATCAACGGCTTCACCAACAGCCCGAACGCCGGTATTGCGTTCATCGGCTTGAGTTCGTTCGAAGAGCGTAAAGACCCGAGCCTGTCTGCCAAGGCGATTTCCGCCTCGCTCAACGGCAAGTTCGGCGGCATTCAGGACGCCTACATCGCCGTGTTCCCGCCACCTCCGGTACAAGGCCTGGGCACCATCGGTGGCTTCCGTCTGCAGATCGAAGACCGTGGCAACCTGGGCTACGACGAGCTGTACAAAGAGACGATGAACATTATCGCCAAGAGCCGTAGCACGCCGGAGCTGGCCAACCTGTTCACCAGCTACACCGTCAACGTGCCGCAGGTCGAAGCCGCCATTGACCGGGAAAAAGCCAAGACTCACGGGGTGAAGATCAACGATATTTTCGACACCTTGCAGGTCTACCTGGGCTCGCTGTACGCCAACGATTTCAACCGTTTTGGCCGGACCTATCAGGTCAACGTGCAGGCTGAGCAACAGTTCCGCCAGGAGCCTGAACAGATCGGTCAGTTGAAGGTGCGCAATGATCGCGGCGAGATGATTCCGCTGGCCACGTTCGTCAAGGTCAGCCCGACGTCAGGCCCTGACCGGGTCTCGCACTACAACGGTTTCCTCACCGCCGAAATCAACGGCAGTGCAGCCCCCGGCTACAGCTCCGGACAGGCACAAGCCGCGATTGAAAAGTTGCTCAAGGAAGAATTGCCCAACGGCATGACGTACGAGTGGACCGACCTGACCTACCAGCAAATCCTGTCGGGCAACACGGCTTTGCTGGTGTTCCCGCTCTGCGTGCTGTTGGCGTTCCTGGTGCTGGCGGCGCTGTATGAAAGCTGGAGCCTGCCATTGGCGGTGATTCTGATTGTGCCGATGACCCTGCTGTCGGCGATTGCCGGGGTGATCATTTCCAAGGGCGACAACAACATCTTCACCCAGATCGGCCTGATCGTACTGGTTGGCCTGGCCTGCAAAAACGCGATCCTTATCGTCGAGTTCGCCAAGGATAAACAGGACCAGGGCATGTCGCCGCTGGATGCAGTGCTGGACGCTTGCCGCATGCGTCTGCGGCCGATTCTGATGACGTCCTTCGCGTTCATCATGGGGGTGATTCCGCTGGTGACGTCCACGGGTGCCGGCTCGGAAATGCGCCGTGCGATGGGCGTCGCGGTGTTCTCCGGAATGCTCGGAGTGACCTTCTTCGGGTTGCTGCTGACGCCGGTGTTCTTCGTGCTGATTCGTCGCTACATCGAGCGCAAAAACGCGCGCAAGGTCACCAAGGCTCATCAGGTAAACGCGCTCAATCAGGAGGCACATTCATGAACACCTTGAAGCTTTTTTTACCCAGCCTCCTGGTCGTCGCGCTCGGCGCCTGCACGGTAGGCCCCGACTACAAAACGCCGGACACCGCGCCTGCCAACGTCGTGTCTGCCCAAGGCAGTGCCTACGATCAATCGCGTTTTGAAACGGTGTGGTGGCAACAGTTTGATGACCCCACGCTCAATCAGTTGGTGAGCAAATCCCTGGAGGGCAACCGCGACTTGCGCGTCGCGTTTGCCCGCTGGAAAGCGGCCCGGGCGATTCGTGATGACGTCAGCAATGACAATTTGCCGGTCGTCACCAGCCGCGTCAGCAGCCAGCAGGGCAAGTCGCAAGTGCCTGGCCTGACCGAAAGCCGCGTCAATATCGAACGCTACGACCTGGGCCTCGACATGGCTTGGGAAGTCGATCTGTTCGGCCGGATCCAGCGTCAACTGGAATCCAGCAGCGCCCAGGAAGACGCTGCCGCCGCAGACTTGTATCAGCTTCGCGTGACAATGATCGCCGAGCTGGTGGATGCCTACGGCCAATTACGCGGCGCGCAGTTGCGGGAAAAAATTGCCCTGGCCAACCTGAAGAATCAGCAGGATTCGCGCAGCGTGACGGTCAGCCTGCGCGATGCCGGCGTGGGCAATGAGCTCGACGTGGTGCGTGCCGACGCACGTTTGGCGGCTGTCGAGGCGACGGTTCCGCAACTGCAAGCGGAACAGGTGCGGCAGAAAAACCGCATCGCCACGCTGTTGGGTGAACGCCCGGATACGTTGAGCGTGTCGTTGAGCCCTGCGCAGTTGCCCGCCATCGCCAAAGCGTTGCCGATCGGTGATCCCGCCGAGCTGCTGCGCCGGCGTCCCGATGTGCTCGCCGCCGAGCGCAGGCTGGCGTCCTCCACGGCGGAAATCGGCGTGGCCACCGCCGACCTGTTCCCTCGAGTGAGTTTGAGCGGCTTCCTCGGTTTCACCGCTGGCCGTGGATCGCAGATTGGTTCCAGTGCCGCCAGAGCCTGGGGATTGGGACCGAGCATTACCTGGGCAGCTTTTGACCTGGGCAGTGTGCGAGCGCGCATCCGGGGTGCCGATGCGAATGCCGAAGGCGCCTTGGCCACCTACGAACAGCAAGTGCTGCTGGCGCTGGAAGAGTCGGAAAACGCCTTCAGCGACTACGGCAAACGCCAGCAGCGGCTGCTGTCGTTGATCAAGCAAAGTGAGTCGAGCCGAGCGGCTGCAGACCTTGCGGCGATTCAGTACAAGGAAGGCACGGTGGATTATCTGGTGTTGCTGGATGCGCAGCGTGAACGCCTGAACGCCGAGGATGCGCAGGCGCTGGGTGAGATTGATCAGTACCGGGGCATCGTCGCGATCTATAAGGCGTTGGGAGGAGGGTGGGACAGTGGCGACAAAAAAGTGGTAGCCACGAACTGATGCTGGTGTGAGATCTGTCGCCCTACGCTGACGGTGTGGGGCGGCGGGTTGGATATTTCGGATGCATCACCATCCTTTCACTCCGCTCATATCGGGCAACTTGTGCGCAATGCCCTTGTGGCAGTCGATGCAAGTGGCCTCGCCATTGGCCAATGCGGTGGAGTGCATGGCCGCAGCGCGTTTGCCCTGACGGGTAAAGTCCATGAACTCAAAGTTGTGGCAGTTGCGACATTCGCGCGAGTCGTTGGCCTTGAGCCTGGCCCATTCATGTTCCGCCAGTTCACGGCGCAAGGTGAGGAATTTGTCGCGGGTGTCGATGGTGCCAAACAGCTTGCCCCAGACTTCCTTCGATGCCTGCATCTTGCGCGCGATCTTGTGCGTCCACTCATGGGGAACGTGGCAGTCCGGGCAACTGGCGCGCACACCGGAACGGTTGGTGTAGTGAATGGTGTCCTGCAACTCGACATAGACGTTGTCGCGCATCTCGTGGCAGGAAATACAGAACTTCTCGGTGTTGGTCAGCTCCAGTGCCGTGTTGAAACCGCCCCAGAAAATGATCCCGGCGATAAAGCCGCCCAGTGTCAGAAACCCCAGGCTGAAGTAAACGCTGGGTCGACAGAGGATGCCCCAATAATCCTTAAGCAGGGCGAACAGTGCTTTCATGGCGCCTCCTCAAGGTTTTTGCGCAGCGTTGGCATCGTCTTGCAGGATTTTGTCGATGGTTTCAAAGGTGTTGCCCACCAGCGGCAGTACCTCTTTTTGCGTCACGTGGCACTGAGTACAGAAGTAGCGCCGGGGCGAGACCGCCGCCAGCGCCTGACCGTCGCGGTCCATATAGTGGGTGATGCTGATCATCGTCGCCTGGGTGCGCGCGCTATTGGCCCGGCTGTGGCACGTCAGGCATTTGTTGCCGTTCTTGTCGATCTGGTACCCGCGAATGCTGTGGGGAATGGTCGGCGGCTGGTCAGGATAGTTGCGCTCGCGCTTCAGGTCCTTGTTTTCATCGTTGGCAATCGGTGGCGCGGGCATGCTCCGGGTGAGGGTACCGCCGGGGCGGCGACCGTCGGGGCCGGGCGCATCCAGTGGGTAATCGACCTCGGCGGCGAGCACCAAGCCCATTGCGGCAAGCAGTACCAAGGGCCAGATTCGAAAAGTCATGACGGTTCTCCTCAAGCCGCGCTGATCAACTCGATGCGGATGGCGCATTTCTTGTAGTCGGTCTGCTTGGAGATCGGGTCGGTGGCGTCGAGCGTGACCTTGTTGATCAACTTATTGGCATCGAAAAACGGTACGAACACCAGGCCACGGGGTGGTTTGTTGCGCCCGCGGGTTTCGATGCGCGCGCGGATTTCACCGCGGCGGCTGATCAGCTTCACTTCGCTGCCACGCCGTGCCTTCAAGGCCTTGGCGTCCTCCGGATGCATGTACACCAGGGCGTCCGGCACCGCTCTGTACAACTCCTCGACTCGCTGGGTCATGCTGCCCGTATGCCAGTGTTCGAGGACCCGGCCGGTGCTTAGCCAGAACGGGTAGTCAGCATCCGGGATTTCGGCCGGTGGCTCGTAGGGCAGGGCGAAGATGATCGCCTTCTTGTCCGGGTAGCCATAGAACTGTACTTCGCTGCCGGCCTCCACGTAAGGATCGAGGCCCTCGCGATAACGCCAGCGGGTCTCCTTGCCGTCGACCACCGGCCAGCGCAGGCCACGTTCGCTGTGGTAAAGGTCGAAGGGTGCCAGGTCATGTCCATGGCCACGACCGAACCGGGCGTACTCTTCGAACAAGCCTTTTTGCGCATAGAAACCAAAGGCCTTGGCTTCGTCGTTCTTGTAGCCGGCCTCGATTTGCTCGACGGGAAACTGGTCGACCTGACCGTTCCTGAATAGAACCTCGAACAGGGTTTTGCCTTTGTATTGCGGCGATTTGGCCAGCAACTCGGCGGGCCAGGTTTCGTCGGTGGTGAAGCGTTTGGAAAACTCCATCAGCTGCCACAAGTCCGATTTGGCGTCTCCCGGTGCGCTGACCAATTGATGCCAGAACTGCGTGCGACGTTCGGCATTGCCAAAGGCGCCTTCCTTTTCCACCCACATGGCGCTGGGCAGGATCAGGTCGGCGGCCTGGGCGGAAACGGTGGGGTAAACGTCCGAGACGATGACGAAGTTTTCCGGGTTGCGCCAGCCAGGCAAGACTTCCTGCATGATGTTCGGCCCGGCGTGCATGTTGTTGCTGGCCTGGGTCCAATACACGTTGAGGACGCCGTCCTTGAGCATGCGGCTCTGTTGTACCGCGTGAAAACCGACTTTCTCCTGGATGGTTCCGGCCGGCAGTTTCCAGATCTGTTCTGCGGTGGCGCGGTGCTTGGGGTTGGTCACTACCATGTCGGCGGGCAAGCGGTGGGAGAAGGTGCCGACCTCCCGCGCAGTGCCACAGGCTGACGGCTGGCCGGTCAACGAGAATGGGCTGTTGCCCGGCTCGCTGATCTTGCCGGTGAGCAGGTGGATGTTATAGATCAGGTTGTTGGCCCACACCCCGCGTGTGTGTTGGTTGAAACCCATGGTCCAGAACGACACGACCTTGCGTTCGGGGTCCGCATAAAGTTCAGCCAGGGCCTTGAGGTGTTCCGGGGCAACACCGGACTCTTTCGCGGTACGTTCCAGGGTGTAGGGTTTGACGAACGCGGCGAACTGCTCGAAGGACATGTCGGTCCAGGTATTGGCTTTGTCGGCATTCTTCGCCTGTTTTTCCCGTGGGTCGTCAGGACGCAAGCCATAGCCGATGTCATCGGCGCCTTTGGCGAAGCGCGTGTGCTTGCTGATGAAATCCTTATCGACCTTACCGTTTTCAATGATGTGGTTGGCAATGTAATTGAGGATCAGCAGGTCGGATTGCGGCGTGAATACCATGGGAATATCGGCCAGTTCAAAGCTGCGATGCTCGAAGGTCGACAGCACCGCGACTTTCACATGCGGCTGGCTCAGGCGCCGGTCGGTGACCCGGCTCCATAGAATCGGGTGCATCTCCGCCATGTTCGAGCCCCACAGCACAAAGGCGTCGGTGGCTTCGATGTCGTCGTAGCAGCCCATCGGTTCATCCGCGCCAAAAGTGCGCATGAAACCCATCACCGCCGAGGCCATGCAATGGCGGGCGTTGGGGTCGATGTTGTTGCTGCGAAAACCGGCTTTCATCAATTTGTTGGCCGCGTAACCTTCCCAAACCGTCCATTGCCCGGAACCGAACATGCCGATCGATTCCGGGCCTTTGTTCTTCAGGGCTTGCTTGAACTTTTCTTCCATGATGTCGAAGGCCTGGTCCCAGCTGATCGGCTGGAATTCGCCCTGTTTGTCGAACTGGCCGTTGGTCATGCGCAGCAGAGGCTGGGTCAGGCGGTCCACGCCGTACATGATTTTGGAGAGAAAATAGCCCTTCACGCAGTTGAGTCCGCGATTGACCTCGGCCTTGACGTCGCCATGGGTGGCGACCACCCGGTTGTCGCGGGTCGCGACCATCACGCTGCACCCGGTGCCGCAGAAACGGCAGGGCGCCTTGTTCCAGTCCAGGGTGACCATGTCCGCCTCGGTAATCAGGTTGCTGGCGGACGTGGCAATCGGCAGGCCAGCGGCGGCGGCTGCGATGGCCGCGGCCTGGGCCTTGACGAACTCTCGGCGGGACATGCTCATTCGGTGTCTCCTGTGGGCTCTAGGAGTTCGTGATAGATCAACGCGGCGTTGAGCACACCCGGCAGATTGTTGATTTGCTCGATACGTTGCAGGATCTGATTTTCGTGGCTGGCCTCAAGCACGACCACCAGTTTTCCGGCGGCACTTTCGTGATGTAATTCCAGTCCGTCCAATAGACGCAAGTTGGCTTTGACGGCGTCGAATAGTTCAGGTCGGGCAAGTACCACCAGGCTGGCTATATGCAGAGTTTCGTCCATGCGCTGACTCCAACAGGCTCTGAAAGAGAACTATCAGTTAGGTGGTCCGGGCGGGCCGTAGAGCATTTGGAAAAACCAGATGAGGAAGCCATAGCCGCCCACTATCGCGACCGACAGCAGCGGAAAAAGGCAGACGACAAGAAAGACAAACAGCCGGGCTTCTTTGCGACGCTGCGGTTTTTGTTCTTCAGCCAACGACATGAGAATCTCCTGCCGAAACTTGCGTTGATACTAGATCAGTAGTTAAGGGGAGGACTTCTGCCCTGAGTTTTTCTCGACCAATGGTTAACCTCCCTACACCGGTGCAAGCCTCGCAAACGCTAGTACGAGCGGGACAGGTATGGAGATGGATGCGATCTCTTCCCTGTCGATGCATTCGGCTATCGGTTCAGCAGAGGTGCCAGCAGTGCACACATGCTGCGCCAGTGCGAACCCTCCCAGTAAACCCGTTGGCAGGCGTCGCAGCGCAGGAAGTGCGAATAGAGCGCGCCAACGCGTGGCGGCACCTGCGGCCGGGCCAGTTCCGGGCTGATCTCGTGCAGCGGCAGGTTGCAATGAAGGCACAGGCTGAATGGCCGCGCGCTACGCGCCAGGTCGAGGCGCTCGTACAATTCGCGCAGCTGCAGCGACGGTTTCAGGGCATGCACGTAACAGCCGTGGCTGATGATCCGCCGCTTGAGCAGTTCGCGGTCACGGGTGAGCACGATACGTCCTTGCTGCGCAGCGATCTCAGCGATCTCGCCATCCTCGAAGCCATTGTCGTAGAGGGTGTCGAAGCCGCTCATGCGCAGCAGGTTGGCCAGCCCGCCCAGGTGCGCATCCGCGACGAAGCGCAGCACCCGTAAAGGTTGAGCCCGAACCTTTAACAGCGGGCTGATGTCCAGCGTTTCGAACTTGGGATA
Organism: Pseudomonas sp. PDM02; assembly: GCF_014852285.1. Classification (NCBI taxonomy): domain Bacteria; kingdom Pseudomonadati; phylum Pseudomonadota; class Gammaproteobacteria; order Pseudomonadales; family Pseudomonadaceae; genus Pseudomonas; species Pseudomonas sp. PDM02. The sequence continues at coordinate 41,886 of NZ_JACVBL010000010.1, read as the reverse complement.
CACCGCCAACCGGTCATCATCGAAGATCACCCGCTCGAAACCCACCGACTCACCGTTGAGCAGCACCAGTTCGACCTCCGTGTGCGGTATCCCGAGCGCCTCGATCATGTGCTTGACCGTCGCCCCTCGCGCGCACTTGCAGGTGAATGACTGCCGCCGCCGTTCGGCCGGCAGGAAATCGTTGAGCTCCTCGTAGAAGCGGAAGGTTGCACTGGCCATGATGAACAGTATGGCAGGGCTGCAGGATGAGCGAGTCTGGCCCGGACATCTTCTGCGGCGGGGCCCCGACTACGATCGTGTTGGAATTGCTCAGGGATAGGTTTGATGCCGATTTGTTCAGGGCCTTCCAGGCGGCAAAGATAAAAAGCAGTGGGCCAAATGTATCGCTGTGTATCCAGACCCGCTGTAAAGATGCTGGCGTACAAATGCCCCTCGATCCGGATACATCCGGGATACACGGTTGCAGTCAAATAGCCTGGCCTTAGCGAGAAAGCAAACGCACCTCGCACCACGGCTTATCGCCCTGGTGGCATGACCCTGAGCGGCCTCACCGCACACAGTATCCGGAGAAATAACCATGTCCCGTCTTTCGAACAAATCCCGTATTGGCCTGATCGCTGTTTCACTGGTCGGCTGCATGAACCTCGCTTCGTCCGCCTTCGCCGCTGACGCACTGCCTCAAGGCTACCAACTCGCCGCGGCGGAAAAGACCAGTGAAGGCAAGTGTGGCGAAGGCAAGTGCGGCGCCAGCGAAACCGGCGCCAAAGTCACCAAGGCCGGTGAAGGCAAATGCGGTGAAGGCAAATGCGGCGACGCTTCCTTCGCCCGTACCGACACCGACCACGACGGCCGCGTTTCCCTGAAAGAATTGCTGACCGTGGCCCCAAAGGGTGCTGAAGAGTTCAAGGCGATGGACACCAACAACGACGGTTTTCTTTCCGAAGGCGAGGTCTACAAATTCCGCACCAACCAGTTCACCTCCAACGGCAAGAAAGTGCCAACCGAGCTGTTCACCAAAATGAGCAAAGCACAGGGTTGATAGTGGGGCTGCCGACTACGACAACACCGGTGTGGCGAGATAGGGTTTTCTCTATCTCGCCACATCGGTGTTTTATTCGTTGCGATCTATAAAGCGTTGGGGTGCTTCAAATCGACCGCTGATTCACCCGCCGGGTCAGTTCCTCCGCCGACTCCTTGCGTTCCGAGTAACGGTCAACCAGGTCCGGGCGCTCGCGCAGCAACAGGGTGAACTTCACCAGCTCCTCCATGACGTCCACCACCCGGTCATAAAGCGCGGACGGTTTCATGCGGTTGTCTTCGTCGAATTCCAGATAAGCCTTCGGCACGGAAGACTGGTTGGGGATGGTGAACATCCGCATCCAGCGCCCCAGCACGCGCAGTTGATTCACCACGTTAAACGACTGAGAACCACCACTGACTTGCATGACCGCGAGGGTTTTACCCTGGGTCGGGCGAATGGCGCCTAGCGCGAGCGGCACCCAGTCTATTTGCGCCTTGAACACGGCCGACATCGAGCCGTGACGTTCAGGCGAACACCAGACCTGTCCTTCCGACCATTGCATCAGTTCGAGCAGTTCCTGGACTTTCGGGTGATCGGTCGGTGCATCGTCCGGCAGAGGAAGGCCGGATGGATTGAAGATTCGCGTTTCTGCACCGAAATGTTCGAGCAATCGGGCGGCTTCCTCGATCAGCAGACGACTGAATGAGCGCGGTCGAGTCGACCCGTACAACAGCAGGATTCGCGGCTTGTGCGGGATGTCGTCACCGGCAATGGATTGAATCAGGGAGGCGTCTAGATTGGGCAGTTCGTGGGACATGAGGGCTCCGGTTACAGGGTGCTGATGCGATCGAGTTCGCGCTTCAACGCATCCCGGTCAAGTTCGCCGAAGGGCAGGGCGAGGAAGGCCCGGCAGCGTGTTTCGATGCGCGCCAGGGTTGAGTGGAAGGCTGCGGTCACGACCGCTTCGTCGCCCTTCACCTCGGACGGATCTTCCAATCCCCAATGGGCTTTCAGCGCCGGGCCGAAGTAAACCGGGCACGCCTCGCCGGCAGCCTTGTCACAGACGGTGATGACAATGTCCGGTGGGTTGGCTTCGAAGGCGTCGTTGCCTTTACTGCTCAACCCGTCAATCGCGATGCCGGCTTCTTGCAGCGTCACAAGACTGCGCGGCAGAACCTGGCCCTTGGGGAAGCTGCCGGCACTGACTGCCTGAAAACCTTGCGGCGCGAGATGATTGAACATCGCTTCGGAGAGGATGCTGCGGCAGCTATTGGCGGTGCACATGAACAGAACGCGCATGGTGACTTCTCTTGGTACATATGGTTAATCGAATATACGGTTTTCCATATGGGGTGGTCAAATGCTGTCTGACTGTCAATTCATTGCCTGGCATGGGGCGTTGCTGGAATGCGGTCTTTGAGAACGAGGCCGCTGCAGAGTCCGTAGGGCTGACTCATTCGCCCAAATCATTACTACCTTTGCAGGCGGATCGATCAGATCCATCAGTATTCCTTCCTCATTGCCATAACGTGCATTTGATTTAGCGCCCAAACCGACTAATATACGTTCCATATCCATTTCATATAGTGAAGCTGATGGGCATCGTAAAAATTTCTGAAGACATGCATGAGCATCTGCGCGTCGCGAGCGATGCGTTGAGTCGCTCGATCAACGCTCAGGCCGAGCACTGGATGCGTATCGGGATGCTTGCCGAATTACACCCCGACCTGGATCACAGCGACATTTGCCGCATGTTGATTCGTGCAGAACTGCAAGGTGGTCTTGATTTGAAGAAGCTCTGCGCCCTCGAAGAAAGTTCGCAAGGCCCACAGGTTCATGCAGCCATCGGTGCCAGAAAATGAGGGCGAACGTGCGCATTAATACCCGGGCAGACATCGCCAGCTCGCGTGCCGCTGCAACGCTGGCGGCCGAGGTGCTGGCCATGATTGGGCCTTATGTGAAAGCGGGTGTCACCACCGACGAGCTCGATCAGCGCTGTCACGATTACATCGTCAATGTGCAAAAGGCCATTGCGGGGAATATCGGGTATCTCGGCTACCCGAAAACCGTGCTGACGTCCGTCAATCAGGTGGTCTGCCATGGCCTGCCTTCGGCCACTGTCCTGAAGGATGGCGACATTGTGAATATCGACGTCGCTGTCAAAAAGGACGGTTGGTATGGCGACACCAGTCGAATGTATTACGTGGGTGAACCCAGTCCGCAGGCTCGGCATTTGGTCAAGACCACCTACGAAGCGCTGTGCGCCGGTATTCGAGTCGTTCGCCCCGGCGCCACGCTGGGCGATATCGGTTATGCCATTCAGTCGGTCGCCGAAAGGGATGGATTCAGTGTTGTGCGCGAATACTGCGGTCACGGTATTGGCAAGGTCTATCACGATGAGCCGCAGATCCTCCATTACGGCTACCCCGGCCAGGGATTGCAGTTGAAAACGGGCATGATTTTCACCATTGAGCCCATGCTGAATGCGGGTAAGCGTCACGTGAAAACCCTGGCGGACGGCTGGACCGTTGTCACCAAGGATCACTCCCTTTCAGCCCAGTGGGAGCACATGGTGGCGGTCACTGACGATGGCTTTGAGGTTCTATCTGCCTGGCCTGACAACGTCGAAGAGTTCCCGGCTATCCGATAACCCGGCCCTGGACGGGCCTTTGACAATTACGCAGTTGCGCCGGATTCACGCCATGGCCTCACGGGTTAAGTCAATCAGTCCCTGTTGGCCATTGCGATAGCTGGCGGAGCGGAAGAGGCCGTAATGTCCCAAGTCAGCAGTATCTGGGTGATGGCCGCATCAATTACCTCATGCGACGTGTTATCCCGAGCGAGGATGGAAATACCCTGCAGGAAACTGTCGAACACCGTAGCCATCGCGGGCGCGTGAACATTGCCCGGCAATTGACCTGTACTGATACCCCGCTCGACACACGCCAAAATCCCCGCACGAGTGCGGGTGCGTGAATGGGTCAATGCATCGACCACCCGCGCACTCTCCGGGCTGGGCGCGCTCATCACGCCGAGGGCCACCATGCAGCCTTTGGGATGACCTTCTTCGCATTGCATGCGCGCCGATTGGCGCAGCGCGGTTTCGATAGCCTGGCGTGGAGGCAGGCTCCCATCCCACAGGCATTCGGTGACTTGAGCGAAAGTCGCCAGATAACGCTGCACACACTCGTCAAACAACGCTTCCTTGGAGCCGAATGCCGCGTAAAAACTCGGTGCGGAAATTCCGCCGCCCAATCCGGCTTTCAACTGAGCGAGGGAGGTCGCGTCGTAGCCGTGTTGCCAAAACAGGTGCATGGCCTGTTCCACGGCTTGGTCGCGGTCAAAGGTTCGGGGGCGGCCCATTTGCGCCATTTCAAGGCTCCTGAGGATTACGAGATAAATACTAGTCGATACATAAGTCGTTGACAACGAGTGCTGGCAGCCTTCAACATTTGTATCGATCAGTATTTAAGTCGAAAATCCTCACTCAAGGAATCTACCGTGACACCCTCAATTACCTTATCGGTGGCGCCCGAGCGCCTACCCATTGGCGCCTTGCTTGCACTGGCCATGACCGGCTTCATCTGCATCGTCACCGAAACATTGCCCGCCGGCCTATTGCCCCTGATCAGCGAAGGACTGGCGATTTCCCCCTCCATGGCCGGGCAGATGGTCACCGCTTACGCGCTGGGTTCGGTTCTGGCGGTGATCCCCATGACCATCGCCACCCGTGGCTGGCGCCGCCGCAATGTACTGCTGCTGACCATCGTCGGTTTCCTGCTGTTCAACTCCATCACCGCGCTGTCATCCCACTACGGAGCGACCCTGGTGGCGCGCTTCTTCGCCGGCGTCGCGGCGGGGCTGGCCTGGAGCCTGCTGGCCGGATACGCCCGACGCATGGTCGCGCCCCATCAACAGGGCAAGGCGCTGGCGCTGGCCATGGTCGGCACACCGATTGCCCTGTCCCTGGGTGTACCCCTCGGCACCTGGCTGGGCGGCCTCGTGGGTTGGCGCACGACCTTCGGCATCATGTCGGCCCTGACCCTGGTGCTGATTGCCTGGGTGCTGGTGAAAGTCCCGGACTACCCCTCCCAAGCCGAGCACCAGCGCCTGTCGCTGCGCACCGTTCTGACCACTCCGGGCGTGCGCCCCGTGCTGGCGGTGGTGATCTGCTGGATGCTGGCCCACAACATTCTCTACACCTACATCGCACCGTTCGTGGTGCCGGCGGGGTTGGGGGATCGGGTGGATTTAGTATTGTTGGTGTTTGGTACTGCGGCGTTGGCGGGGATCTGGCTGACTGCCAAATTGGTTGAGCCGTTGTTGCGCAAGACAGTGTTGGTGAGCCTGGCGACGTTTGCGGCGGTTTGCGTAGTGCTTGGATTTTTGGGGAGCGTGCCTGAAGTGATCTACATCGGCGTGGCGGTTTGGGGGTTGAGCTTCGGCGGGGCGGCGACGTTGTTGCAAACGGCGCTGGCAGACGCGGCGGGAGATGGGGCCGATGTGGCGTTGTCGCTGAATGTGGTGGCCTGGAACAGTGCGATTGCGGGGAGTGGGGTAGTGGGCGGCGTGTTGCTGGATAGATGGGGCATCGCCTCTTTTCCGTGGGCAATGATGGTGTTGGTGGGAGTGGGGTTTGCGATTGTCTGGGGGGCTCGGGCTCACGGCTTCAAATCGGGGCCGCGTGCGGCTGGCCGGCCTGCGGTTGCGGGGCACTGAACTACAAAAAAGGCGCTGGCGGGGGGCTTTAATTCGAGAGTTGTCCCGTCCTGAATAAGGTTTACACCTTCTGATCTGTTTTCAGGAGGACGGGATACATCTCAGCTGCTGAGGGCTTGGCAAAAAATTATTGAGGCAGATGGCCGGAGCGCTGTGGTCAACTTCCGAATCCCGAGACCAGATTTCAGGCAAACGCCTCCTCGATAAATGCTTCCAGCGCCTTGTCTTCCAATATCTCGATGGAGAAGTGCCCGAAGCGCTTGGGCAACCAGATGATGCGGGCCCCGGACGGGGACTGCAGGTTCGCGCGGGCCAGTGGTTTGCCGTTTTCGTCTTCTGGCTGAACACCACTGGCCATCAATTCGTCATAGGCCTTCTCGATGTCCGGCGTGGAGTAGCAGTGGCGATAAATCATGCCTTCACCCGATGAATCCAGGAGTTCTTTCAGGTTCCCCGCCAACGGTTGCACCAGCATGAAACGCTCCTGACCAATCAACGCAATCGCGTAGCGCACGTGCAGGCCACCGCGTTCCCAGACGAGCGTTTTAGAGATCCTGGCCTTCAGTGTCTGTGCGTAGTAAGCACAGGCTTCTTCGAGATTCGTGACCAGTACATCGACGTGACTGAACTTCAGTTCCATTGCATTTCTCCTGTCAAACCGGCGTCAATGATAACGACGTCACCCTCAGGATCAGAAGGGGTTACATGGGGTTTGTTTGCGAGCCGAACAGCGTCGCTGAGATGGGGCCGTGCCGCATGCTTGCCGAGAGCGGCAACGCATTGCCCTCGACGTTTGCGGCAAGCAAGCACTTCATCCCTTACTCATGCGCCGTAACTCGCGGCTATCACAATGAGCGCAAGGAAACAGACCAACTGAACGCAAAAGAAGGTAAACCGAACCGCCACGAACCTGTTTGTCTGCACATGAGATACGTGAACCAGAGACTGGCACACACGAGCGATCAGGACGAGCATGGACAAGTAGTCAACGGCGGGTGTGTTGATACCAAGGGCTGAAATCACGAACACGATGGCGCCAAAGACCGGCAGGTTTTCCACACAGTTCGCATGCGCTCGTGTTCCGCGCCGATACCAATCCTCGCCATCGGGCTGATCGCTTCGGAAAGAGGCAATCGGAACATTCGAGAACAGGATTCTGACCCAGCGATACACCCCGACGGTTGCCATCAACAGCAGCAAAGTCCAGGTCGCGAACCCCAGCAACATCCACATCGGTATCGTCATGGCTGCCATCCTCAATCCAGCACGTCATTGCACATCCGCGCGACCGACGCGAGGTCGGCCGCACCCTGTAGATCAGTTGCTCATGATGGGAGCCAGTGCGGTCTGAATCCTGGACATCTGTTCGGGTGTTGTCATGCGCGCAAGCAGTTGGCCAAAATGTGGATGCTGCACGCCCGAGATAATGTACTGCCAGCGGTAGGCGCCCAGCACGGAGGCATTGATTTGCGCGGTCTCGTCAACACTGAACGAGCGTGGAACATTGCGAATGAAGTAGTTGGCATCGGATGCCGATTGCGCCTGCAGGATTGCATCGACGGCTGCCACCAGCGCAATCAGATCGCTCACTGCCTGGTCGCGCTCGACTGGCGAAAGTTTCGCATGCTCCGCTTTCCATTCCAGCTCATCGAGTACGACATGCCGGCTTTCATCCTTCCAGTGAAATTTGAAGACATCCTTGAAGAGCGGGCACAACTCCTCGCGCGGGGCGATGCTTTTTGCGTAATGCGTTTGAACAAACAGCTCGATATGACAGGTCAGCGCCAGCACCGACCAGGTGCTGGCCGCCAGTACCGCACGCGCCACATCGTTTGGATCGGCCACTTGGCGATATCCCGCCGGCAATTGCGCATCCATCATCGTTTCTATGCGCCGGAACAGCTCCTGATGCTTGATCTCGTCATTGGAAAATCGCACCAGCGCTTCAAGCGCGAGCTGATCGTCAAAGACATGGGCCCGACCTTGATCGAGCATTTTGGCACTGATGAAACGCTCGACCAGGCCAAAGATATACGCATAGGTTCGGCCCTGAATCTGGCTGAGCAGGCGCGCTTCTTCCAGGGTGAGAAAGGTCAGGCGGTCGATCCGCGAGAGTCCGTCGGGCAAGAATTTGCGCGAGAAGTCGAAACTGCGGTCCTGCAGCAAATCGCGATCGATCTGCCATTCGGCTTTTTTCGAGGACCTGACGAGTTGAGCATAACGGGCGGCGTTGCCCGAATCTGCGTCGGGTAAGGTTGCGACGGTGTTCATATCGATCTCCTGCTTCCTGGTCGAACTGGAAGGGGGCCATTACGGTTAACGTCGGAACCAGTGACCCTGGGTGAAACCTCTGGGGGGCGTCCCGATCACTGAGTCCGCGTTGGTGCTAATCTAGGCCTCGCCGTTCAGGTGCAGAATGACCGGTGCGCCTGATTACATGCTCCGGACTCCGGAAAGGAGGGCTGGCAATTGCTGGATGCGCTTTCTGATGTCTTGCGTGTCATTCGGCTCTCTGGAGGAGTCTTCCTCGAGGCGGAATTCACTGCGCCCTGGTGCCTCAGCGGAAAAATCTCTGCGGACGATTGCAAACCGTTCCTGGCGGCCCCTCGACATGTCATTGCGTCGCATTTTGTCGCTGCGGGGCACATGCAATTGAAAATCGACGGTGAAGCCCCCCTCGACGTGCGGGCAGGCGAACTCATTCTGCTTCCGCGCAATGACGTTCATAAGTTTGGCAGCGACCTGAGCGTTGCTCCCATGTCGGCGCGCGACGTTATTCAGCCGCCGGAAGTCGGTGGTATTTCACGTATCAAGTGCGGCGGAGGCGGCGAGGTCACGCAGTTATTGTGTGGGTTCCTCGGCACTGAAACCCCTTTCAGTCCGTTGCTCTCGTCGCTGCCATCCTTATTGAAACTGGACGTGCGCGCGACGGCTTCGGGAGCCTGGATTGAAAGCTCATTCCGATTTGCTGTCAGTGAGATCGCGGCGGGGCGCGTCGGCTCGACAACGGTCATCGCCAAGCTATCGGAATTGCTCTTCGTCGAAGCCGTCAGCCAGTATGTCGCGAGCCTTCCCGCTGAGCGGCGCGGGTGGCTGGCGGGTTTGCGGGATCCGCATATCGGGCGCGCATTGGCGCTGCTTCATGCTCGCCCAACCGAGGGCTGGACGGCAGAAGCCCTGGCGCTTGAAGTGGGCATGTCGCGCTCGGTTTTCGCGGAGCGATTCACGGCATTGGTCGGCCAGCCACCGATGCAATACCTGACGCTCTGGCGCATGCACGTGGCGGCTCAACACCTGCGCGAAGGTCGCGGCAATGTGGCGCAAATCGGCTTTGCAGTGGGCTACGAATCCGAAGCCGCGTTCAGTCGCGCATTCAAACGCCAGTTCGGCACATCACCCGGCACCTGGCGCAGGCAATCGGCTTGAGAACGGAGGGCGACGGGCGCGCTTCATCCGCTTGCTACCCGTATTCAGCGAAAGATCAGCGACTGGTGTGCCGCGCCGCCCGTGCGTGCGCCGTCACCCACTGCGACTGCCACATTGCCTGCGGCTATTGCTGCATCCCCGCAGGCAAACACGCCGGGTACACTGGTTTCGCGCATCGCATCGACCTTGATGAATTCTCCCGTCGGCCCGGCTTCAAACTCGCAACCAAGCAGCGCTGCCAGTGGGCTGCCCATACGCGTGAGAGGCTGAGTGAACAGCCCTGCAAATTTGATCACACGACCGCTGGCCAGTGTCACATCGGCTTGTTCCCCGCCAACCGACAAGACAGGTTCGCGCTCCACCGCAACCCCACGCCTGGCCAGCTTCGCCAACTGCTCGGCATCAGGCTCGAATACCTCGTTGAGGAAGAGTGTCGTTGGCCCCCAGTCGGGCAACATTAGCGATTGGTGGATGGCAACTGGCGACGCCGCCAAAACTCCAATCTGCCCGCCGTACAGTTCATATCCATGGCAATACGGACAATGAAACACTCGCTGCCCCCAGCGCTCTGACAGCCCGGGAATCGCAGGCAACTCATCCACCACCCCTGTGGCCAGGATCAGACGCCTCGCTGCGAATTGCTCCCCGTTCGCGGCTGTTATCACAAATCCACCATCGCCCGTCTTTGCCTGGGTGGCGGGTTGCGAAAGCCACTCGACTGTTGGATAGGCCAGCAACTGGGCACGTGCCTCGCTGGCTATCGTGCCGGGATCACGACCGTCCTGCCCGAGAAATCCATGTGAATTGTGAGCAAACCGATTACGGCGCAGACCTGCATCGATCACCAACACCTTTCGGCGCGCCCGTGCCAGTTGCAAGCCTGCGGAAATACCGGAATAGCTGCCACCAACGATGATCACGTCGTAAACCATTGATCAGTCTCCCTGGGTCTTCGACCTGCTCGAAAACTCTAGATACAACGTAAGTTACGTGATGTCGGGGTGTCAACAGTCTCGTAACTTATGCTGTGTCGAGCGATACTCGGCACACGCAACTTCAGGAAACCGCCATCCATGAGAAATGACACTCGCTTGTCCCGCATGCTGCACGTGCTGATCCACATGGCTCGCCACGAACAGCCCGCCACGTCCGATACCATCGCGCAGATGCTCGGTACCAACCCGGTGGTGGTCCGGCGGACCATGGCGCTGCTCAAGGACGGGGGCTATGTGCGCTCGGAAAAGGGGCACCGTGGGGGGTGGACGCTGGCGAAACCGTTAGCGGATATAACACTGTTGAACATCCATCAGGCCTTGGGCTCGTCCTCGCTTTTCGCCATCGGTCTGTCGACCGACCATCCAGAATGCCTGGTGGAGCAAGCGGTGAATGCTGCGCTGACCGAAGCGTTTGATGCGGCGCAGGCACTGCTTATAGATCGCTTGGGAAGCGTCACGCTTGAACAGTTGGCCAGTGATTTCGAACGGCGCTACCAACGTCTGTAAACCTGTGGTCTACAAAGTGGCGTCTGGAAGTAGCTGTATGTTTGGTTCTAGCCGGAAAGTGACGGTCCAGTAGGGAAAGATCACATCCTTGGACATTACCCACATGGGGCCACTTGATCTTGTGAAAAGATGAGTCATGTCGCCTGGAGGGCGAACTACGTTACTCAAAAAAGCACCTCCAGCCTACCTCCACTTTGTCTGTACTACGTTAGCTGAAAACGCTCTAACGCATAATCCTTGCCTGCCAAGGTAAGTTCAAAAGTGGTGGCGCCAAACGTACCCCGTGTCACTTTTTGTTTGATAAGGCGTTTGTCTTGAAGTTGCTTTAGATCGGCTTCAACTTCTGCTGTGCTGAGTGAGACAAGTTTGCAAATTGAGTTCAGATTTGCAACTTTCCTGAAATTTGCATGATAGGCCAAAGCTTCCATTAATAGCGTTTGGTTATCTGTCAGTCGTGGGAACTGAGGGTTGTTCATTTTGTAAACTTTTCGCTCTATCTCATGTAGCTCGTCGTAAGCTCCATCAGTGTTGCGGGCGTAGTAAATCGCTGCAGACAGAGTGCTGATTAAAATCGCGATTATCATCAGCAGCGACCAATTCGGCATTGGCGTTTCCAGCGAAAGCCAATCCGAAAAACGTTGCGGCCAGCTCGTGCTATCTGCCAACAATCTCAGGTCCAGGTGAGTGTCGAGCAGCTTTATGACAGCCCAAGCGACAAGGAAAATCCCAGCCCAGCAGGCCATAGCCTTGAGCGTGAATGGGGAATGCTTGCCTTGTGCTGCCATGCTACTCGTCCCCAGTGCAGAAACAGGTCTTATCAGCATAGCAGTGGAAAATTTGTCGTCTGGCAGATGACCTGAAAGGTCAGCTTTTGGTTGGGGATTCAACCGGTCGATGCAACACGGGCTACGCTGTCGCTGCCGATGAGTCCTGTTGCGGCCAGGTTTCGAAGCTTTTGAGCCAATGCTTCTCGCTCGGCCTTTGAGGTGACCGGATCGACGATTTGATATTGGCGATCGCACCACATGCCAACCTGACGTAGCCAGAAAGCCTGTGCAACCGGTTCAGTAGCCAGTCGCTCCAGTAGGTACGCCACCTGCTGCCAACCAGGTCTCAATTGAAGTATCGCCTGGCGGCGTGCTGTCGACAGTTCATGCCAATCCCTATCTAGTTTGGCACCTGATCCAGGTGTCACTGATGCCCAAGATAGCTTGTCCAGTTGAGCAACTGCGGCGTAAAACACTTTGTCCGACGGATCGTCAAGCGCCCCCAGCAATTCGGACAATTGGTTATCGCCAAGCAGACGTACGGCCGCTTGGCGCACGGTGGAATAGCGAGAGCGCATCGCTTCAGTTAGCCACAGCTTGTCGAGAGGGAAGTTAAGTTCGGTTGCCAAGCCAATGACACCGAGCCAATCCTGTTTCCGTGTTGGAATGCCCTGATTCAATTTCTTTTTCAGGATCGCGTTTGCATCGACGTCATGGCGTGCTGCTGCCCAGCGCGCCAAACTGCGGATTGAGGCGGATGCATCCAGCAAGGCCTTGCACAAAATTGGCCTCGGATCGTCGAACAAAGGCAGTAATGCGCGCAGCACGCAGACACGAACTTTGGCGCCCGGACGTGATAGGGCTTCGAGTAGCAGTGGTGAAGCTTGTGCAGCTGGTAAATCCTGACAAGCTGACACGGCAGCTAAGCGTACGGTCAGCTCGCGATGGGCTAAGGCGTCCCTTAAAAGTGTCTCCGGCGTTGAGTCCTTTTCCAGCAAAAGAGCAAACAGATAGCGCGCAGCTTTACCTTGTCGCGCAAGGAAATTGGCGTAGACCTCAGCCTTGATCTCGGGTGACTGCAGTACTGTGCGGGCGGCCATGAGCGTGGGGCCATGATCGGCTCTTCGGCGCGCAGCCAACGCTATGAGTGGCTCCAGTGCGATCAATAGCGCCTGGGCCCGAGAGGGAGTTAAATAGTGATTCAGCCCCTCCAACGCCAGATCGCGAATCTGGGGTACCCAATCGTTCAAACGCTCTATCAAAGCGACTAACGCTTCAGGAGAAGGATGATCGCGCAGCCCCCTGACAGCGACTTCTCGAATGAAGCCGTTGTAGTGAGTACTGATCTCTATCCATTTTCCACTGTTCTCAGCATTCCCCAGCAGTTCCATCGCTTCGTTTCGCCGATGCTCCGCCAATGAGGAGGCTGGCACCTGCTTGTTCTTCAGCTTACCCAGCCATTCCTTTATGACGTTCACTTTTTAATCCTTTTTTTGCTCGTACGGGCAGTCTTGCCAACACTTTACCCAGTTTTTCAGGTCGATTGCAGTCAGTAGGGAAGGATGCTTTCGACACTAAACGGATGGTCGCCTTGGCCTGCGTTCAGATTGAAAAAGCCGGCCGCTCACCCAACCGCTCAACCAATCTGACGAGATAACCATCGGGATCCTGGACGATGAATTCGCGCTGGCCTACTTCTACGTTATCAGCCCGATACCAGGTGTCTTTGCATGCTCGATAGAGTGGAAATCCGGCTTGGTCAAGTTTTTGGGTGATGGGTGCGACAGCGGCAACGTCGATCTGCAGGTTGATTCCTCTTCCAAATGGCTTCGTCAGGGGGGCCGTAAGCCATTGGCCTGCGTCCGGATCAATCTGCTCGAGCATTACCTGCGCACCGTTCAAGTCGAGGTAAGCGAATCCATCTTCCGGGCGTTGATACGCTACTTCGAAGCCAAGGCAATACACCCAAAAATCCAGGCTGTTACCAAGGTCGGTGACCATTAACTCTGGAACCAGTTTGCTACGTTCAAACATGAGATGACTTCCATTTCGATAGGCTTCTCCCCTGGGGCTGGCAGTGTAAATACCTGATGCGTGGTAGCAGGCTCTGCACTTTTGGCACGAGTGCCACGGGAAAGGGGAGCGAGCGGCATGATGCAGGGGTGGATGAGCATTCTCGAGCCACAAAGCGATTATCGGGACTGCGGCCAGTGATCCTGAATGTCATGCCATACAGCCTTGGACGTCACCTCGACATGCTTCTGTTTATCGCAAGTAAAGGGCGTGTCCAGCGTACCGAGGGCTATGGAGATCCAGTCGGAGTATTCGCCCTGGTTATTTGACCAGAAGAGCGACGAGCCGCAGCGAGCGCAAAACTGGCGCTCGACAGATTCAGAGGAAGGGTAAGAGCGGATGTCGTCGTTACCCTGTACCAGATCAAAGTCGCCCCGCAAGACACTTCCGTAGCTCGCAAATGCAGCGCCATGGCTTTTGCGGCATTGGCTGCAATGGCAGTGCGAAACAGCTTTGGGGCGTGACAGGAGTTTGTATTGGATGGCGCCGCAAAGGCAACTGCCCTGGAAGGTCTCAGTCATTTTTGGTGGCAATCCATTGTTGAGGGGGCAGCACTTTAAGTGGTGGGTAGATGCAGTGTCGAGCGAGTGCCCGTCGAACAGGCAGGGCGGCAGGCTTCGACAACGATCCGTAGACAGTTTTTGCCCTGCCACAGACGGTCACTGCAAAAAGTCGCGAATCGCCCGAATAGTCTGCGTAGGCGCCTCTTCCATCAACCAATGTCCTGCCCCTGGAATCACCACTTCCGTGACATTGTCCGCGGCGTTGCGCATGACGATGGCTTCGTTGTTGCCAAAGGATTTTTCCCCGCCGACGGCCAGTACGGGCATGGTCAGGCGTGTCTTCATCGATGCTTCGTTGTCCACGGCGTCCTGGCGAATGCTGCGGAACTGCGCGAACGCCGCGTGCATCGCGCCGGGGCGGGCGTAGAGTTTGGCGTAATGCTGGCGGGTGGCTTCGTCCACTTTGGTCGGGTCGCCGGCGAACTCGTTCCAGAAGCGATCGAGGTAGATGCGCTCACGACCGGCCACCAGGCGCTCGGCATCCGGACCGCCAAAGTCGAAGTGCCACAACATCGGTGAACGCACAATCTCGTTCCACGGCTGAATGCCCGGTACGGGCGCATCCATGACCACCAGGCGATCGGTTTGCTGCGGATAACGCGAGGCGTAGGCGAAGGCGACCATGGTGCCGATGTCGTGGCCGATGACCACCGAGTGGTCGATTTTCAAGGCTGCGAGTACCGCGCGTATGTCGCCCGCTTGCGTTTTCTTGTCGTAGCCGCCGTCCGGGATCGACGACAAGCCCATGCCGCGCAGGTCCGGCACCACGACCGTGTGGTCCTTGGCCAGGTCGGCAGCGAGAGGCGCCCACATGTCGCCGGTGTCGCCGAAGCCATGCAGCAGCACCACGGCAGGCCCTTTGCCGCCGACGCGCACGTGGATTTTCGCGCCTTCCACGGCGATGTCCTGGGTGCGGAACGAAGTGGGGAATGGCGTGACGCCGGCATGGGCGGGCAGGCTTAGCGCAAGCAGCAAAGAAGCAGTCAGCAGGGTGCGGATCATGTGGTTTTCCCGGAAGGATGCATGGAGAGTTGCGTACCGCATCCGCTGCAAACCACCATGCCGAAAACGCACGTCGCCCGGGGCAGAACAAGGTACCCAAGGCTGGAGCGTAGACCACATTGAGCGTTCTGATGGACCCTACAAATCGATGACCAGGTCTGACGTTGGCTTACTGCAGCACAGCAGGCGCAATCCCTTGTCGATTTCACGCTGGCGAATGCCGCCGTTGTGGTTCATCGCCACCGTGCCTTGCAGCACCGCCGTTTTACAGGTGCCGCAGACCCCTTGGCTGCAAGAGGAGGGGATGATGGCGCCGGCCTTCTTCGCTGCGGTCAGCACGGTCTGGTTGCCCGGCATGCTGAAGGTTTTACCGGAGCGGGACAGCGTGATCGTAAACAGGCTCTCCGGCTGATCGAGCACGCAGGCCGTTTCGATCAGAGGGGCCTCATCCAGCGCCGTGATATCGAAGCTTTCCTGGTGATAGTGGTGGAAATCAAAGTTTCCCTGTTTGAGTAGCGACTTGACCGCGCCCATGTAACCTTGCGGTCCACAAGTGAACACTTCCCGCTCCTTGAAGTCCGGCACCTGTTCGCTGAGCAAGGTCAGATCCAGGCGGCCAATCGGCCCAGCCCAATCCGTGCTGTCGCCGTGTCCTTCGCAGATATTCACGACACGAAGTCCCGGCATGCTGGCCTGCATCCGTGTCAGTTCTTCATGGAAAATAATATCGTCGGGGGTTCGAGCACTGTGCACAAAGACGATATCCAGTCGGGCTGCCAGGTCGAAACCCGCACGGGTCATGGACATCAGCGGTGTCACGCCGGAGCCCGCCGATAGATAAAGCAGCTTGTCGGCTGGACGGCCTATCGGTGTGAAGCTGCCCGCAGGGCCGGAGGCAAGCAGCCTGTCGCCTTCGCGCAAGTGATCGTGCAGCCAGTTCGATACGGTCCCGCCGGGAACACGCTTGACCGTGATCGACAGCGCAAAGGGGCGGGTGGGCGACGATGACAACGTGTAGCAGCGCGACACGCGTTGCCCCGAGATGGTCGGCGATACCGTAATGAACTGCCCTGGCTCAAAACTGATGACGCTGAAATCCGCACTTCGAAAGGTAAAGGTTTTTACGTCGTGGGTTTCGTCGCGTACGGCGCAACAGTGCAGCGCTTTTTGCTCGCCACTGTTCCACTGCGCACCGTAGGTGGCCCACGTGTCCGGATGGGTGAATACGTTCGGTGCAGACACGGCGCTCGCTGTACCCGGCGGCTTTTCAAGGAGGGTCATGGTCATTGCTCACACTCCCTGTGCGGCAAGCCGCGCGGCGTACCAGCGAGAGAATTGATCCACGTAGGATTCGGTAAATGCCGAGAAGGGGCCAGGCGAGTAACCGGGATCTTGCGTACCGCTGTGGGTGATCGCAACAAGGTTTGCGTCCTGCTGGTTGGTGGCTTTCCAGACCTCGGTCAGTTTCTCGATGTCGTAATCCACGCCCTCGATGGCGTCGGCATGGACCAGCCATTTGGTGCGCACCAACGTCTTGTCGGGCGCGAGCGGGATGATGTACGAAATGACGGCGTGATCGCTCATCACATGCGTCCAGGAGTTATGAGTCCACAGGTGCACGTCGCCGAGATCGCGGCGGGTCAAGTCACCAAACAGCCGCGTGCAGGCCACCCGAGTGTCGAGCGTTTGCGATTCGCCATTGCCGGCAATGACCAGCCGCTGCGTGCGGAACTGGGTTACCGCATCTGTGTCCAGGTGCTCCACTGCGTCGCAGATAAAACCGTCACGTTCCCAACTGCGTTTGGCCGCCGCATTGCGTTCTTCATATTCATCCAGCGCTTGCAGCGATTCCTCACTCAGACCTTCAGCGCAGAACCCAAAATCCTCCGGGAGGAATGAAGCGGTTAATTCAGGGTGCGTCGCAGAGCAGTGATAACACTCGCGATTGTTTTCGATGACCAACTTCCAGTTACCGTCTTCAATGATCTCTGCTTCATAAGCTATTTTCGAATACGTGAGGTTGTAGGGTGCCAGCCGGGGGGCCATGGTTTGCTCCAGGTAGGCGATGTCTTCCGGTGGTTGGTCACCCAGGCAAACAAACACATGAGTGCCGACCACTTTCGTATGAACACGAGTCAGGCTTTTGCAGGTCGGATCGAAATCCTTGCCCATGTGAGCGGCGTGCTTGAGGCTGCCATCAAGGTCGTAGGTCCACTGGTGATACGGGCACACGAGCATGCCCACCGTTGATTTGCCGGCCTGCTTCAGGCGCGCCCCGCGATGGCGGCAAACGTTGCGAAACGCTTGCACCTGCTCGTCGTCATCGCGCACGAGGATGATCGAGGATTTGCCGATGTCTATGGTCGAAACATCCCCAGGCTCCGGGATGTCCGCCGTCACGCCGACCAGAATCCAGTGCCGGGTGAAAAAGATATCGACGTCGCTGTCGAAAATGTCCTGACGCCCGAACAACGCGCCATGCATGCCATGGCCTGGGGTGCGTGCAGTCACCAGTTCTTGTTGGGATTTCGCGACGGTAGTTGTCATCTGTTGCCTCACGGGGGCGATGTTGAATCGTCAGCAAGTGACGGTGAGGCAAGTATCAAAATGGTCCGGATTTGCGTCAATGCGCTTTAATTTCACCCTCGCATAGCTAAAAGTTATGCGAAGAATCGACAACTGACCTTAGTGTGAAAGTAGCGACTCATCCCGCAGCCAATCGACGATGGCGTGCACCAGCGGGGTTATTTCCCGGCCGTTCGGAACAATCAGGTAATAGGCATCTTTCGGTTTCACCGCATAGTCAGTAATCCGCACCAGTTCGCCGCTCAGCAATAGCGGACGCAACAAACGGTTCCAGCCCAGCGCGACGCCATAGCCCTGCAACGCGGCCTGCACTGTGTCGTTGTAACTGCTGCAGCGCAGGCAGTAATTCACCTTGGGACGACTCTCGCCCAGCTCCTTGAACCAGCTGTTCCATGTCATCCAGCCTTCGAGCGTGGTGTCCGAATCGATCAGGTCAATGTGCAGGAAGTCGTTGACCGACAGCGGGGCAGGGTGCGTGGTCAGCCAGGCGGGGGAACACACCGGGAACACTTCTTCGTCAAACAGGAAAATCGCGGTGCCGTCCTCCCATTTTCCATTGCCGAAGCGCACGGCGATGTCGACGTCCTGTCGGTGCACGTCCGGATTGTGGACTTGGGTGATCAGGCGCAATTGCAGCTTGGGTTGCGACAGGCGCAATGCAGCCAGCCGGGGCAGGATGCGCAGGTGTGAAAACGCGGCGGTGCAGGCGAGCACCAGTTCCTGCTCGGGAATCCCCTCGGAAATCTTGTCGAACACATTCGCCATGCGCTGCATGGATTCGGCGACCACCGAATACAGCACGTAGCCTTCGCTGGTCAGTTTGATCGCCCGGTGCAGTCGATGAAACAGACGGGTGCCGAGGGTTTCCTCCAGGTATTTGACCTGCTTGCTGACGGCCGCCTGGGTCACGCCCAATTCTTGCGCCGCCAGCGTGAAGCTGCTCAACCGCGCGACGGCCTCGAATTCCATCAAGGCCGTCATGGACGGTATCAGTCGGCGGTAACCCTTGACCTTCTTACTGGTTTCTTCACTGCCCATCTTGGTCGATCCTGAAGGAGAACGGAGCCGCTCAACCGGCGACACACTATCGCTTGTTCCGTTGCTCGCCGGGAAGTGCTCGCAAAGTCGTGTCGCAAACGCCTTGCGCCATGTCGCTACGGGTCAACCGGGCTGCTGGCAAAGTGCGCTTGGCAATAAGCTTTATGATGGAATGATCTAGAAATAAGCATTCCAAAAACGACGTGTTTCTTTTCTGTAACCGACTAGTTCATTTTTGAGGTGAACGCATAACTAAATGAATTAAAAAGAAATTACTCGAAATTTCGTTGTGTTTTTCCTGTGTTTTCTATGTATACACAAGAAATACAATCTATTGACCGACCCAAAAACCCGTGCGAGTCTCGACTCATCAGTCAGCCGCACCTGACCGCAAAACTGCCCTTGGAGGTCGTTGTGAAAAACGGCAAAACCAGTCTTTACGAAGATCTGAAACGTCAAATCCTGACGATGGAACTGGACCCTGACGAAGCGCTGGATGAGGTCATTCTCAGCGAGCGATATGGCTTGTCCCGCACGCCGGTCCGGGAAGTATTCCGACGCCTGGCCGGTGAAGGTTATGTCGACATTCGGGAAAACCGCGGTGCCCGGGTGATTCCAATGAATCACTCGACCCTGCGCAATTTCTTCCTCGTCGCACCGATGATTTACGCAGCCGTTGGCCGTCTGGCCGTTCAAAACTACAAGCCGCGCCAACTGGTCGACTTGAAGGACACGCAGCATCGGTTCCGCATCGCCACTACCTCAAGGGATGCGCTGGCCATGGTCGTCGAGAACAACCGCTTCCACGCGATCATGGGCGAAATGGCCGGCAATCAATACCTCCAGCCCAGCCTGGAAAGATTGCTGATTGATCACTCCCGTATCGGCAATACCTTTTTTCGGCCTCAAAACGAGGACATGGAAGAGCGTCTTGAGCTGTCGGCGGGGCACCACGATTTGTTTATCGAGGCGATTGAACGCCGCGATGAATCTGCAGTAGTCGATCTCGTGTTTGAACACTGGGAACTGTCCCGGGAAAACATGGAGATTTTTATCGCGCCCCAAGGCATCAAGGCGGACGCGCTCGTTGATCTTCCACGCAATTCATTTCCGGAGAAATCATCTTGAAATTTGAAGGCATCTACACACCCGCAGTGACACCTCATAAACCGGATGGGGAAATAGACTGGAGCGTGTACTCCGAAGTACTGGAGTCGCTGATCGAGGCGAAAGTGCACGGCATTATCATCGGCGGCTCGACCGGCGAATATTATGCGCAGACCTCGGAAGAGCGTACCGAGCTTGCCGCTTATGCCAAGGATGTCATCGGCAACCGGGTCCAGTTGATCGTCAGCACCGGGGCCATTCGTACCGAAGATTCGGTGCAATACGCCAAGGATGCCAAAGCGATCAAAGCGGACGCCATTCTCGTCACCAGCCCGCCGTACGCGCTGCCGACTTCCCAGGAAAACGCGATCCACGCGCTGACCATCGATCGCGCTGCCGACTTGCCGATCATGCTTTACAACTACCCCGGCCGCATGTCCGTTTCGATGGACGAGGATTACCTCACCCGTGTGAGCGCCTCCAAAAATGTAGTTGCCATCAAGGAAAGCTCCGGCGACATGGGCCGCGTTCATCTGCTGGCCCGTGAGTTCCCGAACATCGCGCTGTCCTGCGGTTGGGATGATCAGGCACTGGAGTTTTTTGCCTGGGGCGCCCGAAGCTGGGTGTGTGCCGGTTCCAACTTCCTGCCAACCGAACACGTGGCGCTTTATGAAGCCTGTGTGCTCGAAAAGGACTTCGACAAGGGCCGCCGGATCATGTCGGCGATGATGCCGCTGATGAATGCCCTGGACGGCGGCAAGTTTGTACAGTCGATCAAATACGGTTGTGAACTGGCCGGCCTGAAAGTAGGGGACGTGCGCTTGCCGCTGCAACCTCTCGACCTGGAAGAAAAGCAAAGCCTGCAAACCATCATTGCCAATGTGAAGCGCGACGTTGCACGCATCACATCAGGAGCCAGCCATGGGTGATCTCCTGACCAAGGCCGAATACGCCGCCATCGCCAAAGACATTTCGTTCCCCTGCAATGCCTTCATCAACGGCGCGTTCAAACCCGCGATCTCGGGCAAAACCTTCGCCACGAACAATCCGGCGACCGGTGAGTTTCTGGCAGACGTCGCCGCTTGCGCGTCGGCAGATGTCGATCTCGCGGTCAGCAACGCCAAGGAAGCGTTTGAGGATGGCCGCTGGAGATCCATTTCTCCAAAAGAGCGCAAAACCGTCCTGTTGAAGTTTGCCGATTTGCTCGAACGGCATAGCCACGAACTGGCGGTCCTTGAGAGTCTCGACAGCGGCAAGCCAGTCAGCGAGTGCCAGTTGGTCGATGTGCCGGACACCATTCATACGCTGCGCTGGCACGCCGAGTTGATCGACAAGATTTATGACAACACCGCCCCTGTGGGCAGTGACGCGCTGACCATGGTCGTGCGTGAGCCCATCGGGGTGGTGGGCTGCGTGCTGCCCTGGAACTTCCCGCTGCTGATGCTGGCCTGGAAAATCGGCCCGGCACTCGCCGCAGGCTGTTCGGTGATCGTCAAACCCGCCGAGCAGACCACGCTGACGACGCTGCGTGTGGCGCAACTCGCGTTCGAGGCGGGCGTCCCTGCTGGTGTGCTCAACATTGTCACCGGCACCGGGAAAGAAGTCGGCGAGCCGATCGGCCTGCATCACGACGTCGACATGGTGAGCTTCACCGGTTCCACTGCGACCGGCCGCCGTTTCCTGCACTACGCAGCCGATTCGAACCTGAAACGCATCGTTCTCGAGTGCGGCGGGAAAAACCCGGCCGTGGTGATGGACGATGCGCAAAACCTCGACCTCGTCGCTCAGCATGTCGTCAACGGCGCGTTCTGGAACATGGGCGAAAACTGCTCCGCAACCTCGCGGCTGATCGTCCACGCGTCAGTGAAAGATGAACTGCTGGAACGCATGGGCGCCTACATCCGCGAATGGAAAATGGGTGATCCACTCGACCCGCAAAACCGCGTCGGCGCGTTGGTCAGCCCCGAACATTTCGCGAAAGTGAAGTCGTACCTTGAGCATGCCAGCGCCGGCAAACTGGATGTTGTGTACGGCGGTGGCACCGAAGACGGTGCGTTCGTCGAGCCGACCGTGATTGACGGTGTTGCGCCAGAGAGTCGGTTGTTCCAGGAAGAGATCTTCGGTCCGATTCTGTCGGTCACCACGTTCAGCTCGATTTCTGAAGCCATTGCCCTCGCCAATAACACGGTGTACGGCCTGGCCGCCTCGGTTTACACCGGCAGCCTGCGTCGTGCCATCAAGTTGGCGAGGGAGATTCGCGCCGGGATCGTCACCGTGAACTGCTTCGGCGAGGGCGATGCTTCCACGCCGTTTGGCGGCTACAAGGAGTCCGGGTTCGGCGGTCGGGACAAATCGATTTTTGCCCACGATCAATACACCGAAATCAAAACCATCTGGATCGATGTGTCTGATCGGTCGGATGAAGAGAACGAAAAATGAGCACCCATACCATCAAGCGCCTTCCGGTAGACACCGGGGTTTCAGGTTGGGAGGCAATTTCCGTACGCACTGCGCCTGTTCGCCTGCTTGATGGCAACGTCACGGCGGACTGGCTGATTATCGGTGCGGGTTTTGCCGGGCTGTCTGCCGCTCGCAGGCTGGCTCAACTGCATCCGGGCTGCCGCATTGCGGTGGTGGACGCCCATGAAATCGCCAAGGGGCCGGCGGGCAGGAACTCGGGGTTCATGATCGATGTGCCGCACAGCCTTTCCTCCGGGGAGTATTCGGTGGGCGGTGAGTCGGCAACGGCACTGGAAATTGCCCAGAACCGTTTTGCCATTGCGTTTGCCGCCGACGCTGCTCGTGAATATGGCATGTCTGCGCAGACGTTCGACCCTTCCGGCAAGATCAACGCCGCCGCCACCGAGCGGGGGACGAAACTCAATGACAACTATGCCAAATCGTTAAAAGGCATTGGCGAGCGGTTTGAAGTACTGGACGCCGCGCAGATGCGAGACATCACCGGTTCCACTTATTACCACAACGGGCTGTATACGCCTGGTGCGGTGATGATTCAGCCAGCGCAATATATTCGGGATCTTGCAAACGGACTTGATCGGCAAATTGAACTGTATGAGCGTTCACCGATTGTGGAATTGTCCCGGGCGGGAATTGGCTGGAAGGCGAAGTCTCATCGTGGTTCCGTTAGTGCGCCTAAAGTCATTCTTGCGGTCAATGGCCATATTGAAGACTTCGGTCACTTTCAAGGCCGGTTGCTGCATGTCTTTACTTACGCCTCAATGACGGCTGCTTATAGTCATGATGAGTTTTCAAGACCGGTTACCGGTAAAGATCGTTGGGCCTTATTGCCAGCGGACCCGATGGGCGCGACAGTTCGCAAGATAACTTCGAATGGACTTTCGCGGATTGTTATCCGCACCAAGTTTACCTACGACCCGAGTATTCAAGTCACACCGATGCGTGTCGCGGCGGTGGCCGAAGAACAACGGCACTCTCTGGATGCGCGTTTCCCGGAGTTGAAATCGACGCCGCTGGAATTCAGCTGGGCAGGGCGGCTTTGCCTGAGTCGCAACAGCGCTCCCGCCTTTGGCGAAATCGAGGAAAACCTCTATTCCGCTTGCTGCGAAAACGGGCTGGGCACGGTTAAAAGCACATTGGCAGGCGTGATGGCTGCCGAGTTGGCCAGCGGTCACCATTCACAGGTTTTGCAAAGTTTCAGTCAACTGCCAGGGCCTAGCCGGCTTCCACCAAAGATATTGACGATGTTGGGTGTCAACTCGGTTATTCGCTGGCAGGCGCTCAGAGCAGGGCGAGAAGGCTGAATAGTTTCAAACCACCGGCTTTTATTTCATAAAGGCCTAATCTCTAGTTTTAACCGTAGATCGGAGCACGCCATGAAAAAGATTTGGAAGGCAGTCTGCGCTGTCGCTGTGGCCGGCGTTATGTGTTTGCCAGTTCACGCCGAAGAAAAAAATATCACCATGGGTACTATGACGTGGGAGGACTTGACGCCAATTACGGGTATTACCAAGAAGGTGCTTGAAGACTCTGGTTATACCGTAAAAGTTGTAGAGTTCTCCGAGTGGGGCATCGCTTATGCGGCATTAAGCAAAGGTGATGTTCAAGTGCTGGCGTCGCAAACGGACTACGCGGCAAACGATTACTGGAACAAAAACAAGAACAAAATCGAGAAACTCTCGCCGGTTTCGTTTGGCCTCTACCAAGGGCTTGCGGTACCGAGTTATGTCGACATCGATTCCATCGACCAGTTGAACGCCAATTCGGAAAAACTGGGCGGCAAGATCATCGGTATCGAACCGGGTTCCGGCCTGATGAACGATGCGACCAATGTGGTTAAGGCCTATGACCTCAAGCTGAAACTGGTGGAAGGCAGTACCACGGCAATGACGGCGGCGTTGAAATCGGCAGTCGACCGTAAAGAGCCGGTGGTCGTCACCGTTTGGGATCCGTCCTGGATGACCAAGAAATTCGATCTCAAATTCCTGAAAGATCCAAAAGGCATTTTCCCGCCGCTACAAGGCTACTACTGGATCGGCCACAAAGGCTTCGCTGAAAGCAATCCGCGTGCGCGTGAACTGATGGCGAGCGTGTACGTGCCAATCGCCGACATCACCGCGATGAACGCCGAAGTCAAAGATGGCAAGACCATGGAACAGGCCATCAAGGGCTGGACCGATAGCCACAGCGAGCTGCTAAAGCGCTGGGAAAATATCAAGAACTGATTGCTGATGCCTTACGCCACTGCCGCCCTTTGATTCATTAGAGAAACCAGAAAACTGGTTCACGGGTTACGAAAATGACAACGGCCAAAATAGACACTAACGAAGTGCTGATAGATTGCCAGTCAGTCTGGAAAATCTTCGGGAAAGCCGCACCGGCAGCGATGAACGCTGTCACTCAGCAAGGGCTGACCAAGACTCAGATCCTGCAAAACTACGGCTGTGTGGTCGGGGTCTCCGACGTCAGCCTCCAGGTTCGAAGAGGCGAAATCTTCTGCATCATGGGCTTGTCCGGCAGTGGCAAATCCACCTTGATCAGGCTCCTCAACAAACTGATCACGCCGAGCTCAGGCAAAGTGCTGGTCAAAGGCAAGGACCTGTCTTCCCTGACACCAGCGCAGCTTCGAGAGGTGAGGGCGCGTCACATCGGCATGGTCTTCCAGAGTGTGGCGTTGTTGCCCAATCGAACGGTGCTGGAGAACACGGCATTCGGTCTGGAAGTGCAGGGCGTCGGCAAGGCTGAGCGGTACAAAGTGGCCGAGCAGGCACTGGCCAAGGTGGGGCTGAGCGAATGGTCATCGCGTTACCCCACGGAGTTGTCTGGCGGCATGCAGCAACGTGTCGGTCTGGCCCGCGCGATTACCGCCGACCCTGAAGTGATTTTGATGGATGAGCCGTTCAGTGCGCTTGATCCATTGATTCGCCGGCAGTTGCAGGATGAGTTTCGCCAGCTGACCAAGGAGCTTGGCAAGTCCGCGGTTTTCATCACTCACGACCTGGACGAGGCCATCCGCATCGGTGATCGCATCGCAATCATGAAGGATGGCGTGATCATCCAGGTCGGCACCGCCGAGGAAATCGTGCTTAACCCGGCGGACGATTATGTCGCGGAGTTTGTGGCAGGTATTTCCCGGCTCCACCTGGTCAAGGCTCACTCGGTCATGACGCCGGTCGAGCCTTTCAAGGTCGCAAACCCGGGATGCGACATTTCCAGGCTGAGCAAGACTTCGCTGGGCGCAGACATCAACGAACTGATCGGATTGACGATGAAGTCCGAGCGCGACGCGCTGGCAGTCATCGACAACGGCGTGGTGGTGGGCATCATTACGCCGCGCGATCTGCTTCGCGGCGTTCAGGGCATTCCGAATGAATTCTCGGCCTCAACAACCGAAACCGTTCTGGAGGCATCGACATGAGCATTCCGGACTTTTCCGATCAATTCGACGCGACCATCGACTCGAGCCTGGAATGGCTCTCGGACCATGGCGAGTTTTTGTTCGACGGCGTCAATGCACTGCTGACGGGCGTTTATAAAAGTGTGCTTTGGTGCATTGCCTATCCGCCGTATTACCTCGTCGCGCTGGCCATCGCCCTGATCGGATGGCGGGTGGTGGGCGCCCGGTTCGCGATTCTCGCGGGCCTCGCGCTGGTGTTCTGCGACGTGATCGGCTTGTGGCCAGAGACGGTCAGCACGCTTGCGCTGGTGCTGACGGCCACCGTACTGGCGCTGGTGGTCGCGATTCCATTGGGCGTGCTGGCCGGTCTCGCACCGTCGGTTGATCGCGTGGTCGATCCGGTGCTGGACCTGATCCAGACCATGCCGCCCTACATCTACCTGTTGCCGGCCATCGCGCTGCTGGGCTACGGCCCGGCCACCGCACTGCTGGCGACTTTTATCGTGGCCGTGCCGCCGGCGATACGCCTGACATCCCTGGGGATTCGGATGACCCCGCGAGAGTTCATCGAGCTGGGCGATGCCAGTGGTGTCACCGGCTGGCAAATGTTTTTCAAGATTCGCCTGCCGTTCGCCAAGCCCAGCATCATGGCCGGGGTGAACCAGAGCTTGATGATGGCGTTCGGCATGGTGGTTATCGCCGGCATCGTCGGCTCCGGCGGGTTGGGTGAATCGATCTACGGCGCTGTTCGTACACTGGATATCGCCAAGTCGATCAACGCGGCCATCGCCATCGTCATTCTGACCATGATTCTGGATCGGTTGGCGCAGCACGCTGCCCGCTCGCGGATGGGAGAAAGCCAATGAGTGCCTCAGAACTGCAATTTTCCCCGGGTGAATTCCTGGCGCCCGCAGTCGATTGGCTGAACGCCAATCTGCACGGTGTGTTCAAAGGCATCAGCCAAGTCATCGAGGCGGTGCTGGGCACGGTGGAGTCCGCGTTGCTGGCGCCGCATCCTTATCTGTTCATCGCCATCGTCGTGGTCGGCGCGTTCTTTTTCGCCAACAAACGCGTCGCGGTGTTTGCCGCCTTGATGTTGGCGTTTTGCCTGTTCGCCGGCCTTTGGGCGGCCTCCATGCAAACCATCGCGCTGGTCTCGGTGGCGGTGTTGATCTCGGTGGCCATCGCCTTTCCGCTTGGTGTGCTGGCGGCACGGGTAAAACGCGTGGATGAAGCCTTCCTGCCGATCCTCAACATCATGCAAACCGTGCCACCGTGGGTTTACCTGATTCCCGCCGTGATGCTGTTCAGCCTCGGGCGAGTGCCGGCAATTATCGCGACCATCGTCTACGGCATTCCGCCGATGCTCAGGCTGACCACCCTGGCGTTCAAACAGTTGCCGAAAGACCTGCTGGAACTGGGCCAGGCGTCCGGCGCTTCACCCCGGGACATTCTGTTCAAGATCGAACTGCCGACGGCCGCACCGACGCTGATGGTCGGGCTCAACCAATGCATTCTCATGTCCCTGGCGATGGTGGTGTTGGCGGGCCTGGTTGGTGCCGGTGGACTCGGTGCCGAAGTGACGCGAGGTCTTTCCAGAATGGAGATGGGCCTGGGGTTGCGCGCCGGTCTGGCGATCGTCGCGGTGGCACTGTTGCTGGACCGGCTGACACGCGGCGCGTTGCAGCGTCACTCCCCACGCGCACTTCTTTGAGAGACCTTCAGAATGAGACGTAGCTTTTTTTGTGTCGACTCCCATGCGTGCGGGAACCCGGTGCGGGTCGTGACCGGTGGCGGGCCTCTGCTGCCGTCCGTTTCGATGGCCGAACGCCGTGAGATTTTCGTGCGTGATCATGACTGGGTTCGCACCGCGCTGATGTTCGAACCCCGTGGGCACGACATCATGTCCGGCGTGATCATCTACCCGTCGAACCGCGACGATTGTGATTTTGGCGCGTTGTTCATCGAGGTCAGCGGCTGCCTGCCAATGTGCGGGGCGGGTACGATCGGCTTGTCCACCGTGGTGATTGAAGAGGGGCTGGTCACGCCTCGCGAACCGGGCCGGCTGGCCATCGAAACACCGGCCGGGCGCGTCGATGTCGATTACGTCATGAGCGGCGAATACGTGGACTCGATCCGACTGTTCAACGTGGCGAGCTACCTGCACAGCGCCGACGTGGTGGTCGAGGTGCCGGGCATTGGAGCCTTCACCGTCGACATTGCCTATGGCGGCAATTTCTATGCAGTGGTTGAACCACAAGAAAGTTGGGCCGGCCTGACGGGGATGACGACCGCAGACATCGTCAGCCTGAGTCAGAAACTTCGTTCGGCACTGGCAGGCGTGTGTGATCCCGTGCATCCCGAAAACAACCGGATCAGTGGCGTTCACCATGTCATCTGGTGCGACGACGAACACGGTACCGCCGCCGATGGCCGCAGTGCGGTGTTCTACGGCGACAAAGCGATTGACCGCTCTCCCGGCGGCACCGGGACGTCGGCGCGGATGGCGCAACTGGTGGGGAAGGGCCGGTTGCGCGTAGGCGAGACGTTCCGCAATGAGAGCCTGATCGGCACGATCTTCGAAGGCAAAGTCGAGTCTGCGGAGAAAGTCGGCCCTTTCGACGGCATTCGCCCCAGCATCGGTGGCTGGGCGCAGATTACCGGGCACAACACCATTTTTGTCGATGACAAGGACCCGCTTCGTCATGGCTTCCAGTTGGCATGATCAGGTGTAAATGGCGCTAGGGTGTTTTGAGCGCCAGCAGGTAGCATTAGGTTTTATCTACGCCGTAACCGAGTGCCAAAAACTTTGATCGAACGACGCCAATTTAGCGGAGGCATGAAGGGGAAAAATCTTCGCTATCTGAACGACAACCCCGACGAGCCTGTTCAACTGACACGGACAGGCTTTTTGCTGCTCGAACATTTTTCGCTGCCGGCATTTACGCAGGCACTGGATACGATCGTCACGGCGAATCTGCTACGGCCAAAACTGTTCTCGTCGCGCACGTTCGGCTTGCACGACGGGGAGGTCGTCAGCGATCTGGGGCTGGTCATCCGGCCGGATGCGCGCATCGATTGTTCCGCCGTAAACGAACTCGATCTGTTGGTCATTTGCGGTGGTTACAGGACCGAGCTGAAGGCCTCTGACGAGTTGGCCAGTCTGTTGAGAGCGGCCGCCGACCATGGCGTGAGCCTGGCCGGTTTGTGGAACGGCGCCTGGTTCCTCGGGAGTGCCGGCTTGCTCGACGGCTATCGCTGCGCGATTCACCCCGAACATCGTCCCGCGCTCGCAGAAGTGGCGAAAGCGACGCATGTCACCAGCGAGCCTTTTGTCATTGATCGGGACCGGCTCACGGCGTCCAGTCCTTCGGGCGCGTTCCACATGGCGCTGGACTGGATCAAGAGCTTGCACGACAAGGCTCTTGTCGAAGGGATCGAGGACATCCTCGCGTTCGAAGAGTCGCGTTACCGGCGGATCAAACCAACGGAAAATGTCTGCGTGAGCGCACCCTTGCGCGAGGTGGTGAAGCTGATGGACGCCAACCTCGAAGAACCTCTGGAGTTGGAGCAGTTGGCCGTCTACGCAGGCCGTTCTCGCCGCCAACTCGAGCGTCTGTTCAAGGAACAGCTCGGTACTACGCCTCAGCGCTATTACATGGAATTGCGCATTACCGAAGCGCGGCGCCTGCTGCAGCACACGGAACTGTCCCAGGTGGATGTGCTGGTGGCCTGTGGTTTTGTGTCACCGAGTCATTTCAGCAAGTGCTACAGCTCGTATTTCGGGTATAGGCCGTCGAAGGAAAAACGGCTGGTCAAATAAGCCCCTTCAATACTTGTAGGAGCGAGCCGGCTCCGGGCGGCGTTCCGACGATGGACTTCAGAACACCGCGTTTATCCAGATAACACGCGTTTTTGTTCACGACCATCGCGAGCAGGCTCGCTCCTACCGTTCAAATGTTCGTAATGACATGCGTTGTCGTACGACTATCTGATTTTCAAATACCCACGACCACACCCGGACCACTAATCTCTTCAAGGGCGGCACAGCCTTTGCCGTTCGGCGGGTTGTCTGTCGAGACGAACGGCCATTTTCCGGATTGACAGCCGGGTAGGGGAGTCGTTATAAAAGGCGCAGTTGTACGACGACATACGATGTTACACCCCTAAAAACAAAAACCGGGTCCCATCATGAACTCAATCCGCTTTCCAGCCTTCCCGCATACCGCTTCTTGTGGTCCGGTCCTGATTGCCTGCCCAGGTGCTCAGTCATCCCCGTTATCTGTAGATACCCCCCGATTGCACGTGCTACTCGTCTGACGATTGCCACGGAGCAGTTCGCTGCGCGTAAGAATTGATCTCGCTTGAAACCGAGAGATCATCACCACAATCCAATAATAAAGTGATGCCATGAATCTGAACGAGCCCATCAATGCGCAACGTGTCGGCCAGTCCGTCGGCAAATATCGCTGGACGATCTGTGCACTGTTGTTCTTCGCCACCACCGTCAACTACCTCGACCGCCAGGTGCTCAGTCTGTTGGCGCCGGATTTGTCGACGCAATTTGGCTGGAGCAACAGCGACTACGCCAACATCGCTTCCGTTTTCCAGTTTGTGTACGCGATATCCATGCTGTTTGCCGGCCGTTTCGTCGACAAGATCGGCACCAAGAAGGCCTACATCATCGCGATCGCTGTCTGGTCGACCGGCGCCATGATGCATGCCTTTTCAGTGCCGATGGGCGAGGGCATCGCAGCGGTGAGCAGTGCGTTCGGCCTTGCGGTGATCCCGGTCTCGATTGCCGGTTTCATGCTGTCCCGCGCTGTGCTGGCGATAGGCGAGGCGGGTAACTTCCCGATCGCGATCAAGGCCACGGCCGAATACTTCCCGAAGAAGGAACGCTCCTTCGCCACCGGTATCTTCAACTCCGGTGCCAACGTGGGCGCGATCCTGGCGCCGATCTGCGTGCCGCTGATTGCTGCCCTGTGGGGTTGGGAAGCGGCGTTCATCGTGATCGGCATGCTGGGCTTTGTCTGGGTGGCCGTGTGGATTGCGCTGTACGAAAAACCTGAAAATCAAAAACGCCTCTCGGCAGAGGAACTGGCCTTCATCCGCAGCGATGCGCAGGTGATTGCCACCCCGGCACCGGGCATTGCCGAGAAAAAAGTCTCGTGGTTCAAGTTGCTGACCTACCGCCAGACCTGGGCGTTCGCCTTCGGCAAATTCATGACCGACGGTGTGTGGTGGTTCTTCCTGTTCTGGCTGCCAACCTACCTGTCGGCGCAGTACGGCATGAAGGGCGCGGCCATCGTGTTGCCTTTGGCCGTGTTGTACAGCATGACCATGGTCGGCAGTATCGGCGGCGGCTGGTTCCCGAGCTATTTCATGGCACGTGGCGATGCGCCGTATGACGGCCGGATGAAAGCCATGCTGGTCATCGCCTTCTTCCCGCTGCTGGTGTTGCTGGCTCAGCCACTGGGTTACATCAGCTTTTGGGTACCGGTGATATTGATCGGCATCGGGGCGTCGGCGCATCAGGCGTGGTCGTGCAACATCTTCACCACCGTGTCTGACATGTTCCCGCAAAAATCCATCGCGTCAGTGGTCGGCATTGGCGGTTTGGCCGGCGGCATGGGCGGTGTTGCGATGACGAAGCTTGGTGGTTGGGTGTTCGACTACTACAAATCGATCAACGATATTCATACCGGCTACATGATCATGTTCGCCATCTGTGCGGTGGCCTACCTGGTGGCGTGGAGCGTGATGAAACTGCTGGTACCGCGCCACAAGGAAATCACCGATCTGTAATCGGCTGGCTTGAGAGGTTGAACCGGTAGACGGCGGTTATAGCCGTCACCGGTTTCGTTTCACCATTCACCGCCCTTCAGTTCAGGGGGCGCAGGTCAGGTACGACTCGCCATGCGCCGTTTCACCCTGTAGCAGTCATTGATATCGAGCGCTTTCTGGTAAAACTCCCAGCGCTGCGCGCGGTTACTGTCACCCTGCAGCCGGTAAATCTCCGCTTGATAATCACGGCTGCTGCCCCATTGCATTGCCATGCCCACGGGCTCTTCGCGTCGACACTCAAGCTTTACAACCGGCTGCGGAAAGTATTTCTCATAGAGGGGCATGCTGGCCTCGATCGCCTGCAGCGCTGTCTGGTATTGGACGGTGTCCGTGAACGCCACACACCAGGACGAAATCTCGAGTGCCGCTGGAGCAAAGCCATGTACCAGACTTTGTTCGAACAAGGGGCAAGCCTTCTCCTTTATCACGTCGCTCGGATGGAGCATCACGTAGATCAACGCCAGACGATACTGCGCTACCGGATGCTCAAGCGCTGCGGCTTGCTCCAGCAATGTGATCGCAGGCCTGAGCAACACTCCCGCTTCGTCGACCAGCGCCATTGAGCGCTGCTTCTCCTCGGCACTCGCCGTGGGAAAATTGGAAGGCACCGCTTCAAGCTTGCTATTGGCTTGCTGCAGATACGGGACAGCCTGTTGGTAGAGACTCTCGGAGCGAGAATCTATGGAAAACGAACTCGCCATGCACAGCGACGGCATCAGACTCGCCAGCAAGGTGATGCAACTGCGATGGATAAACATGGGGACTTCCTTGTGTCACGCGTTTTCAGTGTTGCGCAGGATACTGAGAACTTCGCATGGGGACCACTTTCAGGCGTGAGCGATCAGGATTCTGGTGACGGTAATGGACGCGCGTGAATGACGACTCGAGCCTCACCCCTTGGCTCGGTGACGCAAGCGTGAGTACGAAATCAGCATGCTGGTCAGTTCTTGTGTCACTTGGGTGAAGGGTGACACTCGACGGCTGATCAGGCACACCTCGCACGACTCCAGCGGCTCGCGAATCGAAATGCTGGTCAGCGACGAGGAAAACAGCTTCATGCCGGCAAGCATGCCGGGCTCAATGGTCAGGTAGTCTGTCTCGGAGATGATGTGCAGCATTTCCAGCAGCGACTCGGTCGTGATCGCGATCTTCGGGGGCGGCAAGCCTTGGGCTTTGAACAGCTCGATCAGTTGCTTCTCCGCGCTACCGGCAATCCCCGCCGGGCGGACGCTGATCCACTGGCAGTCGGCGAGGTCGCGCACTGAGCGAGCCTCCGCCAGGGGATGCCCCTTGCGCGCAATGACGCTGGCTTTCGAGCGGTAAAGCCGCTCAATCTGCAAGTCGATATCGCAAACGTCGGCACTCAGTGGACACATCACAAAGTCGAGCCGGCCCGCGCGAATCATTTCGATCAACTTCTTCGTCTGGCCACCGGCGACGTGCAACTGCACGTTTGGAAATCGGCGGGTAAAACTGTTGAAGACCGGCATCAGGCACGCAGCCAAGGGCTCCGTCGTGACACCCAATGCGATCTGACCTTCGGGCGCACCGTTGCATTGTCGGACGTCCTGTACTGCGCGATCACAATCCAGAATGATCGAGCGTGCCCTGGTCAGGAAAACCTTGCCGGCCAGGGTCAGGCTGATGCCTTGATTGGAGCGCACCAACAAGATGGCCCCCAGTTCTCTTTCCAGACTTTGAATCGACTCGGTCAAGGTGCTTTGAGCCGCTTCCAGCGTTCGCGCCGCCGAACGAAAACTGCCCATGTCGACCACTGAGCAGAACGCCCGAAGCTGGATCAGTTTCATGCAGCAGTGATCCAGTTGTTGCCGTTGTGGCCATGGG
The DNA here is from genome assembly GCF_014852285.1 of Pseudomonas sp. PDM02. Classification (NCBI taxonomy): domain Bacteria; kingdom Pseudomonadati; phylum Pseudomonadota; class Gammaproteobacteria; order Pseudomonadales; family Pseudomonadaceae; genus Pseudomonas; species Pseudomonas sp. PDM02. The sequence continues at coordinate 8,515 of NZ_JACVBL010000010.1, read as the reverse complement.
CAGCGTGAGAGATAGAGATTGTGCGGCTGCTTGCGGTGTTCATGGCGGATTCTCCAAACGGCAAGGGATGTAGTGGCTTGTTATCGCTATCGATTAGATCGTATGCGATGTATTAATATTCAAGCAAAAACCCCTTGATGTCAAAGATCCTGTCGCGACTTGGCGACGAGCGGTGATGGGCTTCATCTCAACTGGCGAAGGGCAGCAAGGTGGTCGGAAAAGCCGAAGGTGATCGGTTTTTCCGTCATTCCCGGCGCTCTGATCTCGTCTATAAAATGAGCCAAGTCATATAGTTACGTATCTTTTGTGCTATTTGACTTTAATAAAAAACTCAAGGAATCACTGATGAGCAAAATCGAAAAAGTCTTGGCTACCGGCAAGACTCACACCACCCTGAGCAGCTCCGGCAACAATTCGCGCGGGCACAACGGCAACCTCGACATCGAACTCTCAACGCCGGGGAGCGCCAAACCGGCCCACGTATTTGCCGCCACCCAGCCGCACCCGACGGCCGAGCAGTTGTTTGCCGGCGCATGGTCGGCTTGCTACATCGCAGCGCTTGGCCTTGCGGCCAAAGAGTTGAAGGTGGCTATTCCGGCCGACGTGTCCGTCGACATCGAGATTGATCTGGGGCAAACCGGGAATGCTTACTTCCTGCAGGCCGGGTTCAACGTCAACCTGCCAGGCCTGCCTTATGAGGTCGCTTGCGCTGTTGCACATGCGGCGGATCAAATTTGCCCGTACTCGAAGGCCACGCGCGGCAACATTGATGTGTATTTGAATGTTCAGACGTCGTGAGTCGATATAAAAAGCCGGGTTCAAGTCGCTGAGGTAAGTGAAAAGCCCAAAGCATGAAGACTTGATGCTGACGGCGGCAGTGTCCGTCGACGCACGACTCCCTGGTGAGCCGTGCGTCGACCGTCACCGGCCTGCTGCACTTGGATAACGAACATCAGAGGAACGAGCACTTCCGACACCATCGCATGCGATGTATAGTCGGGCCTTGCGATCCATTTGTCTTTGGCCCGGAGAATGCTCATGAAACCCACTGAAAAGACATCCGCCCTCGACCTGAAACTTTCCGACTTCCTGTGTTTTGCGGTCTATTCCTCCAACCTCGCCTTCGGCAAGGCTTACAAGCCAATGCTCGAACGGCTCGGACTCACCTACACGCAATACATCACCCTCGTGGCGCTGTGGGAGGAAGACAACCAGACCGTTGGCAGCCTCGGCGAAAAACTGTTCCTGGAATCCAACACCCTCACTCCGATCCTGAAGAAGTTGGAAGCCATGGGGTATGTGCTACGCCAGCGCGACCCGGAAGACGAACGCCAGGTGCGGATCAGCCTCACAAAAGAGGGGCGAAAATTGCGTGAAGGTCTCTCCGAAGACGGCTTCCCGCAAACCGGTCTGGATGCCGACGACTTCGTGCAATTGCAGCAGGCAATCGTGAAGTTACGGGGCAACCTCATCCGTACGACGAAAGATCGGGAGTAGGGCGACTCAACCGTTCAAGCCTGTCTACCCGAAGGCAAGACGACAGGCAGTTCATCACACAACCCGCGCCGGCGCTTTACCCTGCCACCCTCACCAAGCATCATGTGCGGCCCGCACTTATGCCAACGGTGCCGGACATCCGTGGTGAAAAGGACCTGCAGTTGAACGAACAGACATTGTCCATGCGCCTGGAGCGCGTGGCTGCGCATATGCCAGCCGGTGCGCGCCTGGCCGATATCGGCTCGGATCATGCCTACTTGCCGGTGGCGTTGATGCGCCGTGGCGCCATCGCATCGGCGGTGGCGGGCGAGGTGGCATTGACACCGTTCCACTCGGCCGAACGCACCGTGCGCGAAAACGGTCTGGACCAGCACATCACCGTGCGCCTGGCCGATGGCCTGGCGGCAATCGAACCGGGCGACGGGATCACCGCGATCAGCCTCTGCGGCATGGGCGGCGAGACGATCCGCGACATCCTCGACAGCGGCAAGGCGCACCTGAGCGGCCAGGAACGCCTGATCCTGCAGCCCAATGGCGGCGAGCAGCCACTGCGCCAATGGCTGATGGAAAATGGCTACCGCATCCTCTGCGAGGAAGTGCTGCGCGAAAACCGTTTCGACTACGAAATCATCGTCGCCGAGCGCGCCGGACCAGTGACGTACACCGCCGAAGAACTGTACTTCGGCCCGCTGCAGATGCAGGCACGCACCCCGGCGTTCCTGGTCAAATGGCAGCGCATCCTGCGTCACAAGCAACAGACCCTCACCCAGTTCGCCCGCGCGCGGCAGGCTGTGCCTGAGGAGAAGGTGCAGGATGTCGCCCGGCAGGCGCGGTGGATTAGTGAGTTGCTGGCTTGAGTACGGTTTCCGGGTTTGTACGGACGTTAGCCGGGCGGATATCCCTCAAAGGTGTAGGCACATCAAATGGTTGATAACGACCTATCGCGAGGGGCAGCAAACGACCCATAGCAGCCCTTGATGTATGTGTGTTGTCGCCATATGTTATTGGCATTCATGGAGGATTCTGACTGATGGCACGCGTGGGATTGATACTGACACCCGGTTTTACGGACTGGGAATATGCTTTCATTGCTGGAACTGCGTCTCCGTTTTACGGGATCGACGTCAGGTTTTTCGCTTCTGCTACGGGGCAGTTCCTCTCGCAGGGTGGATTGGCTGTAACTGTCGATAGCAGCTTGCAACAATGTCTGGACTGGAAACCGGACGTTGTTGTCGTCATTGGAGGAATGGTCTGGGAGCGTGCAGAAGCACCGGATATTCGAGAGTTTCTTCATGCTAGTCGTTCAAGTGGAGCGACAATTGCCGGTATCTGTGGGGGAACGCTGGCACTTGCGAGGGCCGGGCTTCTCGACACGGTTCCTCATACATCGAACAGCGCTGACTTCTTACAGCAGAATGCCGTAGGTTATGAGGGGCGCACGCTTTATCGATGCAGTGCAGTGGCTGTGGTTGCAGACCGCATTATAACTGCTCCAGGCCCTGCACCCGTTAGCTTCACCTGCGCAGTGTTCGAAGCTGCCGGGCTATCTTCAGAGATCACTTCTCAATTCAGGTCAATGTTGGCAGCGGAACATCGGTGACTGCTTCGTCCTGCAAAACAGCCGATCAGGTGATGTGTTCGAGTGGCCGCTCATGGCCGATTGCTGCCCTCCGCGACAGGCAGCAATCGACCCTTTGCAGTCAGTCAAATTACCGATGCAATCAGGCGATAATCCGTGCATTTCTGGCCTCATTGATCATCGAGGATTACATACGGTTTCTAATAATTTGACGTTGGCCGAATGCATGTGCATTCAGCCTTCGATAGATCTACTTTGTTTCTAAATGACCACTACAGCAACGGTCTAAGTCATGAAAGTGCTTTGGAAATGATTACGTGGTGGTTCGCTCGGCGTTATTGGGCCTGTCAGCTAGAAAGCTAGTGTGTAGGGAAGGCAATCCAAGGCGCTCTACGACGGAGATGCAAGCGGCCGACTACTTCAAGCTTCCAAAAAGGAATTGCTGGAGCCGTTCGGATTCTGGATTTGCCAACACTTCCTTAGGGCAACCGCTCTCTTCTACCAGTCCCTTATGCAAAAAGGTCAGATGGTTAGAAACCTCACGAGCAAAGCCCATTTCGTGGGTCACCACCACCATAGTGCGTCCCTCCTGCGCAAGGTCTTGCATTACCTTAAGTACTTCACCAACGAGCTCTGGGTCTAGCGCCGACGTGGGCTCGTCAAACAGCATCACTTCCGGCTCCATAGCAAGAGCGCGGGCAATGGCCACGCGTTGCTGTTCGCCACCAGACATATGTCCTGGATAAGCATCTTTCCTGTGTGCCACTCCGACCTTGTTCAGGTAGTGTTCGGCCCTGTCGCGAGCCTCACTTTTGGAAAAACCGAGCACGTGTACGGGAGCTTCCATGACGTTTTCCATGGCACTCATGTGTGACCAGAGGTTGAAGTGCTGGAACACCATTGCCAGGCGCGAGCGCATACGCTGCAATTGTTTGGGGTCAGCGGCTCTAAGCGCTCCGTCTTTGCTTGGCGTTAGCTTCAGCTCTTCGCCGTTGAGCAGGATCTTTCCGCCGTAAGGTTGCTCCAGCATATTGATGCAGCGCAAAAAGGTGCTTTTGCCGGAACCGCTTGAACCGATGATGCTAATAACATCACCAGCCTTGGCGGTCAGGGACACGCCCTTGAGCACTTCGTGAGTACCGTAGCGTTTGTGCAGGTCTTGGACTTCTAGTTTGTACATGGTTTCGATCTCCTGTGGCCATGTCGCTCGGAACGCGCTCCTGATGGGTGGCTTCACGACTGACCTTGGCCAGCCATCGTTCAGGCAGCGCGAAGAAGCGGGGGGTTAGGCGCGTAATGAATTGAGCGTGCTTGGCACCACTCCCTAGTGCTTGCGCGGGGCGAGGTACGCTAGCCAATGGCGCTCGGCGTGCTTGAACAGGCGCACCAAGATTAGGGTCAGGCCAAGGTAGAGCAAGCCTGCTGTGATGAAGGCCTCAAACGGCAGGTAATACTGCGAACTCACCGTGCGTGCGGCACCGGTAATGTCGATCAGTGTGACAATCGACGCCAGGCAAGTGGTGTGCAGCATCATGATCACTTCGTTGCTGTATTGCGGCAGCGCCCGGCGCAGGGCCGAAGGTAACAAGATCCGGCGATACAGCTTGGCACGCGACATGCCGACAGCTTTTGCCGCCTCTATCTCGCCGTGAGGTGTAGCTTTCAAACTGCCAGCAAGGATCTCAGCGGTGTAGGCACTGGTGTTTATGGCAAAGGCTATACAGGCGCAAAAGGTGGCGTTGGAGAGGTAAGGCCAAAGCGCGCTTGCGCGTAATGCCTCGAACTGCGCCAGGCCGTAGTAGATCAGGAATAGTTGTACCAGCATCGGTGTGCCACGGATTACGTAGGTATAGAGCCACGCCGGCAGGTTTACCAACGGGTTTCTGGACACCCGCATCAGTGCCAGCGGTACTGCCGACACCAGACCCAAGGTCAGGGAGATCACGAGTAGTTTGAGGGTTACCAGCATGCCTGCAAGATAAAGCGGTAGGTTCTCCAGAATAACGCTGTAGTCGAAGATCATAGTTCAACCGCCTTGATACCCGCGGAGTAGCGTTTTTCCAAAACACGCAGTGCCAGCAATGAAACGCTGGTCAGCACCAGGTAAAGCGCTGCCGCTGCCAGATAGAAAGTGAAGGGTTCGTGTGTCGAATCTGCGGCGCTCTTTGCCTTGAACATCATGTCCTGCAGGCCGACCACGGAGATAAGCGCCGTAGCCTTGGTCAGCACCAGCCAGTTGTTGGTAAAACCAGGAATGGCCAAGCGAATCATCTGCGGTACTAATACACGGAAAAAAACCTGAGAGTCGCTCATACCATAGGCAACTCCTGCCTCGCTCTGTCCTTTTGCAATGGCCATAAAGGCACCGCGGAAGGTTTCGGACAAGTAGGCGCCGAAGATTAATCCCAGGGTGAACACGCCAGACCAGAACGGGTCGAGATCAATGTAGTTCTCGTGGCCGACCATCGACGCTGCGAGGTTCACGACCTGCTGGCCACCGTAAAAAACCAATAGAATCAGCACCAGGTCAGGGATGCCTCGCACGATGGTGGCGTAGCCTTCACCCAAAAGCGCCATCCACTTGATTCGCGACAACCGAAGCGCTGCGCCAATCAGGCCAAGAGTGATCGCCAGCAATATGGAAGATAGGGCCAATAACAGCGTAAGCCAGGCACCATCGAGTATGGTCGAACCGTAGCCATAAAGCATGATTCAAGTCCTTAAAACGCGCTCTGAGATATCGGGCGCTGCCAATTCAACGAAAAAGTGGCGCAATCACTAAGTTGAGAGTTGCGCCATTACCAAGGGGAAGTAATTAGTCGCCAAAGACGTCGAACTGGAAGTATCTATCCTGGACTACTTTATACTTGCCATTAGTCCGGATGGCTGCAATGGCTGTGGAGATCTTTTCAGCCAAGACCTTATCTCCCTTGCGCACAGCAATACCTTTACCCTCACCGAAGTAATTCTTGTCAGTGAAGGCCGGACCTGCCAAAGCGAAGCCTTTGCCGGCGTCGGTCTTCAGAAAGCCATTATCGATGTTCACCGCATCCGCCAGAGTGGCGTCTAAACGTCCTGCGGCCAAGTCTAAAAAGACCTCGTTCTGCGAGCTGTAACGCACCACTTCCACACCGGCAGGAACCAGGACCTGGCTTGCGTAGCGATCAAAGGTTGACGCACGTTGCACACCGACTTTCTTACCTTTCAGATCAGTCAATGGATCGTTGATCACGGCACCTTCTTTCATCGCTAGGCGAGCCGGGGTATTGTAATATTTATCAGTGAAGTCCACCGACTTGAGACGTTCTTCAGTGATGCTTATCGATGACAGCACGGCATCGAACTTACGGACTTTAAGGGCAGGAATAAGACCGTCGAACTCTTGCTCTATCCATTGGCACTTGACCTTCATTTCTTCGCATAGGGCGTTCCCTATGTCGTAGTCGAAGCCGGTTATCTTGCCTTCCGAAGTCTTGTAGGCGAAGGGCGGGTAAGCTGCCTCGATACCTATGCGCAAAGGGGGCGTGCCATCGGCCATGGCAATCAATGGTGATATCAGAGACAGTGCCATGGCACCAATAAGTGAAGTTTTTCTCATTACGTGACTCCTTTGTAGAGTGGGGTTTTCGCGGGCAGGAATAGGACGTAGCAATGCTTGCCTATAAAAAGGAAGGGCATTGTCCTCGAGTGTTTATTATTTTTGTTTTTCTGAGTACCAACCCATTTGATGTGCGCGGTACTCCAGAAACTAATATTCCGTTTGCTGTTAAGATTACTTCCCTGGGAGTCTGTTTTTCGTATGTCTAAATCACTTCTTAAAATTAACTATGGGCTTATATTCTTGAAATTGATTAGGTGGTTGCGCTGAGTTTCATAGTTGAAATAATTTTGATGCTCTTTAGAGAAATACTGAGGATTAATCTAAAGTCGCTTCAGTTGAAAATTCGGAGAATTAACCAGTGCTGTAAAAATGGGTGAAAAAGTTTTCACCATAACTATACAAAAAAGCAATTTTGATGGGTTCGTTATGGCGTCGGGTAGCTACCAGGCAACAGAATGTTGTGATTGATTTGGCTGATGTCGGTATAGCCACAAAGTGCCATTGTAAGATCCATCTCTTTGGCAATGATCTCCAGTGTTTGCCGAACACCCTTTTCCCCAGATGCACCAAGGCCGTATAGGTGGGCTCTACCGATTAGAGTGCCTTTGGCGCCAAGAGCCAGTGCCTTGATCACGTCCTGTCCGCTGCGGATACCGCTATCGAGCCAGACTTCGACCTGGTTGCCTACTGCGTCAACAATGGCCGGCAGCATCTTGATGCTCGAAGGTGCACCATCGAGTTGACGTCCGCCATGATTACTCACGATGAGTGCATCGGCACCGACCTTGACTGCCATTCGCGCATCCTCTACATCCAGAATGCCTTTCAATACTAGTTTTCCACCCCAGCGCTGCTTGACCCAGGCAATATCGTCCCAGCATAGGCTCGGGTCGAATTGATCATACGTCCACTCAGCAAGCTGGCTCAGGTCATCGACGCCTTTGACGTGCCCCATGATGTTGCCGAAGTGGTGTCGGCGGGTGCCGAGCATTCCTTTGATCCAGCGGGGTTTGCTCAGCATGTTCAGGATATTTGCAGGGGTTGGCCGAGGAGGGGTGCTCAGACCGTTTTTCAGGTCTTTGTGCCTCTGGCCGCTGAGTTGCAGATCAAGAGTAAGCACCAGTGCATCACAACCTGCGGCTTTTGCTCTATCAATCAAGCGGCCGATAAAGTCACGGTCACGCATGATGTACAACTGGAACCAGAAAGGGGATCCCACCTCATCAGCAATATCCTCCAGCGAGCAAATGCTGACGGTCGATAAGGTGTAGCGAATGCCCGCCGATGCTGCAGCCCGAGCCGCAAGAATTTCACCGTCGGCGTGCATCATGCCAGCGAGCCCGGTCGGGGCGATAGCGACTGGCATTGCCATGTCGATTCCAAGCATCTTGGCTTCCAGTGAGCGGTTTTCGATGTTGCGCGCTACCCGCTGACGGAACTTGATCCGCGCAAAGTCACTTTCGTTTTCTTGATAAGTGCTCTCAGTCCAGGAGCCCGTGTCGACATAGTCATAGAACATTCTCGGCACACGCCGCTGAGCTAACAGGCGAAGATCTTCTACGCAAGTAATGATGGTCATACGGCCACTCCCCAAAAACATTGATGGGGATGCTAGCGGTTATGGAGCGAGTGAGCGGGGAAAAAAATGCGCGTCATCAAGGCGTTTTTTTCCGTTAGAGCGAGTGCTCCAATTGCATCTGGGCGCTGGATACTGTAGTGGTCTAATGAAACCGGACACCCATTTAGGCGAGAATGCTCGCCAGATCGAGGTGTCAGATGACCAAACAACGCCGCTCCTTTACTCCTGAATTCAAGCGCGAGGCTGCCGACCTTGTGCT